>CAYUFS010000063.1:0-28884 GCA_964443975.1 uncultured Myxococcales bacterium | reverse complement strand
GTCTACGATCGCTTCGACTTCGACGTCCCCGTCGGCTCGGTCGGCGACAACTTCGACCGCTACATGTGTCGCGTCGAGGAGATGGGCCAGTCGATGCGGATCATCGAGCAGGCGCTCGAGAAGATTCCCGGCGGCCCGGTGATGGTGAACGATCCCCGGCTGCGCCTGCCGGCAAAGTCCGAGACCTACAACTCGATCGAGGCGATGATCGCCCACTTCAAGGTGATCATGGACGGCATCCACGTCCCGCCTGGCGAGATCTACTCGTTCACCGAGGCCGGGAACGGCGAGCTTGGGTTCTACATCGTGTCGGACGGCACCGGACGCCCCTGGAAGTGCCGGGTTCGCCCGCCCTGCTTCGCGAACGTGTCGATCCTGCCGAAGGTGCTGCCGGGGCTGTTCATCGCCGACATCGTGCCGACCTTCGGGATGATCAACATGATCGGCGGAGAATGCGACCGGTAGCGCCCACGGGAGGCGAAGCCCGCCTCCGCTCCAACGGCAAGAGGATATGAGGGACATTGATGCCTGAGTCTTTGACGAATGGGCCGGTGATGATCACGGGGGCGCCCGTGCCGGCGCCGGCAGCGCCCGCGCCGGAGCTGCCCGCCGGGACCGAGATGGTGACGGTGACCATCGACGGCAAGCCCAGGCAGGTCCCGAAGGGAACCAACTTGCTCGAGGCGTGCAACGCCGCCGGGGCCGACGTGCCGTTCTTCTGTTACCACCCCGGCCTGTCGTCTCCGGCGGTGTGCCGCCAATGCCTGGTCGACGTCAAGGGTCAACCGAAGCCGGTGCCCTCATGCTACACGCCCGTGGCCGACAAGATGGAGGTCACGACCGCGTCGCCGCGCGTGCTCGACATCCGCCGGCAGATGCTCGAGTTCACGCTGCTCAACCACCCCATCGACTGCCCCATCTGCGACAAGGCCGGCGAGTGCACGCTGCAGAAGCAGTACTTCGACTGGGACGCCAAGTACGCCCGCAACGACGGCATCAAGGTCCACAAGGCCAAGCACGTCGACATCGGCAAGCACATCGTCCTCGATCAAGAGCGGTGCATCCTTTGCACGCGCTGCATTCGCGTGTGCGACGAGGTCGCGAAGCAGCCCGAGCTCACCATGGCGATGCGCGGCGACCACGAGGTGCTCACGACCGCACCAGGCAAGCGCCTCGACAACCCATATTCGCTGAACACGGTGGATGTCTGCCCGGTCGGCGCGCTGACGGCGAAGGACTTCCGTTTCACCATGCGCGCCTGGGAGCTTCAGGCGACGCCCTCCGTCTGTCCTGGGTGCGCCACCGGCTGCAACATCGAGGTCCACTCCTCGCGCGAGGAGATCTTCCGCCTCGTCCCCCGGGAGAACCCGCACGTCAACCAGCACTGGATGTGCGACGAGGGCCGTTTCACCTACAAGCGCATCTACTCCCAGCGCCTCGCGGCGCCGCTCTCGGGGGGCGGGCCGGTGGAGTGGGATCGCGCGCTCGAGGACGCCGCCCGCCTGCTTCGCGCCGCGCTCGACCAGGGCACTGGTCGGGTCGGGGTCGTCTTCTCGGCGCAGTCGACGAACGAAGACCTGTACGCGCTCTCTCGTTTGGCGTTCGAGAACCTGGGCGTCACCCGCGCTTACGTGGCGGGCCTCGATCAGGGCTGGAGCGACAACATCCTCGTCAGCGCCGACAAGAACCCCAACACCGCGGGCGCCATCGCCATCGGTGGGGGACGGCTGAAGAGCCTCATGGACCTCGCGAACGACCTGAAGAGCGGCGCGCTGTCCGCGTTGCTGGTCGTGGGCGAGGAGGGCGTGCTGGGCGAGAGCGGTACGGCCGCCTTGCCCCTCTCGAAGCTGGAGTCGCTGATCGTGCTTGGCTCGCGGCGCGGGCCCTTGGTGGCCGCGGCGCATGTGGCGCTGCCGCTCGCCGCGTGGGCCGAGGTCGACGGGACGTTCACGAACCGCCAGGGCTCCGTGCAGCGCATTCGCGCGGCCGTTCCTCCGATCGGGGACGCGCTACCCGGATGGGAGATCGTCTCGTTGCTGTCGCACCGATTGGGGATGCCCATGGAGTTCTCTGGTCGCACGGCGGCCCCCTCGGCCCGGTCGGTGTTTCTCGAAGCCAAGGACAAGATGGCTTTCATGAAGGAGGCGGACTGGGGGCGAACGTCCCTTCCGATTCAGCTTCGCTTCGCCAATTCACGAGGATGACCCCGATGTCCTACGGCAATTTGGGCTTCGCGATCCTGGCCGGGATGGCCAAGATCCTGTTCATGGTGCTGGGATTCCTGATGCCGCTGGCGTCGATCCTGACCTGGCTCGAGCGGCGGCAGTCGTCGATGATGCAGGACCGCCTCGGGCCGAACCGCGCGAACATCGGGCCCTTCAAGGCCTGGGGCATCACGCACTTCCTCGCGGACGCCTTGAAGTTCATGTTCAAGGAGGACTTCGTGCCGCCGCTGGCGCACAAGTTCCTGTTCATGTGGGCGCCCGTGATGGCCATGGCCCCGGCCCTGATCGTGGCGGCGATCATTCCGTTCGGCCCGCCGCTGTGCTGGGGACAGCTCACCGAGGTCGGCGCCTCCTGCGCCCAGCCCGTGCCGCTGCAGATCGCGCGTCTGGACATCGGCCTCCTCTTCTACTTCGCCATCTCATCGCTCTCCGTCTATGGGGCGACGCTCGCCGGGTGGGCCTCCCACAACAAATGGGCGATGATGGGCGGGCTGCGCGCCAGCTCGCAGATGATGTCATACGAGGTCACCATGGGCATGGCGGTGCTCGGCTCGTTCCTCGTCTACGGAACGCTCGAGCCGGGCGCCATCGGCAACTTTCAGACCAACATCCTCAGCTTCGACAACTACCGTTCGAGCTGGGGGGTGTTCGCGCAGCCGGTGGGTTTCTTGCTGTTCCTGACGGCGACCATCGCCGAGACCAAGCGCACCCCGTTCGACATCCCCGAGGGCGAGCCGGAGATCATCGGTTACTTCGTCGAGTATTCAGGGCTGCGCTTCGGCATGTTCTTCCTGGGCGAGTTCCTCGAGATCGTGACCTCGAGCGCCATCATGATCACCCTGTTCTTCGGCGGGTGGCACTGGGGTCCCTTTGTCGACAACACGCTGGCCGCCCACCTGCCCAACCTCGCGTTCGTGGTGGTGATGTTCTTGCTGTGGTTCGTCAAGGTCTTCATGTTCTGCGCGTTCCAGCTGCTCATCCGCTGGTCGCTTCCCCGCTTCCGTTCGGACCAGCTGATGCAGCTAGGCTGGCAGCGCCTGCTGCCGCTCTCCATCGCGAACGTGCTGGCGACGGCGATCATCGTGCTGTGGGCGCAGATGTGACCGGCTTCGCCGGTCTCGCGGAAGGGGCTTCGCCCCTCCCGCGGGCCCTCCCCGAAGTTGCTCTACGTCGTCGCCGGTCCAGCGAAGCTGGACCTCTAAGTGCATGGACTGGTGGCGCGATCGTCAGAGATGAAGACCTTTCTTGGACCCTTACCATTTTGATCGAGTCAGGCTGTAGGGTAGTGTTCTAGGAGGAGATATCGCGATGGCCGTTGGAGTCAAAGTCGTCACCCGTCCAGGGAGCTTGAGCCAGCAACTGTACCTGCCGGCGATCGCCGAGGGCATGGGGGTGACGTTCAGGCACTTCGTGAAGAACTTCTTCGGCAACCTGGTGGGCCAGCGCAAGAGCACGGATATTCAGACGATCGAATATCCCGAAGAGAAGAAGGCCTACCCGGCGCGGCATCGGGGCCTTCACCGCCTGATGCTGCGCGATGACGGGCAGACCCGCTGCGTCGCCTGCATGATGTGCCCCACGGTTTGCCCGGCCCATTGCATCACCATCGTTCCCGAGGAAGCGCCGGACGGCAGCATCGAGAAGCGCCCCAAGATCTTCGAGATTGACGAGCTCCGTTGCGTGGTCTGCGGCCTGTGCGCCGAGGCTTGCCCGTGCGACGCGATTCGCATGGATACCCTCGAGCATGCGAAGCCGGTCTACAGGCGGGGTGACGCGATCCTGGATCGCGAGGAGCTGTTGGCGCGGGGCGCGCGCTCGATCGCGGTTCAAGGGGGCGTGGGAGCGTTCTGGCGCGAGAAGGTCACGTCCACCCCACAGGCCGAGCCCGACGCGGCCGTGCTGCCCGCGGGGCCGCCGGCCGGCCCCACGCCGATCGCCAGCTTCGAACACAAGAGCTGACGCTGGTCAGGGGTCCTCGTTTTGCCTTGACTGAGCCGAGTCCGCTCGTCATTGTGATCGAGAACCTTCTGCGCGGTTCGATACGAAGAGAGATTCTTTTCCCTACAAGAACGCATCAGGGGGCCGCCTCTGGCCGATGGATGTGCACGCCCGCGAGTCGGGAAGCCCGATGCGGACAATTCAGCGGCTCCCCCCTTACGAAGGTAGGGGCTCGGAATTCTCTTCGACCGGCCGAGGCGGAGGGTTTTTTCGCGCCCGCCTTCAGTCGCCCTCGACGAGCGTGACGACCTTCTTGAGCGGCTGCCCCTCTTGAAGGGTGATGGCCTCCCGCCTCTCCACGTTGGCCGCCCGACTGAGGAAGCGGACGTCGTGTCGCCCGCAGGCGAGCGCGAGATCGGCGAGCGGTGTGACCCCCGCTCGCCGGCCGTCGATCCAGACCTCGGACCAGGGGCGTGAGCCGAGCGACAACCGGCACCCGCCGGGCTCCGGCGCGCTGCCGGGACCGACGCCCCCGGCTCCCTCGGTGGCTGTGGGCGCCGCCGCCAGCTCGACGATTCGCCTTGCGGTCTCACCGGGCCGCACGCTGAGGCTGATGCGCCGGGCGAGTCCCCGCTCGACGCTGGTGAACAAGATCTCGTGGGTGCCACACGCCACGGTGAAGTTCGTCAAGGGCGTCAAGCCGGCGCGGCGGCCGTCCACCCAGACGTCCGACCAGGGAACCGAACCGAGCGAAATCGCGCACGGCGGCGGCGCCTCACCGAGCGCCAACTCCTCACTCCCCGCCTCGCGTTTCGCCGGGCCCTCCTCCCTCGGCTCGGCCACCGCCAGTGTCTTCGACCCCGTGTCAGAGCCCGCCGGCGGCGCAGCGTCCGGGGCTCCGACCGCGGCCGATCCCGGCGCGATCGCCGCGGATAAGGGCGACGCTGCCGGGGCTGGCGTGCTCGGACCACTCGCCGCAGGTGGCGGCACGACAGGCGTGGGGGCAGGAGCCAGGGGCGGCGGCAGCGGCGACGGCGGCGGTGCAGCGGGCCGCGCCGCGACATCGGTCGCGGGCGTCCGCTGACACCGGCTGACGAGGACCACGCATGCCAGCACGGCCGCGGCCCCGACCGCGATGGCGCCGGAGAGCATCGCGCGGCGCGAGGGGCGAACGAAGACCCGACGGCCGAACGACGCGTCCTCCTCGTCGAAGTCCAGCTCGGCGAGCTGCGTGCGCGAGGGCGCCTCGGGCCGCGGCAGCGGTGTGGGCCCCCCTGCCGGATCGTCGCGACCGCCAAGCTCGTGATAGAGCACGGCGAGGTCGGGCCAGCGCTGGTCCGGAGCTGGATCGATGGCGCGCGCGACCAGCGCGTCCGCGTTCGCCGGGATGTCCAGCTCAGGCCAGCTCAGCGTCAAATCGGCCGTGGGCTCGGCCTCGCCGCCGGGGTTGACGAGCTCGTGACCAGTCAACATGAAATAGAGCAGGCGCCCCACCGCGTGAACCTGCGACGGCGGATTCGCGGACGCGCGAAGACCCAGCGACTCGGGCGTCACCAGATCGATCCGCGCCAGTGGCTCACGCCCCGGCGCCATCGAGACGTAGACCTGCGCAGGGCCGATCTCGGCGCCGGCCAGCGACGCGGCCTCCGCCGCGCGAAGGGCTCCCGTCACCTGCCGCCCGAGCGCGCGCACCTCCGGCCAGGGCAGCGGTCCCCGCGCCGTGACCGCCGACTGCAGGGGCACCGCGCCCGACAATTCCAGAACCACGAAGACGAACCCGTCCCCGCACTCGGCGATCTCGACCAGCGGCAGCACGCCCTCGTGACGGAGCGCCGACAGATCGCGCGCCTGGTCGACCAGCCGCGGCAGCGCGCCCGCCCCCCCGTCCCGGGCAGGGGGGATCAGCTTGAGCAGCACCCTGCGCTCGAGGTGGACGTGCTCCGCGAGGTAGCCGGCCAGCCCACCCAGGTCGTTCAGGCGCACCAGGATTCGATACGCGCCCACGATGCGCCCCACGAGTGGGTCGCGCTCATTCGCCGCCCCAGCCGCCATCGTCAGTACGCGAAGCGACGGATGGACACGTTCATCACCAGACCCAGCGCCGCCATGATCGTGAGCACGCTCGAACCGCCGTAGCTGATGAGGGGCAGCGTCACCCCGACGACCGGGAGCACGCCGATGACCATGCCCACGTTGACCGCCACGTGCCAGAACAACATCGCCCCCACCCCAACGCACACGGTGGCCCCGAATCGATCGCGGGCCTCGCTCGCGATCTTCAAGGTCCACAGGACGAGGATGAGATAGCCCGCCAGCACGATGAGACACCCGACGAATCCCCACTCCTCGGCCCACACCGCGAAGGGGAAGTCGGTCCACAGGGCCGGAAGGCGGCGGATGCGGATCTGCGTCGCCTGCAGGAACCCCTTGCCCAGGAACCGCCCCGAGCCGATGGCGTTCAGCGCCTGCCGCGACTGCCACGCCTCGGCCGAGTCGGGGTTCAACAGGGCCTCGACGCGCTTGCGCTGATATTCGTGCAGCCCGTACCGCCAGATGGGCGACGCCGAGATCAGCGCCATCCCCATTATGGCGGCCAGGGTCTTCAGCTTGAGGCGCGCCGTCAGCATCACCGTGATGAAGATCAGGAAGATCATGAACGCTGTCCCGAGGTCCGGCTGTCGCGCGATCAACAGGACGGGCAGGCTGACGATGCCCACCGGGATGGCCATGTGCCGGAACGTCCTCCCCTCGAGCGCCGGGGAGTCGTTCAGGTACTTGCCGAGCGCCACGATGATCAAGACCTTCATCAGCTCCGACGGCTGCAGGTGCACCGGCCCGAGATCGAACCAGCGGCGCGCGCCACCCACGACCCTCCCGAACAGCAGGACCGCGACCAACAACGCCGCGCCCGCGCCGTAAAGGACGTACCCGATGCGGCTGATCGCCCGGTAGTCGAACGCCGCCACCGCGAGGAAGACGCCCAGGCCGAGCGCCAGCAGCGATATCTGCTTCGAGAACAGCTGCGGCCCGCGGTCCTGCAGGGCGCTCCAGAGGTTCACGAGGCCGAGCGCCACCATGGCCAACATCGCGAGGGTCAACGTCCAGTCGAAGCGGAAGCGCAGCTTTCGCCACGCGATCGCCCGCGAGGCCATCAGGCGAGCCCCTTCATGGGATGTCGTCCTCGACGCCGAGATCGCTCGCGTCGAGCACCGGGGGCTCCGCCACGGGCGACACGATGCGCCCGGGCCGCCGGCGGGGCAAGCCCAGACGCGGAGCGGCCCGATCGGCGGGAGCCACCGACTCGAAGTAGCCATGCGCGATCTCCATGGCGACCGGCGCGGCCACGTCACCACCGTGGCCGCCGTGCTCGACGAGGACGGCGAACGCGATGCGGGGATTCCCCGCCGGCGCGAACCCGGCGAACCAGGCGTGGTCGTTCTGTTCGTAGCTGGAGACCGGTTCGCCCCGCTTGCCCATGTGCCGCACCTGCGCGGTCCCGGTCTTCCCGGCCACCTCCAGCCCGTCGTCGGGACGGGCCTTGTATGCGGTGCCCTTCGGCTCGTTCACCACGCCCACCAGAGCCTGCCGCACGATCGCGAGGTTGTCCGCCGAAATCGATAGCTCGCGCCGCACCCGTGGCGGGAACTCCTCCAGGATCTGCCCCGTCGGAGACTCGATTCGCTCGACGATCTGGGGTAGCCAAAGCTTGCCACCGTTCGCGATGGCGGCGTACAGCATCGCCATCTGCAACAAGGTCACGCGCGTCTCCTGGCCGATGGCCGCGTTCAGGGCGTGGCCCACCTGAAAGCCCTCGTTCTTCGGGTTCAGGCGCTTCTGCTCGCGGTACCACTCCTCGGTGGCGATGAACCCGGCCTCCTCGCCGTTCATCCCCAACCCGGTGGGGGCGCCGAGGCCCATGTCGGTCCCGAAGCGCGACAGCCGATCGAGCATGCCCGGCCGCGCGCCCAGCTCGTAGAAGTACACGTTGCAGCTCTGGACGATGGCGTCGTAGAGCGCCACCACGCCGTGGGTCTTCGTGCACTTGAAGCGCCGCTTTCCGATCTCGAAGAAGCCGTGACACTTCGTGTGCTCCTCCGGCGAGATGAGCTTGTCCTCGAGCGCCGCGAGCGCCGTGACGACCTTGAACGTCGACCCGGGGAAGTAGGTCTCGCTCAGGACCTTGTCACGCAGCGGATGGAACCGGTCCGCCAGGATGCGCGCCTGCGCCTCCATCGACAGGTGCCCGGACATCTCGTTGGGGTCGAAGTCCGGCTTCGACACGGCCGCCAGGATGCGCCCGGTCGCCACGTCGACCACGACGGCGGCGCCCGCGCTCGCGTTGCGCATGGCCCGCTCGGACAGCCGCTGCAGGTCCATGTCCATGGTCAGGAACACGTTGTTGCCGGGAATCGGCTCCTGCGTGATGGCGCCCTCGACCAGGTCGCGAATGTTCGTCTTGGGGACCCCGCGCCGGTCGACCACCACCTTCTGAAAGCCGGTGCGGCCGCGCAGGTAGCCCTCGAGCTGGCGCTCGATCCCGACGCGCCCCACCAGGTCGCCGGGGTGGTAGCTCTCCTGCTTCTTGGCGCGCAGCTCCTCTGACGAGATCTCGTTCATGTACCCGAGCACGTGCGACGCGAACGGGCCGTAGGGATAGTCGCGCCGAATGACGTGGTCGAGGCGAACGCCGGGCAGGTCCAGCGCCGCCTCCTCGAGGATGGCCTGGGCGCTCCGCGAGATGTCCTCCTGCACGAGCAGCGGACGCTCCTTGTCGCGCGACGGCGACGCCTTCTCGGTCTGGATCCGATCCCAAAGCTCGGCCGCGTCCTCGGGGCCGAGGGCCAGCGCCGCCCGGATCTTCTCGAATGACTCGGCCGGCAGCTCGCGCGGCAGCACCGAGATGTTCGCCGCCGGGCGCATCCGCGCGAGGACGCGATTCTTGCGATCCCGGATCTCGCCGCGCACCGCTGGCCGGATGACGGTGCGGATGATGCTGTCCGACGTCAGCTTGTAGAACGCGTCACCCTCGATCACCTGCAGGTAGAACAGCCGGCAGGCGATCGCCACGAACACCACCATCGCGAACAGCGCGAACACGCGCGCGCGGCGGCGGATCTCGGGCAGCTCTGCGTCTTGCCCCGTTATCTCCATGGCGGCTGGGCCCGCCCGAGCGCACGCGATCGGGCTCCTCGTCCAAGGCCCACGCGGGCCCGCGTCGATTCAAGCTTTCCGTCGATGCGCCGCAACAGCCCCAGCACGATAGGCCCCGCCCCTGCCGTCAGCAACGCCTCCAGCGGGGCGTCCCGCAGACCGCCATAGCCGCCCTCGGGCGCGACCCGAGCACGCACGATGATCACCAGGACCGACGCCAGCAGGCTGGCCACGAACGACGTGGCCGCCGACAGCACGAACCCCTGAACCGCCACCCGCGTCGACAGCGCGCGGGCGATGACCACGATCAAGATGAACACCAGCGCGTGCACGCCCTGCGGGGCCCCCGAGACCAGGTCGAGCAAGTAGCCCGTGCACAGCGCGACAATCGACGCGGAGGAGATCGCCCACTTCCCGGAGACGCCCACGTACAAGACCACAAGCAGCCCCAGGCTCGGCGCCGCCATTCTCACCGGCGCCAGCTCCAGCACAGTCGACTGCAGCACCAGCAGCAGGTAGGCCACCAGCAGCGTCAGCAGCGAGCGCACGCCACCTCCTTCGTACACCGTCGCTCCCGCGTCATCGGTACACCGTGGGTCCGTGCGCAGGCTGCGGCGGCGGCCGGCGGCTGGCTGGCCCGGCGGCGTCCGGATCCGGGGTCGGCGGCGGCGCCACGACCACCAGGACCTCCGACAGCCGCGCGAAGTCCACGTCGGGCGCGACCTCGACCTCCTGATACAGGCCCGACGGGTTCGGCACCACGTGCGAGATCTTGCCGACGGCCAGATCGCGCGGGAAGGTTCCGCCCAGCCCGCTCGTCACGACGAGATCACCCTCGCGGGCCTGCTCGCCACGGACCAGATATTCGATGGTCGAGTGATAGCCGTTCTCGCCCGCCTTGCCGCGCAGGACCCCGCGTCCCCCCGTCCTCGGGATGAACACATCGATCGATGACCGCGGATCCACGGCAAGCAGAATGTCGGACGTGTCCCCCGAGACGCGGTTGATCCGTCCCACCACCCCTTCCGGCGTCAGGACCGGCATGCCCCGCTTGACCAGGCCCTCGCCGCGATCGATCTCGACGCGCGCGACGCGAAAGTAGGGCGAGGCGTCGATGCTGATCACCCGCGCGGACAGCGTCTCGGCCGGGGTCATGTCGCGCAGGCCGAGCAGCCGCTGGTAGCGCCCGCTCTCGGCGGCGACCCGCTTCGTCTCCATCAGCTCGGCGCGCAGGCGGGTGTTCTCGCTGCGCAGGTGCTCGTTCTCGGTCCGCACGTGGGTGAGCTCCGCGTAGCGCCCCACCACGTTCCCGATGGCGCGCGCCACCGTGGACATCGCCGCCTGCGCCGGCGCCACGACGCCCAGGATGCCCCGATCCAGCGTGGACAGCTCTCCCGGATCCTTCGCGCTCATACGCAGCGCCACCAGCGACAGGATCAGCATCGCCGTCACCACGGCCCCCTCGCGGAGGCGCTTGCCGTTCGTGAAGATCACTGCAGCGCAACTTCGCGGAGCAGGTTCAACTCGTCGAGCGCCCGCCCGGTGCCGAGCACGACCGCGCACTCCGGCGTGTCCGCCACCATCACCGGCAGCCCCGTCTCCTCGCGCAGCAACACGTCGAGGTTCTTCAGCTGCGATCCGCCGCCCGTGAGCACGATGCCGCGGTCGACGATGTCCGCCGCCAGCTCCGGCGGCGTCCGCTCGAGCACGGAGCGGACGGCATCCACGATCTGATTCACGGGCTCGGACAGCGCCTCGCGGACCTCGTCGCTGTTGACCACCAGCGTCTTCGGGATCCCCGCGACCAGGTCACGCCCCTTGATCTCCATCGTCGAGACCTCGTCGACGGCGTACGCGTTCCCGATCTGCTTCTTGATCATCTCGGCGGTGCGCTCACCCACGAGCAGG
Source organism: uncultured Myxococcales bacterium (assembly GCA_964443975.1). Lineage (GTDB taxonomy): Bacteria > Myxococcota_A > Polyangia > Fen-1088 > Fen-1088 > DASYCK01. Next base: position 17,662 of record CAYUFS010000063.1, on the reverse strand, counting down.
TTGTACTTGCGCTTGATGAACGCGACGATCGCCTCGTCCAGCTTGTCGCCCGCCACGCGGATCGACTTCGACACGACGATTCCGGCCATGGAGATCACGGCCACCTCGGTGGTGCCGCCGCCGATGTCGACGATCATGTTGCCGCTCGGCTCGGTGACGGGGAGCCCGGCGCCGATGGCCGCCGCCATCGGCTCCTCGATGAGGTAGACCTCGCGCGCGCCCGCCGCCAGCGCGGAGTCTCGCACGGCGCGCTTCTCGACCTCCGTTATCCCCGAGGGCACACCGATGATGATCCGCGGCTTGACCAGGGTCCGCCGGTTGTGAACCCGCGTGATGAAGTACCGCAACATCGCCTCGGTCACCTCGAAGTCGGCGATGACACCGTCCTTCATGGGGCGGACGGCCACGATGTTTCCGGGCGTTCGCCCGAGCATCTCCTTGGCCTCCTTGCCCACCGCCAGCACCTTCTTGGTGCCGTTTCCGTTGCGCTGCACCGCCACCACCGAGGGCTCGTTCGACACGATCCCCTTGCCCCGGACGAACGTCAGCGTATTCGCCGTCCCGAGATCGATGGCGAGATCGTTCGAAAAGAGTCCATAGACCCAGTCCAGCAGCATTGCGTTCTTTGTCGAAAAGTCGGAAAGATCTTGGGGGCTTGTGAAGAGTCGGCGGTGCGTGCTTTTACCATGACGACGAACACCCCGCGACCCGAAACGCGGATTGATTTGTCCGATCAGGGGGTGACAATGGGCGCCGGCGTGGCCAATATCTGGGTATCTTTCACGCTTCCGGAGGTGTCCAGTGTCCATGATCCGCATTGGTTGTCTGCAGATGGGTCCCGTGTGGGCGGCGTGCCTGATCCTGACCGCCCTGGGATGTGGTTCGTCCTCCTCGACGAAGACCGGGACGGGGGGCTCCGGCGCGGCAGGTTCTTCCGGAGCCTCCGGCGGCGCCGGCGGCACCTCGGGAGGAAGCGGGACGGGCGGTAGCAGCGCGAGCGCCTTCATGGACTTCAAACCTTGCGACGATGCCAGCCAGTACACCACGACGGGCGCCACCATCCAGTACGGCGGCATCGTGGCCGGTAGCTTCGCGTACGCCCCGAATTGCCTGAAGGTGGCCGCGGGGACCTCGGTGACGTTCGAGCCGGCGAGCGCAAGCTTCGACTTCGGCTCGCACTGGCTGCATCCGTCGTCGCGGGGAACCGTGGCGAGCCCGATCACTGAAACCAAGTCCGGGACAACGGCCACGTTCGCGTTTCCGACGGCCGGGTTCTACCCATTCTATTGTGAGTTCCACGGCGCCGACGACGGCACCGGCATGGCCGGCGTCATCTGGGTCGAGTAGCGCCGTGGCGGATGTCCCGCGCCCTCCCACCCTTGGGCGTTCGGGAGGGGTAGCGGCGAGTCGAAAGGGAAACTCTGGCCTTCGCGTATCGCGGGCTTGATGGTAGATTGCGCGCGCTTCTCGTACCCCTATTGCCCAACCCCGAAAGCCAGCCGGAGGCCCGTTCATGCTCGAGCAGATGCGTAAGTCGTCGCAGTCGCTGCTCATCTATATTTTGTTCGGCATCGTCATCGCAGTCTTCATCATCAACTTCGGCCCCCAGTCACGCGGGGGCGGCAGTGGTTGTGAAGGCGCGATGGGCGGTGACGAATCCGCCGCGCACGTCAGCGGCGAGACGGTGTCGACGCAGGCGTACACCTACGCCTTCCGCCTGATGGGGGGCGGCAACCAGGCGCCGCAGTTCCTGAAGGCTCGACGCTTCAAGGAGGCCGTCATGGACCGCCTCATCGAGCGCGAGTTGCTGGCCGCCGAGGGGCAGCGGCTGGGCTTCGACGTCGGCGAGGAGGACGTGAACAAGATGCTCGTCGAGACGAAGATCGTCGCGCTCGGCGTCCCACGCACCATCCCGCGCCTCCAGAAGGACGGCGTCTTCAACTACGATCAGTTCAAGAACTTCGCGCTCTACGACCTCGGGCTCTCGCCGGAGCGGTTCATCCAGCAGCAGCAGCGCGAGCTCCTGGCCACCCAGGTTCGTGACTTCATGCGGGCGTCGGTACGCGTGTCGCCCGAGGAGATCAAGACTGCCTTCGAGGCGAAGAATCGCCAGATCAATCTGGAGTACGTGCGCTTCCCGTCCCGCAAGTACGAGGGCGAGGCGGAGCCCACGCCGGAGGAGATCGCCGCCTACGTGAAGCTCAACGAGGCCAAGCTGAAGGAGACCTTCAATCAGCGCAAGGCGCTGTACAACGAGGTCCCGGCCGAGGCGCGCATCCGTGAGCTGGTGATCAAGCCAGCGCCCCCCACGGACGAGGCCGCCGCCCGCAAGCGGGCCGACGCCCTCGTGGCCCGCGCGGCCAAGGGCGAGTCGTTCGCGAAGCTCGCGCGCGAGCTGTCCGATGACGAGGATGGTCGCGCCCGCGGCGGAGATCTGGGCTGGAAGCGCAAAGGAACGCTGGGCCTCCTCGACGCCGACGAGGAGAAGGTCCTGGCCGCCAAGCCGGGGGCCATCGTGGGTCCCTTCAAGAAGGGGGACACCTTCGGCCTCTACGTGTCTTCGGGGGCGCGCCAGGGCACCTTGAGCTTCGACGCCGTGAAGGCTGACCTCGCGGAGGAGCGGCTGCGCCAGGACAAGGCGGTTGCCATCGCCAGGCAGCGGGCCGAGAGCGCGCTGGCCGTAGCGAAGCTGGCGCCTGGGCAGACGTTCAAGCAGCTGTTCCCGGGTCCACCGGCGGCGGAAGGCGACGGGGAGACCAAGCCCACGCCCACGGTACCGGCGAAGCCCGCCGCCAAGCCCGGCAAGCAGGCGCTGGCGGTGGACGCGCGCGCCGAGGAGACGGGGCTGTTCGCGCGCCGGGGCTCCGTGGTCGAACAGATCGGCGATTCTCCCGAGCTGGCCAAGGCGGCCTTCGAGCTCCGCCCCGAGTCCCCGCTCGCCGGTCCCGTGGAGGTGGCTGGGAGCTTCGTGGTCGTGCGCCTCAAAGAGCGCAAGGATCCCGATCCGAAGGAGCTCGAGAGCAAGAAGGCGGAGCTGCAACGTGACGCCGAGCTCGTGAAGTGGAACGAGGTGCTCACCCACTGGGTCAAGAGCCGTTGCCTGGAAGAGAAGGCGGCGGGCCGCATCACAGTCAACCACACCGTTCTGCGCTATGACGACGGGCAAGCTCCGGTGCCCTACGAACCCTGTGTGGGCGACCCGATGGCGCAACACCGCTCTCCGTCCTAAGTGTTTCTTGCGCGCGCAGCCGCCCACCACGCGACCGACGTGGGTCCTGGTCCTGGGCTCGGTGATGCTGTTGGCCAGCGGCTATTCGCTGGTCCTCGGCATGCTGAAGCTGCGCGATCCAGCGGTGGTGCTGGCCATCGTCGCCAACACCTCGAGCACGACCGACACCGAGATCGATCTCAGCCGCCGGCTGGCGGCGGTGCGGCTGGCGACGGTGGCGCCGCATCGGACGGCGGTGCGCGTGGAGGCTGCCAGCGAGGTCCTGCTTTCGCTGTTCGGTCTCTACGCGACCGCGGCGGTGTTGTCGCGGGACAGGCACGGGCGTCTGCTGTCCCTGCTGACGGCGGGGCTGGTGATCGTCTATCGCCTGGGAACCCTCCCCGTCTACCTTTCGCTGATGCGCGACTACGCCGCGCGCGGGGCTGACCTGCTGGCCCTGGCCATCCTCCAGAATGCAGGCGGCCGATCCGACATCGCCAGCGCGGACCTCGCCCAGCGACTGCGTTCGGCGATGGTCGGTGAGCCAATCATCGTGGCGGTCGTCGGGATCTCGTGCGCCCTGGTCCTCGTCGGATTCTTCGGCGGGCGGCGCGGCCGGCGATTGTACGGAATCGACGCTGCCCCGGGGCCCAATCCGAAGCCCTGACCACTCCCCCCGGGCACAGCCCACGCCTCGACCACGACCGCCCGGGCACAGCCCACGCCTCGACCGCTCCCGCCGGGCACAGCCCACGCCTCGACCGCTCCCGCCGGGCACAGCCCACGCCTCGACCGCTCCCGCCCGGGCACAGCCCACGCCTCGACCACGACGTGACGCCTCACCAATTTCCTTGCGGCCGAGCTCTTGGTGCCACCGAACGAACGCGACCCGACCTTCGCGCGGCGCCAACCGTTGCCGCTCGTGCGGGCGCCGCAGGCCGCTTGAACCTTTTTGCGGCGCGTAGCCTGCAATCGACATCAACCGCAGGCTACGCGCCGCAAAAAGGCACGCGCGGCCACCACCCCCGTTGAAGACGCGGGGCCCGATCCGCGCGTAACGTGGATCGCGTGCGACGAAGTCCGCTTGGCGTCGAGCTCAGACGAGCTCAGCGAGCTCAGGCGAGCCAGGCGAGCTCAGCGAGCTCAGACGAGCTCAGACGAGCTCAGACGAGCTCAGGCGAGCCAGGCGAGCTCAGCGAGTCAGGCGACTCAGGCGAGCTCAGACGAGCTCAGACGAGCTCAGACGAGCTCAGGCGAGCCAGGATAGGCATTTCGCGTCCGAGGTACTAGCATCTCGCGCGGGATGGACTTGCGCGAATCGGTCCCGACAGCGTTCACGCTGACGGTCGGCGAGACGAGCCTCCGGCTGCCATGGCCGCCGGGGCCGGCGACCGATCTCGACCTTGGCTGGGTCCGCGTGGACGGGCTCGCGCTCGACGGATCGCGGGTCGCTGCGGCACGCCCGATGGTCGCCAACGGCGACGAGTCCGACGATGGCGCCGCGCCCTTCGACGACGCCACGGCCCACTTGCAGACGCAGCGGCTCGCCTTCCGGGCCGCCACGCTGGCGACCGATCCCGCGCGTCTTCAAGCCGGGCTCGATCGCTGCGCGCTGGCCGCGAGCGGCTTCGAGGAGCTCCGGGTCTGGTTCGGCAAGGACGCCCCCTGGATCGGCGGACGCGTCAGGATCGGAGATCGCCAGGCGCCGTTCACGCTCCGCCTGGCCGTGGAGCCCGGCGCCACGGGCACGCGGCGGGTTCGCGTGTTCTTCGGCGACGTGCGCCTGTTCGGCGCGTTGCCGGTGCCTGCGCCGCTGGTCGGCGCTTCCCTGGCCCGCGCGCTCGCCAGCGCATGCCGCGGCGCCGCACACCTCGCGGTGGCGGGCGGCGCGATCGACATCGCGCCCCTGGACCTGGCGCTCGTGTCCTCCCTGGTCGCCTGGGGCTGGCGGTTGCCAGATCTGACCCCGGCGACCCTGCGGTCGGTGTTCACCCACGCCGGAGAGCTGCGGCTGGCGTTCACCTCCGCGTCAGAGCCCGCTGATCCCCTGGATCCGGCGCAGGCCGTCGGCGAGGTCGGCGCCGGCGCGTCCGCGTCGGCGCACGGCCCCGGCTCGTGGCTCGAAGGAGAACGGCTGGACGACGCCCTCGCCAGCGCCGAGGAGAAGCTCTTCACGGGCGACGTGCGCGCCGCGGAGCTCGGCTACCGGCAGCTCGCCGTGTCGCGCCCCGACGACTGCGCGGTGCAAGCTCGTCTCGCCGCGCTGTGCGCCGCGGCGGTGACTCCCGAGCTCCGGGTCCGAGCCCGAGAGCTGACGAGGCGCTGGCCCGACTTCGTGCCCGGATGGCTCTACGCCGCGATCGGCGCGCGCGAAGCGGATGATCGGGATGTTGCCGCGGCGCTGTTCACCAAGGCCGCTGCCTGCGCCGCGGCGCGGGGCGAATCCGAGGACGCGCGGCTCGCCCGCGAGGCCGCCGCCGCGTGCCGTGCGCCCGCGCGCTCCGCCTCCTCGCCCCACCCGACGGAGCCTGCCGGCGGCGGCGGCTCGAAGGCGCCGACCGTGGAGGCCATCGCGCGCGCGCTCAAGGTGGGCGATCGCGAGACGGCCGCCACGCTGATCGCGGACCACCTGGCCGAGTCGACCGATCCCTCCGGGCGCGGCGTGCTCTACGCCGAGGTTGCGGAGCTCATGCGTGTGCTCGGGGCCGAGGACTTCGTCGTGCTCGACACGCTTCGCGAGGTTTCGCTCGACGCGAGCGCCGACCGCGCCCTCGAGCTTCGCGTCGAGCTCGGGGAGTTGCTGGGCGACGTGGTCGAGATGGAACGAGCGCTCGAAGAGCTCATCACCCGCGCCGTGGCGGCCGGCGACATGCCTCGTGCCCGCGCGCTGTCGGAGCGCACCGCCCGACTCGAGCCTCCGCGCTCGCACGCGCCGGCGGTTCCGAACGCCGCCGAGGGCATGGGCTCTGGCAGCATCACCCGCAAGACCGCGGCGGTGTACGCGACGGTTGCGGATCCCGAGGCGCGCGTCGGCGCGCTCGTCGACCTCGTCCGCGGCTTCGATCACTTGCCGCCGGAGCGCCAGCGTGCCGCCTACGCCAGCTTCGGCCGGGTCGCGGAGTCCACGGGCGATCTGGAACGCGCCGAGGATGCCTACTGGCGCGGCACCCAGGTCGCCGCGCAGCCGGCCCAGCGCGCGGACTTCCTGGTCGCGCACGCGCGGCTCCTGCTATCCCGAGGGAACGAGCGCGCGGCGGGCGCCGACCTCGACGAGGCGCTGCGCCTTGCGCCTGACCACGTCAGGGCCCTCGTCGGCCGGGCCGACCTGGCTTTTCGATCCCGCGAGTGGGAGCAAGCGCGGCAGCTGTACGCGCGCGTCGAACGCGCCTCGGGCGCCGCCGAGCTGATTCCCCGCGAGACGTTGGTGCAGCGGCGCGCGGTGCTCGCTCGCGTCGCCGGCGATGCCGCGGAAGCCGAGGCTTGTTATCGCGAGCTCGCCATCCTCGATCCCCTCCAGCGGGAGGCGCGGCAAGCGCTGGCCGAGATCGCCGCGGCGCGGGGCGACCTCGCGACCGCCGCCCAACGCTGGGAAGAGGTGCTGCGGCTGCTGCCGCTCGATGCCATGGAGGGGACACTCGACGCCCGCCAGCAGCTCACGGACGTCTACGCCGGCCTCGGGGACTGGGGCGCCGCCCGCCACCACGTGGAGCTCATCCTGGCGCAAGATGGCGGCCGGGTGGCCGCGCTGGAGCGCGCGGTCGAGGTCTATGAACAAGTCGGGTTGTTCGAGGAGGCCGCGACCGCGTGTGACCGCCTGTCCCGCCTGTACTGGGAGCCGACCCGACGCGCACAGGTTCTCTATCGACAGGGCGAGATCCTCCAGGATCGCCTGCACGACGAGCCGCGCGCGTTCGACGCGTTTCTGAAGTCCTCGGACCTCGACCCGGCGCTGGCGCTGACCGCGCTTCGGCTGGCGCTCGGCTTCTGGTCGCGGGGACGGTTCCGGGACGTCGCCGACGTGGCCGAGGAGATCGAGCGCACGGGAGAGCTGGCCCAGGCACCCCTCGCGCTACGCCTCCGGCTGGCGATGGGCGCGGCGCTCGGCCGGCCTGACGCCGCTCGCCCTGGCGCCCGCGTGGAGCTGGGAGACGCGGTCGCGAATCCCCGCGCCGCCGCCGAGGCGCTGGCCGAGCTGGCGCTGCGGCTGTCCACGGCGTCGCCATCGCTCGATCGCGCCGCGACCGAGGCCGCGCTCGCTGCAGCGGTGGCGGTGCTCCCCGGCGCTGACGGCGCGGGCGGGGGCGCCGACCCGCGAACCTCGATCGGCGAGGCGCTCGCGGCGATGTTGCGCGACGACCCAGCCGCGGTCGAGGGCGGCGCGGCACGAGCGCTGGCCTGGCTCGCCGACGCGCGCGCCGACGTCGCGTTGGCGCGCGCGCTTCACGCCATCGTCGCTTTTCTGGAGAGCGGCGACGGCGACAGCGAAGGCGCCGCCGCGAGGCGCGTGGCGGAGCTGGGCCTCGCTCCGGTTCCGTCGCCCGGCGCGTTCGCGCTCGCCGGTGCGTGCGATGACCCCGGCGTCGGGGGTGCCGCGGCGCCCTTGCGGCGCGCCCTCGGCTCGCTCGCGCACGGCCTGGCGGGATTCGGCCCCCTCGCCGGCCGCGCGACCGGCGGCGGCGAGCTCGGTCTATCGACCGAGCGGCGGGAGCTCCTGCATGCGCTCGGAAAGACCATGGGCGCCCCCCCGTTCGGCCTCTCACTGATCGACCTGGCCCCGGCGGGCCAAGAGTTGACGGGGAACGTCGACGTCACCGTGCGAGCCACCCGCCCGGCGAACATCAGCATCGCCGCGAGCGCGCTCGTTCTACCGGGCGAGGAGCTCGTCTTCTCGGTCGCGCGCGCCCTCGATCGCTTGCGGGGCGGGATCGCCCTGATCGAGGCCGTGACGTCCGGCGAGCGCGGAGATATCGCGGCGCTGCTCCAGGGAGCGAGCGCCGCGCTCGCGGGAGGCGCCGCGCCGGAATCGCCGCTCGGCCTCGCGGCGGCGACCGAGCTCGCGAGCCCTGATCGCGCGGCCGCCCTGGTCGGCCCTGCCTCCCGCGCGCTCGTCGCGAGCGATCTGGCGAGCGGGCAGGCGCTGCTGTCGGGCTGGACCACGTTCCGGGTCGCCGCAGAGCGGGCCGCCCTTCGCTTCGCCCTCCTCGCCTGCCGCAGCCCCCTCGCCGCCCTGCGGGCGCTCCATCGCCAGGAGCAGACCGGGCCGCGGGACGGCGCGAACGAACCAGGCTCGCACGCGCCAACCCCACGACCGCCTGAGCGCCAGCGCCGAATGGCGTTCCTGCGCACGCCGGCGCTGCGCGCGCTGGTGGCGTTCATGATGTCCGCGCCCTATCTGGACGCGACCCGAGACGCCGCGCGTGCCTGACGGCGACCCCGCCCGGCGGCTCCTCCTCGCGACTCCGGGCTTCGAGCTGGCGCTCGTCCAGGAGCTCCCGGCGAGCTGGAGACCGCACGTGGTCAGCGAGACCCCGGGCCTGGTGATCGCCGACGAGCCCCAGCCCGGCTCGCCCGCCTGCGATCCGGTGTTCGCCCGCCAGCAACTTCCGGACGCGCGCGAGGTTCGCGCGACCAGCGTGTCGGGCCTCGCCGAGCGTTGCTACGCTCTCGTCGAGGCAACGATCGACGATCGCGCGCGCCGGCATGGGGCATTCACGTGGCACGCGTTCGCCCCCACCGGCGCCGATCCCGGGCTCGCCGGCAGGGCCACGCTGGTCGCGGAACAGACGCTGTCGCTGCTGCGGCAACGTCGCAAGCGCGCCGCGCGGGCTTACCGTCTGGCGCCCCAGGCCGCGCCGAGCTTCGGCGAGCTGGCGGTGGTCGTCCAATTCCTGCTCGTGGAGCGCGAGCGCGGCTACCTGTCGATCACCGCGCCAGAGCCCCTCCCACACGGCGGTTGGCTCGTGGCCCCCTGGCCGGGTGGCATCGCGCCCGTGACCGACGACCGGCGGCCGCCTTCGCGCGCCTACCGAAAGCTGGAGGAGGCGTTTCAATGGATGGGTGAGGCGCCGGCGCCCGGAGAGCTCTGCGTGGACCTCGGTGGAGCGCCTGGCGGCTGGAGCTACACGGCGCTCCGCCGGGGCGCGCGCGTGATCGCCGTCGACCGCGCGCCGCTGGCCGCGTCGCTGCTCGCGAACCCGAGGCTGACCATGATCGTGGGGAACGCCTTCACCTACCAGCCCGCCGCCGAGGTCGACTGGTTGTTGTCCGACGTGGTCTGCGAGCCGGCGCGCGCTCTCGCGCTCATTCGAGGGTGGGTCGGGGCCACGCTCGCCCGCAAGGCGGTCGTCACCGTGAAGTTCAAGGGCCGCGACGGCTACGGAGTCCTCGCGTCCGTGCGCGAGGCCCTGATCGAGGCGGGTGTTCCCCGCTTTCGCATCAAGCACCTGACTCACAACAAGAACGAAGTGACCGTGATGGCCGCGCGGGAAGGAAGCGCCGCCGCCGGCCAGGCGCGGTCGCAGCCCCAGCGAGAACCTGTTATTGATCGGTCGTTTCCATGACCGTCTCCTCCACCGCCCGGGGCGAACCTCCTCGAAAGGGCCGCGTCCGCTCGAACAGCGTCGTCGCCTCGAGGGAGGTCGAGGTGTATTGACCTCGGCGGCGCTCCCCATCGCCCGGCGGTTCGGCTTCCGAGACTGCTTCGCCTGTGGCCCCGACAACCCGCACGGGCTGCGTCTGGTGTTCGAGCGGGCCGACGACACCGTCGTATGCGCCTACACGCCGGAGCTGCACCTCGGCGGCTACGGGCGCATCCTTCACGGCGGCGTCACCTCCACGTTGCTCGACGAGGCGATGGCCTGGGCGGTGTACGGCTTGCTCGACAAGTTGCCGCTCACCACCGAGCTACGGGTTCGGTTCCTGGGCGCGCTCCAGGCGGGTGATCAGCTCGCGATCACCGGGACGATCGTTGCGTCCGATGCGCGCGGCGCGGACGCTCGCGCCGAGATCCGCGACTCCGCCGGGGCGCTCCGCGCGGAGGGCGAAGGACGCCTGCGCTTCATCTCGGAGGCGGCCCTCACGCGGCTCACGCGCCCCGGTCCCTGACCCGCTCGCGCACGTCGCGGTCCGCGGCGGCAGGCCGGTCCTCACGGGCCAAACGAAGAAAGGGCGCGGTGTCTCGAGTGCCGAGTCACCACGCCCTCACCGAGGTCCTCGAGGACCGTCTGGGGGAACCGAGAGCGGTTCCCGTTCGACTGCTACCAGCGACCGCCGCCGCGACCGCCGCCGCCGCCACCGCCGCCGCGACCACCGCCGCCGCCGCCGCCGCGACCACCGCCGCCGCCGCCGCCGCCCGAGCGCTCCTGGGCTTCATTGACCGTCAACGGTCGGCCCATGAACTCACGTCCGTTCAGGTTGCTGATCGCCGTTGCCGCCTCGGCGTCCGTCGACATCTCGACGAATCCGAAGCCACGCGGACGACCGGTATCCCGATCCATGACGAGCTTGGCCTCGGCGACCGTGCCCGAGTCCGCGAACAAGTCGCGCAAGTCCATTTCCGTGGCGTTGAAAGAGAGATTCCCTACGTAGAGTCGCTTGCCCATCGAGACACCTGTCAGAGACCGCGCGAGTTTCAGCAGACCAATTTCGCCGGATGATGCGCAGATCCCAGAGAGTCCACCCGGCGAGTCCCCTACCCCTTGCTAACAACCGTCATTTACCACGTCGTGGGCCCCAAAGCGCTTTTCAAGGGGAGATTTCTTCGCGCCTGCAAAAAAAATCGGGCCGAGATCACTTCCTTCCAGCGGTATTTGGACTACCTTATCCCACCTTGCGCCATCAGCCAGAGAGCCCCGCGCTCTGGCGCAACTCGGCCACCTCGCTCTTCGACAGGTCTCGCCAACCCCCCATTTCCAGGCCTTCGAACGAGATACGGCCGAGCCGCACCCGGGAGATCTTCAGGACGGAGTGCCGCAGGAGATCCCCGGCCGCCTTCAATGCCCGCGGCCGGATCTCGGTCACCACCATCTGAATCCACGTGTTCTTGCCGGTCGTGGCCAGCGCCTCCACGGCCAAGGGCTTCACGGGGACGTCCTCCCAACGCCATCCACGCGCCAGCCGGGCGAGCTCGTCCTCGCCCACGGCCCCTTGCAACTTGAGGTGATACGTCATGGGCACCTTCTGGCGCCGCTTCGAGATCGCGTCCGCCAGCTCTCCGTCGGTGGTCAACAGCACGACCCCCTCGGCGGGAAAATCGAGCGGCGCCACCACCGCCATCCCGGGCTCGGGGTCGTGCAGATAACGCCGCAGCGTGGGCCGATCACCCGAGTTGCCCAGGGTCGCGAGGCACGCGCGCGGCTTCAAGAGCACCCGATAAACGGGATCGACGCGCAGCACGCGCTTCCCGTCGACCTCGACGCGATCGCGCTCGGCCACCACCACCCCGGGCGTGGTGACCACCTTGCCGTTGACCTTCACGGTTCCCGAGGCGATGAGCTGTTCGGCGCGACGACGGGACGAGATACCCGACTGTGACAGGTAGCGCTGCAAGCGCATCGAAGCCATCAGGGCACCTCTGTCGATGCCTGAACCGATTCGGTGCCGGCGGCCGAGTCGGCCTCTGTGTTGGGGTCGGCGTTGGCGTTGGCGTCTTGGGGAGCGGCGGTGGCGCGCGTGGCCGCCTCCGTGGCCCGATCGAGCTCCTCGAACAGGGCGTCCTCCTCGGCTGGGTCGGCCTGGGGCAGCTCGACGGTCGAGGGACGAATCGGATCGCCATCGCCTGACGGCGCCGCCGCGCCCTGCCCCGCCGCGGACGCCGGCAGCGTTGCGTCGACCTCGGCGCGCTCGGCGGCGCCCAGCTCGTGAAACTCGCGCAGCGTGGGGAGCTCGGTGAGATCCTTCAAGCTGAACGTCTTCAAGAACTCGGGCGTCGTACCGTAGAGCATCGGCCGGCCGACCTCCTCCTTCTTGCCGATCACGCGAATCAGACCTCGATCGAGCAGCGTCCGCAACACTGGCCCGCAGTCCACCCCGCGGATCTCGTCGATCTCCGGCCGCGTGATGGGCTGGCGATAGGCGACGATGGCCAGCGTCTCCATCATCGCCCGCGACAGGCGCTGCGGGCGTCCGGCCACCAGCTTGGCCACCCACGAGCCGTTGGCAGGGTGCGTCCGCAGCTGCCAGCCACCCGCGACGGAGACGAGCTGGATGCCGCTGTCGGCGCGGCGCTGCCGCAGCTCATCGAGCGCCTCGGTGATCGGCTTCGCGTCGCGCTCGCCGAGGAGGCGCTTCAGATCGCCGAGGCCGAGCGGTCGATCCGCCGCGAACAACAGGCTCTCGAGGATGCTCTGGATGCGGGACGCCTCCTTCGGGAGCATCCCCTCGTCGCCCGGATCAGCGTCTGTCACACCGCCCGTTTCGCCCTCCGGGACATCGACCGGCTCGACGTCCAGCTCCGAGTCCTCCCCGAGCTCCCCGTCGGGGAAGGCAAAGTCGTTCGTGGCCATCTCGCCGGACACGGTGCCTGAGGAATTCTCGTCGACGTCGGCCGTGTCCAGCGGGACCGCATCCGCCGCGAGCTCCGGGGCGGCAGGCTCCCCCTCAGGCGAGCCAGCGGCGTCGGCCAAGGCGCCATCGGCCGCGGCTACCTCGGACGCGCTGCCCCCGGAAGGTGCTTCGGCGGACGCGGACGTCCCACCCGCGGCCCTCTCTGCCGCATCACGCTTACGCTTTTTCATGGATCTCCTCGCTGTCGACAGCCGCCGGCGGCTCGATCGCCTCGCCCGAGGTCACGACCTCGCCCTCGGAGATGACTTCCCCCTCGGGGACCACCTCGCCGGCCGCCACAGGCTCCTCGTCGAGCACCGACTCATCGTCCGAGCTGACCTTCGCGCGCCGCGCTTCCTGCAACGCCGCGCCCTCGACCTGCGCGATGAACAGGGTCTCGTCGTCATCCGAGGCCAGCACGCGAATGACCTTCAGCCGGGCCAGCTCGAGGATCGCCAGCAAGGTCACGACCAGCTGGCTGCGCAGCTCCGCCTCCGGGAGCGACAGGTCGAACAGCTCGTCGAAGCGGAACGAGCCCGCCTTCGCCTCGAGCTTGTCGATCATCTGGTTGATCCGGGCGCTGATGGACACCCGATCGAACATCACCTCGTGGGTGACCTTCGGTCCGGCCTTCTCCAGCAGCCGCCCGAACGCCTCGATCAGCTTCCAGACGGAGTGATCGGCGAGCGGCGCGGGCCCGCCGTCGCCCTCGATGTCCATGCCCCTGCCGAAGATGTTGCGCCCCTCGATGGGGCGCTCGCCGAGCTGCGCGGCGGCGTTCTTGTACTTCTGGTACTCGAGCAGCCGGCGGATCAGCTCTTCGCGCGGATCGAGGGCCGACTCTTCCCCCTCCTCCTCGGCGGCCTCCAGCGGCTCGGGCATGGGGACGAGCTCACGCGACTTCAGGTAAGCCAGCGTCGCCGCCATCACCAGGTAGTCCGCCGCGAGATCCACCGAGAGCGACTGCATCACGTCCAGGTACTCGAGGTACTTCTCGGTGATGAACGCGATGGGCAACTGCACGATGTCGATCTCGTGCGTCTTGCACAGGTGCAACAACAGATCGAGCGGGCCCTCGAACTCCGGGAGCGCGACGCGATACGACTCGCTGCCTTGAACCTCGTTCATACCGGCACGAATCCCATCAGGAAGCGCGCCCAGGCCCCCGCCAGGATCTGCGCCGGCTCCATCAGCACGGCGCCGAGGCCGGTCACGAACAACAGCATGATGGCCAGCATCCCCCAGCGGCGCATGACGTTCAACGCGCCGTGAAAGCGGACCGGCAGGATGACCGCGAGGATCGAGGCGCCGTCGAGGGGCGGGATCGGCAGAAGGTTGAAGAACATCAAGCTGATGTTCAGCACCACGACGAAGCGGATGACCGCCGTGGCGATGGTCAGGCTCAGGTGACCGGTCTTCGCCGCCGCGATCAACCCGACTGACACCAGCACCGCCAGCACGAGGTTCATGAACGGCCCGGCCAGCGAGACCAGCAGGCTGGCGGTCGCGCGCGGCAGGCGCGTGGTCATCGCCGACGGGTTCGTCTGGACGGGCTTGCCCCACGCGATGAACGGAACGCCGGACATGAAGACCGCCATCAGCGGGATCACCAGGGTTCCCAGGATGTCGATATGCGCGAGCGGCGACAACGTCACCCGCCCTTGCGCGCGCGGCAGGCGGTCCCCCAGGCGATCGGCGACGAACGCGTGCCCGAACTCGTGAACGGTCACCGACAGCACGAACGCCACCAGGGACAGCACCGCCCGCCGCACCTGCTCGTTCGACACCTCCATTGAGGGTGGCGTATAGCCGACGGCATCCCGCAGCGTCAACGATGGCGAGATCCCCGACCGACCCCGACCCGGCGGGCACTTGCGCCGGTGGCGCGTGTCGTGATTTCTTACGCACCACCATGACCTCCAAAATCGCCCCCCGGTTTGGCCAGTGCCTGGCCGTCCTCCTGGCTGCCGCTGCGCTCGCGTGCGCCTCCCAGCAAGCGACGCCGCCGCCCGCCGGGGGTGGTCTCACCGCCACCACGTCGTCCGGAGAGTCGAAGCTCTCGGGCTGGAACGACCCTCCCACGAACGGCTCTCCCGGCGTGAACCCACCGCCGCTGTCGGGGCACAACCTGATCGCGAAGAGCACCTTCAAGGACGGCAAGAGCCTGCCGTGGACGACGTCGTTCACGGAGCCGGGCGACGGCGAGGCCAGCGTGGAGGGGGGCGAGCTGTGCGTGAACGTCAAGAGCGTCGGCGTGAATCGCTGGGACGCGCAGCTTCGGAACCGCGACCTGGCGCTCGTGAAGGGCCACACCTACTCGATTCAATTCACGATGCACGCGACCCAGAAGACGCGCGCTTACACGAAGATCGGGATGGCTGGCCCGCCCTACAAGGAGTACTGGTCGCAGCTGCTCGACCTCGAGCCGGGGCGGCAGGTGTTCAAGGGCGTGTTCTCCATGCAGGCGCCCGACGATGGCTCACCCGAGCTCGCGTTTCACCTCGGCGGCAACATGGCCCGGGACGCCAAGCCGCCGTTCAAGGTCTGCGTCGATGACGTGCACCTCGACGATCCCGAGTTCACGCCCAAGGCCGTCGCGGAGGTGCTGCCGGTCGCGAACGTGCTCGTGAATCAGACGGGGTACTTCCCGCAGCTGGAGAAGGTCGCCACTGTCCGCAACGCCACGCCCGCGAAGTGGGAGCTGCTCGACGCCGGCAAGGCCGTGGTCGCGTCGGGGACGAGCGTGGCCGTGGGCGCCGACCCCGACTCGGGCGATCACGTCTCGATCGTGGACTTCTCGAACTTCAAGCAGGACGGGAAGGGATACACGCTGAAGGTCGGCGCCGAGCTGAGCCATCCGTTCGACATCCGCGGCGATCTCTACGCGAAGCTCAAGTACCAGGCGCTGGCGTTCTTCTATCACAGCCGCAGCGGCCTCGAGCTGAAGATGCCCTTCGTGGGTGAGCCCCAGTACGCGCGGCCCGCCGGTCACCTCGACGTGGCGCCGAACAAGGGCGACAAGAAGGTGCCGTGCGCCCCGGGCTCGGGGTGCACGTACTCGCTCGACGTCAGCGGCGGCTGGTACGACGCCGGCGATCACGGCAAGTACGTCGTGAACGCGGGCATCTCCGTGTGGACCCTGCTCGACGAGTGGGAGCGGGCGAAGCACCTCGGCACGTCGGCGGGCGACTTCGGCGACGGCAAGCTCAGCATCCCCGAGCACGCGAACAAGGAGCCGGATCTCCTCGACGAGGTGCGCTGGGAGCTGGAGTGGGAGCTGAAGATGCAGGTCCCGGCGGGCGAGAAGCTGGCGGGCATGGTGCACCACAAGGTGCACGACAAGGTGTGGACGGCGCTCGGGCTGGCGCCGCACGAGGATCCCATCGAGCGTTTCCTCTATCCGCCCAGCACCGCCGCGACCCTGAACATGGCCGCGAACGCCGCGCAGGCCGCGCGCATCTGGCATGGCATCGACAGGGCGTTCGCGGAGAAGTGTCTCACCGCCGCCGAGAAGGCCTGGCAGGCGGCCATCGCGAACCCCGCCATCTACGCGAAGCCGGGCGGCCAGGGCGGCGGTCCCTACGATGACGACAACGTCACCGACGAGTTCTACTGGGCGGCCTCCGAGCTGTTCATCACGACGAAGAAGGCGGTCTACAAGGACTACCTGACGAAGTCGCCGCACTTCAAGCAGGTGTCGTCCACCGCCACGGCGCGCGGGGGCGACGCGGGTGTGTTGACGGCGCTGACCTGGGGCAACGTGCAGGCGCTCGGCTCGATCTCCCTCGCGGTGGTCCCGAACACCCTCGAGGCCGCCGACCTCGAGGCCATTCGCAAGAACGTCGCCGCGACCGCCGACATCTTCCTCGCCACCGCGAAGAAGGAGGGCTATCGCGTGCCGTTCAAGGGCACGGCGAAGGGCTACCCGTGGGGCTCGAACTCGTTCGTCCTGAACAACCTGCTGGTGATCGGACTGGCCGCCGACTTCACGAAGGACGCGAAGTACGTCGACGGGGTGGCCGAGGGGATGGACTACATCATGGGCCGCAACCCGATGGACCAGAGCTACGTCAGCGGCTACGGCAAGCGGCCCCTCGAATACCCGCATCATCGCTTCTGGTCGTACCAGGCGAACGCCAAGTTCCCCAAGGCGCCCGCCGGCGTGGTGTCGGGCGGCCCGAACTCCGGCCTCGAGGATCCCTACGTGCAGGCGGCCGGCCTCAAGGGCTGCGCGCCCGAGAAGTGCTTCATCGACAACATCGAGGCGTGGTCGGCCAACGAGATCACGATCAACTGGAACGCGCCGCTCGCGTGGGTCACGGCGTTCCTGGACGAGAAGGCGGGCGGCGGGATGCACGCCGGCAAGGGCAAGGGCAAGGCCAAGGCCAAGGGCGGTGAGAAGTCCAAGGCGAAGTAGCGCTTCGCTCCCAAACGGCCTTCGCGCGCGTTTTCCCACGGGCACGGGTGTGTCCGTCTATCCGCACATGGAACGTCGGATGGCAGCGCCCGGGTGCCCTTCCCTGCTCGACCTCGCGCGCTGCGAGGCGGGCGACCTGCCGCACGCGGTGGACGCCATGCAAGCGCACGCCAGCGGCTGCTCGCGCTGCGGCGGCATCGCATCGGTGATCGGATGCGCGCGCCTCGCGCTCCTCGGACCCACGCCGCACGAACGCTGCGTGAGCTCGCACCGCGCGGCGACGATGCTGGCGGCCGTCGTCGAGGGAAGACGCCTGTCGCACTGCTAGGGCGCGGCGGCTTCGCCCCTCACGGAAGAGGCTTCGCCCGAGGCACCCGCCGGCTCCGGCCATCTCTCCTGATTCACCTGGCCCCGCTTGCGGCTCACGATTGGTCACAATGCGGGGGCTTGCTCTCTCGGTCGCTGGGCGCGAGGAGGAGGGGTCCCTCCCGTGC
>CAYUFS010000062.1:0-30910 GCA_964443975.1 uncultured Myxococcales bacterium | reverse complement strand
CCACGGAGTTGCTCGACGGCGAGGCCGGTCCAGCAAAGCTGGACCTCCCGCTGCTTGGAGTCACGACGCGATCGTCGGATCTCCGGCTTCGCTGACGCGGGGGGGCTCGGCGTCACAGGAACTTGGCGAGGAGGACCAGGCGGCCGAAGCTGGGGGGGCGGGGTTGGTGAAGGGCGGCGACCAGGTACTCGGGGTGATGGCTGATGGCCTTGGTGAAGGTCTGCGCGACGTGAATCGCGACCCGCTCGACGGTCTGGGCATCGGCGGTCTCGTCCGGGGCCGCCGCGAGCAGGGCCTCGAGATCGGGGTGGAGCACGGTGAGCAGGCGGACCGCGCCGACGTGGACCCCCAGGCGGTACAGATACTCGAGCAGGGTCGGCGCGTCGGTGAACGGGTTGCGCAGCAGGAAGTGCTGGCAATAGTTGCCGAAGATACGGTCGAGGCGCGCGCCGGCCCGCGTATGGAGCGCCGCGCGCCGTTGTGCGTACACGCGCCAGAGCTCGGTCGCCGCGGGCTCGCCGGGCATGAACGGGGAGAACACCTGCTCGAGGAGCTCCGCGAACCGGCGGCCGTGGGGGAGTTGTCGCCGCTCCAGCAGGAAGCCGGCGATGACGCCCGTGGTCGCCTCGCCGCTGACGTCGAGCGCGGTGAGATCGCTGGCGAGCGCCGTCGCCGACATCTCGCCGGCGGTGGCGTCAATCTCGGCGCGCAGCCGTCGGGTGGAGAAGGGGCGCTGGGCGCCGTCGAACTCTCGGGTCCCCGCGTGGAAAAACTCCTCGACGCGCGCCGCGAAGTCCGCCGCGACCGCCAGGCCCACGCCGAGATCCCGACCCGACTGGAAGCAAGCGAGCAGCGCCGCGCGCACCTCGAGGAAGTGGTGCGCGTAGGCGTCCGCCGCATCGGCGGAGATCGTCTTGCCCACGTAGGCGCGCGGCAACATCGGCTTCGTGGCTGCCTGCAAGCGAGGCGGTCGCTCCGACAGCAGCATGAGCCTCGCCACCTCGGGGCAGCCGAGCGAGCCTCCGACCTCGAGGTGATCGGCCACGGCCAGCGCCGTGCGAGGGAAGATCGAGCAAGCGGTCGTCAGCGCCGGCTCGCCGAGCGTCGCGTGCACGCCACAGCGCTGATCCGCTTCGAGCATCGGGCAGCCGCCGTCCTCGCCGAGGTTGATCTGGGCGAGGGCATCGCTCCCCCGCGAGGGCCGCCCGATGACCACCAGCCGGACCAGTCGCTCGCGCCCTTCGGGCGTCGTGGACATCGCCGTCGTCATGCGCTCCAGATCCGCGCGATCGATCGGGACGGCCCAGTCTCGGCAGCAGGTATCCGGACACGTGTCCGCGAGGCACACGAAGGCCTCCATCGCGGAGGTCGTCATCTCCGGAACGCCCCTCGGTTGGGGCACCCGCGTCAGGGGCTTGGCGGCCGGGGTTCCGTCTTGCGGCGAAATCGGGGTCATGTGGTTGCCTTCAGCAAGTGCCGAGCCAGAGGCGAGGGTGGCGTCGGGCACGGATTCCCGGAGCGCGCGTCAGGTCCTTGGCATTTTTTCGCGCGGCCGCGGGATCTCGGGGACAAGACCTGCTACCTTGGTCCGCGCGGCGACATGGCCACCAGCGGCGGAGAACACCGATTCCAGGCCCGGGTTCAGGCCGTGATCACCAACCGCGCGGGAACCGTGTTGCTCGCGGCGCTGGTGGTGGCGGCGGTGGCCGGCTTCTTCGCGTCGCATCTCCGCCTCCGCACCGCCATCGCCGAGCTGCTGCCCAGCCACGATCCGGGCGTGGTCGCGCTGCACGCCACCGAGCGGCGCATCGGCGACCTGTCCCTGCTCCTCGTGGGCATCCACTCGCCCGACCCGGTCGCGAACGAACGCTACGCGGCCGCGCTGACCACGAAGATCAGGAACCTCCCCGCGAACCTGGCGGCCCTGGCCGCTTACAACGTCCGCGACGTGCGCGACTTCTTC
Source organism: uncultured Myxococcales bacterium (assembly GCA_964443975.1). Taxonomy (GTDB): domain Bacteria; phylum Myxococcota_A; class Polyangia; order Fen-1088; family Fen-1088; genus DASYCK01. The sequence continues at coordinate 28,947 of CAYUFS010000062.1, read as the reverse complement.
GAGCGCAACAAGTGGCTCTACGTCTCCGAGGACGACCTGGAGTCGATCCGCGATCGCCTGCGCAGCGAGATCAGCCGGCGCAAGAACCCGCTCTACGTCGACCTCGCCGGCGACTCCGAGGAGTCACTGGATTCGATGCAGGGTCGCATCTCGAGCAGATCGCGCGTCGACGATCGATTCCCCGACGGGCTGTTCGCCTCGAAGGACAAGACCTATATGTGGGTGGCGGCGCTGCCGCCTGGCGGAATCTTCGTCGAGGGTGGCGGGGAGGGGCTGTTCAACGCCGTGGGGCGGCTGGTGGCGGAGGATCCGCCGGAGCGGTACCACCCCAACATGCGCGTCAACCTGGGGGGCCCGGTGGCGACCGGGATCGCCACGCGCCAGGCGGTCGAGCGCGACATCAAGCTCGTGACCGGGACGTGCCTCTTCGTGGTGGCGCTGTCGATCGGGTTCTACTTCCGGCGGCTGCGCGCGGTTCCGCTGATCGGTTTGCCGGCGATCGTCGGGGCGCTGGTGGCGTTCGGGGTCGCCGAGCTCGCGTTCGGCTACCTCAACTCGTCGACGGCCTTCCTCGGCTCGATCATCGTGGGCAACGGCATCAACTACGCCATCGTCCTGATGTCGCGTTACGAGGAGGAGCACGCGAAGCACTCCGACCCCGCGGACGCCATGCGGTTCGCGCTGGCCGGGACCTGGCGCGGGACGCTGGTAGCGTCCTTGTCGGCGTCGGCCGCCTACGCGTCGCTGATGGTGACGAGCTTTCGCGGCTTCTACCAGTTCGGGGTGATGGGTGCGGTGGGCTCGCTGGCTTGCTGGTCGGCCACCTACACCGTCCTGCCCGCGCTCTTGATGCTGCTCGATCGCCGCGGCAACACCGCCCGGCACGCGCGGCGGCCCCCGCTGCGGCTCGACTGGCTCGGCAGGCTCATCACCCGTCGGGCTGGCCTGCTGGTGGTCGTCACCGCCGTGGTGACGGTGACCGCGACGCTTGGGCTCGCGCACTTCCTGCGCGACCCATTCGAGTACAACTTCAAGAAGCTGAGCTCCGAGCTCAGCTCGACCGCGGAGCAGCGCGATTTCAGCGAGAACATCGATCACCTGTTCGGTCGCTGGCCGTCGCCCACGATCATCCTCGCCGACAGCGTGGGCGAGGTCGAGGACGTGCGAACGACCATCCGGCGCCAGGACAGCGAGCGCGCGGCCCGGTCGAGCGTGCTGCCCATTCCGGTCATCGGCCAGATCACCACCGTGTGGGACCTCTTGCCGGGCCCGCCCGACGCTCAGCAGAGGAAGCTCGACCTCATCCGCTCGATCCGCAAGCTCGCGCACGATCCGGCGCTGGAGGCGCTCGACGACAAGGACCGCGACAAGCTCGCCAAGATCGATCCGCCCGAGGGCATGCGGGCGCTGGCGCCGGGCGATCTCCCGCCGCTGGCGCGCCGGCCGTTCACCGAGGTCGACGGAACCGTGGGCCGGGTGGTGCTGGTGTACGCGGTCGAGCACGGCCTTTCGGTGTGGAACGGGCGTGATCTGCTGGAGATCGCGGCGGTCCTGCAGTACCTGCACCTGCCGAGCGGGAAGGTGCTGGAGACCTCCGGCTCGGCGGTGGTGTTCGGGGCGATGTTGCGCTCGATCCTGCACGACGGACCCATCGCCACGCTGGCGTCGCTGCTGGCGGTCCTGGTGATCGTGGCCTTCACGATCCGTCCGCCGACGGCGGCGTTGCTGGCGCTCGGGACGCTGTTGATCGGGGTCGCGGTGATGGTGGGGGCCGCGGGATGGCTCAGCGTCCGCGTCACGTTTCTCAACTTCATCGCGTTGCCCATCACGTTTGGCATCGGCGCTGAATACGCGCTGAACGTGGTCACGCGGTACCGTGAGGAGCGCGACGTCGTCAAGGCGGTCACGTCGACGGGCGCGGCCGTCGCGCTGTGTTCTTGGACGACCATCGTCGGGTACGGCTCGTTGCTGGCGGCGCGCAACAAGGCCCTGCAGGGCTTCGGCGCGATGGCGATCCTCGGCGAGGTGGCATGCCTCACGGCTGCGATCATCGCGTTGCCGGCGGTGCTCCAGCGCCTGAAGCGGCGCGCGCGGAGCGGTGGGCGCGAGACCCTGCTCGAGGACGCGCTGGAGTCGGCCGGCGAGCGCCCGGACACGCCGGCCGCGCCGGGCTGCTAGCCTACGCCGCCGCCCCGCCTCGCGAATTGGGGCGCGAATGTTTCAAAGTCAGCGCCGCCAGGCGGCAGAATGAGCGGGCTTTGAAGAGAACCGTGGGGTCCGACGCGGCATCACTCGAAACGCTGGCGCGCCAGCTGGTCCGCCTCGAGAAGCGGCTCGTCCAGGTGGAGAGGGAGATGAGCGCCCCGCTCCGGCGCGTCGCCGCGGAGGGACGGGCGAGCGCCCGGAACCTGGTTCACTACGTGGCTCTCCGGCGGCAGGATCTGCGAGGGCTGCAAGCAGAGCTCTCGCGCCGTGGATTGTCCTCCCTGGGACGGTCCGAAAGCTGCGTTATGGGGAGCCTGCTCGAGGTGGCCGCTCGCGCCCACGAATCTCTCGCGCTCGTCGGAGACACCAGGGCCGCGAAGGAGCTGGCCCGTCTGGTGAAAACTCGCTCCGGCTTCCTGTCGTGGGAGACCGCGAACAAGTACCTCCACCGGCACACCCACGACGCGCTCGGTCCGCGGCCCGCCGGTCGCCATATCTACATCATGGTCACGGCCCCCCCCGCCGCGGAGGCGACGAGCGCCTGGATGGCGAGGATGCTGACCGCAGGTATGAACGTTCTCCGAATCAACTGCGCGCACGAGGGCGAGCGCGAATGGCTGCAAACCATCCGCGGCCTCAGGGCCGCGCGTGTGCAGACCGGGAGATCCTGCCGCGTGCTCATGGATCTCGCCGGACCCAAGATCAGGACCGGGCCGGTGGCCGCTGGCCGCCATGTGGCGACGTGGGGACCCGCGCGGGACGAGCTCGGCGCGGTGACGGCCCCCGCGCGGGTCGTCATCCGTCGCGGCTCGACGCCCCAGCATGACGGCTCACCTGCCGGGCAACTGCTGATCAGCGACGAGGGGTTCGCGAAGATTCGTCCGGGAGACACGCTGCGGTTTCGCGACACCCGCGAGAAGAAGCGCACGCTGGTGGTCCACGAGGTCGATGGCGACCAGCTCGTGTGTGCCAGCGACGAGCGCGCCTACCTCCTCGGAGCGGCGAAGGCGCGCCTGTTTCGTGGCGGCAAACCCCTCGGCACGCTCGCCCTCGAGGTGCCGGCCGCCGACGACCCGGCGATCGATGTCCGCACCGGGGATCCGCTGGTCCTCACGCGGAGGGCGACCGCCGGCAGGGCACCGCGGCGGGATCATGAGGGGCGGGTCGAGCAGCCGGGCCAGGTCGCCTGCACCTTGCCCGCGGCCCTCGACAACCTGAAGGTGGGACATCGGGTCATGTTCGACGACGGGAAGATTCATGCGGTCGTCGCTCGCGCGAGCAAGGACCGGGAGAGCTACCTGTTGCGCGTGGTCGGGACACAGAAGGAGACCGTCAAGCTGCGCGCGGAAAAGGGCATCAACCTCCCGGACACTCCGCTGGCCGTGCCAGGGTTGGCGGCGGAGGACCGCCGCGCGCTCGCGTTCGTCGCGAGGCATGCCAACGCCGTCAGCCTCTCCTTCGTCCGCGGGCCCGACGACGTCCGGCTCCTGCACACGGCCCTCGATCGAATGGGGCGCAAGCGGATCGCGATCGTCCTCAAGATCGAGACCCGCGCCGGCTTCGAGAATCTGCCGCGCATCCTCCTCGAGGGACTGCGCCGCCCACCGCTGGCCGTCATGATCGCGCGCGGAGACCTCGCCGTCGAGGTGGGGTTCGAGCGCCTCGCCGAGTTGCAGGAGGAGATCCTGTGGCTTTGCGAGGCGGCTCACGTGCCGACCATCTGGGCGACTCAGGTGCTCGACACGCTCGCCCGGACCGGCGTGCCCTCCCGGGCCGAGGTAACCGACGCGGCCGCGAGCGTCGCCGCGGAATGCGTGATGTTGAACAAAGGGCCGTTCGTGGGGGAGGCGGTGCGGGTGCTCGCCGACATCCTGGGCAGGATGGAGAAGCACCACTACAAGAAGCGCAGCCTGTTCCGCAAGCTGGACGTTGCCCGCTGAGGCGGCGGCTGCGCCGGGCGTGGCGCGCGGATTGCTGCGTTTCCGGGAAGGCATCGCTCGGCGGAAAGGGGAATCCATGTCCGATACCATCTGGACCACGCCGTCCGCTCACAATGCCGCGCACGATGTGCGGCGCGCCATTCTGGCGCAACACGCAAGCCTGCGTGAGTTGCTGCAAAAGGCTCGCGGCGTCGCGGAGGACGCCCTCGATGGCAAGCAGCGGGCCTCCGATGCGGTGGCCAGCGCCGTGGGAGACATTCGCACCGCCTTCGAGGTTCACCTCGCCTTCGAGGAGCGGGTGATGCCGACGGTCCTGCGGCCCGGCACGCCGGAGGCGGACATGTGGGTCGAGCGCGCGCGGGTCGACCACCGAACGCAGCGGCAGGTCCTGGCCACCTTGCACGGCGAGGCAAAGGTCGCGCCGGAACTGCCGATCCTCGCCGCGAAGCTGGCGTTTCTGACGATCTGGTTGCTCCGCGATATGGAAGAGGAAGAGCGCCTGGTCTGAGCAAGTCGATCGAACCTGCCGGGCGTCGTCGCTCGTGGCGGAGCATCGCAGGAATTGCGGAGGCGGTTCGCGGACGCGCAAAGTCTGCGGGAAATGCTGGCGCGGTCGGCCGTTCGATCCTGGCTCGCTCGCCCTTCACCTGAGAAAATCCGCCATCAATCTTTCCGTGTTTGCGGCGGTAGGGTTCGCGGGGCTACGGAATGTTCCCGATGAAATCGTGACGCCGAGACGTTGGCCGGCGCTGCACGACGCTGAATCGAGCGCTGGCTTTCGACTTGCAATCGGCTGCGACCAACGTGAATCCCGCCGCGTTTTCCATCGTCGTGCTCTCCCTCGTCGGGACCGCGGCTTCCCCCGGCGCCTCCTCCGCCTCCGGAACGACCGGAGCCAATCCCGATCTCATGCCGGGCGCCGTGATCTTTTCCCAGCGCTGCTCCACCTGTCACAACATCGGGAGCGGGCCGAAGATCGGTCCGGACCTGCTGGGCGTGACGGCACGCCGGACGAAGGGTTGGATCGCGAAGTTCGTCCGCGACCCGGGGGCGGCCATCGACGGCGGCGATCCGATCGCGCGCGAGCTGGCGGCGCGCTTCGCGGGCATCCGGATGCCCGCGCAGCCCCTCACCGACGACGAGCTCGAGCAGGTGCTGGCGTACTTCGCCGCCTGCGCGACGCGCGGCAGTTGCCTGCCGGTCGCGACCGGGCCCAAGTGGGGAACCGACGCGACCGAGGACGAGATCGCCCGTGGCCGAGACCTGTTCATCGGCCGTCGGCGCCTGCAACGCGGCGGCGCGCCGTGCTTCGCGTGTCACAACGCGCGCAGCGCCACGGGCAACGAAGGGTTGATGGGCGGCGGGACGCTGGGCCCCGATCTGACGTTCGCCTACGCGCGCATGGGCGAGAAGGGTCTCGCGCCCGCCCTCGACCAGATGGCGACCCCGGTCATGAGCGCGGTCTACGGCGCGTGCCGCCTCGACGCCGACGAGCAGTACGCGCTGAAGGGATATCTCGCCCACCTCGCGCGCGACGGCACGACGCCCCCACGAGAGCGTGACTTCTTCTTGCTCGGATTGGAGGGAACGGCGCTGGTGCTGGGCCTCGTGACGTTGAGCTCGTGGCGCAAGCGGAGAGGAGCTTCGTCGTGACCTCGCTCAGCGGCGCCGTGTTCATGTACGGGCCGTACTTCGCCGTGTTCGGCTTCGCGGCGTCGTGGCTCTACCGCTGGGGCGTCCTGCGGAATCGGCAGGGTCCGGCGCCGCGCGAGATCAGTGGACCCTCCGAGGCGGCGCTGGTGCTTGGCTTCACCACGCTCGCGGTAGGCCACCTCACGACGGCCCTGGCGCCGGGGGCGATGCGGGCGCTGCTCGACGATCCGGATCGCGTGGGCGTCATCGAGACCGTCGGCTTGGTCGGAGCGCTGTTGTTCGCCTGGGGCGTGGGGGCGCGCTTGCGCCGCCGCATCCAGGCGCTGCGGGCGGGGGTGCCCGAGCAAGCGCCGCGCGTCCTGGTGTTGGCGCTACTTTTCGCGGTGTGCCTGTCGGGCGTGTTCCTGACGGTCAACTACCGGTGGATCACCGTCTGGTACGCGTACATCTCCGTCCCCTACGTTCGGTCGTTGATCGCGATGGAGCCTGTGACCGAGGCCATCGTCGCCAGCCCCGCCGCCATCAAGCTGCACGCGCTGTCGTTCATGGTGCTGGTGGCGGCGTGGCCCATGGCGGGATTGCCGTTCGACGAGATCTTCCCGCTGCGCGCGGTGGCGCGCCGTCTCGGCGAGGATGGCGCTTCGAAGGTCCCGGGGGTGAACGCTTGATCCCGCGGCGGCGGGCGCCCGCGGCGTGGCTGATCGCGCTCTTCTGCGCGGTGCTCGGGTGTCGCGTCGGCACCCAGCAGGGCCACGCCCCCGAACAGCCCATCGCCTTCTCGCACGCCCTGCACGCCGGGCTCTACGAGGTCGACTGTCAGTATTGCCACGCGGGCGCGGAGCGCAGCCGGCACGCTGGTGTGCCCGCCGCCAGCGTGTGCCTCAACTGTCATGCCCGCGTGAAGACCGACTCGCCGGAGATCCAGCGGCTGACCGCGTTCGTGACCAGCGATCGGCCCGTGCCGTGGCTGAAGGTTCATCGCCTGCCGGACTTCGCGTTCTTCAGCCACGCCAGCCACGTGGGCGCGGGCCTGGCCTGCCAGACGTGCCACGGCCCCGTCGAGCAGATGGTGCGCGTCGCGCAGAAGGAGACGATGGCCATGGGCTGGTGCCTCGATTGTCATCGCCAGACGCGCGAGGCGCGCATCGACGCGCCGCTGCCCCTGGCCACGCTGGCGGCCGCCCGCCTGCCCGACGCAGACAAGATTCCGCCGCGTCACTTGCTTCCCCCCACCGATTGTTCCGCCTGCCATCGCTAGGTTGCCAATGCCCATCGACGACGATCACCCGCACCACGACGACCAGGCCGAGCCCGACGCCGTCTCCGCGGGCGGACCGCGACTTCCGCCGCGCTGGTGGCAGTCCCTGCGCGAGCTCGAGCCCGGGGGCGCGACCGCGCGCGCTGACGAGCTGCCGGATGGGGCCCCCATCGCGATCGGCATGGCCGCCGCGGGCGGACCGGGATCGCGCCGCGACTTCTTCAAGGTCATGGGCTTGTCGGCGACCGCCGCGATGGCGGCGTGCAGCCGACCCCCCGAACAGAAGATCCTGCCGTTCACGACCAAGCCCGACGAGCTGATCCCTGGCGTTGCGTCCTGGTACGCGACCGCGTGTGGCGGCTGCGCCGCGGGCTGCGGCTTGCTGGTGAAGACGCGCGATGGTCGCCCCATCAAGGTCGAGGGGAACGCGTCGCACCCCGTGTCTCGCGGCGCCGTGTGCGCCGTCGGCCAGGCGTCCGTGCTGGGACTCTACGACGCCGATCGTGCGCGGGGCCCGCGCGTGAACGGGCACGCGGCGTCGTGGGCCACCGTCGACCAGGCTGTGCGCGCGGGTCTGGCGAAGGCCGCGGCGGCGGGGCGCGCCGTTCGCCTGGTCGTGCCCTGGGGTCTCGGCCCCACGGAGGAGGACGCCCTCGGCCGCCTGTGTGCCGTCGCCGGGGGACAGCCGGCGGGCGGAGCGGCGGGGGCGCCCGCCGCGAAGCTCGTCCGCTTCGACCCCATGGGCCAGCGCGACGCGATCGCCGAGACACATCGAATTCTCTACGGCGCCGCGGTCGTCCCGGACTACCGCCTCGACGACGCGGAGCTGATCGTCGGGGTGGGCGCGGACTTCCTGGGAACCTGGCTGGCGCCGGCCATCCTCGGGCGACAATACGCGACCGCCCGCGACGTCGATCGCCGCGGGCGGATGGCCCGCCACGTTCAATTCGAGGCGCATCTGACGATCACGGGCAGCGCCGCCGACGAGCGCTACCCCGTGCCCCCGTCGTCGTTCGTTCCGGTGCTCGCGACTCTGGTCGGCCAGCTGGCGAGCGGGAGCGCCGCGCCCGCCGTCGCCACCGCGCGCGCCGTGCTCGCCGCCGTGGCCCCGGCCGCGCCCGGCGCCGTTCCCGCGGAGGCGCTGGCTGCGCTGGCGGGTGAGCTGCGCCGCGCCGGACCCCACGGGGTCGTGCTTTGCGGCAGCGACGATCCACGCGCGCAGCTGCTGGCGGCGCTGGCGAACGCGCTGCTCGGCAACCAAGGCACGACCGCCGTGATCCCGCCTGGCCCGGCGCACGAGCTCCCCGAGCTGACGTTCGCCGCGCTCCGCGACGAGCTCGTGGCGCGGCAGGTGGGCGCGCTCATCTTCGTCGGGACCAATCCGCTGCTCGTCGAGCGAGCCCTCGGGGAGACCCTCGGCGCCGTCGAGCTGACGGTGTCCACGTCGGAGCGGCTCGACGAGACCGCCAGCCTGTGCGGGGTGCACGCCCCCGAGGGCCATGCGCTCGAAGCTTGGCTCGACCACGCCCCTCGGGCGGGCGTCGAGACGATGGGGCAGCCCTGCGTCGCCCCGCTGTTCGACACGCGCGCGCGGCTGGCGTCCGCCTTGAGCTGGGCCGGCGACACGACGGACGCGTTCGCGTTCTTCAAGGCCCGCTGGGAGCGCGGCCCGCTGGCGGAGCATGCGGCCACCGCCGACGCCTCCTCGTCCGCTTCCGCGCAGGCGGCCTGGGACAACGTCGTCCGCGAGGGCTTCCACGTCTCCGCGGTCGACGAGGGACTCGCCCCGCCAGCGCTCCGCCCCGCGGCGGACCTGACCGCAGAGCTGGCGGCGTTGGCCACGCGCGCGCCCGGGACGGCGGCCGGCGAGCTCGAGCTCGTGCTTCACGAGTCGGTCGCCTTGCGGGACGGCGCCCCTGCGAACAACGGCTGGTTGCAAGAGCTGCCCGATCCGATCACCAAGCAGGCATGGGGCAACGCCGCCGCCATCGGCCCGGCCCACGCGAGGGCGCTCGGGCTCGAGGACGGGGACGTCGTCGAGCTCGGCACCGGCGGCGAGACCGTGCGGGTGCCGATCGTGGTTCAGCCCGGGACCGCACCCGGGGTGGTGGCGCTGGCGGTCGGGCACGGACGAACCAGCGCCGGCCACATGGCGAAGGGCCACGGCGCCGACGCGTGGCCACTCGCGCTCCGCACGGCGTACGGACTCCGGCGCGCGGGTCTGCGGGTCGCCCTCACCGCGACGGGCATGAAGCAGCCGCTGGCGCTGACCCAGACGCACGCGTCGCAGGAGGGACGGGAGCTGGTGCGGCACGTGAGCCTGGCCGAGGCCCTGGCGCCGCCGGTCGCCGGATCGGAGCCGGGGGGACCGAAGGCGGCCTCCGTCCCGGGTGCCGCGCACCCGAAGGAGCGCGGCGGAAACGGGCTGTGGCCGGGCCACGTCTACGCCGGGCACCGCTGGGCCCTGTCCGTCGACCTCAACAAGTGCACGGGCTGCGCGGCGTGCATTGTCTCGTGCAACGCCGAGAACAACATCCCGGTCGTCGGCGAGCTGGAGGTCCGCAGGCGCCGGGAGATGCACTGGCTGCGGATCGATCGTTACTACGGCGGCACCCCGGAGAACCCCGAGGTCGTACATCAGCCGATGATGTGCCAGCACTGCGAGAACGCCCCCTGCGAGACCGTGTGCCCGGTGCTGGCGACGGTGCACTCGAGCGAGGGCCTCAACCAGCAGATCTACAACCGCTGCGTCGGCACCCGCTACTGCGCGAACAACTGCCCCACGAAGGTCCGCCGGTTCAACTGGTTCGACTACCGCCACGGCGACGACCTGTCGCGCATGGTCTTGAACCCCGACGTGGTCGTGCGCAGCCGCGGCGTCATGGAGAAGTGCTCGCTGTGCGTGCAGCGCATCGAGGAGGCCCGGGCGCTGTCGAGGCGCGAGGGCCGTACGCTCGCCGACGGAGACATCAAGACCGCCTGCCAGCAGAGCTGCCCCGCCGAGGCCATCACGTTCGGCGACAGCAACGACCCCGCGAGCGCCGTCGCCCGCCTGACATCCAAGGGACGCGCCTATCACATCCTGGAGGAGATCAACGTGAAGCCGCAGGTCGCCTATCTCGCCCGCGTCAAGTCCGGAGGTCGCGATGGCTGACACGCACGCCGGGAGCCCGGTCGTCTCGTCGTTGCGCGTTCCGCTGGTCAGCGAGGCGCGGACGCTGGCGGGCGTCACTGACGACATCATCGGGCCCATGAACCGGCGCCCGACCTGGAAATGGAAGGCCGCCTTCGCGGTGGCCGCCGGGATGTTGCTGCTCGGCGCGGGCAACGTGACCTACGAGATCCTGACCGGCATCGGGGTGTGGGGCCTCAACCGCACGGTAGGCTGGGCGTTCGACATCACGAACTTCGTGTTCTGGGTCGGCATCGGCCATGCGGGAACGTTGATCTCCGCGATCCTGTTTCTGTTCCGCCAGAAGTGGCGAACCAGCATCAACCGCTCGGCGGAGGCGATGACGCTGTTCGCGGTCATGTGCGCCGGGCTGTTCCCCATCATTCACATGGGGCGTCCCTGGGTCGCGTTCTTCGCGCTGCCCTATCCCAACTTCCGCGGTCCGCTGTGGGTGAACTTTCGTTCGCCGTTGCTGTGGGACGTGTTCGCCATCAGCACCTACTTCACCGTGTCGCTGGTGTTCTGGTACATCGGCTTGCTGCCCGATCTGGCGACGGTGCGCGATCGGACCCTGCCCGGCGTCAAGCGGCGGGTGTTCGCCCTGCTCGCGTTCGGCTGGACGGGCTCGGCGCGCATCTGGTCGCGCTACGAGACGCTCTACACGCTGCTGGCGGGCCTGGCCACGCCGCTCGTCCTCTCGGTCCACACCATCGTCTCGATGGACTTCGCCACGTCGGTGATCCCGGGGTGGCACACCACGATCTTTCCCCCGTACTTCGTGGCCGGCGCGGTGTTCAGCGGCTTCGCCATGGTGCTGACGTTGATGATCATCGCGCGCTCGGTGATGGGCTTCGAGCACTTCATCACGATTCGCCACCTCGAGAACATGGCGAAGATCATCATCGTCACGGGGGGCATCGTCGCCATCGCCTACGGCACGGAGTTCTTCATCGCCTGGTTCTCGGGCAACCCCTACGAGCGCTTCACGTTCATCAACCGCGCCACGGGCCCGTTCGCGTGGGCCTACTGGATCATGGTGAGCTGCAACGTCGTGTCCCCGCAGTTGCTGTGGTTCAAGCGCTTGCGCACGTCACCCGTGGCGCTGTTCGTGCTGTCCCTGGTCATCAACGTCGGCATGTGGTTCGAGCGCTTCGTCATCATCGTCACCTCCTTGCACCGTGACTTTCTGCCCTCGAGCTGGGGCAGCTACGCGCCGACGCGCGTCGAGGTCTTCACGCTGATCGGGAGCTTCGGCCTGTTCTTCAGCCTGTTCCTGGTGTTCGTGCGGGTCCTGCCCGCCATCTCCATCGGCGAGGTCAAGGCTGTGCTGGGGTTCGCGCGCGGGGCCGGGCGGCAGCCGCCTTCGCGGGAGGGTGACGCCGGCCTCCCGGCTTCCGCCGTCGCCCTGCAGCGGGAGTCCGCGTGATGGGCCAGGTGATCGCCACCTTCGACGACGCCGATCGCCTGCTGGCGGCGACCCGCGCGGCGCGCGCCGCGGGGCACACCATCGCGGACGCCTTCACGCCGTACCCGATTCATGGGCTGGATGACGCCATGGGGCTGCGGCGGTCGCGGCTCGGTTGGGTGTGCTTCGCCGCCGGGCTGTTCGGGGGGACGTTCGCGATGTCCTTTCAGCTGTGGGCTGCCGTCGCGAGCTGGCCGCTCAACGTCGGCGGCAAGCCCTTCGCGTCGGTGCCGGCGTTTCTGCCCATCACGTTCGAGCTGACCGTCCTCACGGCGGCGCTCGTCAGCGCCGGCACGTTCTTGCTTCGCTCGCGGCTGTTCCCGGGGAAGCACGTCGTGGCGCGGCCGCGCGTCACGGACGACCGCTTCATCCTGGTCTTGCAGACGGGCGGCAAGGCCGCGGAGGCGCTGCTGTGGAGCGCGGGCGCGGTCGAGGTCTCGGCGGCGACGGGAGACAGGCCATGAGCGGCTGTTCGCGCAGGCGTGCAGGTCATGACGGGCAGCGGGCGGCGTCGCCGCGCGCGATGCGTGCGCTGCTGGTGGTCGCGTTGCTGGCGGGGCCGCTCGGCGCCGGATGCGAGGAGGATCCCGCGCCCGAGACGAACCTCGAGTACATGCCCGACATGGTCGCGTCCGTCGCGTACGACTCCTTCGCGCCCAATCCCAACACGCGCGACGGCAGGACCCTGATGGCGCCGCCGGCCGGGACCATCCCGCGGGGGTATCAACCGCTACATTTCGTGGCCGGGCCGGCCGAGGCGACCCGCGCGGGGCGAGAGCTCACGAACCCGGTGCCGGACTGCGACGCCGCCCGCCAGCGGGGAGGGGTGGGGTTCCAGCGGTGGTGCTCGCCGTGTCACGGTCACGAGGGGTTGGGGGACGGCCTGGTGGCGCTGCGTTTTCCGCGGCCCCCGTCGCTGGTGGCTCCGCACGCGAAGGGCCTGCCGGACGGGCAGATCTTTCACATCGTGACCTTCGGGCAAGGCCTGATGCCGCCCTATGGCCAGCAGATCGTGCAGGAAGATCGCTGGAAGATCGCGCGCTACGTGCGACAGCTGCAGGCGTCAGCCGGGGCGCTCGCGCAGCCGCCGGTCGCCGCGGTGACGAAGCCGGCCGCGGTCGCGGAGGGTCCACGCCCGACGGGCGCGCCGGCCGTCGAGCCGGTGAAGGCGGTACCCGCCGCAGCGTCTTCCCCGACCCCGATGAGGCAACCGTCCCCGCCCACCCCTGCTGGCACCGCGCCGGAGATCCGACCATGAACGACCCCCGCGTGTCCCCGGCGACCTCGACCGCCGCGTCCGAGCATCTGGCGCGCGCGCAGCGGGTGGCGCTGCCGCTCGCGCTCGCGTGTCTGGCGATCCTCGCCGCCGGCGCGGTGGCGAGCCCGGCGCGCGCGCTGACGAACCTCCTCGTCGGCGCGGTCCTGGTCCTCGGCCTGGCGGTGGGCGGCATCGTGCTGCTTAGCCTGCTGGCGGTCGCGAACGCCGGATGGGCGGTGGTGTTGAAGCGCATCCTCGAGGGCCTCGGCTCGTTCGTCCCCGTGGGCGGCGTGCTGCTGCTGGCGACGACGCCCGGGCTGCGGGTGCTCTATGCGTGGGCGCGCCCGGAGGCCGCGCGCGACGCGCTGCTCGTGGGCAAGGCCGCCTTCCTGAACCCGACGTTCTTCGTCGTGCGCATGGTGGGCATCCTGTGCGTGTGGATGCTGTTCGGGCTGCGGTTGCGCCGACTGTCGCTGGCACAGGACGCGGGCGGCGCGGGCGACGCGGCGGCTCTCGCCACCCGCCGCACCGTCCGCTGGGCGGCGGGGTTCCTGGTCGTGTTCGCCGTGACCGCATGCCTGGGCGCGTTCGACTGGATCATGACGCTCGAGGCCCACTGGTTCAGCACGATCTTCGGCTTCTACAACGTCGCCGGGATCCTTGTCTCGACCGTCACCGCCGTCGCGATCGCCGCCATCCTCCTGCGGCGGGCCGGCGCGCTCCCGGAGCTGCGCGACGATCACCTTCATGATCTCGGCAAGCTGATGTTCGCGTTCGCGACGTTCTGGGCCTACCAGTGGGTCAGCCAGTTCCTCCTCATCTGGTACTCGAACATCCCCGAGGAGACCGCCTACTTCGAAGCCCGCTGGCGGGACGGCTGGATGGTCGTGTTCTTCGCGAACCTGATCGTGAACTGGGCGCTGCCGTTCCTGCTGCTGTTGCCGCGGGCCGTGAAGCGCAACGAGCGTGCGTTGCTCGCCATCGGCGCGCTGTTGCTGCTGGGACGCTGGCTGGATCTGTGGCTGATGACCATGCCGGCAAACTTTCCCGAGCGGCCCGTGCCCGGCCTCTTCGAGCTCGCCGGCCTGGTCGGTCCACTCTCGCTGCTGGTCTTCTGGCTCGCGCGCACGTTCGCCCGCGTGCCCTTGCTGGCCCGCCACGATCCGTATCTCGGCGAGAGCCTGCACCACCACATCTGAAGGCTCGCCGAGCGGCGGCGGCGTCACACCGTCGTGGAGAAGCGGCGGGTCGCCGCGCTGCCGTCGGTGGGCCGAAGAGGCTTGCGGCGGCGATAGGCGTCGAAGACCACGGCGACGTTGCGAGCCAGCATTGCCCCGAGGGGGGTGAGCACGATGCGGTCGCTCTCGACGGAGAGCAGCCCATCGTCGGCGAGGCGCTGGAGCTCGCGGAGCTCCGTGGCGAAGTACGAATTGACGGCGACGTCGAAGCTCCGCTCGACGGCCGCGAAGTCCACCGCGAAGGTGCACATGATCTGGCGGATGACCTCGCCGCGGACCCGATCGTCGGGCGAGCGACGAAAGCCGCGCTCGGTGGCGGGCGTCGCGTCGTTGGTGGCGGCCAGGTAGTCGCGCAAGCCGCGATGATTCTGCGCCACCGCGTGACCGAAATCGCTGATGGCGGACAGCCCGAAGCCCACCAGCGTGTCGGTGGCGGACGTGGTGTAGCCCTGAAAGTTGCGCTGCAGGCGGCCGCCGTCGAGCGCGCGGACGAGCGGGTCGCCCGGCAGCGCGAAGTGATCGATCCCCACGGCGCGATAGCCCGCTTCGAGCAACAGGTCGCGGCCGATGGCGAAGAGCCGCGCCCGGCGTGCCGCCTCGGGCAGCGCGCGGGCGTCGATGCGGCGCTGCAGGGGCTTGAGGGCCGGGACGTGGGCGTAGCCGAACAGGGCCAGCCGATCGGGCCTCATGGTCGCGACCTCGCGCACGGTTCGTTCGAAGCTGTCCTCGGTCTGTTCCGGCAGCCCGTAGCAGAGGTCGACGTTGACGCCGCCGAATCCCGCCGCGCGGGCCCATTCGAAGGCACGAAGCGAGACCGCCGCCGATTGATTGCGGCCGATGGCCGCCTGCACGCACGCGTCGAGATCTTGAAAGCCCATGCTGATGCGTTGGATCCCGGCCCGCCGATACGTGGCGAGGCGCTCCGGGTCCACGGTGCGGGGATCGACCTCGACCGACGCCTCCGTGTCGGGCCGGAGGCGCAACCGCTGCGTCAGCGAGGACCACACGCGTTCGAACTGCGCCGACGAGAGCAGCGAGGGGCTACCGCCACCGAAGTGGAGCTCGGCGACGTCGCGGCGCTCGGTGAGGATCGACATGACGCCGTCGATCTCGCGGTCGAGCGCGACCAGGTAGCGATCGATTCGTTCAGGCGTTCGCGCCACGAGGGCGTGGCAGCCGCAGAACCAGCAGATCTCGCGGCAAAACGGCAGGTGGACGTAGATCGACAGCGGCTCTTCTGGGTGTCCGTTCGCGCTCGTCAGTGCCTCCGCGACGTCCGCGCGGCCGTAGGCGGGTGACAGCTCCGCGGCCGTCGGGTAGCTCGTGTAGCGCGGAGCCTCGATGGCCATCCGCGCCCACCGGTTCACATCGTCGGGAACGCGCGCGAGATCGTCAGACACGACCCGAAATCGCTGCAACCGCCGTTCCCGGTTCGCACAGCTCGCCGCACGTGCTCTTCCCCGATCCGACCGCCGACTCCCGAAGGCCGAGGCCCGACGTCCGAGGCCCGCTCACGGGCCGGCCCTGGCCTAGTGACAAGCGTGGGCAGGACTTGCAGCGGCGAACGCCCGCCACACCAGCACCGCGGCGGCGAGCAGCGGGAGGGCCCGGGCCGCCACGCGCTTGGCCCGCGGGTAGTTGGCGAGCCGGTGGCTCTGCGCCTGGACCAGCGCCAGCGCCGGAATGGCGCCGAGCCCGAACGAGCCCATCACCAGCGCGCCACGGCCCGCGCTGCCAGCGCCGATCGCCATGACGAAGGCCCCGTAGAGCAGCCCGCACGGAAGAAACGGCGTCGCCGCGCCCCGCAGCCACGCCCGCGACAGGGGCGAAAATCTTTCGCCGGTTCGGAACAGCAGGCGCGAAATATGCCGAATTCCCGGGATGGGGGGCAGGCGCTTTCCCCCCTCCACCGCCATCATCACGAGGCCCGCCACCATAACCCATACGAGATATCGGCGCGACGCCTCGGTGAGGGCTTTGACCGCGCCGTCGCCGATGGCGCCGAGACAAGCACCGACGGCGACGTAGGCTGCGAGACGGCCGGAATGCCAGGCCGCGGCCAGCTGGCGACGAGCGCCCCGATTCGATTCCATGCTCACGCACGCCAGCGGCCCGCACATGACGGCGCAATGACCGCTGCCCGTCGCGCCGGCGACGATGGCGGTCAGCATGCCCCCGCCAAGCACGGCCTGAGTCGCGGATAGATCCACGGGCGGGTCGCCTTCAAGCGCCATGCCGCTGCCGCGGCGTGCCCTCGGTGCGAGCACCGGTAGGGCGCCGACCCCGACGCCGGTGTGACGCGTGCGGCACGGGGTTCGCAGTGTCGACGCCGCGAACAACGAAGCCATGGAAAGCCCCGAAAAATCTGCGCCATCGTCGTGCGCGCACTGTGGAGCACCTGTCCCACAGGGCCCAACGCCCACGCGATTTTGCTGTCCGGGGTGCGAAGCCGTGGCGGCGCTGCTCGGGGAGCGCGGGCTCACTCACTACTATGACCTCGCGGGCGACCGCGTTCCGTCGGTCGGCGCGGTCCCGGGCCAGCGCGGACACGCGTGGCTCGGTCCCCTGCTCGCGGCGACGCGGGCGGGCGGCGGTTCCGTCTGCACGGTCGAGCTCGACGTGCAGGGGATCCACTGCGCGGCCTGCGTCTGGTTGATGAACGAGACGTTCCGCGCGCGTGAGGGGGCGGTCGCGATCACCGTGAACCCGGCGCTTGGAAAGGTGCGACTCGCCTGGCGCCGCGACGTCCTCGAGGTGGCGGACTGGATCGCGGACATCGAACGTTTCGGCTACCAGCTCGGCCCGAGCCGCAAGCAGGCGTCCGCCGAGTCGTCGAGCCTCACCTGGCGGATGGGGCTCTGCGTGGCGCTCACCATGAACGTGATGCTGTTCTCGCTCAGCTTCTACTTCGGCCTCACGCGCGCCGAAGGGGACACCTACGCGCTGTTCTCGCGCCTGTCGCTGGCGCTCTCGACGGCGGTGGTGCTGGTCGGAGGGTGGCCGTTCTTCCGGGCGGCCGGCGCCGGGCTGCGACGCGGCCTGCTTCACCTCGACCTACCCATCGCCCTCGGCATCCTGCTCGTGTACGCCACCTCGCTTGCAGAGGTGGCGCGCGGCCGCGGCGGCGAGCTGACCTACTTCGACACCCTGAACACCTTCATCACGTTGATGGTGGTGGGGCGCTACCTGCAGCAGCGCGTGCTCGATCGCAACCGCCAGTACCTGCTGGCGGACGACGGCGCGGACGGCATCTTCGTCCGTCGCATCGAGGCGGGCGGCTTGACCACGGTGGCGGTGCCGGCGCTCCGCGTCGGAGATCGCCTGCTGGTGGCTCCGGGAGATCTCATTCCGGTCGACAGCGAGCTGCGCGACGCCGAGGCGCGCGTGTCGACGGACTGGATCACCGGCGAGGCCCGCCCGCGCGCCGTCACGCGCGCCGACACCATCCCCGCCGGCAGCTTCAACGCGGGCGACGCCGCGGTGACGGTGGTGGCGAAGACCGACTTCTCCGACTCGCCCCTCGTGTCGCTGTTGCGGCAGACGGCCACGCGCGCCACGGCCGGGCGCGCGCACCTGCGGTTCTGGGATGGGCTGGCGCGCCGCTGGGTGGTGACGGTCCTCGCGTCGGCGACGCTTGGGTTCGCCGTGTGGTTCCCGCGCGATCCGGGGCGGGCGCTCGACGTCGCCGTGTCACTGCTGGTGGTCACCTGCCCCTGCGCGATAGGAATCGCGCTGCCCCTCGCGTACGAGCTGGTGCAGTCGCGCCTGCGCCGGGCGGGCTTCTTCGCGCGCTCATCAGATCTGCTCGATCGCCTTGAGCGCGTCCGCAAGCTCATCTTCGACAAGACGGGGACGCTGACGCTCGGGAGGCTGGAGCTGGTCGACGAGGGTGGGCTGGCGGCGCTCGACCCGAGCGTCCGCGACGCCGCGTACAACCTCGCTTGTCGCAGCAGCCATCCGGTCGCGGCCTGCCTGACGCGCGCGCTTCGGCGCGCCGGGGCGCGCTACGACGAAGCCGTGACGGCGGCCGAGAGCAATGGCCGCGGCGTCGCCGGCGGCAAGCGCGACGGCGGCGGGGAGTGGCGCCTGGGGCGTACGGCGTGGGCCGCCCCTGGGGCCGCGGCCACGTCCGCCACGACGCTGGCCCACGACGGCCGGGTGATGGCGACGTTCGAGCTGCGGGAGGCGGTGCGTCCCGACGCGCGCGAGGAGCTGGCGGCGCTGCGCCGGAAGGGATACGGGGTGTGGCTGCTGTCGGGCGATGATCCGGCGCGCGTCGCGGGGCTCGCCCGGACGCTCGACCTCGCGCCCGAGCACGCCCGCGGCGGGCGTTCGCCTCGCGACAAGGCCGACGACGTGGCGCGGCTCGGGGGAGAGGACGCCCTTTATCTCGGCGACGGCGTCAACGACGCGCTGGCGTTCGAGCAGGTGCTGGTCGCGGGGTCGGTCGCGATCGATCGGCCGGTTCTCCCTGGCAAGTCCGACTTCTTCCTCGTCGGCGAGACGCTGATGCCGCTCGGCGAAGCGCTGGCGGCCGCGCGCCGCCTGCGCGTGGTCGCCAGACGCGTGCTCGCGATCGCCATCGGGTACAACGTGCTCGCGGTCAGCGCCTGTCTGCTCGGGTTCATGACGCCGGTGCGGGCGGCGGTGTTCATGCCGCTGTCGTCGCTCAGCGTGCTGACGTTCACCGCGGCCAGCCTGCGCGACCCGACGCGGCGCCGGCGCGCGCGCGATCGCGCCGCGGCGGTCCCCGCGCAGCCGCCGCCGATGCCCGCCCCCTTCGCGACCGAGGTGGCCTCGTGAGCGTGATCGCGCTGCAGGTGTTCGTCAGCTTGATGCTGGTGGCGGGCTCGCTGGTGCTGTTCCTGTTCAGCGCGCGCCAGCGGGACTTCGAGCACGCCGACCGGCTGGCGCTGGCGCCGCTCGACGCCGACACCGGGGCGGTCAATCCGACGACCGCCACGACCGGCCCGGAGACGCCAGCGGCAGCGCCAGCGCCAAAGCTAACGACAACGACGAGTCCTTCCGAGAACGCACCCGAGGAGTAGGGAATGCATACCGAGCGCATCGAATACAACGACACCGTGGTGAGGCGGTTCATCTTCGCCTCCGTCCTGTTCGGGCTGGTCGGGATGCTGGTGGGGTTGCTGGCCGCCACGCAGCTGGCCTGGTTCCAGGCGAACTTCGGGCTCAAGTACACGACGTTCTCGCGGATCAGGCCGCTGCACACGAACGCCGTCATCTTCGCGTTCGTCGGCAACATGATGTTCGCGGGTGTCTACTACTCGATGCAGCGCCTGCTGAAGGCCCGCCTGGCGTCGAACGTGCTGACGCAGATCCACTTCTGGGGCTGGCAGCTCATCATCGTCGCCGCGGCGGTGACGCTGCCGCTCGGGATCACGACGTCGAAGGAATACGCCGAGCTGGAGTGGCCGATCGACATCGCCATCGCGCTCGTGTGGGTGGTCTTCGCGATCAACTTCTTCTGGACCATCGCCCGCCGCAACGAGAAGCACCTGTACGTCGCGATCTGGTTCTACATCTCGACGGTGATCACCGTCGCCGTGCTGCACATCGTGAACAGCCTCGCGCTGCCGCTGTCACCGTTCAAGAGCTACTCGATCTACGCCGGCGTTCAGGACGCGCTCGTGCAGTGGTGGTACGGCCACAACGCGGTCGCGTTCTTCCTGACCACGCCGATCCTCGGCATCATGTACTACTTCGTGCCGAAGGCGGCCGATCGGCCGGTCTACTCGTACCGGCTGTCGGTCGTCCACTTCTGGTCGCTGGTGTTCATCTACATCTGGGCGGGGCCGCACCACCTGCTGAACACCGCGCTCCCGGAGTGGGCGCAGTCGCTCGGCATGGTGTTCTCGCTGATGTTGTGGGCGCCGTCGTGGGGCGGGATGCTGAACGGCCTCTTGACCCTGAAGGGCGCGTGGCAGAAGGTGCGCGAGGATCCGGTCCTGAAGTTCTTCGCCGCGGGCGTCACCTTCTACGGGATGGCCACCCTCGAGGGGCCGCTGCTGTCGATCAAGTCCATCTCGGCGCTCGCGCACTATACCGACTGGATCATCGGGCACGTCCATTCGGGCGCGCTCGGGTGGAACGGGTTCATGGCGGCGGGGATGTTCTACTGGCTCGTGCCCCGGCTCTACGGCACGAAGCTGCACTCGACGCGCGCGGCGGAGGCTCACTTCTGGCTTGGAACCGTGGGCATCATCCTGTACGTCGTGGCGATGTGGGTGTCGAGCGGCACCCAGGGGCTGATGTGGCGGGCGACGAACGCGGACGGCTCCCTCGTTTATCCGAGCTGGGTCGAGACCCTGCTGGCGATCCGCCCGATGTACATCGGGCGGGCGCTCGGCGGCAGCATGTACCTGACCGGCTTCGTGATGATGGCGTGGAACCTGTGGAAGACGGCGCGCGCCGGCGCCCCGGTGACCGTCACGGTCGAGGTGGCGGTGGACGAAGCCGATGCCGCCGCGGTCGGGCCCGGGCTGGGCGCGGTGCTGGCGGGCCGGCCGCTGTGGTTCTCGCTGGTCGGGATCGCCGCGGTGACGTTGCTCGGCGTCGCGCGCCCGATGCGCGCCGTCGTCATCATCGGCTTCGTCTTGTTGCTGGGGGAGCTGGCGTGGATCCTCGCGCTGCGCGACAAGGAGAAGGGGCGGCCGTCATGGTTCGGACTCATCGAGCGGCGGCCGATGGCGTTCACCGTGCTGACGCTGGTGGCCATCCTGATCGGCGGCGTGAGCGAGCTCGTGCCGACCTTGCTGATCAAGCAGGCGGTGCCCGCGCACACCGCCTCGGCCCAGCAGCCTTACTCGGCGCTGGAGCTCCAGGGGCGGGACCTCTACGTCCGCGAGGGTTGCTACGTCTGCCACTCGCAGATGGTGCGGACGCTGGCGGCGGACACCGCGCGCTTCGGCGACTACTCGAAGCCCGAGGAGTTCATCTACGATCACCCCTTCCAGTGGGGCAGCAAGCGCACCGGGCCTGATCTACATCGGCTCGGCGGCCGTTACCCGAACCTGTGGCATTACAGCCACCTCAGGGATCCGCGCTCGACCTCGCCGGGGTCGAACATGCCGAGCTATGCCTGGCTCGAGTCCGGGCGGATCGACGTGCCGCTCGGGAGCAAGAAGCTGGCGCTGATGCAGAAGCTCGGCGTCCCCTACACGAACGAGCAGATCGACGACGCCGAGGTCGCGCAGCGCAAGCAAGCCGACCTCGTGGTCACGGACCTCGGCCAGCAGGGCGTCACGGTGGCCTGGGACTCGGAGATCGTGGCGCTCATCGCCTACCTGCAGCGCCTCGGCCGCGACTTCGGCGTGCGCGCGCCGCCGTCCGAGGCGCCCGTGTCGGTCGTCCTGCCCGCGCCGGCGATGGGGGCCTCCGCGCCCGCCGACGCCACGCACTCGAAGCAAGGAGGGATCTAGTCATGTATGGCCAGTTCTACGCAGGCTCGCGGCTGGTGGACTTCGCGCTGTTCGCGCTGTTGCTGTTCGTCGCGATGTTCGTCGCCGTCGTCGTTCGCCTCACGCTGGTGAAGCGGCGGTCCGACTTCGACGCGGTGTCGCGGCTTCCGCTCGCCGATGACCAGCGCGCGTCGCCCGAAGGGAGGGCCGCGAAATGAGCGCCCCCGGCGAGGTCCCGCAGGCGCCGCACCCGGGGGTCGTGGTGCACGTGTACGACGACATCCGCGAGGAGGACAACCGGCTGCCGAACTGGTGGCTGGGAATCCTGTTCGGGTCGATCGTGTTCGCGTTCGGATACTGGTTCGTCTTCGAGTCCGCGCACGCCGCGATGGGCCCCCTCGCGACGATGAAGGCCGAGATGGCCGCGCAGGCCCGCAAGCGGGCCGAGACCGGCCCGGTCACCGACGAGGCGTTGCTGGTGCTGTCGAAGGATCCCGCGACTGTGGCGGAGGGGCGCGCCCTGTTCGTCTCGACCTGCGCGCCGTGCCACGGGCCGGACGGGCAGGGCGTCGTCGGCCCGAACCTGACGGATGGCTTCTGGCTGCACGGCGGAAAGCCTGTCTCCATCCACAAGTCCATCACGAACGGCTATCCGGAGAAGGGCATGCGGCCCTGGGGCCAGATCCTCGGCGCCGCCCGCGTCCGGAGCGCCGCGGCCTACGTGCTTTCGATCAAGGGCAAGAACCTTCCCGGTCGTCCCCCGCAAGGGGCGCCCGGCGACTGAGCTCATGAACGCCCCCGCGACCAACCCTGTCTCGTCGATTCGCCCGGATGGGCGTCGCGTCGCGGTCCACCCCATCGACGTCCGCGGGCGCTTCATGCGCGCGCGGCGGATCGTCTTCGCGGTGCTGATCGCGCTCTACGTGGCGGCGCCGCTCGTGCACATCGGCGGACATCCGGCGATTCACCTCGACGTGGCCGCGCGGCGCTTCTTCCTGTTTGGGCTCACGTTCAACGCGCAGGACTTCTGGATCGTCCTGTTTCTGATGACCGCCCTCGGCTTCGGGCTGCTGCTGCTCACCGCCTGGCACGGGCGGGCGTGGTGCGGGTGGGCCTGCCCGCAGACGGTGTTCCTCGAGGCGCTCTATCGCCCGATCGAGCGGCTGATCGACGGGCCGCGGTCGCGACGCCTCAAGCTTCGCGGCGCGCCCTGGACGCTCGGGCGTCTCGGGCGGGCGGTCGCGAAGCACGCGCTGTACCTCGCGCTGTCGCTGCTCCTGTCCCACGTCGCGCTCAGCCTGTTTCTGTCGGCCGCTGACCTGGCGGCGATGGTGCGCGAGGGCCCGCGGAACCACATGGTGCCGTTCATGTGGTCGCTGGGCGTCACGGGCGCGCTGTATTTCAACTTCGCCTGGTTCCGCGAGCAGCTCTGCGTCGTCCTGTGTCCCTACGGGCGGCTGCAGTCCGTGCTGCACGATCGCGACTCGGTGGTCATCGGCTACGACGTCACGCGCGGGGAGCCGCGCGGACCGATGCGGCGGGCGCCCCAGCCGACGGCTGCTCCGACGGGTGACTGCATCGACTGCAAGAAGTGCGTCTACGCCTGTCCCACGGGCATCGACATCCGCAACGGCCTGCAGATGGAGTGCATCGCCTGCGCGCAGTGCATCGACGTGTGCGACGACGTGATGACGCGCGTGGGCCGCCCGAAGGGCCTCATCCGCTTCGCCTCGCTCAACCAGCTCGACGGGAAGCCGCGGCGCCTCTGGCGTCCGCGCCTCGTCCTCTACCTCGGGTTGACCTTGGTGGCGACGGGGGCGCTGACCCTCTCGTTGGTCGGTCGCACATCGTTCGAGGCCAACGTCGTCCGCCCGCCGGGTGTTCCATGGCTGCTCGAAGCGGGGCGCGTTCGCAACCAGCTCGAGATCCACCTGGTCAACAAGAACCCCACCGCGGCGCGTTTCCACCTGGCGGCGTCGAGCGGGATCGCGGCGGAGATCCTGCTCGGGCAGACCGACCTCACGCTCGGCTCACTGGAGGGGACGCGAATCCCGCTCATCGTCTCGTTCGCGCAGCGCGATGCCCACGCCGGCGCGAAGCTGGAGGTCGCGATCACCGACGAGCTGCGGGACGTGATACGGCGGCAGTCCGTGCGGCTGATCGCACCGGGGATATGAGCCGGAGAGCCCTCGGACCTCGGACCTCGGACTTCGGGTGTCGGACCTCGGGCGTCGGACTTCCGGGTATCTCGTCGAAGGGTTGTGCTCATTCGGTCGCTCTGATTGCGCAACGTGCGCAGATTGCGCATCGGTGGGAATCGAGCTGGGGCCGTGATTTCGCGGTCGGAGCGGTGGCCTGGGAGTTGCTGAGACCTGACGGCGTAGCCGGGGTAGGGGAAGGGGGGAGCGGCGGGGAGCGGCGGGGAGGGCACGTTTAGCTCCCCGCCGCTTCGGGGGGGGCGGGACCGCAGCCAAGGGACGATCTGAAATGGGGATCTACAAGACGGGACCGTTGCGAATCGGACAGATCGTGTTTGGCTTGCTCGACGACGACGACGACGACGACGACGACGAGCCTGGAAGCGTGGAGTATGAGACCGTCACGCATTTCCACGGCGGTGCCCGGGCCGACGAGCCGCAGCTGTCGCTGCTGAGGCGCGCGCTCGTGGCGCGCGGGGCGAACGTCGTGGAACAGGCGCGCCACGTGACGCCCACGCCGGCCTGAACGGCGAGCGCACGCGGCCATCCGGCCGCTCCGTGCTATGTGAGCGTGATGGACAGCTTGGCCGGCGCGCTCTCGATACAGGTTCCCGCCAGGCCCACGCGCCATCGTGCCCACGTGCCCTCGCGGATGAGTCTCAGCGTGGCCCTGTTCCTCGCCCGCCGGGGGCTGCGGGCCAGCCCGCTCTCGACGGGGTTGATGATCGCCGCCGTCGCGGTGGGGATCGGCTTCGAGGTGCCGAGCGCGGCGAACCTGCGCGGCTATCGCGAGGAGCTCCTGTCGCAGTCGCTGGCGAGCGGCTTTGGCGACGTCCGGGTGCGGCCGCGCCGGGGCGTCTTCGTTCGCGACGCCGACGCGCTGGCGGCCACGCTCGCGCGCATCCCCGGCGTGGTCGAGGCCACCCCGGTCGTGTCGGCCCCCGCCAGCATCAACGGGCACGGGCACGCGGTCAGCGTCGGCCTGCTCGGGGTCGAGCCGCGGGCCACGCATCATCCCTACCGCTTGATCGCGGGGAAGGCCCTCGGTGACAAGGACAGCGACGGCATCCTGCTCGGGTCGTCCGTCGCGCAGCGCCTCGGCGTGACGGTCGGCGACGTGATCGAGCTGCGGGTGATGCTGTCCAGCTATCCCCGCGTGGTGCTCGACGACGGAGGTTACGGTGTCTATTCCATGACCATCCGCGGCCTGGTCGGCTTCAACGCGGCCGACTCCGCGTTCGTCGCGCGCGGCTTCCTGGCCGGCGAGCTCGGCGACGACACCGCGGCGTCCGCCGTGCTGGTCCACGCGCGCGATCACGCCGCCGCGCCGGCCCTCACCGAGGCCGTCAAGCGCCTCGCCCCCGGCACCGAGGTGCGCTCGTGGATGGTCGACAGCGCTTATCTCAGCAGCTCGGCCCGGGCCGCGGAGACGCTGGGGGGCGCGGCGTGGGCCTTCGGCATCCTCGCCGTCGGCATCCCGGTGATGGCGCTGCTGTACATCAACACGCTCAACCGGCGGCGCCAGATCGGGCTGCTGACCGCGATGGGCTTCTCGCGCGCCGACCTGTTCTTCACGTTTCTCTTCCAGGCGCTGTTCCTCGGGGTGGCCGGAGTGATCCTCGGCGGTCTGGTCTCGCTGGGGCTCGTTCGCTATCTGGTCGCGCGCCCGATCTTCGACTGGCAAGGGTTCGTGGTTCGCCCCGTGCTGGCCGTGTCGGACCTGGCGCGGACGGCGGGTGCCATCCTCGCCACAACGCTCGCCGCTGGCAGCTACCCGGCCTGGCGCGCGGCGCGCGTCGATCCGTCGCGAATCCTGCGGGGGATCGAATGAGCGGCGCGCAGCCCGTGCTGGTGGCCGACGATCTCGTGCGCCGCTACGGCGACCGGGTCGTGATCAACCACGTGTCATTGACGGTCGAGCCGGGCGAGATGGTGAGCCTGATGGGGGCGAGCGGATGCGGAAAGACCACGCTGCTGCACATGCTCGGGACGCTGGACCGCCCCGACGGTGGCCAGGTCCGCATCGACGGACGCGACGTCGTCGCGATGTCGACGACCGAGCGAAACACGCTGCGGCGGGAACGGCTCGGGTTCGTGTTCCAGCAGAGCAACTTGCTGCCGGAGCTGACCACGCGCGAGAACGTGGCCCTGCCCGCGTGGCGCGCCTCGGGGCACCGCCGCGAGGCGCTGGCCCGCGCGGACGCCCTGCTCGCGAGCTTCGGCCTCGCCAAGCGCGGCGATGCGCGCGGTCGCGTGCTGTCGCTCGGTGAGGCCCAGCGCGTCGCCGTCGCGCGCGCGATCATCAACGATCCGCAGCTCGTGCTGGCGGACGAACCGACCGGGAGCCTGGACACGGAGGCCGCCCACGCGGTGCTCGACGCGCTGGCGGCTATCTGCGCGGGAGGCACGGCGCTGCTGGTGGTGACCCACGATCCAGCGGTCGCCGCGCGCTGCACCCGCCGCCTCGCCATGCGCGACGGTCAGCTGCAGACGCAGGCGGGGCCCGCGGCGGTCTGACCGCGGGCTCTTCGCCGCACGGCCTGACAGCCTGCCTGCGCGTTACACGCAATTGGTCGCCGCCTATCGCGGACCGACCCGACACGCTGGCTTCAGGAAAGGCGAGGCTTCTAGGGGCAATGCGCCCTGCCACCCTCGTCTACGGGGCTACCCGATAGGCTGCGGAGCGAGGGCCGGTATTGGGTTACCGAGACCTGTATAATCCTAGTTCGGCAGACGGATGCAGGTACCGATAGTGCGGCGACTTCGAGAAGCATTCTGTTTCGTACGTTCGGGCCTCGAAGCGCGCTGCTTCTTGCGGCTGCTGACCGTACTTCCCAGCGGCGTCGCATGTGTGCTTCCGATGCCGTGCCCGAGGCCACTATCGGGGCACGTCACGACGGCCGCAGGCAAGCCATTGGGCGACGCTGACATTCGGGTGGAAAGCTGGAACGTGTCGATGCCGGGGTACTTCAAGGACTCGCTCATCCACACCTCGGTCACCAAGACGGATTCCGATGGCCGGTGGAGCGTGCCAGGACGGGCGACTCTCCGGGTCGCGCTTCCCATCCCCGAGATGCCAGCTGTCGGGGACGAGTTGACGGTTCTGGCTGTCGGCATGGCTCCCCTGCACATCGCTCTCAATCTTCGTCACGACAGCCTGAGCGGCGAAGAGGGAGCTTCCGCGATGCGGGTGACCTGGGACGATCCCCCTCCATGGAGCCTCGTGACTTTGCCCACCTTCGGCATAGTGGGAGGCGCGGGACAAAAATGTGCCGCTCACGCCGGTGGGATGATGGTAGCCAGCCGCAACAGGTTCGGTGCTGGGGTGCTGGGCGAACTTGCCGCCGGCATCAATGCGGCGGCCGCGGCGGTGGGAATCGTAGTGATTCCATTCCGCGCAACCATGCCGATCGTCGGGATTGAGCTCAATGGTCGCTACATGCGGCCATGGTCCTCGGACGGCAACCGACACGCCGAGTGGGGACCGGAGATCGGAATCAATCTTGATGCCTGGCGGCTCACGGTTACCGCTCTCGGATCCGGCGTGTTCACGCCGCTCGATCAACGTAGGGTCGTGGTCGGATTCGGGTGGGGGTACTTTTGATCGAACGACGACCTCACCGTAACGCCGCCGAACCGCGGGTTGCAGCGGACCGGGCTGCACCCGGCCGCTGAACGCGATAACGTTATGCGTACCGAGTCACGGAATGAGACGTGAACGACGCGGTCATCGCGCTCGGGCCGACGATCCCCCGAGACCGGAGGAGCTGGCGGGCTTCCGCGCTATACGGTTTCGTCGGCGGGTGTTCTGGGGACTGTTTCTGGGATGGATCCCGAGCTTTGAACTCCTCTACCCAACTTTTGGCCGGCTAATTCCAATCGCCTGGTTCACGGCATTCGGACTTGCCGGCACCATCTACCGGCTGTCACGTTGTCCTAGGTGTCGGCAGCGGTGCTTCTTCAAGGCGTGGGCTTTTAGAAGCCCGTTCGACCACAGGTGCTCGCATTGTCGTGTGTCACTCTATTGGGATCGCGCCCACCTGAATGGTCACCCAGATCCTCCCGGTAATGGAGGCAACGCGCAGGAGGACGCATAACCGGCCGTTGCAGCAGACGAACGCCACACGAGTGCGCACGGAGGTGGGCTTGTGCCGCGACGCCGCGGGCCCGGCGCGCGGCTCCTCGCGGCCGTGGTACGCTCGAACGCGACCTCGGCGTTCGCTGCTGAACGGCAGGTCGTTAGGCAGAGCAATGACGGCCGGGAAGGTCATTACCAAATTCGTTCACGGCGTGACAGACGGCAGCCTTAGCTACATCGTGTCGTCGCAGGTGCTGATATTCGCTCAGACTCCGGCGGGTCCTCGCAAGATCTGCCGCATCGTCTATTCGCCGGACGGCAGCATCATGGTTCCCTTTCCGTACCTCACTCAGAAGAGGGGGATCCTTTCGGTCCTCAAGGACGATCCCAAGAAGATAGGCCCCATTACGTATGAGTTGGCCAAGGATGGCGTCGTGGTCGACTACGACGTCAAGTATTCGCATCACACGACCGGGCGGGTTCATTTTTCAAAGACGGGGCGATCGGACATACTGCCCGGCCGAACGTGCTTCGATCTGGCAACTGGCAGTGGGGTCTTGTTCTTCGTCCAAGTCTACGATCTGGCCGGTCTGGCGGCCCTCGACAAGAAAGGGCAACCCGGCGAGTTTCGACTTGGGATGAATTTTCCTGCGCATGTTCCGCGGGGCATTGAGGTCCGAGCGAGTTGGGTGAAGAAGATAACTGTGATCGCACAGAACAAAGGTCGTGCGATTGGGCCGTCGGGAACGGCCAGCAATGGTCGGACCACCGTCCTGATGGCGCAGCCCTTGTCGTCTCCGCTGCAGGATCACCTGCTGGTACTCAATTTTGGTGAAGCCACCGTGCCAAGCGGCGCCGACCGTCCGACCATGGTTTTCGCCGGGGGAATCGACGCACCCACGAAGGCTGACCCGGGGTTCCTTGCATTTCTCTATCCATACACGTCGACTGGCCTGCCTAACGCCGCGTTGCAGTGGCCGGGCTGATGCCCGCCGCTGAACGCGAGATCGTTAGCCCTGAAGGGACATTCTACGCGGCCTGATCGAGGAAGCTTTCTGCGCGGG
>CAYUFS010000061.1:21429-31000 GCA_964443975.1 uncultured Myxococcales bacterium | reverse complement strand
GCACGGGAGGGACCCCTCCTCCTCGCGCCCAGCGACCGAGAGAGCAAGCCCCCGCCTGCCGCAGGTTAACGGGACATTTCCATTGCGGGAAATCGTCGTAACAACAGCATCCGGCCTGATGAACCGCGCCCACTTCTGTTTACAATGGCCCCCCTCCGTTGCTTTTCGACAACTACAAGCCGATCCCCGGCACCTTCGACGAGATGATCGACCCCGAGGGGAAACCTCGGCCACACGCCCGGCGGGCGACCCGAATTCTCGCCGCCCTGTCGCCCAAGGAGTTCGCGCAGGCCCAGTCGCTGGCCGAGCTGTCGCTGTATAGCCAGGGCGTGACGTTTTCGGTCTACTCGGACCAGCGCGGCACGGAGAAGATCTTTCCGATCTGCCTCGTGCCCCGGGTGATCAGCGGCAACGAATGGAGCCGCGTCGAGAAGGGCTTGGCGCAGCGGATCGCCGCGTTGAACGCCTTTCTGGACGACATCTATGGCCCCCAGAAGATCCTGGCGTCGGGCACCGTGCCCGCCGACCTGATCCTGGGCGCGAAGTTCTTCCTGCCGAAGGTGCGCGGCATCCGGCCGCCAGGAGGCGTGCGCATCCCCATCGCGGGGATCGATCTGATCCGCAGCCCCGACGGCGTGTTCCGCGTGCTGGAGGACAACCTGCGAACGCCGTCCGGGGTTTCGTACGTCGTCGAGAACCGGCTGGTCACGAAGCGCATCTTCCAGAGCGCCATCGAAGAGAGCTCGGTCAGGCCCGTGGAGCAGTACCCGATGCACCTCGCCGAGACCTTGCGGTCGATCTCGCCGGTCGACCCGGCCGAGACCCGGATGGTGCTGCTGACCCCGGGCTCGTTCAATTCGGCGTACTTCGAGCACACGTTCCTTGCCCGCACCATGGGCGTCGAGCTGGTGGAGCCCGGGGACCTGTTCGTCGACGACGACACGGTCTTCGTTCGCACCATCCGCGGGCCCGAGCGCGTGCACGTCATCTACCGGCGCATCG
The DNA here is from genome assembly GCA_964443975.1 of uncultured Myxococcales bacterium. Classification (GTDB taxonomy): domain Bacteria; phylum Myxococcota_A; class Polyangia; order Fen-1088; family Fen-1088; genus DASYCK01. The sequence continues at coordinate 29,998 of CAYUFS010000061.1, read as the reverse complement.
ATGACGCCTATCTGGACCCCGAGTTCTTCCTGCCGAACAGCCTGCTCGGGGTGCCAGGGCTGATGCGCGCGTACGCCGCCGGGACCGTGGCGCTGGCGAACGCGCCGGGGAACGGGTGCGCCGACGACAAGGCGGTGTACCCGTTCGTGCCCGACATGATCAAGTACTACCTCGGCGAGGAGGCGATCCTCGCGCAGGTCGACACGTTCGTGTGCACGCGTCCCGACGACCTGAAGTACGTCCTCGAGAATCTGCCCAAGCTCGTCGTGAAGGCCGTCGACGAGGCGGGCGGGTACGGCATGCTGATGGGACCCCAGGCCACCGCCGCCGAGTGCGAGGACTTCCGCCGCCGCATCGTCGCCGAGCCTCGCCGCTACATCGCCCAGCACCGGGTGGAGCTCTCCACCTGCCCGACCTGGGATCCGGCGACCGAGACGTTGTCGCCACGGCGGGTGGATCTGCGCCCGTTCATCCTGACCCAGCCCTCGGGCTCGTGGGTGCTGCCCGGGGGGCTGACGCGCGTGGCGCTCGTCGAAGGATCGTACGTCGTCAACTCCAGCCAGGGTGGTGGCTCGAAGGACACCTGGGTCCAGAAGGACAAGACGCTGTGATTTCTCGGGTGGCCGACCATTGCTTCTGGTTCGGGCGATACATGGACCGCGCCGAGAGCACGGCGCGCCTGCTGCAAGTCACCCGCACGTTGGTGTTCGACGCCGACATCCCCGTCACCCAGTGCTGGAAGCCGCTGGTGATCGTGTCGGGCGCCGAGGCGGCCTTCATCGAGCGTTACGGCGCGGACGGCGCCGGCAACGGGGAGGTGGTGCAGAACTACATGACCTGGGACGCGGAGAACCAGGTAAGCCTGCGCAGCTCGGTCCGCGCGGCCCGCGAGAGCGCGCGGGTGATCCGGGATGTCCTGTCGCTCGAGTCGTGGGAGGAGATCAACGAGCTCTACCACTGGCTGGGCGGCGACGAGGCGCAGATGCTGTACCGCCAGAACCGCGAGCAGTTCTACCGGCGCGTCCGCAAGTCCACCCAGCTCGTGCTGGGGCTCGTGCGCAGCACGATGCTGCACGACACGCCGATGAGCCTGCTGTGGATCGGCGCGATGCTGGAACGGGCAGGGCAGACGGCGCGCATCCTGGACATGCACCCTCACACGATGACCCTGGAATCGGCGCACCAGATCGTGGAGGTCGCCCTGTGGCTATCCCTGCTGCGGGCGTGCTCGGGCTACGAGGCGTTCGTGAAGAAGGTGCAGGGTCGCATCTCCGCCCAGGCGGTGGCGTCCTTTCTGGTGTTCGACCGGCGATTCCCGCGCTCGTTGCGGTACTGCCTGTTGTCGGCGCGGCAGATCTTGATGCACATCTGGCCCGAGGCCGACCGCCCTGGACCGGGGCACTCGCCCTACGCGCGCCTCGACGCGCTCACGGCGTGGCTCGACAAGCAGGAGGCGACCGCCACCCCCAACAGCATTCACGCCCTCTTGACCCGGGTGGTGGACGACACCGCCACGATCTGTTCGGACATCGGCCGAGAGATTCTCGGGCCGCCTCAGGCGGAGCCGGGCGCGGCGCAGTCGCAATCGCAGTCGCAGCGACAGGACTCCGATGGGGCGATGCCGGACGGCCGGCGTTCGAAGACCGAACGGACCACGGGGAAGGTCGAAGTGCAATGAGCGAAACAGCCACCGAGAGAAGCCAGAAGCGTCCCGCCGGCAGCATGACCCGGGTGGCGATGGATCCCGCCACCTTCAAGCGCACCGTCCTCGATCACCTGCTCTACACCTGCGCGCGCGAGCTGACGAACGCCTCTCCCCGTGACCTGTACCAGGCGCTGGCCCACACCGTCCGGGATCGCCTGGTGCATCGCTGGCTCGCCACGCAGCGGACCTACGAGGAGCGCGACGTCAAGCGCGCCTACTATCTGTCATCGGAGTTCCTGACCGGCCGGAGCCTCGGCCTTTGCCTCCTGAACCTCGGCCTCTACGAGACCGCCGAGGGCCTGGCCGCGGAGCGGGGCACTGACCTCGACACCATCCTCGACCAGGAGGGCGATCCCGGCCTCGGCAACGGCGGGTTGGGCCGGCTGGCCGCGTGCTTCATGGACTCGCTGGCGACCCTGGGCCTGCCAGCCGTCGGGTACGGCATACGCTACGACTTCGGCATCTTCGAGCAGCGCATCGAGGACGGCCGGCAGATCGAGATGCACGACAACTGGCTGCAGGGTGGGAACCCGTGGGAGCTGCCGCGCATGGAGGACGCGCAGATCGTGCGCCTGAGCGGACGCACCGAGCTGCGTCACGATCCCGACGGGCGCCTGCGGGTCGACTGGCTGCCCGCGCGCACCATCCTCGGCGTCCCCTATGACTCGTTCATCGTGGGCCACAAGACCAACACCGTGAACACCCTGCGGCTGTGGGCGGCGCGGGCGACCCGTGACTTCGATCTGAAGTTCTTCAACGATGGCGACTACCGCCGCGCCGTCGAGGAGAAGATCGACTCGGAGAACATCTCCAAGGTCCTGTACCCGAACGATCAGACCGACGAGGGGAAGTCCCTGCGACTGAAGCAGCAGTACTTCTTCGTGGCCTGCTCGATCGGGGACATCGTGCGCCGTTACAAGCACCGGCATCGCAGCTTCGATCTGTTCCCGAAGCGCGTCGCGATTCAGCTGAACGACACCCACCCGTCGATCGGGATCGCGGAGCTGATGCGGATCCTCGTGGACGATGAGGGCATCGACTGGGAGCCCGCCTGGGCCATCACCGAGCAGACCTTCGGCTACACGAACCACACCCTCTTGCCCGAGGCGCTGGAGCGGTGGTCGGTGCCGCTGCTCGAGTACCTGCTACCCCGGCACATGCAGATCATCTTCGAGATCAACCAGCGGTTCTTGCGGCGGGTGCAGACGCAGTGGCCGGTCGACTTCGATCGCCTCGCGCGCATGTCGATCATCGAGGAGGGCTCGCCCAAGCAGGTGCGCATGGCACACCTGGCGACGGTCGGATCGCACAGCGTGAACGGCGTCGCGCAGCTTCACACGGACCTGGTCAAGAAGAACCTGTTCTCGGACTTCAACGACCTGTGGCCGGAGCGCTTCAACAACAAGACCAACGGCGTGTCGCCGCGGCGCTGGGTGTTGTACTCGAACCCGCGTCTGACCCGCCTCATCTCGTCGCGCATCGGCACCGACTGGATCGATCGCGATCTGCGCCACCTGAAACAGATCGACCGATTCGCGGACGACCGCCCTTTCCTGGAGGCGTTGCACGAGGTCAAGCAGGCCAACAAGCGCGATCTGGCGGTCCTGGTGCGGCGGCGCATCGGGGTGGACCTGGCGCCCGAGGCCATGTTCGTGGCGCAGATCAAGCGGATCCACGAGTACAAGCGGCAGGTCCTGGCGTGCCTGCAGGCGATCTCGTTCTACCTGAAGCTGAAGCGCGAGCCGGAGGTGGACGAGGTCCCCCGCGTCTACATGTTCGCCGGCAAGGCCGCCGCCGGCTACACGATGGCCAAGCTTCATATCAAGCTGATCAACGACGTGGCGGAGGTCATCAACAACGATCCGGTCGTTCAAGGACGCCTGGCGGTGGTGTTCTTGCCCAACTACGGCGTGTCGCTGGCGCAGGCGATCATTCCGGCCGCCGATCTGTCGGTCCAGATCTCGACGGCCGGCAAGGAGGCGTCGGGCACCAGCAACATGAAGTTCGCCCTGAACGGCGCGCTCACGCTCGGGACGCTGGACGGCGCGAACGTGGAAATTCGCGAGGAGGTCGGCCCCGACAACTTCTTCCTGTTCGGCCTGCACGCCGACGAGGTGGTCCAGCTGCGCGCCCACGGCTACGATCCGCGCAGCTACATCGAGCGCAGCCCCGCGCTGGCCGAGGCGCTGGCGCTGATCGAGTCGGGGTTCTTCAGCTTCGGCGAGCCGGACCGCTTTCAGCCGATCCTGGACAACCTGCGCGGCCACGACCCCTACATGGTCTGCGCCGACTTCGACGACTACGTGGCCACCGAGGCGCGGGCGGCGCAGCTTTACCGGGATCCGATCGAATGGTCGCGGCGCGCGCTGCACAACATCGCGGGCGCGAGTCGATTCTCCAGCGACGAGACGATCCGGCAATACGCGGCGGAGATCTGGGGACTGCAGTCCATCCCGGTCGACCTCGGTCTCGTCGGCGAGGGTTAGGACCGACGGGTCTCGGGGGAGGGGCCTCGGACTTCGGACTTCGTGTTTCCCCCGGAGGTCAGAGCCCGAGGCCTTCCGCCGCCGGGGTCGATGCCCGATACTGGCGGCCGTGATTCCGCTGCCGGTCGATTCCCTGTTGCCCGAGCTCGTGGCGGCGCTGACTCGGCAGGGAACGACCGTGCTGGAGGCGCCACCCGGCGCGGGAAAGACCACGCGCGTGCCGCGGGCGCTGCTGGACGCCGGCTTCTCGCGCTCCGGAGAAATCATCGTGTTGCAGCCGCGTCGACTACCGGCGCGTCTCGGGGCGGCGCGCGTCGCCGAGGAGCTGGGCGAACGCGTCGGGCGTACCGTCGGCTACACGGTGCGCTTCGAGGACGCCTCCGGGCCCGAGACCCGGATCCGCTTCGTCACCGAGGGCATTCTGGCGCGACGCCTGCTTTCGGATCCCGAGCTGAAGGGCGTATCGACGGTGCTGCTCGACGAGTTCCACGAGCGCCACGTGGCGACGGACCTGGCGCTGGCGTTGATTCGCCGGCTGCAGCAGGGACGGCGGCCCGACCTCAAGCTGTGTGTCATGTCGGCCACGCTGGATGCCGAGGCGCTCGCCAGCTATCTCGGCGGTTGCCCCAGGCTGCGCAGCGAAGGCCGTCGCTTCGACGTCGAGGTCGACTACCTGCGGGACGCCGACGCTCGCGCGCTGCCCGTCCAGGTGGCGGCGGCGGTTCGCCGTGCGCTCCGCGAGGGGCCGGCCGGGGACATCCTGGTGTTCCTGCCTGGCGCGGCGGAGATCCGCCGCTGCGCCGAGGCGCTGGCGGAGGTGTCGCGCGCCGCGGATCTGGCCCTGCTGCAGCTTCACGGCGACCTTCCGCTCGAGGCCCAGGCCCGCGTGGTGGGTCCGTGCGCGCAGCGCAAGGTGATCCTGTCGACGAATGTCGCGGAGACCTCTGTGACGATCGACGGCGTCGTCTGCGTCATCGACCCGGGCGTCGCGCGCATCGCGGGCCACTCGCCGTGGAGCGGGCTCCCCACGCTCTCGCTCGCGAAGATCAGCCAGGCCTCGGCGATCCAGCGCGCGGGGCGGGCCGGCCGCACTCGCGCGGGCGTCGCCTATCGCCTCTACACGCGCCACGACTTCGAGCAGCGCCCGTCGCACGAGGTCCCGGAGATCGCCCGCCTGGATCTGGCGGAGGTCGTGCTCACGCTCAGGGCGCTCGGCGTGCGCGATCCCGTGGCCTTCGATTGGTTGACCCCTCCCCCCGTGGCGTCGGTGACGATCGCGGACGACCTGCTCCGGCGCCTGGGCGCGGTGGCGGCGACCGGGGACCTCACCGCGCGTGGAAGGCGCATGCTGAGATTTCCCACGCACCCACGCCTGGCGCGGTTGCTGGTCGCCGCCGAGGAGCTGGGAGTGGGCGGCGACGGCGCAGCCCTGGCCGCGCTGATCGGTGAGCGGGACGTCCGTGACCGCGGCGGGCACGGGATGACACCGCGGGCGCGCGGCGCCGGCCCGGTCGGTGGGGACGACGGTGGCGCCGACTTGATCGCGCTCTTCGAGGCGTTCGAGACGGCGCGCGGCGCACGCTTCGAATCGCAGCGCGTGCGTGCCCTCGGGCTCGATCCGCGCGCCACCGAGGCGGTCGAGCGGGCGCGGCGACAGCTCGCCGCCCTGCTCTCCCCGTCACCGGCGCCGGGGCCGAGGCCGGCGGGAGCGCGCACGCGCGTCGAGCTCGACCAGGACCTGGCGCGCGCGGCGCTGGCGGGATTTCCCGACCGCGTCGCGCGGCGACGCGATATCGGCCCCCGCGCCGTCGTGCTGGCGGCCGGCGGAACCGCGGAGCTGGGCTACGAGCCCGACAGTGACTTCCTGGTGGCCATCGACGCCGAGGAGCGAGGCGCCGCGGGACGGAGCCCCGCAACCACCATTCGCCTCGGCTGCGGGATCGATCCAGACTGGCTCGGCGATCTCGACGGCGGCGAGCTGCGCGCCACGGACGTCCTCGCGTTCGATCCGGCCACCGAGCGCGTGGTCGAGAGGTCCCGGCTGGCGTTCGGAGCGCTGACGCTCGACGAGACGGTTCGCTCCGCGTCCGCCGGCGACGAGACGAGCCGGTTGCTCGCCGAGGCCGCGCTCGCCAGGGGCCTGGACGCCTTCGACGAGCCCGGCGCGCTCGCTCGCTTCCGCGCTCGCCTGGCGGTCCTCGCTGCCGCGTGGCCCGAGCTCGCCGCTCCCTCCGTCGACGACGAATCGGTGCGCGCCGCGCTGGTGGCCGCCTGCGCGGGAGCCCGCAGCTTCAAGGAGCTCCGCGACGCCGGCCTCGTGAGCCGCATGACAGACGCCCTGCCCCCGACGATCCGGGCGCGGCTCGCCACCGAGATCCCGCCGACGGTAACGCTGCCCGGCGGTCGCGTCGTGCCCGTCCACTACGAGCCCGATCAACCGCCGTGGATTGAATCGCGCCTTCAGGATTTCTTCGGCATGGCGCGCGGTCCCGTCATCGCCAGCGGGCGCGTGCCGCTCACGCTGCACCTGCTGGCGCCGAACGGACGCGCCGTGCAAGTGACGCGCGATCTGGACAGCTTCTGGCGACAGCACTATCCGCCGCTCCGGCGCGAGCTCGGGCGGCGTTATCCCCGCCACGCCTGGCCCGAGGACGGCCGCACCGCGTCTCCACCCCCGCCCGCGCCGCGCCGCCGGTAGCGGCACCCGCTGCTTCGAGCGTTGCGAGCTGCCTTCCCACCCTCCGGCCTCGCCCGGCGACGTTGGTACTGCCGTCTCCTCTCGAGTGCTCCGCGAGTGCGGGGCATCGCGGAGCGATGACCTGCGCTCGCGGCGCGCAAGCAAGCGCCAGCCGTTCTCGGCCCGGAAGCCAAGCCTCGTGGCGCGCGCAGCGGGAGTGCGTTCGCTGGTGACCCATACAGGCCGCCCGCGGCACGGACGCCGAACGCGAATATAATGTCAGTCGATGACCTTCGATGAACTGCCGCGTGCGGCGCTGGCGCGGCGCCGTGACGCGCTGATGGCTGCCCTGCCCGCGCATCGGGTGCTGTTCGCCGCCGGTCAGCCAAGGGCCCGGAACTACGCCGCGAACACCTTTCCCTTTCGGCCCGACAGTCACCTCCTGTATTTCTTCGGGTGGGGTGTCCCTGGCGCCATGGGCCTGCTCGCCGACGGACGCGCGACGCTGTTCCTGCCCACGCCCGATCCCGACGACGCGTTGTGGTCGGGTCCCCGCGCCGACCTCGCCGAGATCGCGGCGGCGCTCGGGGTCGGGGTCGAGCCGCTCGCGTCGCTGCCGGCGGCCTTGCGCGGCCGGAACGTCGCCACGCTGCCGGCCATCGACGGCGAGACGCGCGCGCAGCAGGCGACGTTGCTGGGACGAGCCGTCGCGCCGCGAACGTTCTCGGACGCCGACGCCGCGCTGGCCGACGCGGTGATCGCCCTGCGGCTTCAGCACGATGAGGCCGCCGTCCGCGAGCTCCGTCGCGCGGCCGAGGTCACGGCCCTCGCGCACACCGCGGGGATGCGGGCGACGCGCGGTGGGGTCTCCGAGAGTTTCGTACGCGCCGCCATGGAGGCCGAGCTCACGAAGCGGGGATGCGCGACGGCGTACGGCTCGATCGTGACCGTGCACGGCGAGATCCTGCACAACGAGTCCCACGCCAACGTGCTGGCGGAGGGCGATCTCCTGCTCTGTGACGTCGGCGCGGAATCGACCGGTGGGTGGGCCGGAGACGTGACGCGGACCTGGCCCGTCTCCGGTCGTTACTCACCGGAGCAGGCGGCCGTGTACGACGTCGTCCTCGGAGCGCAACGAGCGGCGATCGCGGCGGCGCGGCCGGGCGTGCGCTATCGCGCGCTGCATGTGCGCGCGACCGAGGCGATCGCGCGCGGCCTCGTCGAGCTGGGGCTGCTACGCGGCGATCCCCTCGAGCGCGCGCACGACGGCAGTGCCGCCCTGTTCTTCCCTCACGGCGTCGGTCACCTCCTCGGCCTCGACGTTCACGACATGGAGGATCTGGGTGATCGCGCGGGATACGGCCAGGGACGTTCGCGCTCGACCGAGCCGGGGCTGCGCTATCTGCGGCTCGACCGCGACTTGCAGGAGGGCATGGCGGTCACGATCGAGCCTGGGATCTACTTCGTCCCCGCGATTCTTGATAATCCAGAAACACGCCGTGCCTGGGCCGACCGCGTTGATTGGCCGAACGTCGAGAATTACCGCGGATTGCGCGGCATTAGAATTGAGGATGATGTCTTGATTACGGCATCCGGCGCGGACGTAATGACGGCGGCCATTCCCAAGGAGCGTTTCGCGATTGAAACAATCCTGTCGCGTTGAAAAATAGCGCCCGAACGCCAGCACAAAAAATTTGTCGG
>CAYUFS010000061.1:0-21329 GCA_964443975.1 uncultured Myxococcales bacterium | reverse complement strand
CAATCCTGTCGCGTTGAAAAATAGCGCCCGAACGCCAGCACAAAAAATTTGTCGGCGCCGAAATTGAGGTTCATAAATTTGGACATGAAGCTCATGGGGAGAAAAACGGTGAAGGGGCGGACGACCTCGGCACCAAAGACGGCCAAGACGCCGACGCTAACAACTGTTCAGCCAACCTCACCCACCTCGGCGGCGACGCCGGAGATGGCAGACCCGAAAGGGACGCCGGCGCCCACCCACGACGAGATCGCCCGACGCTCGTACGAGCTGTTCCTGGCGCGTGGTGGGCAGGCCGGTCACGAGGTCGAGGACTGGCTCACCGCAGAACGCGAGCTCGGCTCGTCCTGACAAGACGGTCCGCGACCGCGTCTCGCGATCGCATCTGAAGATCACGCGCGCTTGGTCTTGGGACGTCCGCGCGCCGCACCCGCGCCCACACCCGTGGAGGCAGCGGTGCGATGATCGTCGGCCCGAGGCTGCCGCGCCGTCACTTGAAGCGCGAGAGCACCAGGCACGCGTTCGTGCCGCCGAAACCGTAGCTGTTCGTCAAGACGTGATCGACGCGGATCTCGCGGGCGGTGTTCGGCACATAGTCGAGATCGCACTCGGGATCGGGCGTGGTGTAGTTGATCGTCGGGGGGATGGCGCCGCGTGCGATGGCCAGCGCGCAGATCGCCGTCTCCACGCCGCCGGCGGCGCCCAGCATGTGGCCCGTCATCGACTTCGTCGAGCTGACCATGACCTTGCGGGCGGCGTCGCCGAACACCTTCTTGATCGCGATGGTCTCATTCGCGTCGTTCATCTTCGTCGAGGTGCCGTGCGCGTTGATGTAGCCAATGTCGGCGGGCGCGAGCTTCGCGTCCTTGAGCGCGAGCTTCATGCACCGCTGCGCGCCCTCGCCCTCGGGCGCCGGCGCGGTGATGTGGTGCGCGTCGGCATTTGCGGCATAGCCGGTGATCTCGGCGTAGATCTTCGCGCCGCGACGCTTGGCGTGCTCCATCTCCTCGATGACCACGATCCCGGCACCCTCCGCGATGACGAAGCCGTCACGATCGCGATCGAACGGCCGCGAGGCCTGCTGGGGCGCATCGTTGCGGGTCGAGAGCGCGCGCATGCTGTTGAAGCCCCCCACGCCGAGCGGGCTCACGGTCGCCTCGGCGCCGCCGCAGATCATGGCGTCGGCGTCGCCGCGCTCGATGGCGCGCGCCGCCTCGCCGATCGCGTGAGCGCCCGTGGAGCAAGCCGACACGTGCGAGAAGTTGGGCCCCTTTGCCCCCAGACGAATCGAGATCTGTCCGGGCGCCAGGTTCACGATGATCATGGGCACGAAGAACGGCGAGATGCCGTGGCGCGGCCCCTTCTCGGCCAGGGTGGCGCACGCAGCCTCGATGCTGGTGACACCGCCCAGGCCCGCCCCCACGTAACACCCGACGCGCTCCGCGAACTCGCCCTCGATCTTCAGGCCGGAGTCGTCGACGGCCATGTGGGCGCTGGCGACGGCGTACTGAATGAACTTGTCGACGTTCCGAGCGTCGCGCGAGGCCATCCAGCGGGTCACGTCGAAGTTCTTCACCTCGCCCGCGAAGTGCGTCGCGAACAGCGTCGAATCGAAGTGCGTGATGGGCCCGATGCCGGACTGTCCGGTCAACAGGCCCTGCCACGTCTCCTCCGTCCCCACGGCCAACGGGGTCACCAGACCGATACCGGTCACGACGACTCGTCTCAGCATCGATCGACTCGCATGGAGAAAGATCTGGTCATTGATGACAAGGTCCGCTGCATCTTGAGATTGAGTGCCGCTGGGCCGCCGCGCGTCCCCCCGGACCCGAACGTCCGCTACTTGGCGTGGGACTTGATGTAATTGATCGCGTCTCCCACGGTCTTGATCTTCTCCGTGTCCTCGTCGGGGATCTCCAACTTGAACGTCTCTTCCAAAGCTAGCACCAACTCGACGACGGCCAGTGAGTCAGCCTTCAAATCGTCCGCGAACGACGCCTCCGGCTTGACCTTGTCGGGCGACACCTCGAGCTGCTCCACGATGATCTTTCGAACGCGTTCTTCAACGTTGTCTGCCATTTTTTCCCTTCTTTCCAGCGAATACCCAAAGCAGGCCGCCCCCTTTGGTCGTCGAGCGGCGTACCTTACATGAAGAGTCCGCCATTGACCCGTAAAACTTCACCGGTGATATACGCCGCGGCCGGGCTGGCGAGGAACGCCACCGCCGCCGCCACGTCCTCGGGCCGGCCGATGCGCGCGAGCGGGATCGACTTCACCAGCTCCTCGCGCCGCTCGGCGGGGAGGTCCTTTGCCGTCATGTCCGTCTCGATGAAGCCGGGCGATACGGCGTTCACGGTCAGGCCGCGGGACGCATACTCCCGCGCCCAGGTCTTGGTCAATCCGATCAGGCCGGCCTTCGCGGCCACATAGGGCGCCTGCCCCGCCGACCCCGTCTCCGCGGTGATGGAGGTGATGTTGATGATACGGCCGGTCTCCTTTGCCTTCATCAGCGAACGCAACGCCGCCCGCGTGCAATAGAACGCGCCGCTCAGGTTCACGTCGAGGGAGCGCTTCCAATCCGCGTCCTTTGCCCCCAGGGTCAACCCGTTGACGGCGATGCCCGCGTTGTTCACCAGGATGTGCAGCCCGCCCTCCGTGGCGGCGATGTCCTTCACGGCCTCGTCGACGGCGCGCGCGTCCGAGACATCGAAGCGACGGAGCACGGCCGCGCCGCCCGCGGCCGCGACGGCCGCCGCGGTCTCGTTGGCGGCGGTCTCGTCGGCGGTGTAGTTCACCACCACCCGGGCGCCACGGGCCCCGAGCGCGACGGCGATGGCGCGGCCGATCCCGCGCGAGCCTCCCGTGACCAGAGCCACCCGCCCCTCGAGATCTCGCATCAGGACCACGCTCCCTTCACGACCGCCGCGAGCGCCCCGACCGCCGCCGGGTCGCCGACGCTGTGAATGTCGATGGTGGGGGCGATGCGCCGCCAAAGGCCCGCCAGCACCGTCCCCTGTCCGAGCTCCACCGCCCCGGTGACCTCCATCGAGGCCAGTCGCTGTACGGACTCTTCCCAGCGCACCGTCGCGGTCACCTGGCGGGTCAACAGGTCGCGCACCCGGCCCGCGTCGAGGTTGGGGGCCGCGTCCACGTTCGCCACCACCGGAATCGTGGGAGGACGAACCTCCACGCGCGCGAGCTCGGCCGCCAGCCTGTCGGCCGCTGGTCGCATCAGCTCGCAGTGAAAGGGCGCGCTCACCGCAAGCGGAAGCGCGCGCTTGGCGCCGCGGGACTTGGCCGCCGCGCAGGCCGCCTCCACGGCGCGCTTGTGGCCCGCGATGACGATCTGCCCGGCGCCGTTCAGGTTCGCCGGAGACACGATCTCCCCCGGGCAGGCGCGCCGCGCATCCTCGCAGGCCGCCTCGGCCTCGGCGGCCCCGAGCCCGAGGATGGCTGCCATCGCGCCCACGCCCGGCGGCACGGCCTCCTGCATGAACTTGCCGCGCAGGTGCACCAATCGAACCGCGTCGGCGAACGTCAGCGCGCCCGCGGCGACCAGCGCCGCGTACTCGCCGAGCGAGTGGCCCGCGACGACCTTCGGGCGAAGGGGCGTCTCGTCCTCCAGCACGCGCAGCGCCGCCACGCTGGTCGCGAGGATCGCGGGCTGCGCGTTCGCCGTCATGGTCAGCTCGGCCTCGGGACCCTCGAAGCAGAGCCGCGACAGCGAAAAGCCGAGGGTCGCGTCCGCCTCGTCGAAGACGGCGCGCGCGCGCGCCGAGGCCTCGCACAGGGCCTTGCCCATGCCGACCTTTTGCGAGCCCTGGCCAGGGAACAGAAACGCGATGTGGGCGAGGTGGCTCATGCAGAGTGGCTCAGCAAGGACTCGTTCACCAGCGCACGGCCGCGGAGGCCCAGGCGAGGCCGCCTCCGAGAGCGGTCATCAACAACAGATCCCCCTCCTTGATCTTCCCCAGCTCGACCGCCTCGTCGAGCGCCGTGGGAACGGAGGCCGACGACGTGTTCCCGAAGCGCTCCACGTTCAAGTAGAAGCGGTCGAGGGGGATGCCCACGCGCTCGGCCACGCCCTCGAGGATACGCAGGTTGGCCTGGTGGGCGATCACCCAGGTCACGTCGTCGGTGCCGAGTCCGTTGGCTTCGAGGGCGAGCTTCGAGGCCTGCGCCATGTTGCGGACGGCGTGCTTGTACACCTCACGACCGTTCATCTTGACGAGATGCCGCTTCTCGGCGATCGCCTCGGGCGAGATCGGCTCGCGCGAGCCCCCCGCCGGCTGCAACAGATATTCGGTGAGGTTGCCGTCCGCGAACAGGTGGGTCGACAGAACTCCCCGCTTCGGATCGTTCTCACCACCGAGCAACACCGCGCCCGAGCCGTCCCCGAACAGGACGCACGTCGAGCGGTCGGTCCAATCGACGATGCGCGAGAGCACCTCGACGCCGATGACCATGACGCGCTGAAATTGACCGCACCGGATGAAGTTGTCGGCGAGGGCGAGGCCGTAGAGAAAGCCGGCGCACGCCGCAGACAGGTCGAACGCGCAGCCGCCCGCCCGGGCGCCCAGCTTCTTTTGCACGAACGTGGCGGTCGACGGGAACGGACAGTCGCCGGTGACGGTGCCGACGATGATGCAGTCCACGTCCGCCGGCGCCACGCCCGCCTTCTCGCAGGCGGCGCGGGCCGCCTCGGTGGCGAGATCGCTCGCCGCCAGGCCGGGCGCCAGGATGTGCCGCTCGCGGATCCCGGTCCTGCCTACGATCCACTCGTCGGAGGTGTCCACCAGCCGCGACAGATCGGTGTTCGTCAGGACCTTGGGCGGGACGCCGCGGCCGGTCCCGAGGATGCGACTCGAGGCGTACTTCACGAGACACTCTCCACGGCGGAGATCGCCGACGGCGGCGGCGCCCACAGGTACGCGTGCGCGGCGATCGCCCGCGTGGTCTCGCCGCCCAACCCCGTCAGGGCGAACTGCGAGGCCACGCGCACCGCGTTCGCGATGGCGCGCGCGTTCGATCCGCCGTGGCACACCAGAGCGACGCCGTCCACGCCGAGCAGCGGAGCGCCGCCGTACTCGGCGTAGTCCGTGCGGTGCTTCAGGCGGCGGAGCGGCTTCAGCATCAACGCCGCCCCCAGCCGGGCCAGCAGCCCCGCGCGCATGATCTCTTCCTTCGCCATCGTCATGATCACCTCGGCCGCACCCTCGACGCTCTTCAGGACCACGTTGCCGGTGAACCCGTCCGTGACCACCACGTCCACGTCGCCCCGGAACACGTCCCGGCCTTCCACGTACCCGACGTAGTCGAAGGCGGCCGCGGCGCCGCGTGACCGCAACAACAGTTGATGCGTCTCGCGCGTCAACGCCGTGCCCTTGTGCTCCTCCACGCCGTTCGATAGCACGCCCACGCGCGGGCGCGGCTTGCCGTGCAGCAGGCGCGCGTAAACACAGCCGAGCACCGCCCACTGAGCCATCGTGCTGGGCTTCGGATCGACGTTCGCGCCCATGTCCAGCAGCGCGCACTCGCCCGTCTTGGTCGGCAGGCTGGTGACGATGGCGGGCCGCTCGACGCCGGCCAACCGGCCGAGCACGAACAGGCCGCACGCCATCATGGCGCCGGAGTTCCCCGCCGAAACCACCGCGTCCGCCTCCTTGGCCTTCACGAGATCGAAGCAAACGCGCATCGACGCCTGCTTCTTCTGCCGGACGGCCAGCGAAGGTGCGTCGTCCATGGTGATGGCTTCGGACGCGTGCCGCACCTCGATCCGCGCATCGGAGGCGGCGCCGCAGGCCGCGATCTCCGGGCGCACCCGTCCCTCGTCACCAACCAGGATGACGTTGAGATCGTGAGCGCGCACGGCCGAGACAACCCCCTCCACCTCGACACGAGGCGCGCCGTCCGCTCCCATGGCGTCGACGGCGATGCGGGGCAACTAGGGCTGCTCCTCTTCTCGCTTTTCGATCACCATGCGATCGCGGTAGTAACCGCAGCTCGGGCAGACCCGGTGGGACAGCTTCGGCTCCTCGCAGCGGGGACACGGCACCGTGTGGGGCACGTCGCGCTTCATGACCTGCGCGCGGCGAATCGCTGATCGGGACTTCGACTGTCTTCTCTTGGGAACGGCCATAGCGTCATCCTCGTTTCGATTTTGCTGTTTCGGTGCTGCTCGGATTTCCGAGCGTCACATCTTCAATTTACCGAGGGCTGAGCCGAGGCTCGTCCTCGGCATGTCCTGCCGGGCCACGCAGTCGCAGGGCGCCGCATTGCGATCGCCCCCGCAAACGGGGCAAAGGCCCGCGCAGCTCTCGCGACAGAGGGGATTGATGGGCATGGTCAGGAGGAGCTGCTCCCGCAGCTCGGGGCCGATGTTTATCTCGTCACCATCGAAGTGCGCAACGTCCAGCTCGTCGTCGTCGTCGTCCTCGTCTGACGCATCGCTGCTTCCCTGCTTGCCATTGCCCTTGCCCTTGCCCGCGCTCTCCTTGGCGACGAACGCGATTTGAACCGGCACGCGCACCGGCAGCCGCGCCGGCTCGAGGCAGCGCGCGCACGTGCAATCGAGGACGCCGCTCAGGGTTCCACGCAAGAAGGCGTCGTCGCCTTGCCGGGACAGATGCCCGCGAAACGTCAACCCCTCGCGAGCGGGCTTGGCCTCGAGGTCCGGGCACTCCGCCTTCAGCCAGTCGACTGACAGGGGCAGGTTCAGCGACAGCCCTTCGTCACTGATGTCATTGAATCTATACAGCATTTCCAAGTTCCCGCGGTCGCGCGCCCGGCTTTCGGGGCAAGTAACTATAGGGGGGGGCCCCCCCCTGTCAAGCGGGAGGGCCGAAAGCCGGCCCCGCGAGGGGCTCGGGAGCAATTCTCGTTCGGTTGAGGCCTCCGGCCTCGGACTTCGGACCGGACCGAGGTCAGCGGAAATTGGGCTGGAGATTGAACGAGAACGATCCGTCGAGAGTTCCGGTAATCGCGGGCGGCGTGACGGGCGAGACCCGCCCCTGCTGGTCCTCGACCGTCGTCGCGTCGCACAACTCGACATGAAATGCCGACACGTCTATGGGATCCCCGTTGTTCACGCGAAACCCCTGACTGATGGACACGGCCGAAGGCGCGCCGAACCGCGCGAACGAGATCCACGATCCGCGCCCCGGGCACAAGGTCACGTCGGGACAGGTTCCACCCTGACAATCCCCGAGCGCGTCCGATGAAAGGTTGGCATCTGGGCAGCTGTACTGGAGCACGAAGTGGCTGTTGACGAGCTCGCGCTCGGTGCCGATCAACGAGCGCCCCTCACCGGATGGTCCCAGTGACGCGGGCGATCGATCGCAGGTCGTGACGTCCCAGTTGGGCTGCCCTGTGCTCGTCAATCCACCCTTCATGCAACGGGCGACCTCGTAGCTGTCCTTCACCCAGAAGAACAACGTGTCGGCGAACTCCCAGCCGCCTGAGATGTTCTGCATGCGAATGTTGAGCTGGTTCGCCGGAAAGCGAGGGGTCGTGGAGTCGAACGGCTCGGCCAGGAAGTAGCGCCACTCCTGGGTATAGTTGCTCTCGTTGGGGAGGGGTTGGGGCTTTCCACCAGGGAAGGTGCACATGGGAACATTCAGCACACCCGAGAACATGCCGATGCCGTTCTCGCTGTTGCAGGCCGTCTGCGTCTCGAGACCCACGACGAGAACCGCCATGGCCCAGGACCGAGCTCGGTCGCGGCCGACGATCACTTGGTGGCTCCGCTGGCGGCGCCGCCCCCGAACAGCAACAGGGTCTTGAGATCCTCGTCGTTGAACACCAACTGGCCTCCGACGAAGAAGTCGAAGCCCCCGCTCGCCCCGAACTTGGCGCGTCGGTTCAGGATGTCGTCCACGCCTCCGACGACATAGAGGGTATGGCCAAGCACGGCTATCGCCGCGCGGCCCTGTAGCCGCGGGTAAGTGTTGAACAGCGTGTCGAAGAGGTCGACCGACAGCAGCAATCGGTCCTCCACGAGGTGGAGATCCAAGCCCACGCCGCCCGTCGATTCCTTGATGCCGAAGCGGCCGGTCAGAATTCCATATGTCTTCCCGAATTGCAGCGTGAACTTCAGCTTGTTCTGCGAGTACGTGGTGGTGTTGGTGGTCGTCACCTTCCCCGCGCTCTCGGTGTTGGTGATGGTGTTGTCCCGCAGACCGCGGGGATCGTTCACGATCTCGATGAGGTAGAACTTGTCCGGCCGCGGGACGAGCTGCACCGCCAGGTACTCCTTCGGCTGACCGGACAGGAAGTTGTACTCGGTGCGGAGGCCGACGATGGTCTGCAGCTTGGTGACGCCGCGGATGAACCCTCCCGCGTCGTCGGTGATGGTCTCGATGTTGCGCGCGATGGTGTCGTCATTCAGCAGGTGGCCCACCGTCCCCTCGCCCTTGTCCATGCGACCGGTGATGCTCTCCATGTTCTTCAGCGACTTGTCCAGGT
This sequence comes from uncultured Myxococcales bacterium, assembly GCA_964443975.1. Classification (GTDB taxonomy): domain Bacteria; phylum Myxococcota_A; class Polyangia; order Fen-1088; family Fen-1088; genus DASYCK01. The sequence goes on along the minus strand of CAYUFS010000061.1, from coordinate 12,869 downwards.
TGTCGACCGTGGCCTTCAGCTTGTCGAGCGACGATCGGACGGCCTCGCCGGTCTGCGTGACCTCGCCCTGGCCGGTGCCCACCAGCGTCTTGATCGACTCGGTGATCTCGCGGACGTTCTGGATGGAGGCGCGAACGTTGTCCCCCTCCTTGTCGGTGATGTTGGCGACGTCTCCGGCGATGTGGTCGAGCTTCGTCAGCAGGCTCTGCAGCACCGCGGAGTTAGTCTCGATCAGCTTGTTGGCGTTCTCGGCGGCGCTGGCGATGGGCCCCGACGTCAGCTTGCGCACATCCTCGAGGATGTCGTGCATGATGGGCATCAGCGTGCCGACGTCGGCCATCAGATCGCCCATGCTGGTCGGCTCGCGGACATTGACGATCTCATCGCCCTGGTGCAGCTCGCGCATGGGGCGCTTCTCGCCGTTGACCACGCCGACGGGGGTTCCCGGATCGATCTCCAGGTAGTACTCGCCGAGCAGTGACGCAGACTTCTTGGAGACGACGGCGTTCTCCCAGATCTTGATGTGGGGCAGCAGGCGAATGGTGACACGCGCCACGGGCAGGTCGGGATCGAGCTCCCGCTTCTCGATCTGCCCGACCGGAATGCCCGCCGTCTGGACCCGCGACTTCTGGAACAGCGCCGCCGCGTCGTGGAAGCGCGCCCATACCGTGTAGCCTTGCCGAGGCGACGAGCGCTCGTTCGTCATCTTCACGAGGAAGTAGCTCAAGAGCCCGACGACCAGCGCCAGCGCGCCGACGGTGGCGGCGGCCCAGCTACGCCTCATGGCGCCCGCCTCTCGGGCTCGCGCGAGAGGCCGGCCATGTCGATGAACTCCCGTAGGGGGGCGAATTTCGATTGAAGCAGCTCGGCGGAGGTCCCGGTCGCCATGATCTTCCCCTCGTAGAGCATGGAGATCTTGTCGGCGATTCGAAACGTCGACGCCATGTCGTGCGAGATGACCACGCTGGTCACCCCGAAATCGTGAGACGCCTGCAAGATCATGTCGTCGACGTTCTTGGTGGCGACGGGGTCGAGCCCGGTTGTGGGCTCGTCATAGAGCAGGATCTGGGGGCGGTCGATGAGGGCACGCGCCAAACCTACCCGCTTCCGCTGCCCGCCGGACAGCTCGGCGGGGAATTTCTGCTCGATGCCGCCGACGTCGTGCAGATCGAGCCGCTTCAAGAGCTCCCGCACCCGGGTCATGATCTCGTCGTTCGACAGGTGATAGCGCTCGATGAGCGGAAACGCGATGTTCTCCACCACGTTCTGCGAGTCGAACAGGGCGGCGTACTGGAACACCATCCCGAACTTGCGCCGCAGCTTCCCGAGCTCGACGTCCTTCATCGGCACGATGTCTTCCCCATCGACCACGATCTCGCCGGCGTCGGGCTTGAGCAGGCCCATCAGGTGCTTCATCAACACCGACTTCCCCTGCCCCGAGCCGCCGATGACGATGTTGATCTTGCCGCGGTCGATGTCGAGATCCAGGCCGCGCAACACATGCTGAGGTCCGAACGTCTTGTGCAGGCCGCGAATGCGGATCTGGATGGGATCTGGCGCGCCGCCCGGCGCAACGCCGCCGCCAGCGGGCTCGCGCCGATCATGTCTATCCGAGGACTTCTGCATCAAGACTGGTAGGGGAAGAAGGAGGACAGCATATCGGACAAGAAGTAGTCGAGCACGAGCACGGAGACGGACCCGGCCACCACCGCTCGCGTGGTCGCGAGCCCCACTTCCTTGGCGCCGCCGCGGACGTTGAAGCCTTGAAAGCACGCGGCCACCGACAGCGACGCACCGAACACCGCGGCCTTGACGGCGCCTTGGAAGTAGTCGCTGGGATCGGTCATGTAACGGAAGTATTCGATGAACGCGCCTAGATCGATTTGCTTCAAATAGATCGAATACAGGTAGGCCCCGAACAGCCCCACGATGTTGAACACCATGGTCATGATCGGCATCATGATGATCGAGGCGACGATCCGCGGGGTGACCAGGTATTGAATGGGGCTGACCGCGAAGGTGGTCAGCGCGTCGATCTGCTCGGTGATGCGCATCGAGCCCAGCTCCGTGGCCATCCCGGAGCCTGCGCGAGCGGTGATCATGAGCGCGGTGAACACGGGGGCGAGCTCGAGCGCCAGCGACAGCCCCACCGTCGCCCCGACGAAGCGCTGTTGCCCGAAGATCTCGAGGGCGCGAATGGCTTGCTGCGCGGACACCGCGCCCGAAAAGAACCCCACCAGTATGATGATGGGCAACGAGCCCACCCCGACGAACTGCATCTGCTCCCAGAACAAGCGCAGCCGGAACGGCGGCCGGAACAGCCACACGAACGCGCTGATGAGCATGAGGGCGCGCTCGCCGAAGAAGCCGAAGACGCTCCGCACGGGGGCCCCGAGCGCGGCGCCGACGGCCGCGAACCGTCCTGGGTGTCCGGTGTCGATCGACGCCTCTGCCATGGCTCAGACCTTGTAGACGCGCGGAACGCGTTTCGAGATGCCGGAGAGGATTTCGTAGTTGATCGTTCCCGCCCACGCCGCCAACTCGTCGACCGTGATGGGCGCGGCGCTGTCGCCTTCGTCGGGGCCCCGCCCGTTCCCCGGAGCCGCGCCCTTGCCGATGAGGGTGATCTCGTCCCCAACGCCAGCGCGGGGAACGTCCGTCACGTCGACCATCATCATGTCCATGCACACAGCCCCCACGATGCCCACCCTCTTACCATGAAGCAGCGCCTCCGCTCCCCGCACATGGCGGGGATAGCCGTCGGCGTAACCGATGGGCAGGGTGGCGATCACGCTCGGGCGCGTCGCCCGCCATTCGCCGCCATAGCTGACCGTTGCGCCAGCGGCGACGTCGTGCAGCGCCATGATCCGCGTGGCGAGGCGAAGGGCCGGTTCGAGCGACGGCACCTGCACGACGGCGCTCGACATCGCCCCGTAGAGAGCCAGTCCGGGCCGGACCGCCTGAAACCGCGCGGCCGGAAAGCGAATCGCGGCGGCGCTGTTCGCCGCATGGTTCAGCAACGTCGACAGCCCCCGCCGGGACGCTTCGGCCAGGCACCCTTCGAACACGGCCAGGGCGCGCGTGGTCGGCGCGATGTCGGGGGAATCCGCGCACGCGAAGTGGGTGCAAAGCCCCGCCAGGCGGACCCCGGGGAGCTGCCCGATCCGATCGAGGACCGAGCCCAGCCGTCGAGGCTCGATGCCGAGGCGGTTCATGCCCGTCTCGATCTTCAGATAGAAATCGACGACCCGGCGCCGCGCCGTCGCCGCCCGCGAGAACAGCTCGACGTCCGCGTCGTCATAGACCACGGGCGTCAAGCGTTCGTCGAGGACCTGCCCATGGCAACGGTCGTAGTACGCGGAGAGCACCATGATCGGGGCGGGGATGCCCGCGGCCCGCAGCTCTAACGCCTCCTCGACCAGTGACACGGCCAGTGCCGGACAGTGATTGGCGAGCGCGCGGGCCACGGGGACGGCGCCGTGTCCGTAGGCGTCCGCCTTTATCACGGCCCACACGGCAGCCCCGCCAACCATGGACGCGATCCGATCCAGGTTGCGCACGATGGCGCCCAGATCCACCTCGGCGACGGTCGGCCGGATCGAAGCGCGCATGTCCACTTCGGCGATGGGCGCGAAGAGCTCCGTCGTCGGCGCCTCGACCTCAGAACCGTGGCTGATTTTTCGTCCGCGGGCCAACGTCGGGCGAGTTTCACCCGGTCGTTGGCCGGCGGTCAAAAGAAAACACCCTCGGATGAATCCCCACGCCGGTACGCCGCGCCCCTGCGGGCAGCGGCGGCGCGCGGCCGGCTGACCCTCAGGCCTCGGCCAGCAGGCGCCGGCTGACGATGAGCGAGCGTCCACGGAGCGAGATGAGCCCCTTGCGCGCGAGATCGGAGATGACACGCGATACGGTCTCGCGGCAGGCGCCGATCGAATTCGCCAGCTCTTGCTGCGTCGGTCGATTCTGGACGGCGATGCCCTCGGGGACATCCTTCCCCGCCGCCGCGGCCAGCGCCCTCAGCGAGCCGACCACGCGGGCCGGAACGTCGGCGAGCGCCAGGCCGGACGCCAAGCGCTTGCTTCTCTCCAGGCGATCGAGCGCCTGCTGCAACAAGGTGAGCCCCAGCCCAGGCGCCGCCTGAACTTGCGCCGCGAACACCTCGCGGCTGATCGCCAGGACGTCGGCGGGCTCGACGGCCTCCCAGTCATTGTTGAGGGGACGGTCAGCGCCGACGAGGGCCTCGGGAAGAAACTCGCCAGCCTGAAAGGTCTCGAGCGTGACCTCGCGGCCGGAGTCCGAGCGCCGAACCGCCCGTATCTTTCCACGCAACACGACAAAAACGTGTGACGGCGGGGTCCCCTCGGCGCACACTAACGCCCGCCGGGAGAAGTGACGAAGCGACGAAGCCAGCGCCAGGGCCGCGATCGATGCCGGTGGCAAGGCAGAGAACGCGGGGATTCCCTCGAGCGAGGTGAGCTCGGCGGAAACCGGTGACGGCCTACGAAGGCGCGCGGCAAAGTCAATCGAAGCGGCGATGGCCATTAGGGACCTCCTTGGGTGACCACCCACCGCAGCAACCGCAGTGCCAACACCGTCCAGTCGGTCGGCAGCGCGACGAGGCCGCAAAATCGCCTGATTCGGGGCCTTCACACCCTCCGACCCACGCCTCGGCTGCCTGCGCGGGCCCTGAGCGTAGTTCCGGCGCCACACCTTGCGTGAAAAAAACCCTGCATCGCGACCGCCCGCGCCCCCCTACCCGCTCGGCGTTAGAACGCTCCGCGCCCTCCAGCACGAACCCTCGGAGGGCCGCGACGCGCGCGATTGCGCGAGCGCGTCACCGTCAGGAAACGGCGAAGCGCGGGCGCGGTCCCCACCCTCGGGGACCGGCCCGATGTTGGGCTCGCGTCAGTTGCGCGACTCGCCGCTGCGGTCGGCCGCTACTTCTTGCCGGCCTTGGCCTTCTCGGCCTTCCGCTGCGCCCTGTACTTCTTGATCAGCGCCTTCGGCACCTTGCGGTGATCGCTGCAAACCATTCCAAACACCGGCGCCGCGCGGTTCTTGCACCCGGGAACCGGACAATATTGAATCGGCGGCTTCTTGCGCGGACGCCCCGGCGGCCGGCCCGGCCCCCTGCGAACGGCCGCGGCACGTCCGGTCGTCAGCGCCGTCGAACCACCGCCGCCACCGCCGCCGCCCACCGCCGCCAGCACCGCGTCCCGCGCTCGACCCAACGCCTCCACCTCGATGGCGCTCGTCAAATGTTCGACGAACTGGGTGACGATCTCAGCAATGGACCCGGTACTCTTTTTCGGCATCTGCGAGGACCTCCGTTGTATGGCCGCGCAGGTTAGCGCCGCGTTTTCGTGATTGCAATCAAAAGGAATGGCTTTTTTCAGGTTTCTCCAAAGTAGCGCCTCCTCAATTTAGAGCAATGAGGCAAAGACATCCGCCTTGACGTCATTTCAGAACGTGACAAATGGACCTGACAGATGGGCAGGTGGTCCGGATTTCTCGTTTTCTTCACGGTGGCGCTAATCCTCCTTGGCGCCATTCACTACTATTTGTGGCTGCGGTTGGTCCGCGACGCGCAGCTCCCCGCTCCTTGGAGAATCCTCGCCACGGCGATGATTTCCAGCATCGGACTGGCGATACCGATCGCGCTGGTGTTTTTTCGTCGGCCGGCCACTCCGGCCGGAAAGCTGCTGGTCTGGATCGCGTTCGTTTGGCTGGGTCTCATGTTTCTCTTGCTGGTCGCAGCGCTCGCCACCGATGTCCTTCGGATCGTGTTCTGGGCATTCCGCCGCGTCACCACCGCCAGCGCCGCGCCCGATGACGAACGTCGCCTGTTTCTGGCGCGTTCGATCGCGGCAGGCGTCGTGGCGACCGCGACGAGCGTGGGGGCCTGGGGCGTGCGCGCCGCGGTCGGCCCGGTCTCAGTGCGTCGGGTCGAGGTGACGCTCGATCGCCTGAGCGCGCAGCACGACGGGCTGGCGATCGCACAGCTCACGGACCTCCACATCGGGCCAACCATCGGTCGAAACAAACTTGCCGCAATCGTGAACACGACCAATGCGCTGGCACCGGACATTGTGGCGATAACCGGTGACCTCGTCGATGGGTCCGTCGCTGAATTGCGGGAGGCGGTCGCGCCGCTCGCCGACCTGAGAGCGCGATACGGCGTATTTTTCGTTACCGGTAATCACGAATACTTTTCTGGCGCGAGGCAATGGGTCGACGAAATCTCGCGCCTGGGAATTCGCGTCCTGCGAAACGAGCGGGTTGAAATCCACCGCAACGGCGCCGTCCTCGACCTGGCTGGTGTCGATGATCTGTCCGCCGCGCGATTCGGAGATGGACACGGCGAGGACATCGCCAAGGCGCTGGCGGATCGCGACCGCCTTCGCCCGGTGATCTTGCTCGCCCACCAGCCGCGGTCCGCGCTTCGCTCCGCCGACTACGGGGTGGACCTGCAGCTGTCGGGACACACGCACGGGGGGCAAATTTGGCCTTTTGGAGCGCTGGTGTCCCTGCAGCAGGTCTTCTTGGCCGGGCTTCACCGCCGGAAGGACACCCAGGTCTACGTCAGTCGCGGGACGGGGTACTGGGGACCGCCGATGCGTGTAGGCGCCCCCTCCGAGATCGCCCAGATCGTCCTCCGGACCTCGCGCGGCTCCGATCCGTCTCGCCCGCATCCGGCGTAGACTGGGGGATCATGAGCTCCGTGGTTTTGAAGACTCTGCTGTCTACGTTTGGTGCCGTGTTCATCGCCGAGCTGGGCGACAAGACGCAGCTCGCGACGCTTTCCCTGTCGTCCGGGGCGACGTCGAAGTGGGCGGTGTTCGCGGGCTCCGCGCTGGCGCTGTGCACGACCTCCGCCATAGCCGTCGTGGCGGGTGGCCTGGTGTCACGCGTGGTGCCCCCCGTCTATCTCCGCCGGATCGCCGGCGGCGTGTTCATCGTGCTCGGCGTGCTCTACATCGCCACTCGCGGTGACTGAACCGCGCGCCGATCAGCCGCGCCGCTTCTCGACGAGATCCAGCGCGGCGACGCGGTAAGCCTCGGCCAACGTCGGGAAGTTGAAGATGTTGTCGACGAACGTGTCGACGCTCATCTGCCCGAGCAAGGCCATCTGGCCGACGTGGACCAGCTCGGTCGCGCCTTCGCCCACGATGTGGACGCCCAGCAACCGTCGGCCCGACGCGTCGGCGACCAGCTTCAGCAACCCGTCGGTGATCCCGGAGATCTGCCCGCGGGCGACCTCGTCGAACCGCGCCCGGCCCACCAGCGCCGCCCCGCCTCGCTTCGTCGCCTCCTCCTCGCCGAGGCCCACGGACGCCATCTCGGGGATGGTGTAGATGCCGATCGGGATGGTGTCGGCGCCCGCGCCCTCGTCGAGCCCGAGCGCGTGTCGCGCCGCGCGGCGCCCCTGCTCCATCGCCGTCGCCGCCAGGGCCGGAGGCCCCACGACGTCTCCCACCGCGTAGATGTGCGGCTTGGCCGTGCGGCAGTGCTCGTCGACCGCGAGCAGGCCGCGCGCGTTCGCGCCGAGGCCGGCCGCCGCCAGGTTCAGCTCGTCGACGTTGGCGGCACGTCCCAGCGCGACCAGCAGCTTGTCCGAGGTGACGACGCGCCCGTCTGACAACGTCGTCACCACCTGGCTCACGCCGTCGAACCGAACGCCGCCGATGGACTGCTCGCCAATGTAGGTGCCGCCCGCGCGCTGAAAGGCCTGCACGAACTTCCCGACCAGCTCGCCGTCCATGAATTTCAGGGGCCGATCGGCGCGATCGATCATCGTGACCTTGACGCCGAGCGCGGCAAAGACGGACGCGTATTCGCTCGCGATGACGCCGCCGCCCAGGACCGTGAGCGACGAGGGCAGATACAGCATCGACAGGATGGAGTCGCTGTCGAGGATGTTCTCGTGGTCGATGGGGATCTCGGGCGGGTTCCGGGGGCGCGAACCCGTCGCGACCACGATGACGTCGGCCGTGAACTCCGCCCTGTCTCCGCCGACGGTGACCGTCTCGACGACGTGCTCGCTCAGGAACCGCGCCCGGCCATGATGCCTCTCGATGCCGTTTCGATCGATCTGCCGTCCCATGTAGTGGGTGTGCGCGGCGACGACCTGATCCAGGCGGGCCATCAACGATGCGACCTCGACCCCTGCCCGGGGAGGCACGCCCCAGATCGAGGCGTCGCGGGCCAGCCGGGTCGCTTGCGCCGCGCTCTCGCGCAGGGTCTTGCTGGGAATGGTCCCGCGGTGCACGCAGGCGCCCCCCACAGTCCGTTCGTGTTCGATCAGGAGGACCGACCGGCCGGCCTTGACGGCCTGAATGGCGGCCTTCTGACCGGCCGGTCCGCTGCCGATGACCAGCACGTCGAATCGACGGGGCGTCGTCATAGCGTCATCGAGTCGACGGTTCGAGAGACGGTGGCGCGCTTGGAGAGCAACTGCGTGACGTCGTCCGGGTAGAAGTTGAGCGCCGCGATGACCGGGTGGCGCCGCGTTTCCGCGTCGAAGGCCGGCTCTGGCTCGGCGAGATCGGTCGCCAGCAGGTCGGCGAGCAAGCAGACCGCCGCCTCACGGCGCCCGGCGGTCGCCGCTTCGAAGTCGGCGTACGAGGAAATGGCGTTCGATACGGCCTGCGGCAGCGCCCAGCTGGCGGCGAGGCGCAACCCCACGCCCCGGTGAAACTCGTCCAGCAGGCCGACGAGCTCGTCGCCGGACACGTGGCGACGCTCCGCCGGAGGTCGGCTCCGCTGCGCGTCGGAGATGACCTGGAGCAGGGCCGGCTTGCCCACCGCGTGGAGCAGCCCGCAAAGGAACGCGCTCTCCACGTTCGACCGCAGCACCCGCGCGATCTCCTTGGCGAAGACGCCAGACGCGAGCCCGTGTCGCCACAGGCGCTTCAGCTCGGCCTCGTACCCCGGGACCTTGAACGTCCCGCTTTGCAGCGACGCCGCGAGGACGATCTCGGTGACGGCCTCCATCCCCAGCCTCGCGACCGCTTGCTGCAGCGACACGATGGGCATGGACGGCATGTAGGCGGGCGAGTTCGCGATCCGCAACACCTGCCCGGCCAGCGCCGGATCGCGGTGAATGAGGTTCGACAGTTGCAAGGCGTCGACCTGGGGCTGGCTTGTCAGGGCCAGCACCTGGTTGGCGACCTGGGGTAGGAGGGGCAGCGCGACCGCGCCCGTGCCCAGGCGGTCGGCGATGAGGCCGCGCAGGACGGCGCGCTCGTCACGTCGGAGCAAGGGAGAGGTCTCGGTCAGGTTCCCCGCACCGAACGGTGGGGGGTCCTGCGTCGGCATCGCGAAAGCCACGTCAGTGTCCTGTCGGTCACCCGGCCGAAGATCTTTAGGAACAGGCACGACCCGTCGAAATGAAACAGCGGGGGTGTCACCGCCAACGGACATCTCGACCCCACGGTCCTTGCTGGAATCGTAACCCCACAAATATGGCGACTCTGCTGCAAGTTCGACCGCCCCAGGAGCCGATTCAACGGCTCGATCTGCTCTCGACCGAAGCCTCGGCACCCATCGTTGTCGGCGGCGCGAACCTGGTCGGCCAGACCATCGGCTCGTACCGGGTCACCCGGGAGCTCGGCCGAGGAGGGATGGGCTGCGTCTACCTGGCGGAGCACACGCTCATCGGTCGCAAGGCGGCCGTCAAGGTGCTGAATCCGGACATCGCGTCCGACTCCGAGGTCGTCTCGCGGTTCTTCACGGAGGCGCGTGCCGTCAACGACATCCGCCACCCGAACATCGTCGAAGTGACGGACTTCGGGAAGTTTGGGCCCTTCTACTGCATCGTCATGGAGTACCTGGAAGGCGAGACGCTGGCGGACCGCCTCGCCCGCGTGCGCGTGTTCGACGAGCCCGGCGTCATCCGAATCATGAAGCAGTGCACGTCGGCGCTCGGCGCTGCCCACGAACAGGGGCTGGTTCATCGCGACATCAAGCCGGAGAACATCTTCCTTCGCGCGCACCCCGACTACCCCGACTTCGTGAAGGTCCTCGACTTCGGGATCGCGAAGCTGCTGACCGTGGATGCGTCCGTCGGGCATCACACCAAGACCGGCTCGGTGCTGGGGACACCGTCGTACATGTCCCCCGAGCAATGCCTGGGTGAGGCGGCGCTCGACATCCGCAGCGACGTCTACAGTCTGGGCGTCGTGATGTATCAGATGCTCACCGGGCAGCTGCCGTTCACCGCCGACACGCTGGGGCGCCTCATCGTGTGTCACGTGAACGAGCCGCCGGTCCCTCCCAGCGTCATCAACCGGGACGTCTCACGCGGGATGAACGACGTGGTCCTACGGGCGCTGCAAAAACGCCCCAAGGATCGCTTCCAGAGCGCGCGGGACCTGCGGGACGCCATGGACCGCCTGTTGCCACCGCAGCAGCGGGTGCCAACCCCGCCCGCTGGCGTCCGCCTGGCGAGTGACGCCGCCCCCCTGCCGCGCGGCGAAGCTCAGCCCGGCCGCGCACCGATGTCGACCGCGACGCCCGTGACCATGGCCCACGCGCCGCGCCGAGCGCAGCCGTCCCCCCATGCGACCGAGCCGCCCGCGTCCACCTCGGCTACACCAGCGGCTGCGCAGGCGCCGGCCGGGGACGACTTCTCGTTCCGCCTCTCGAGCATCGTGCGCGAACGCATTCGCGCCCAGACCATCGACCTGCCGGATCTCTCGGGACCCACACTGCGCTGTCTGGAGCTCGAACGGGTGGGACGCCTGGGCTTCGCCGAGGCTGCCAATGTCATCGGCGAGGTCCCCGCCCTGCGCTCCCGCGTGATGAGGCTGGCCAACAGCGCCGCCTTCCCGAGCCTGATGCCCGCCACGACGCTGGACCACGCGGTGGGAAGGTTGGGAGCGCAAGGCCTCATCAACGCCCTGATGGAGTTCGCGGCGCATGACGCCCTCGAGGGCCGCCACCCGCGCGTCAAGGAGGCGATGCGACGGATCTGGCCGCACGCGCTCGGCGTGGCCGTGATGACCTGCGACCTTTGTCAGACGCTCGGGCGGGGGGACGACGCCTCCCACGGCTACCTCGCCGGGCTGCTCAGTCAAATCGGCCGGCCGGTGGTGGGAAGCCTGCTCGTGGAGATCGAGCAACAGATGCAACGCGCGGGCAAGCGCCCGCCCACGCCTGACGCGGTCTTCCTCGGGACGATCGATGCGTGCCACCCACAGGCCGGAGCGGCCGTGGCGCGCCACTGGGATCTGCCAGGGCCCGTCGCCGACGCCGTCGAGCAGGCAGCCGCCTGGGATCCCCGTGAGCCGCTCGCGCTGTCGAACGTCCTCCGTTTCTCCGAGGTGCTGGTCAATCGCCTGGGGCTGGGTTTTGGCCAACGCGTGAACGGGCCCGAGCTGGAGCGGGTGTTCGGCGAGGGTCGTGCCCTGCTGCGCATCGCCGACGCCGCGATCAGCCGGGTGAGCCATGGGTTCAAGGAACGCATCGTCGTGCTGTCGGGAATTCGCGGATAAAGCGCGGACGCCCGCGCCCGGTAGGACTCGAAGAAAAATGGCGTAGATTTCCGCCATGCCCATCGCGAGCGTGAACCCGGCGACCGGCCAGACCCTGCGCACGTTCACCCCCGACACGGCAGCCGACGTCGAAGCCAAGCTGGCGCGCGCCGCGACCGCGTTCTCGGCGTGGCAGCACGAACCCATCGCGGCGCGAGCGGAGGTGCTCAAGCAAGCTGCGCACATCCTCGAGGTCGAACGAGATTCGCTGGCGATGCTGGCGACCACCGAGATGGGGAAGCCCCTGCGCGCCGCGCGCGACGAGGTGATGAAGTGCGCGACCACGTGCCGGCACTACGCCGACAGCGCGGCGTCGTTGCTGCGCGCCGAGCCGATCGCGGGGGCCGACCAGGCGGTATGGTTTCAACCCCTCGGGATCATTCTGGCGGTGATGCCCTGGAATTTTCCGTTCTGGCAGGTGCTCCGCTTCGCCGCGCCGGCCCTGGCGGCCGGCAACGTCGGTGTGCTGAAGCACGCCTCGAACGTCCCGCAGTGCGCGCTGGCGCTCGTCGACGTGTTCCGCCGGGCGGGAGCGCCGGAGGGGGTCTTCCAGGCCTTGCTGCTCGGCGCGGGCGAGATCGCCGGCGTGGTCGCCGATCCGCGCGTGGCCGCCGTGACCCTGACGGGGAGCGACAGCGCGGGCCGCGCCGTCGCCGCCGCCGCGGGCGCGCACCTCAAGAAATCGGTCATGGAGCTGGGCGGAAGCGATCCGTTCATCGTGCTGGCGAGCGCCGATCTCGACCGCGCTGTCGCCACCGGCATCAAGGCGCGGATCGTCAACAATGGGCAATCGTGCATCGCCGCCAAGCGATTCGTCGTCGTGTCCGAGCTCTACGAGCGGTTCGCGTCCGCCTTCGTGGAAGGCATGCGCGCGCTGAAGGTAGGCGATCCGTCCAGCGCCGACACGGACGTAGGGCCGCTCGCGACGCGCGCCATCCGCGACGAGGTCGCGCTGCAAGTCGACGCGTCGGTCGCGGCGGGCGCGCGGCTGTTGCTCGGCGGTCGGCCGAGCGACGACGGGGGCGGGAACTTCTATCCGCCGACGGTGCTGGGCGATGTTCCGCCCGACGCGCCCGCGGCGCGCCAGGAGGTGTTCGGTCCGGTCGCGGCGCTGTTTCGCGCGCCCGACGCCGACGCCGCGATCGCGCTGGCGAACGCCTCGCCGTTCGGGCTGGGCGCCAGCGTGTGGACGAGCGAGCGCGCGGAGGCGCTGCGCTTCGCCCGCGAGCTGGAAGCGGGCAGCGTGTTCGTCAACGACATGGTGGCCTCCGATCCCCACTTCCCGTTCGGGGGCGTGAAGCAGTCCGGCTACGGACGCGAGCTCGGCGCCTACGG
>CAYUFS010000060.1:0-31444 GCA_964443975.1 uncultured Myxococcales bacterium | reverse complement strand
GGCATCGACATGCCCCCTTTTCGGAACCCCCACGCCAGTGTTGCCCGCGAACCTCCCGCGAACCTCACCCGCGAACCTCAACCCCCGCGAACCTCAACCTCGGTGCGGTGTCCGGGGGTGTCCGTGTCCGGGGTGTCCGGTCCGGGTGTCCGACCCCCTGCTCGTCTGTCCTTCTTTCCTCGTCTCGGTGCGATGTCCTCACTTCGGTGGGCTCTCGTCAGCGGGGGCGCCGTCCATCATGGGGTCCGTGCCGTATGCTGATGCCACGATGACGAGCAAGCTGCGAAGGCGGGTGGTGGTGATCGGGGGAGGCTTCGGCGGGATGGCCGCGACCCGCGCGCTCGCGCGCGCCCCCGTGCTGGTGACCCTCCTCGATCGGGTCAACCACCACCTATTTCAGCCGCTCCTCTACCAGGTGGCCATGGCCGGCCTCTCGCCGGGCGAGATCGCTGTGCCGATTCGCGCCGTGTTTCGCAGGCAGGAGAACGTCCGGGTGTTGCTGGCGGAGGTGAGCCGGGTGGACTTCGACGCCAGGCGGGTGGAGATGACCGACGGCCCGGCGATCGAATACGACTACCTGGTGCTGGCGCCCGGTGCCGAGAACAGCTACTTCGGTCACGACGACTGGGCGGCGGTGGCGCCCGGGCTGAAGAGCATCGACGAGGCCATCGAGATCCGCCGGCGCGTGCTGATCGCCTTCGAGAACGCCGAGCGCGAACCCGACCCCGAGCGGCAGCGTCGCCACCTGACCTTCGTGGTGATCGGCGGTGGTCCCACCGGGGTCGAGCTGGCAGGAGCCATCGCCGAGCTGGCCACCTTCGTGCTGGCAAAGGACTTTCGCGCCATCCGCTCGGACGCCACGCAGGTCGTGCTGCTCGAGGGCGGCGAGCGAATCCTCGCCACCTTCGACCCGACGCTGAGCGCACGTGCGGTCGCAAGCCTGAAGGAGATGGGCGTCGAGGTGCGGACCGGCACCCGCGTGACCTCCATAACCGCGGACGGCGTTGAGGCAACGGGACCAAAGGGCACCGAGCGCATCCTCGCCTCGACCGTGCTGTGGGCCGCCGGTGTGCGCGGCTCGGGCCTACTTGCGCGCAGCTGCCTCGCCGTGGACCGCGCAGGGAGAGCCCGCGTCGAACCCGACTGCTCGCTACCGGGCCGGCCGGAGGTGTTCGTGATCGGAGACGCGGCGACCTTCATCCCTACCGGGGAAGAACACCCGCTGCCGGGCGTCAGCCCGGTCGCCATGCAACAGGGCCGCTTCGTGGCGCGGCAGATCGCGGGCAGCCTCGCCGGCAAGCCCCGCGAGATTTTTCGCTACCTGGACAAGGGCTCGATGGCCACCATCGGACGCAGCCGAGCGGTCGCCGAGGTCGGTCGCCTGAAGCTGACCGGCTTTCTGGCCTGGGCCACCTGGCTGACGGTCCACATCTTCTACCTCATCGATTTTCGCAACCGCATCCTCGTTCTCTTCGACTGGGCCTGGGCCTATTTTTCGTACCGCCGCGGCTCGCGCCTCATCACCGGGCCCCGCGGGCCGCGTGGCGCCTGATGGCATAGCAGAGGCCCCTCCGCGATAGCGGATGAAAAGCTCGCGCGGACGGAGCGATCTGCGGAGAGGTGCTGTCCGGGCCACGCGCGGAGCGCTACCGTGCGCAGTCGAACCCACGTTGTTGTACATCGAGCGAGAGCGGAGAACTCATGTCTGATTCAGCAGAGACGCATTCGACCCTGGGCGCGAGCGCCGCACGGCAGCTCGCGAATACGACCAAGACGCCCCCCATCTGGGGCGGAACCACCCCGCGCTGGCTGGTGAGCCTTCTGCCCTGGACCCCGGTCGAGGCGGGCACCTACCGCGTCAACAAGGTGCGGGACACCGGAGAGTCCAGCATCGCGATCTCGTGCAGCCCTGGCGATGACGACAAGCTGCCGGAGTCTTTCGTCGACTACGACGACCAGCCGCGCGAGTACACCCTGAGCACGGTGACGACGACCCTAGAGGTGCAGACTCGCATCTCCGACCTGTATCGCAGCCCCATGGATCAGGTGCGGGAGCAACTGGCCGTCCTGCTGGAGATGGTCAAGGAGCGCCAGGAGAACGAGCTGGTCAACAACGCCAGCTACGGGTTGCTGACGAGCGCCAGCCCCACCATGCGCGTGGCCACCCGCAAGGGCGCCCCCACCCCCGACGATCTCGACGAGCTGATCACGAAGGTGTGGAAGGAGCCGGCGTTCTTCCTGGCGCACCCGCGGGCCATCGCCGCCTTCGGGCGCGAGTGCACCCGGCGGGGCGTGCCACCGGCGACGGTCACCCTGTTCGGCTCGCCGTTCATCACCTGGCGCGGCATCCCCATCATCCCGTCCGACAAATTGCAGGTCTCCGACGCCGACAAGACGAACATCTTGCTGCTGCGCACGGGGGAAAAAAAGCGGGGCGTGGTGGGCCTCTTCCAGCCGGGGATCCCCGGCGAGGTCAGCCCCAGCCTGTCGGTCCGCCTGATGGGCATCAGCGATCGTGGCGCCGCGAAGTACCTCGTGTCGCTCTACTGCTCGGCCGCGGTGTTGGCGGACGACGCGCTCGGCGTGCTCGAGAACGTCGAGGTCGGCCGATACCATGATCCCAAGTGATCCGTCGGCGCTGACCCTGTCCCCTGCCGGCGGCCCGTCGGTGGACCGCGGCGGCGCGAGCGCGGTGGCGGCCGAGGTGGCGCGTCTGGCCAATCAGGTGTTGTCGTCGTTCCCCTTCGCCGGTTTGACGGACGGACCGCTCGGGCACGTCGAGCCGAGCGCGCTCGACGTCGGAGCAGGCGGAATGTCGCCGGCGTCGGTGGCGCCACCGCCCATGCCGGGTCCCCTGCACGCCATGCCGATCGCCAGCGCGCCGTTTCCCCGGGAGAGCGACCTTCGCAACATTCCGGCGCTGCTGTCATCCGTGCTGGGGTTGACGTCGCCGGTGGCGCTGGTGCGCGCGGCGGAGCCGGCCTCGGCAACTCCCTACTTTCTCGACATCGCCGGCCATCAGACGGCGGCCTCGCTCCCCGCCAGAACGGTGCCGTCCGCTGCGCTGGCTCCAGTGGGGACGTCGGCGCTCGAACAGCCCGCGCCCGCGGTTCCCGGGCTCGCGCCTGCCGCGAGCGTGCCCGCGAGGGCCGAGCCACCATCGCCAGCGAGCGGCTCCCCGGGCGTCCCGCCCGCGGGAAGCTCTCATCCTGCCCTCGCCTCCCCGGGCGATCCGCCCGCCACCTCGTCCTTCAGCGACGTGACGTCGTTCTCGGCCGGGCGCGGCGCCGTGGCGCCGTCGGGCGGCCTCGCGCGGTCCGCGGGGCTGTTCGACGCCGCGTCCATCAAACGAGACTTTCCCATCCTGCGCGAGCGTATCCATGGGCGCCCGCTCGTCTGGCTGGACAACGCCGCCACCACCCAGAAGCCGCAGGCGGTCATCGACCGGGTGGCCAGCTTCTACGAGCGCGAGAACTCGAACGTCCACCGCGCCGCGCACACGCTGGCCGCGCGCGCCACGGACGCCTACGAAGGCGCGCGCGACAAGGTACGGCGCTTCCTGAACGCACCCTCGCCGCAGGAGATCGTCTTCGCGCGCGGCGCGACCGAGGCCATCAACCTCGTCGCGCAGAGCTGGGGTCGCCGCAACGTCGGTGCGGGCGACGAGGTGCTGATCACCTGGTTGGAGCACCACGCGAACATCGTGCCGTGGCAGCAGCTCTGCGCCGAGAAGGGGGCGCGCCTCTGCGTGGCCCCCGTCGACGACAGCGGACAGGTGATCCTGGAGGAATTCGAGCGCCTGCTCTCGCCGCGCACGCGCCTGGTGGCGCTGACGCAGGTCTCGAACGCGCTCGGGACGATCGTGCCGGCCCGCGAGATGGTGGCCATGGCCCACCGGCATGGCGCGCGCGTCCTGGTCGACGGGGCCCAGGCGGTCTCCCACATGCCGGTGGACGTGCAGGCCCTCGACTGCGACTTCTACTGCTTCTCCGGCCACAAGGTCTTCGCCCCGACGGGCATCGGCGCCCTGTTCGGCAAGGCCGAGATCCTCCAACACATGCCCCCCTGGCAAGGTGGCGGCAACATGATTCGCGACGTGACGTTCGACAAGACGACCTATCAGGCGCCGCCGTGGCGCTTCGAGGCGGGGACCGGCAACATCGCCGATGCCGTGGGGCTGGGCGCCGCGCTCGACTATGTCAGCGGCCTCGGGCTCGAGAACATCAGTCGATACGAGCACGAGCTGACTGTCTACGCCACCGAACGCCTGCTGTGCGTCCCCGGGCTCCGCCTAATCGGCACCGCCCCCGACAAGGCCGGAGTGCTGTCGTTCGTCCTGGACGGCGTCAGGACCGAGGATGTCGGCGGGATCCTGGACCAGGAGGGCATCGCCGTGCGGTCCGGGCATCACTGCGCACAGCCCATCTTGCGCCGTTTCGGCCTGGAAAGCAGCGTGCGCGCGTCCCTGGCGCCGTATAACACCTTCACCGACATCGACGCGCTCGTCGAGGCGCTGGAGCGATTGCAGGCGGGCCGCCCGCTCCTCACCCGCTGAGACGGCGACGAACCGGGCTGTCGCACCGAAACCGGCGTCCGCCTCTTGCCAACAGTCAATTCGTCCACTATCCTGGACGAATGATCAACTCCCTCGATCCTCGGCAAGCTCAGGAATTGATTGCGCGCGGCGGATTCGACATCGTGGACGTCCGCGAACCGCGCGAGTGGTCAGGCGGGCACCTCCCCGGAGCGCGGCTCGTCCCGCTCGATCGGCTGAAGGCCAGCCCGAAGGCCGCCTTGCCGCGCGACGGTGTGATCTTCGTATGCGCAGCGGGCGTGCGCAGTCAGACCGCGGCCAAGCTGGCCGAGGCGAACGGCCTCACCAACCTGTACAACCTGAGCGGCGGGACGCGGGGATGGGTGAACGCCGGCCTACCCCTCGTGCGCGACTGAGGGCAGCTTGACCACCACCTGCCGGGCGCCCGAGCTGGGCGCCTGTCCACGATAGAGAACGCGCGGACGACCGACGTCACATGGCCACAGCAGGCTCTCCGCGACCGTCGACGCCCACCAGGGAGCGCCACACCGGTGCGCGGCCCGCATCGACGCCGCCGGGGGAGCAGCTCCCCCCGATCGTCGGGCTCAACCTGCGTCGCTTGCGCAGCAAGCGCGGCCTGTCGCTGGAGCGTCTGTCCCAGCGCGCCGGAGTCAGCCGCGCGATGCTGAGCCAGATCGAGCTCGGGCGCAGCGTGCCCACCATCAACCTGCTCTGGAAGATCTCCCGGGCCCTCGGCGTCACCTTCGCCACGTTCCTGAGCGAACAGCCGGCACGCCTTCCGGTCGTGCTGTCGGCGCGCACCGGCAAGCTGCTGACCAACCGGGAAGGGACCTTCACCTCGCGAGCGCTGTTCCCACTCGACGGGCCGCGACGCTCGGAGTTCTACGAGCTGAGGCTCTCCCCGGGCGTCGAGGAGCACGGGCGCCCGCACCCCCCCGACACCTGCGAGAACGTCGTCGTCGCCAGCGGGTCCATCGAGATCGGTGTCGAACAAACGGTCTATACGCTGGCGACCGGCGACGCCCTGCTGTATCCAGCCGACCAGCCTCACTTCTACCGAAACGCCGGCAGCGTCGAGACGGTGCTGTACCTGGTCGTCACGCACGACGGCCCCGCCGGCTGAGCGCCCAGGGCTGCCGGGCCGCTGCTATCGGTTCGGCTGCGGGGTCAACCGAAGGTAGGGTTTGACCTCACGCCAGCCCTTGGGGAACTTCTGTCGCAGCACCTCCGGGTCCTTCAGGGAGGGGACGATCACCACGTCGTCGCCGCTCTTCCAGTCGACCGGCGTCGCCACCGCGTGGTACTCCGTGAGCTGGAGCGAGTCTATGACCCGCAGGATCTCGTCGAAGTTTCGGCCGGCGCTCGCCGGATAAGTGATGATTAGGCGAATCTTCTTCTTGGGATCGATCACGAAGACCGAGCGAACCGTGAGCGTGTCGTTCGCCTCGGGATGGATCATGTCGTAGAGGGTCGAGACCTTCCGATCAGCGTCCGCAAGGATGGGGAAGTTGATCTTGCTCCCCTGCGTCTCCTCGATGTCGCCGATCCAGCCCGCGTGCGAGGCCAGCGAGTCGACCGAGAGCGCGATGACCTTGGTGTTTCGCTTGTCGAACTCTGGCTTCAACCTCGCCACCCTGCCCAGCTCCGTGGTGCACACCGGCGTGAAGTCCGCCGGGTGCGAGAACAAGACCCCCCAGCTGTCCCCGAGCCAATCGTGGAATTTGATCCTGCCCGCCGTCGAGTCCTGCTCGAAGTCGGGTGCCGCGCTGCCGATGTGAAGAGCCATGGAACGAACCTCCTTTGGGTGATGCCTGAACTCTGACGGACGTCCGTCTATTATGCAAGACCTGGATTTGGGCTCACGGCTCCACCGTCCGGCGCGCGCCCTCGCGCTGCAGCAGCCGTACCCAGCCCGAGAAGAAGGCCGCCCGGTGCGGCCTCCAGGTGTTGACCGGCGCGCCCAGGTCGAAGTTCCGCGGAGGCTCGACGTCGGTTCGGCCGAGGCGAGCGTCGCGTTGCCACTCCTCGATCAAGCGGGACGGCTCGTATTCGGGGTGGCCGAGGTGCATGACGAACGAGTGCTCCGGCGTCGCGAAGACGGTGTAACCAGTCTCCGGCGCGTGCGACAGCAGGACGAGCGCACCGGCCTCACGGGCGTCCTCGAGCACGCCGTCGGCGATCCCGGAGTGGCGGCTTTGCGCGCACCAGAAGCGCTCGCCAGGCCCCAGCAAGCCGCCGCCCGGCACGAGCTTCCGGTTCTCGAAGACGCCGAAGACCTTGCGCTGAAACGACCGCTTCTCGATTCCGAGCTGCTTGGCCAGCGCCATCCCGCCCCAGCACAGCCCCAGGGTGCTTCGAATGGTCTCGCGCCCGAATGCCAGGATCGCGCTCAGCTCGGGCCAGTACGTGATCGCGTCGTAGGACAGCTCCTCGACCGGCGCGCCCGTGAGGACCAGCCCATCGAGAGGGCCTTCGGCGACCGTCTGGTCGAAGGTGCGGTAGGAGCGCCCGATGTGCTCGCGGTCGCTGCTGGAGTAGACGTGGCTCTCGAGGCGAATCCACGCCAGTTCGATCGGCGCCGCGCTGCCCGCCAACGGACGACGGAGGTAGGGCTCGTAGCTCTCGGCCCGGGGCATGATGTTGATGATGCCGATCCGCAGCCGCTCGCCCGCTCCCGGGCGCGTCTGAGCTTCGAGCGCGTGACCGCCGGCGCCCGCGAAGGCGCCGCCGGGAGAACCTCCGAATCCCTCGTGCGCGCTCATCGACGGCTCACGTACCCGACCGACGGCCGCGGCTCAGACCTTCGCCAGCGCCTGTTCGATGTCGGTGACGATGTCGCCGACGTACTCCAGTCCCACCGATAGCCGGACGTAGTCGGGGGTCACGCCGGTCGCTCGCTGCTCCTCGGCCGACAATTGCTGGTGGGTGGTGGTGGCCGGGTGAATGGCCAGCGTCTTGGCGTCACCGATGTTCGCGAGGTGCGAGATCAGCTTGAGGCCGTCGATGAACTTCCGCCCCGCCTCGGCTCCACCCTTGAGGCCGAACCCCACGATGGCGCCGGCGCCGCGCGGGAGATACTTCTGGGCGCGCGCATGCTCCGGGCTCGACTCGAGCCCGGGATAGTTCGTCCAGGCCACCCGCGGGTGCCGCTCGAGAAACTTCGCCACCGCGAGCGCGTTCTCCGAGTGCCGCGCCAGGCGGAGCGGCAACGTCTCCAGCCCCTGCAGGAACAGGAACGAATTGAACGGCGACAGGGCGGTGCCGAGATCCCGCAGCAACGTGACGCGCGCCTTGATGATGTAGGCCAGGTTCCCGAGCGGCTTCAGGGCGGTGATGAATTCGAGGCCGTGGTAGCTGGGATCAGGCTCCGAGATCAGTGGAAACCGGCCGCCGCTCCAGTCGAACTTGCCGCCGTCCACGATCACGCCGCCGATGGAGGTGCCGTGTCCACCGATGAACTTCGTCGCCGAGTACACCGCGACGTCGACGCCGTGCTCGAACGGACGCAGCAGGTAGGGAGACACGGTGTTGTCGAGGATCAGGGGCACGCCCTTGCCGTGCGCGAGCTTCGACAGCGCCTGCAGGTCGGCGACGTTCAACTTGGGGTTTCCGATCGACTCGGCGAAGACCGCCTTCACCTTGGGGCCGATGGCCCGTCCGATCGCCTCGAGGTCGTTCGAGGGCGCGAAGTGCACCTTGATGCCGAGCCTGGGGAGCGTGTACCGAAACAAGTTGTACGTGCCGCCGTAGAGGTTGTCGGCCGAGACGATCTCGTCTCCCGCGCGCGCGATGTTCAACACGGCCAGCGTGGTCGCGGCCTGTCCGCTCGACACCGCCAGCGCGCCCACGCCGCCGTCCAGCTCGGCGATGCGCTTCTCGAACACGTCCGTCGTCGGGTTCATGAGACGGGTGTAGATGTTCCCGAACTCCTGCAGCGAAAACAGCTTCGCGGCGTGTTCCGTGTCGCGAAACTGGTACGAGGACGTCTGATAGATCGGCACCGCCCGGGCTCCCGTCGTGGGATCCGCGACCTGGCCACCGTGCAATGCGATCGTGTCGGGGTGCAGTGAGCTATCGGGCATGTGTTCCTCCCTCGTCGCCGGTGTTCGATTGGACCGGTGTTCTTTTTAATAGACACCTGTCCAGTTGTAAAGGAGAAACGGCACGCCAGACGCCCGGTCTCGACCGTGCGGCCTCCGCCCCACCGAGCGACGGCGGCCCGTCAGATCCAGTCGCCCACGCGCGCGAGCTGGGCGAAGCAGGCGTGCAGCCACACCTTCACCCGCTGGCGATCGCCCCGCGTGAGCACCTCAGCGGCGAAGCCCGGATCGTGGATCGCCGCGCCGAACGCGGCGTCCAGCTGGTCGAGCTTGCGCATGACGGCGGCGTGCAGCTCCGGAATTTGAATCGTTCGCGCCCCGGCGGCGTCCGCGGCCGCCCGCACCGGGGACTGGTCGAACAGCGCGAACCGAACCCCTCGTCCCAAGTTCTCGACGATCACGTGGCGCGCCGGTGGCCGATGGCGCCCGAGCGAACGCCCGAGCGCGGCGATCGTGTCCTTGCCGTCGTCCATGACGTGCCAGAAGGCCACCTCGACCCCCGATGTCTCCGCGAGCTCGAGGATCTGGCCTTCGGCCATCCACCCGGCCACGGCCCCATCGGCCTGGGCCGGGAGATCCACGACCACGCGCCGCTCCGCCTCGGCGGCACGCGTGAAGATGGTGTCCGCGCTGTCGAGGCGCATCAGGTCCACAACCTCGGTGGACGCGGGGTAGTGCCGGGCCAGCGTTCGGTTCGACAGGTCCGCGTCGATCGCCGCGAACCCCAGCTGCCGCTCGGCGCACCACTCGACCAGAAGGCGGGCCACCACGGACTTGCCCACCCCGCCTTTGTCCCCGCCGACGAAATGAACGGTGCTCATCAGGGCCTACGTCTCGCATGTTTTCCGGGACAAGTCGCGCGGATTTCAGCGCCTGGGCGTCAGCCATCGACTGGCCGCCGCGGTCCCAGTGCCCGGTCCACGGCCCCGCGCCGATAGTCGAAGATCCTTCGAAGCTGACGGCCCACGAACAGCGCCCGCGCCACCTCGCCGAGCGGCCCGAACGGCACCTCGTACTCGACGCGATCCCGAATCACGGTACCTCCCGGAACCTCTTCGAAGAGATGGAGGTGTCGCCAGTATCGGTACGGACCCTTCGTCTGGACATCGACGAAGCGGGACTCCGGTTCGAACTCCTCGATGAGCGTTCGCCATTCAAACCGCACCCCGTAGAGCGCGATCTGGTAGTCGATGACCGTGCCGGGGCCCATGGCGATGGGCAGCGACGTCAGGATCCGAAAATGCATCGACCCGGGGGTCAGCCGTTCCAGGTTCGCGGCCTCCGCGAAGAACGCGAAGACCTCGGGCCGGGGTCGCTCGATCTTCTGCTCTCGTTCGAGGACGTGTCTCACGCGCTGCCTCCCGGCTGGAACGCGCCGCCCACCCGACGGTTACAGCCGGACGGGCAAGGGCGCCGCCTGTGTTATGTATAGATCAACCATGGCAGCCGATCGGGGGGCCACGACGGTCACCGGGGTCGGGTCGCTGCGGCCCGCGCGCGCCGAGCACCAGCTCCGGGTGGCGTGGGTATTCCCGCGCGGCGGCTCGGATCCCCTCGACCCCAGCCGGCGCGGCGTGGACGAGCTCCTGATCGGCCGGGACGAGTCGTGCGCCATCCGCCTCGCAGGCAACGACGTCTCGCGGCGCCACGCCTCCGTGCAGAGCGGCGGCCCCGATGCGCCGCTGCTCCTCCGCGACCTCGGGAGCCGCAACGGCGTGCGCGTGAACGGGCGCCCCGTGCAAACCGCCACCCTCGCCGCTGAGGATGTCCTGCGCCTCGGCGGTTGGGTGGGCGTCGTGACCGCCGCCGCCGCGGGGTCCTTCACGGAGATCGCTCCCGGGCTGCTCGGGGGCAGCGCCCTGCAGGACGCGATGGCCCCCCTCGTCCGCGCCGCGCCGAGCGACCTGCCGATCATCCTCGAGGGCGAGACCGGCACGGGAAAGGAGATCGTCGCGCGCACGATTCACGCCTGGAGCGGCCGCGGCGGCCCGATGGTGGCGGTCAATTGCGGCGCCTTGCCCGAGGGCCTGGCCGAGGCGGAGCTGTTCGGGTACCGACGCGGCGCCTTCACCGGCGCCGACCGCGCCAGCGCCGGCTTCTTCCGCAGCGCCGAAGGCGGAACCTTGCTGCTCGACGAGGTGTCCGACCTGCCGCTCGGCGTGCAGGCGAAGCTGTTGCGCGTGCTCGAGGAGCGCGCGGTGCAACCGCTTGGCGAGACGCGCCCGGTGCCCGTCGACGTTCGCATCGTGGTGGCGGGCCAGCAGCCGTTGATGGACGCCGTGCGCGAGGGGCGCTTCCGTCCCGATCTGCTGGCGCGCGTGGACGGCGTGACGGTGCGCCTGCCGCCGCTGCGCCGCCGGCGCGAGGACGTGCTGCCGCTGTTCTCCAGCCTGCTGACCAGGCTGGGGCAGGGACAGGCCCCGGCCGTCGAGTGTGACTTCGTCGAACGGCTTTGCCTGCACGACTGGCCGTTCAACGTACGCGAGCTGGTGTTCCTCGTGCGTCGCCTGCTGACGCTGCACGCGCGCGAGTCCACGCTGCGCGCCGAACATCTTCCCGAACGAATCGGGGTCATCGGCGGCGCGGGCAACGCCGCGGCTGGAACGGTGCCAAGCGCGGTCAAGCCCACCGCGGGCGGCGTGGACGCCGCAGGGGAGCCCATCGATCTGCCGGCCCTGATCGGCGCCCTGCGCACCTCCGGGGGAAACGTGGCACGGGCGGCCGCGATGTTGGGAATCAGCCGGCAGCGCGCCTACCGGCTGATGGAGGGACAGGCCGTCGACCTCGAGGCCCTGCGCAGCGCGGACGCGGAGGCGCCCCTCGCGCCGAAGGATCTGCCGCCGTGACCGAGGCCGTGCAGCCCGGACGGATCGGCGAGCTCGTCGGCGGCAAGTACCGGATCGTGCGGTTTCTGGCCACGGGCGGGATGGGTGTGGTCTACGAGGCCCAGCACGAGGTGGTGAAGCGCCGCTTTGCGGTCAAGCTGCTGCGCGCAGATCTGGCAGAGCGCCGCGACATCCTGGCGCGATTTCAGCGCGAGGCCGAGGCCGCGGGCGCCCTGGAGAGCGAAAACGTCACCGCCGCCGTCGACTTTGGAATCGCGCGCGACGGCACGCCTTTCATCGTCATGGAATATCTGGTGGGCGAAAGCCTGGCCACGCTGCTCGCCCGAACGCAACATCTGCCCGTCGGGCGAGCGGCGGACCTCGTCGCGCAAGCATGTCGCGGCATGCAGGCGGCCCACGCGGCGGGCATCGTCCACCGGGATCTCAAGCCGCAGAACCTGTTCGTCTGCCGCCGCGAGGACGGCACGGATCTGCTGAAGGTGCTCGACTTCGGCGTGGCGAAGCTGCAGGCCCTCGACGAGCTGACCGCGGCGACCCGGACCGGCACGGTGATGGGGACGGTCTCGTACATGTCGCCGGAGCAGGCGCGCGGCGACAAGGTGGTCGATCAGCGCGCCGACGTGTACGCCCTCGGCGCCATCTTGTATCAGCTGTTGTCGGGGACGATGCCGCACCCGGGGGACTCGAACAACGCGATCCTGCACCACATCTCCACGCAGCCGGCGGTGCCGCTCGACAGCGCGCACGCGGGCCTGCCGCCCGCGCTCGTGCAGGTCGTCGCGCAGGCATTATCTCCGCGGCCCGAGGATCGGCCCGTCTCGGCGGAGGCCTTTGGGCAGCAACTGGTGCCGTTCGCCGCGCGACAGGTCTGGCCCGCCGCCCGCGAGCAAACGCGCGAACCCGCGCCTTCAGACAGCGCCGCGACCCCGCTCGCCGGCTCCGGAGCCGCCTCTCCCTCTCCCGTGGTCTCGTCGACGACGGCGACGGCACCCACCGAAGCAGGGGAAATTCGGCCCGACGCCGGTCAGCCACGGACGCGGGTCGCGGCGTGGTTGGTCGTCGGCGCCGTGTTGGTGGCGGTCGCCGTCGCCGTTGCCGGACTCCGGGGCGCGAGGACGGCATCGACCTCCGGGCGGAGCGAGCCGGCGCCGCTGGTCGCGCGCCCGCCGTCTCCGCCCGCGCCCACGCCGCCGGTGGCAGCCATGCCGCCAGTGTCGACGGCGACGACCGCGCAGGGGGCCTCGGCGCGGCTTCCCGCGCAGGCCGGCGGCTCGCCCCCCGTCTCGCCAACGCATGCAATGGCGGATCAGCCTGCGCCCCGGCGCGCTGCTTCGTCCTCCAGCGCTCGCGGGGCTCGCGTTGCCCACAAACCCAACCAGGCTCCGTTGCCGCCGCCGCGAGCCCCGGACGCGGCCGGGGCTCGGCCCGCCGGCAAGGCCCGCATCGCCCCCGTCACCTTCGACGAGCAGAATCCGTACAATTGAATTTCAAGATGCGACTCCGGGAGTTGCTGCTCGGCGCCTCCCTGGCGCTGGTGACTGCCACGCCAGCGCGCGCGGACGATTCTCGTGAGGTGGCGCGCGTGCACTACGCGCGCGGCCTCGACCTGGCGAACAGGAACGCGTACGCGGAGGCCTTGCAGGAGTTCAACCAGGCATACATCGTCAGCCCGGAGTTCGCGGTCCTCTACAACATCGGACAGTGTCACGTCGCGCTCGGACATCCGACGGAGGCGACCGAGGCCCTGACCCGCTACCTGCGCGACGGCGGCGAGCGCATCCCGCCAGCCCGCCGAGAGGCCGTGAAGGCGCAGCTCGAGCTGCTCGCCGCGCGTCGCCAGTCGGAGCCCGAACCGCCTGCCACGGGACAGACCCCGGCGCAAGATGACGCCCGGGACGTGGCGCGGGCCCGCGTGGCGAGGGGAATCGAGCTGGCGAGCCACAACCGCTACGCGGCGGCGCTGATCGAGTTCGGCCAGGCCTACGCCACCAGCCCGGACTTCGTCACGCTCTACAACATCGGCCAGTGTCACGTCGCGCTCGGCCACCCGCTGGAGGCGATCGAGGCGTTTGCCAAGTACCTGCGCGACGGCGGCGAGCAGGTGCCCCAGGGGCGGCGTGATCTTCTCGGGGCGCAGATCGCAATGCTCGAGTCTCGCCTGGCGGAGCTGACCATCAAGACCGTCGGGCCCCCTGCGCAGATCGAGCTGGATGGGCATGGCGTTGGGCCAACGGCAATCGCGCAGCCGATCCGCCTCGCCGCTGGCAACCATCACGTGTCACTGACACCAGCCACGGGGCCGGTCGTGGATCGCATCGTCACGCTCGCCGAGGCGGAGCACCTCGTCCTCACGGTGAGGCTGCCGTTTCTGCCCGCCGGGTGGTCCCCCGCCGTCGCGGCGCGGGTGGCTGGCTACTCGGCGGCGGCCGCCCGCGCCGCCACCGCCTCGGCCATCGCGAACGAGTCCGCGACGGTCGAAAAGGCGCGGGCGACCACCAGCCTTCAAGGGGGATCGGGGAGCAGTCAGGGTGGGAGCAGCCACTGACCGCGCGGCCCGGGGGTCCCGCGCGGACGTCCGGCGGACGTCCGCGGCGACACGACCTTCGCCCGAAAGGGGCGGCCAGGAGGGGCTGCGGGACGGCGGTCGGCCGCTTGCGTCCGCCTGACCGGGCCGCGGCCGCGATTTCACGCCGTGGGGTCGGCCGGCATTCGTTGGCCCGGCCATTGCTGTGTCCGCTGATCGTACACATGACAACCCATACGGAAGCGACGTCTTCTTCGACGACACGATTCTCGGACGACGCGGCGTTGGCGGCGGCGTTGTTGGCGGGCGAGCCCTGGGCGCCGACGCGCGCGTGGGGACATCTATCGCCGGCGGTGCTGGGCTTCTTGCGACGCTATTTCGGTCCTGGCGTGGATCACGAGGACTTGTGCCAGGAGGTGTTCGCTCGTTTCTTCTCGCGGATCCCCGAGCTGCGCGTCCCCCAGGCGCTGCGCAGCTTCCTGATTGGAATCTGCCTGGGCGTTGCCCAGAATGAGCGGCGTCGCGCCAAGGTCAGACGAGCCGTCTCCTTGACGGCGACGGGCGAGCTGCCGGAGAGCCCGTCGAGCGCACCCGACCACGAGGCGCGCGAGGCCCTGGAGCGGCTTTGCCAGATCCTCGCCCGGGCCGGCGTGGAAGATCGGACTTTGTTCGTCGGACGCTACGTTCAGCAGATGGAGCTGTCCGAGCTCGCCGCCACGGTCGGGCGCCCGATCGGCACCTTGAAGCGACGGGTCGCCGGCGCGAGTCGGCGCATCGACGCGAGGATCAAACGTGATCCGGCGCTGGCCGCGTATGTCTGCGAGTCGACGTCCGGTCCCTCGCGCCGCCGGCTGGCCCCCGCCGCCTGAAACGCGAAACGCACGCAGCGCCACCTTCGAGCCTGAGCGCCGCCGCGCGAGGGGTAGAATGCGGCATGGCGTCGCCGATTCCGATTCTCGTCTCTGGTCCCGTTTCGATTCTGGGCCTCGCGCACGTGGGGATTCGAGTTCACGATCTGGACCGCTCGGTGCGTTTTTACGCCCTTCTCGGCTTCACCAAGACCGCGGGGCCGATCGGGCCGGAGCCGGTGGCGATCCTCGATCACCCCTCGGGTATCGAGCTCAACCTCATCCTGAACGCCACCTCGGCGGAGCAACCGAACGTCCTCATGGACACGCCGGACAAGCTCCCGGGGATCACGCACATCGCACTGCTTTGCCCCGACCTCTCCGCTGCCCAGGCGCGGCTCGAGGCCGCGGGCATTCCCTTGAGCGGCGGGCCGATCCAGTTCGGCCCGCGCGCACGCGGGATCTTCGTGCGCGATCCCGACCGCAACGTGATCGAGCTGCACCAGCGCGGCTGAGGCGGCCCTCACTTCATTTTTCGCGAGGCCCGGCCCCGATCGGTCCCCGGACGCTTGCGCGTCGGATCGCGCGGCGGCTTTGCGCTGCCCTCCAGGGCCGCCCGCAGGCGCTGCGACACGAGCGCGCCCTGCCCCTGGGATTTTCCCCGCAAGCCGAGGATCGCCTCCGAAAGCGCGGCACGCAGGTCGGGGTGGCGCGCCCGCGCGCATTCGGCCTCCAGCCAGGTCGCCCCTTGGTCACCCGCGCCAAACGCCACCACCACCGCCGTGAGGGTGCGCGGCAGCGACGACAGGAGGCGGCGGCGGCTCTCGGAGCGCTCGGCCGAGCGCGAGGCGCCCGCCAGCAGCTCGATGGCGCGCGACAGATAGGCGAGCAAGCCGCGAGCGTCCCCGAGCGCGGTGAGCGCCTGCCGATCGGCGAACACGTCGAGCACCACCGCCGCCGAGGCAAACGCCGCCACGTAGTCCTCTCCCTCGAGCCAGCCGCGCGCGCGCTCCAACAAGACGCGCGCTCCACCCTGGCCGGCCACGAACGCCCGCAGCGCGTCGAGCGTGCCCAGCCGAACCGGGAAGCGCTCGTCGGCAGCCAGCTCGCCGAGCGCCAGCCACGCCTCTTCGACGTTCAACCCGGCCCGCAAGCGGCCCACCCAGCCGTGAGCGGCCGCGATGGGGAGAAACACCCGGGTGGTGTCGGGCGCGGCGTCGTCCGCCGTGAAGCGCGCCAGCACGCGGGTGATCGCCTCCGGCTGCGAGGCGACCTCCGCGCCGAAGGCCGCCGCCAGACGCAGGTTGGGTCGGGGGTCGTTTCCACCCCCGTAGCGGCCGAGGAGATCTTCCAGAGGCGCGACCTTGCCGCCCAGCGCGCCGGCCAAGGCGACGTGCAAGGCCTCGCTCCGCAGGCCCTCGCTCCTCGAGGCTTCGAGCTTGAATCGTTCGTTCTTCGATCGTTCGGCGGCTGCGCGAGGTGACGACATGAGCGCCCCAGGGTACCGCGTTCCGGTCCGTTTGCGGTCCTCCCGTTTCGTCGCCGCGGCGGGGAGGCGCACCCGAGCACCCGACGGGGTATGATCGGATGGCGCGATTCGAATGACGCCCGTCGATACTTTTCTCCGCTCGGTCCGCGGTGCCTTCTCACCCAGCCCGGCGGGCGAAGCCGGGTGGCTGTGGGCGGCCTTCGGCCTGGCGGTGCTGCTGGCGATCCTCGGACAGCGATGGTGGGCGAGCCGCGCTCGCGGGCGCGCCGCGAAGACGATCTTCGCGCGGCTCCTGGCCGAACGGCGCCTCTCGGCGGCGGACGGCCGGTTGCTGGAGCGCCTCGGCAAGCTCGCGAGCGTGACGCCCGTGCTCGTGGCCACGCACCTCGACGTGTTCGAGCGCGCGACGGGGCGGGAGCTGGCCACGCACACGCCTACGACGGCGTCCGGAGCCGACGAGGCGACCAGCGCTGCCTCCGATGACGTGTTTGCGCACGTCCACAGGCTGCGGCGGGCTCTGGGGTTCCACGTGGTCCCCGAGCACCTGCCCATTCTGACCACGCGCGAGCTCGTCCCCGGGACGCCCGTCGAGGTGACCGGCTTCCCCGGGGAGGTCATCGAGGTCAACGAGGCCTGGTTCGCCGTCATCGCCGCGCCCGACACGACGTTCGTGACGGGCGCGCCCGACAAGCCGACGCGGCTGACCTTCACGCGCGACGCCCGCTACGCGGCCCGGTGTTTGCCGCTCGCGGCCGAGCCCGCCCGGGCGCCGCGAAAGCTGGTGCTTCGCCATGACGAGCACCCCGAGCGCCAGCAGCTCCGCGCCGCGGTCCGGGTCAACGCCCCGGGCATCGTTCGCCTGTCCCGCCGCCCCGGCGAGCCCGCCACGGGAAACAGCGCCGGGCCCGAGCAGGCCGACGCGTACGCGGCGAGCGGATCCCTGGTGGACATCAGCATCGGGGGCCTCGCCGTGGCGTGGCCCGGGCCGCTGTCCGTGGGGGCCTCTCCCCACGTCACCGTCGAATGGAACGCCGAGGTCTATCAGGACCTGCCAGCGGTGATCCTCAGGTGCGACGCGCGCCCTGGTGGGCGCTTCCTGGTGCGCCTCGAGTTTCGTGGGCTGCCCGCCGCCGAAGAGGCGCGCCTCGCCGCCGCCGTCGCTCGCCACAGCGCGCGCCCCGAGGAGAGCTCGGGAGGCGCCTGAGGCCTGCGCCGCGACGGCGCTCCCCGACTACTTCCCGAACGCCTTCGCGTCCTCCACGAACGCCTTCATGCCCTCGTCGCTGAGCGGATGATCGGCGACGGTCGCCAGCACGGCTGCCGGCACGGTCAGGATGTCGGCGCCGGCCAGCAGGCACTCCGTCAGCTGTACCGGATTGCGGAAGCTGGCGGCCAGGATCTCGGTCGTGATCTGATAGTTCGCGAACACGGTGGCGATCTCGAAGATCAGCCGCGCGCCCGCGTCCTTGAGGGCGCCGCCCGACGCGACGTACTCGCTGTTGTACATGTTCTGATCGCCCTTCGCGTTCTTGTGGTCCTCGACCCAGTACAGCGAATTCCCGGTCACGCGCTCGGGCTTGTCGTGCTTGTAACCGAAGTCGGCGAGCCGCCCGAGAAACGGGCTGACGTAGGTGGCGCCGGCGTTCGCCGCCCACAGCGCCTGCGTGGTGTTGAAGATCAGCGTGGTGTTCACCCGGATGCCGCGCTCCCACAGGCGGCGAATCACCTTCAGCCCCGTGAAGGGATCGGCGCCCGGATCGATGGCGCGATAGCCGCCGATCGGAACCTTGATCACGGAGTTGTCGCCCAGGTCGGAGAGCTCCTGCGCCTGCTTCACCATCGCCTCCTCGACGAGCTCGGTGAGCTCGAGGGACACGGGGTTCGGGCGCAACAGCGTGCAGAGGTCCTTCATGATGCCCTTGGCGTGATCCCACGACTTGGCGCCCGCCTTCTTGAGGAGGCTGGGATTCGTGGTGATCCCGTTGATGATGCCCGCCTTCAACAACGGCTCGATGTCCGACCGCGTGGCCGAATCGGCGAACACCCGCGGCGCCTTGGGCGCCGGGTGCTTGAGGGTGCTGTCGCCCCTGTCGGCGTTGATCACCGGCATCAGGGTCTTGCGGTGGAACATGGCTGCGCTGGAGAACGAAGGAGTGATCATGATGGATGGTTTTAGCGCCGGGGCCGATTCGGTCAACTCGGTCGCGCCCGCGCCGACCAGACCATTCGTTACGAAACGGTAGCGGCAGATCGCGATGGGTTGCGCCTGGTAACGCCGCGTCCAGCGAAACAGCCACAACGCACCTCGATCGCGCGCCGATGGTGCGCGCTCGCGGGCGGACAGGCAGTGGCACGGCCTTCGCTAATCATCAACATGCCGGCAGCCTCACGCAACGGGCTGCGTTCATAAAAACTCGAGGAGGGCACCATGTTTCTACTCATTGCCGCGGTCTTCGCTCTTCTGTGGATCGGGGGATTCACCATCCTCCACGTCAGCTCGTTCGCCATTCACATCCTGATTGTGCTGGCGGTGCTCAGCGTGGTGATGCACCTCGTCCGGGGCCGCCGCGCCACCTGACGGCGCCCTGCCGGACAGGGCGAAGCCGCCGAATTTCCGTTGTCCCGGCGCGGCGAACAGCGATAGAGTCGCGCGATATGAACTCGGGTAGTTCGCTCACGACACGCGCCGGATGGCAGGCCCTGGAGGGTCACGCCGCGACGCTGCGGCGGTTTCACCTGCGGCAGCTGTTCAAGGACGATCCAACCCGGGGCGAGCGTCTCGCGCTAGAGGCCGCGGGCATCTACTTCGACTATTCGAAGCACCGCATCACGGACGAGACGGTGCGCCTGTTGGTCGGGTTGGCGGAAGAGGCGGGGCTGCGGGCCCGCATCGAGGGAATGTTTCGCGGGGACAAGCTCAACGTCACGGAGAATCGCGCCGTACTGCACGTCGCCCTGCGCGCAGCCCCGGGGACCTCGATCTTCGTCGACGGGGAGGACGTGGTGCCCAAGGTCCACGGCGTGCTCGGGAAGATGGCCACCTTCTCCAACCGCTTACGCGCCGGCGAGTGGAAGGGGCACACCGGGAAGCGGATCCGCAACGTCGTCAACGTCGGCATCGGGGGCTCCGACCTCGGTCCGGTGATGGCCTACGAGGCCTTGCGTCACTACTGCCAGCGCGACCTGACCCTCCGCTTCGTGTCGAACATCGACGGCACGGACTTCGCGGAGGCGACCCGAGACCTCGACGCCGCCGAGACGCTGTTCATCATCTCGTCAAAGACGTTCACGACGCTCGAGACCATGACGAACGCGCACACCGCGCGCGAGTGGGCGCTGGCGACGTTGAAGGAGCCGGCGGCGGTCGCCAAGCACTTCGTCGCCGTGTCGACGAACGCCCCCGAGGTCTCCCGGTTCGGGATCGATACCGCCAACATGTTCGAGTTCTGGGACTGGGTCGGCGGCCGGTACTCGATGGACTCGGCGATCGGTCTGTCCACCATGATCGCCGTCGGGCCCGACGGCTTTCACCACATGCTGGCGGGCTTCCGGGAGATGGACGAACACTTCCGAACCGCGCCCTTCGAGCGCAACCTGCCGGTGCTGATGGGCCTGCTCGGCATCTGGTACAACAACTTCTTCGGGGCCCAGACGGCCGCGGTGCTGCCCTACGACCAGTATCTGAAGCGCTTTCCGGCTTACCTTCAACAGTTGACCATGGAGAGCAACGGCAAGCACGTCACGCTGGAGGGGGCCGAGGTCGACTATCAGACCGGTCCCGTCTACTGGGGCGAGCCCGGAACCAACGGACAGCACTCGTTTTATCAGATGATCCACCAGGGGACGAAGCTGATTCCCTGTGACTTCATCGCGTTTCTTCATCCGCTGAACGCGCTCGGTCGGCACCACGATCTGTTGCTGGCCAACGTGTTCGCGCAGGCCGAGGCGCTGGCGTTCGGCAAGACCGCCGAGGAGGTCCGCGCGGAAGGCGTCCCCGCGGCGCTGGTGCCCCACAGGACCTTCGAGGGTAACCGCCCGTCGAGCACGCTGCTCATCGAGCGCCTGACCCCTGCCGCCCTCGGCAAGCTCATCGCCCTGTACGAGCACATCGTGTTCACGGAGGGCGTGATCTGGGACGTCGACTCCTTCGATCAATGGGGCGTCGAGCTCGGCAAGGTGCTCGCCGCGCGCATCGTTCCGGAGCTCGATGCCGGCGCCTCCGCGCGCCCACTCGGCCACGACAGCTCCACGAACGCGCTGATCCGCCGCTACCGCGCCGCCAAGAGCTGATAGCGCCAGGCCCGGAGGCGGGGCCGGCGGAGCGCGGACTTCGGACCGCCGAAGTGCCGAAGTTGCAAGACCGCAACGATACCGTCGGAGGCAAGAAACCGGACGGCGACGCGTGCGTGCTACTTGGTGCGCGTTCGCAAACAACTTCGTTCCGGAGGTCTTCCATGAACGCCGATCGCCGCACGTTGCTTCAAATGTTGAGCGCTGGCGCCGTCGCCACCGCATTCCCGCCCGCCATCCGCCGTGCCCTCGCCATTCCTGCGCACCACCGCACGGGAACGATCGCCGATGTCGAGCACATCGTCATCCTGATGCAGGAGAACCGCTCCTTCGATCATCTGTTCGGCACGCTGAGAGGCGTGCGCGGCTTCGGCGATCCCCGGGCGATCAAGCTGCCTTCGGGAGATTCGGTTTGGAAACAACCGAATGGAACCGGGCACGTGTTGCCCTTCCATCCGACCGCCCCCGAGCTGGGCCTGCAATTTCTCGAGGATCTGCCCCACGGCTGGACCGACACGCACAACGCCTGGAACCACGGCAAGTACGATCAGTGGGTGCCTAGCAAGGGCACGACCACCATGGCGCATCTGACCCGGAACGACATTCCGTTCCACTTCGCGCTTGCCGACGCGTTCACGGTGTGCGACGCGTACCATTGCTCGTTTCTCGGGGCCACGGATCCCAACCGGTACCACATGTGGACGGGCTGGACGGGGAATGACGGCCTGGGTGGGGGCCCGGTGCTCGACAACTCAGAGGCTGGCTACGACTGGTCGACCTTCCCCGAGCGGCTGCAACAGGCAGGCATCTCCTGGAAGATCTATCAGGACGCCGGCGAAGGCCTGGACGCGCCCCACTACTGGGGCTGGGGTCCCCCGTACATCGGCAACTACGGCGACAACTCGCTGCTCTACTTCCATCAGTACCAGAACGCGCTGCCTGGGAGTCCGCTCTTCGAGGGCGCGCTACAGGCCACCAACATCTCGGCGGGTGGAACGTTGTTCGATCTCCTCGCGCGGGACGTGAGCGCGAACAAGCTGCCGCAGGTCTCCTGGATCGTCGCGCCGGAGGCCTACTCCGAGCACCCGAACTGGCCGCTGAACTACGGGGCCTGGTACGTGTCGCAGATGCTCGACGTGCTCACGTCGAACCCCGAGCTCTGGAGCAAGACCGCGTTCTTCTTGATGTACGACGAGAATGACGGCTTCTTCGATCACATGGTTCCCCCGACGCCGCCGCAGTCGCGGGCCGAGGGACTGTCGACGATCGACACGACGAACGAGGTCTTCACAGGAAATTCGAGGTACGCCGCCGGCCCCTACGGGCTCGGGGTGCGGGTGCCCATGATCGTCATCTCGCCGTGGAGCAAGGGGGGTTGGGTCAACTCCGAGGTGTTCGACCACACCTCCCTGATCCAGTTCATCGAACGGCGATTCGGCGTCGGCCATCCTGGATTGAAGGAGACGAACATCACGCCGTGGCGCCGCGCCGTCACCGGCGATCTGACCTCGGCGTTCAACTTCAAGTCTCCGAACGACGGCCTCGTGCGGCTACCCAGCACCTCGGGTTACGCACCGCCCGACGACGTGACCCATCCCGACTACGTCCCGGCCCCGCCCGCGACGCAGGCCCTGCCGGCGCAGGAGCCGGGGGTACGCCCTGCCCGCCCGGTGCCCTATGAGCTGCACGCCACGGGCGAGGTGAGCGTCGTCGATGCCAGCGTGACGCTGCGCCTCCGCAATTCCGGCAAGGCGGCGGCGGTGTTCCAGGTGCGTTCGGGCAACGGCCAGGACGGCCCCTGGACCTACACGGTCGGCGCGGGAGACGCGGTCTCCGACACGCTGTCGTTCGCAGCCACCGCGGCGACGGCCTACGACCTCTCGGTCTACGGGCCGAATGGCTTCCTGCGGACGTTCGCGGGCGACTTCCGCGGCCGCCACCGGGGCCACCTCGAGGTCCGGAGCGTCTACCGCCCGGAATCCTGCGGCATCACGCTCGAGCTTCACAACCTCGGCACCGCCAATAGCAACGTTCGCATCTCGAACGTCTACACGAAGAAGACCATTCACCGCTCGGTGGATCCCGGCGAGACGGCGCGCGAGCACGCGCCCGTCGAGGGGACCTTCGGCTGGTACGACTTCGTCGTCGAGATTGACGGTGACGCCGCCTTCCAGCGCCGCCTCGCGGGCCACGTCGAAACCGGCGACGACAGCATGAGCGATCCCGCCATCGGGCGCGTCGGCTGACGGCCTTCCCTGATCTTCTGGAGACATCGATCATGAAACTCACTGTCATTGCACTCGCATCTCTCTTCAACGTCGGCCTGCTCGGCCAGGCCCAGGCGGCTGACCAGACCGTGGTGGGCGCCGGAAACGCGGCGGCTGCACACCTCGCGTCCTCGTCACCGCTGGTTCGCTCGGCGCGGCGCTTCGTATCCGGCCAGATCGACCGCATCTCGGACGCCCGACTCGCGCGGACAATTCGCGAGCTGGTCGACGATCCCGGCGTTTGCGTCCGCCACCGCGCCGGGGAGACCCCGGCCAGCAAGCAGGCGATCATCGACAAGCTGAACGCCGCCGGCCTGATAGCTCCCGCCGACGCCGACGCCTTCGGCGGTGGCGCCCTGGCGGGGGTCATGCCCCCGCTGCTCGATGCGGGCAGCGCCTGCCCGCGACTGCCTCAGCCCTTCTTCTCGGCGCCGGGCAGCGTCTTCGGTGGACACCATTCGTATCCAGGCGGCCTGCCAATCCACGAGAGCTTCAATGACCTCAGCGACGTCAGCTTGGCGGCCAACTACCGTCGCGTCTACGGCCACACGGGAGCGAGCGGCCTCCCCGAGATCGCGTTGCCCGATGCCGACGAGCACGGCGATCATGGCCGTGGCGAACCTCGCGACGATGCTCGCGACGACGCCCGCAGCGACATCGATATCGACCAGGACCTGATCCTCGGCGCGCCGCTGCTCCACGACTGGGCGAAGCCCATCGTGTTTCAATGGAACGCGGACGGAACCGAGTTCGCCGAGTTCAGCTTCGGCGGCAACGGCGCCACGGACAACTTTGGGGCGGCGGGAGACTCGCGCACTGGCGCCCACCATATCATCGGGGTCGCGGAGTCGATGGCGCGCGCCCTCACCCCGAAGTTCGTGATCACCCAGGCCTCCGCCCACTCCAACCCCACCTCGGGCAACGAGTACAAGGTGATCAACTGGCTCCGCGCGGGGGCGATCATCGCGGGCATCGATCCGGTGGCCAAGGGGTACCTCCGCGTCGACGGCTCGGGCCGCCTCCGCTTGCCGGCCGTGCAACACCTCGGCGACCTCGACCTGAACGCCGCCTCACCGAGCCAGGTCAACGCCCCCGCCGAATATCAGCTGCACAACCTCTCCGATGCGGACTTCACCCAGACCGGCCCGGCGGTGGCCGTTTCGCAGCTGTTGCTGGCGAACCTGGCGGCCACGTTCGGGTTCGACCCGGCCGACACCGCTCGATACAACAATCACTACCGCAACCCGGTCCTCGCGCACCTGAGCGCCGAACGCATCTACATCGTCTATTCGGCGGGTGGGTTGAACGCCGTGCGCGCGGAGCTGAACAAGCTCCGCGCGAAGGGAATCATCTAGCTTGGGCGCTTGATCGAAGCTGACTGGGCCACGTCGCGCGGAGCATTTCCTGTCCCCTCTCCCACGAATGTGGGAGAGGGCCAGGGAGAGCGCCCCGGAAGTTCGGGACCACATCCAAGGTATCCAGGGTATCCAAGATCCAAGGTATCCAAGTTACGCGCGAATCGGGCCCTGCGTCTGCATCGGGCGCCGTGTCGCGCGTCCCTTTTTGCGGCGCGTAGCCTGGACTCGACATCAACCGCAGGCTACGCGCCGCAAAAAGGTTCAAGCGGCCTGCCGCGCCCACACGAGTGGCGAGGTTGGCGCCGCGCGAAGCTCGGGTCGGTTTCGCTCGGTCGCGTCCGTGGTCGTCTTCGAGTCCGTGCGCTCGTTGGACACGAACCTGGCGCCGAGGACTCCGCGGCGGAGTCCGTGGCAGTCCCGCGACGGGCACCGCGTTCGTATTCATGAAACGGACAAAGGAACTCTTCTCGATTGTAACGGGAGGCTTCTTGCTGGCTGCTACAAGAGAGCGATGTCAACAACGCGCTCGCCGTTCGTGAGGCTGCCGGTTTCCTACCGCGTGAGGTTCGGCGCGACGAACGCTACACATTCCTCTCGGGGAGGCCGCTCGTGAAGGTCGTCGCCATCGTTCAGGCGCGGATGGGCTCCTCGCGGCTGCCCAACAAGGTGCTGCTGCCCGTCCTCGGACAGCCCGTCCTGGCGCTCATGCTCGCGCGCGTTCACGCCGCGCGCGAGCTCGACGAGGTCGTGGTCGCGACCACCTCGCTGGCCGAGGACGAGCCCATCCGCGAGCTGGCCCGCCAGGTCGGCTTGCGGTGTGTGTCGGGGGACCCCCTCGATCTTCTGGACCGCCACCTGCTGGCGGCCCAGGTCACCCAGGCCGACGCGATCGTCAAGATTCCTTCTGACTGTCCGCTGATCGACCCGCGCGTCATCGACGAGGTGGTTCGCTGCTTCCGCGATCATTCCGACCGGTACGACTTCGTGGGCAACCTGCACCCTGCCTCCTGGCCCGATGGCAATGACGTCGAGGTGCTCTCGCGGGGCGCGTTGGAGCAAGCAGGGCGAGAGGCCACCCGCCCCCACGAGCGCGAGCACACGACGCCCTTCGTGTGGGATCGACCCGAGCGCTTTCGCCTGGGCAACGTCGTCTGGCGAGCTGGGCTGGATCTGTCGCGGTCGCATCGCTTGACCCTCGACTATCCCGATGACTTCCGCGTGATCGCGGCCGTCTTCGAGGCCTTGTACCGCCCCGGTGAGCCGCCGTTCGCGGTGGAGGAGATCGTCGCCCACCTGGAGTGCCACCCCGAGCTGCTCGCCCTGAACGCACGATTCAAGGGCACGGGATGGGTCGACCGGCATCGTCACGAGCTTCGGACGCGGCAGCCTCGCGTCCCCGCGGTCGAGCGCGGAGTCGGGGGAGGGCCGTCGTGAGCCTCTCCTTTCCCGAGCTCGAGGCCCAGGCACGGCGGGTGCGGGCCCACGCCATTCGCCTGGCGACCAACGGAGGCTGCTTCCTCGGCGCGTCGTTGTCGTGCGCGGACCTCATCGTCTTCCTCTACGACCGGGTCCTGCGGACCTCGCCGCAGACCCTCGCCGATCCCGATCGCGACTACCTGTTCCTCTCGAAGGGACATGACGTGCCGGCGCTCTACGGAACGCTGGTCGAGCGTGGCTACTTTCCGTCGTCGCGGCTGCGCAACCATCTGTCGGTCTCCGACCATCTCTACTGGCACCCGAACCGGGCCATCCCGGGTGTGGAGTTTCACTCCGGCTCTCTCGGCCACCTGCTGTCCGTGGCCATGGGCGTGGCGCTCGACGCGAAGCTGCGCGGCGGTCCGTCGCGCGCGATCGTGATCGCGGGAGATGGCGAGCTGAACGAAGGGTCGATGTGGGAGGGGGCCCTGGTCGCGAGCGCGAAGAAGCTCGACAACCTGGTGCTGGTCGTCGACCGCAACGGCTTTCAAGCGAACGCCGCCACCGAGGAGCTGCTCCCCCTCGAACCTCTCGCGGAGAAGTTGGGGGCCTTCGGCTTTGCGGTCGTGGAGGTCGACGGGCACGACTATGCCGAGCTCGCCCACGCGTTCGCGGAGCTACCCCGTCGAAGCGGTCGCCCGACCGCCGTGGTGGCGCGAACGAAGCGGAACAAGGGGTTGCCCAGCCTCGAGGGCCGCGCCGATCGCTGGTTCGTCGATCTCACGTCGCGCGAGGTGGAGGTGCTCCTCGACGAGCTGGCGGGAGCCATGGCAACGGCGCTGACCTCCGAGCCGCTGGTGGTTCGATGAGCGCGGGCCCAACCTACGAGTCGACGCTGGCGGGGCTCGCCGGGGCGGATCCCCGGATCGTGGTGATGACGGCGGAGAACCGGGCCTCCATTCGCAACCTGCCCGCCACCCTCGGGCCGCGCTTCATCGACGTGGGAATTTGCGAGCAAACCATGGTGGGGATGGCGGCGGGCCTGGCGCTGCGCGGGCGCGTCCCGGTCGTCCATGCCCTGGCCACCTTCCTGACGTTGCGCGCGTTCGAGTTCATCCGCACCGACGTGGGCATCGCTCGGCTCCCCGTGAAGCTCGTGGGTGCGGTCCCGGGATTTCTATCCGAGGCCAACGGCCCCACCCACCAGGCCATCGATGACGTCGCCGTGATGCGGTCCATCCCCGGCATGCAGATTGTTTGTCCATCGGACGATCGGGAGCTGTGCGCGTGCCTGCCCGAGGTGCTCGCCAGCCCCGCGCCCGCCTACGTACGCTTCAACGCGCGGCCTTCCGCGCTGGTCCACGAGGCGTTTCGGTTGGGGCGCGCCGAGACTCTGGCCGAGGGCACCGACATCGGCGTGATCACGACTGGGTTCCCGGTACCGAACGTCGCGGAGGCCTGCGAGCTGCTGCGCGCCGAGGGGCTCGACACCACGCTCGTCAACCTCCGCAGCTTGTCCCCCGTCGACGAGGACGCGATCGCCTCGGTCGCGTGCGCGTGTCCGGTGCTCGTGACTGTCGAGGATCACCTCCTCGTGGGGGGCCTCTACCAGCTCGTCTCCGAGGTTCTGGTGCGTCACCGGATATCGGTGCCCGTGGTCTCGATTGGCCTCGGCGCGCGGTGGTTCCGACCGGGCCGTCTCGCCGAGGTCTTGGACCACGAAGGCTTCACGCCCGCGCGTCTCGCCGCGCGCTTCCGAGACGCGTTCGAAACCAAAGGAGGAAGCGTTGCCTAACCTGGTCGCCTTCAACGCCGAATTGCCGGACATCAGCTCGTCGAACGCGCTCCATGAGCGGGCGATCGGGCTCATCCCGGGCGCGACACAGACGCTGGCCAAGGGGCCCGGTCAGTTCATTCGTGGCGTCGCGCCCAAGTACCTGCGCGCCGGCCGGGGCGCGCACGTCATCGACGTGGACGACAACGAGTACCTCGACATGTCGATGGCGGTGGGCCCGCTGTCGCTCGGGTACGCCGACCCGGTCGTCGACGAGGCCATCCGCGCCCAGCTGGCGGACGGCATCACGTTCTCGCTGATGCATCCGCTCGAGGTCGAGGTGGCCGAGCTGCTGCGGGCGCTGGTCCCAGGCGCCGAGCGCGTCCGTTTCGCGAAGAACGGGTGTGACGTGACCACCGCCGCCGTCCGGCTGGCGCGCGCGTTCACCGGGCGTGCGAAGGTGTTGTGCTGCGGCTATCACGGCTGGCACGACTGGTATATCGCTGTCACCGACCGGAGCCGGGGCGTACCGGCCGACGTGGCCGCGCTGACTCATACGTTCGGCTACAACGATCTCGCCTCCGTGGAGGCCGCCCTCGACGACGACACCGCCTGCGTGATCCTCGAGCCCGTGACGTTCGAGGCGCCGCGCGCGGACTTCCTGGCCGAGCTCAAGCGGCTGTGCGCGTCCCGGGGCGCCTTGCTGGTGTTCGACGAGATGTGGACGGGCTTTCGGCTGGCCCTGGGCGGCGCGCAGCAACGCTTCGACGTCACCGCCGACCTCGCGTGCTTCTCGAAGGCGGTCGCCAACGGCATGCCCCTGTCCGCGCTCACCGGGCGGGCGGACGTGATGCGGCTCTGCGAACGCGACGTCTTCTTCTACTCCACGTTCGGGGGCGAGACGCTGTCGCTGGCGGCCGCGGCCGCCACGCTGCGCGAGCTGCGCCGCCGCGATGTCCCCCGGTACCTCGACCAGCTGGGGAGCCGGCTGCGGGACGAGTACAACGCGCTCTGCGCCAAGCTCGGCACGCCATTCTCCGCGTGCACCGGCTTCGGTTGCCGGACGCTGGTGACGTTCGCGCCGGAGGGCGTGGCCGCGGGGGTCGATCCGTTGATCATGAAGTCGTACGTGCAGCAAGAGCTGATCAGGCGGGGGGTCCTCTGGAACGGATTCCATAACCTCTCGGCGGCGCACACCGCGGAGGACATCGACTATCTGCTGGGCGTCTACGGGGAGGTCCTGCCCTCGCTGCGCGCCGAGCTGGAGCGAGGGACGTTGCATGTCGCCCTGCGCGGGGAGCCCGTGGAGGCCGTGTTTCGACGGACCAGCCACTTCGACCTGAAACCCGTGCGCGAGCAGGCGAAGGCGGGGGCACATGAGCGACGGTGACGCCGCGGCGATGTTCTCGCTGGCCGGTCGAGTCGCGGTCGTCACGGGCGCCGCCGGGCTGCTCGGCCGCCAGCACTGCCGGGCGCTGGCCGAAGCAGGCGCCACGGTCATCGCGACGGACTCCGACGCTGCAGGCTGCGCCGCGGTTGCGGCGGACCTGCGACAGCGCGGCTGCACGTCGACGCACGCCATCCCCGCCGACATCACCGTGCTCGACTCCCTGGTTCGGCTCCGCGACGCCGCGCTGGCCATCGGTGACCACATCGACGTCCTCGTCAACAATGCCGCCATCAACGACCGCTTTGACGAGTATGACGAGCATGACGATGACGGGAAGCAGGCGGCGCGCCTCTCTCGGTTCGAACACTACCCGCTCGATCGATGGCGCCAGGCGCTCGACGTCAACGTCACCGGGACGTTCCTGTGTTGCCAGGTGCTGGGCAGCGAGATGGTCCGCCAGCACCGGGGCAGCATCATCAATGTCGCCTCGACCTACGGAATGGTGGGGCCCGACCAGCGCATCTACCGCCGCGCCGACGGGACCCAGTCGTTCTGGAAGAGCGCGGCCTACCCGACCAGCAAGGGCGCGGTGCTGTCGTTCACCCGGTTCCTCGCCACCTACTGGTCGGATCGCGGCGTGCGCGTGAACAGCCTGTCGCCGGGGGGCGTCGCGCAGGCCGGCCAGGAGCCATTCTTCGTGGAGCAGTACGCCCGCCGAACGCCCATCGGGCGGATGGCCCGCCCCGACGAGCTCCGCGGGGCACTCGTCTTCCTGGCCAGCGAGGCCTCGAGCTACATGACGGGGGCGAACCTGGTCATCGACGGGGGTTGGACGGCGTGGTGAGGCTCGCCGACGACATGATGCTGGCGCCGCCGCTGCTCGAGCGCGAGCTCCGGGCGCGGGCAGGGCGCTTGCGGCTGGTGATCACTGACGTCGACGGCACCCTGACCGACGGCGGCGTCTTCTATTCCGAGCGCGGGGAGGCGCTGAAGCGGTTCTCCATGCGCGACGGCATGGGGGTGGAGCGACTCCGGGACGACGGGGTCGAGACCGCGTTTCTGACCCGAGAGACCTCCTCCATCGTCGTGCGCCGAGCGGAGAAGCTGCGAATCAAGCGGGTCTACCAGGGCGTCGCGGACAAGGAGGCGGCCTTCCCGGCCATCGCCGTCGACGCCGGCGTCGACCCGTCACAGGTCGCCTACATCGGGGACGACGTCAATGACCTCGGAATCATGGCGCTCGTCGCCGAGCGCGGGCTGGTGGCCGCGCCGCTCGACGCCTTCCCGTCAGTCCTACGTCTCGCGCACTACCGGTGCGCGCGCACCGGCGGGGGCGGCGCGTTCCGTGACTTCGCCGAATGGATCCTGGTGCTACGCCACCTGGCCCGACGCCCCCAGGGAGTGGCGGTCCGGTTGGTGGCTCCCCGCTTGGATGAAAAAGGAGGAGGACGGTCATGAACGAAGCTTCGCAAGCATCGAGTCTGGCTACGGCACGGGTGCGAATCGGGGACAAATGGGTGGGCGCGGGTGCCCCGGTGTTCGTCATCGCCGAGATCGGCATCAACCACAACGGATCGCTGGAGCTGGCCAAACGTCTGATCGACGGCGCCGTGCTGGCGGGCGCCGACGCGGTCAAGTTCCAGAAGCGAACGCCGGAGCGATGCGTGCCGCGGGATCAGTGGGATGTCATACGTGACACGCCCTGGGGC
This sequence comes from uncultured Myxococcales bacterium, assembly GCA_964443975.1. GTDB lineage: Bacteria > Myxococcota_A > Polyangia > Fen-1088 > Fen-1088 > DASYCK01. The sequence goes on along the minus strand of CAYUFS010000060.1, from coordinate 878 downwards.
CGGATGACCTACATAGAATACCGGCATCGCGTCGAGCTGGGCCTCGACGAGTATGTCGAGATCGACCGTCACTGCCGCGAGCGGCACGTGCAGTGGTTCGCGAGCTGCTGGGACGAGGAGTCCGTCGAGTTCATCGAGGCGTTTCGTCCGCCCTGCTACAAGGCAGCGTCGGCCTCGCTGACGGACATTCCCTTGCTCAAGCGGATGCGGGCGACGGGGCGACCGCTGATTCTCTCCACCGGAATGTCAACGGCCGACGAGATCGCCGCGTCCATCGAGGCCGTGGGCCTGGACAACCTGCTGGTGGCGCACGCGACGTCGTCCTACCCCTGCCCCAACGAGCATCTCAACTTGATGATGATTCAGACCCTCAGGCAACAGTACCCGGGCTGTCCGATCGGGTACTCCGGACACGAGGTCGGTCTCGCGCCGACGTGGGCGGCCGTGACCCTGGGCGCGACCTTCGTGGAGCGCCACATCACGCTCGACCGGTCCATGTGGGGAAGCGATCAGTCGGCGTCGGTCGAGATCGGGGGGCTGCTGCGCCTCGTCGCCAACATTCGTGACATCGAGCGGGCGCTCGGCGACGGCGTGAAGCGGATCTACGAGGGAGAGCTCGCGTCGCGCCGGAAGCTCCGTCGCGTCATCGCGGACGGCAACATGCCGACCGACTGCAACTGACCACCGGCGGACGAAGCGGCGAATGTCGGGACCGGCGGCGCTGTGGTCGTGGCTGTCGCCGGTCGTCATCGGCGGCAGCGCCCTCGCGTTCATCGCGCTCGAGCGGCTGCTCCCCTATCGGAGGGGCCAGAGATTGTTGCGGCCTGGCTTCTGGAACGACCTGGTTGGTTACGCCCTCATCCAGAGCTACCTCTTGG
>CAYUFS010000059.1:0-32515 GCA_964443975.1 uncultured Myxococcales bacterium | reverse complement strand
GTGGCCCGGTGTACAGGCCGCGGGATGGTGTCGCGCGATGGCTGGTGCACGGTCCAGTCCGAGCGAGGAAGAACAATAGCGCGCTGGCCCCTGCCGGCCGGCGGCACCAAGAGCAATGGGGAAGGACCATGAGGAATCACAATCAATTCGTCGACGAGGACGCGACCACCGGCGTCTTCGCGCCACCGAGCAAGACGCCCGCCCCGCCGCCGCCGATAGCACATGACGATCGGCTCTGGGACGCGAATGACGTCGCCAAGTACCTGAAGGTCAGCCGTTCGTGGGTCTACCATCGCGCGGAGGCGGGGCAGCTCCCGTGCGTCCGCGTGGGAGGGCTTCTCCGGTTCGATTCGAACACGGTCCGGGCCCTCGCCCGAGGCGATATTCAGCCGCCTAGGGGGCTCGCTTTTTCGGCAGCTCCGTCGAGAAAGAAGTGTTGACTGTGGAGGTAGATGCGCGATGCTGATCTTCGTGATGGCCATTCGAGGCCACGACTTGCACGCCGACGCGGGGAGGGCTTAGCCATGGCGTCGGCCTACCTCAAGCGCGATACCTGGTACCTGCAGGTCATCGATGCGCTGGGCCGGCGGCGGTGTGTCGCTTCGTCGGCCAAGACGAAGACGGAGGCGAAGCGGCTCGCCGTCGACATGGAGCGGCGCTACGAGCGCCAGCGGTTCGGCAGCGAGCCCAAAGATCTCGATGATGGCGGCGGCTCGGTCGACGAGCTCATGGAGTGGTGGATCAGGACCTTCCTTTCGCAGGCGGCATCCGACACAGGCGCGTCGAGCATCAGGAAGCACATCATCGGCTCGGCGCTCGGGCAGATCCGCGTGGCGGAAGTGACATCGGGGAAGATCGATCTCTTTCTGACCGAGAAGGAGCGCGTGCTGAGCGCGCGAAGCGTGAACCACCTTCGAGGCTATCTCAGCCGCGCGTTCACGATGGCCCGTCGGATGGAGAGATTCCCTCGCCCGAATCCGGTCGCGGACGTGCCGAAGCGGAAGGTGGTCAAGCGCCTACCCGACTACCTGCGCCCGCACGAGGTGCCGCCGCTCCTCGCGTCGCTGAGGCCGAAGTGGAAGCCGCTGTTCGCAACGGCCATCTACACCGGCATGCGGAAGGGCGAGCTGTTCGGGCTCCAGAAGCCCGACGTCGATTTCTCGTCGGGGCTGATTCTCGTAAGCCGCTCGCACGAGCGCGACATCCCGAAGGGCGGTCGGGTCGAGGCGATCCCGATCAACAGCGAGCTTGTCACGTACCTGCGGCGCGCGATCGCGGCGTCACCATCGGAGCTCGTCTTCCCGGGCGAGCAGGGGGACATGCTCCCGAAGCACACGGCGCTCGAGCACGTCTTACGACGGGCGATGCGCCGCGCCGGTCTCGTGACCGGGTACATCCACAAATGCCGCCGCCACGGCTGCGGGCACCACGAGGCTGCCCCGGACGCGAACCTGCGGCGGTGCCCGGTATGCACGTTCAAGCTCTTCCCCGTGGGCCAGGTGAGGAAGATCCGATTCCATCACCTTCGCCACACGACCGCCTCGCTGCTCCTGATGAACGGGGCCGATCTGGCCGCCGTGCAGCGGATCATGCGCCACCAGGATCCTCGGCTCACGACCGAGGTCTATGGGCACTTGTCGCCCGGCTACCTCAAGAAGGAGATCGAGCGGCTCAGCTTCGGGCCCGCTCCGGCGGAGGACGCCGGCACCCAGAGCGAGGTCGCGGCGAGTGGCGCCAAGGAGTCGCCGCTACTCGCCGTCACGCGCGATGAAGCGCGCCTCGCGGCTCCATTTACTACCCGGTTACTACCCAAACCCGAAAAGGGCCGCACGGCGGCCACCCGACGCGGAGCCCTTGGAAAGGATCCGCGCGGACTTACAGTTGTCGGGGCGAGAGGATTTGAACCTCCGACCTTTCGGTCCCGAACCGAACGCGCTACCAGACTGCGCCACGCCCCGTGGTGGGGGCAGGTTCTGCCAGGAGAGTGGGGCGATGTCAACGACGCTTTCGCGCGATGATCCCGCGAGCGTCGGGCTGGCGGGACTGCCGGCCCGTTCCCCCTATTCGAGCAGCAGCATCCCCATCATGCCGTCTTCGGCGTGGTCGAGGATGTGGCAGTGGAACATCCACATGCCAAGCCGGTCGTCGTAGTGGACGGCGAACTTCACCGTCGACAGCGCCGGGATGTTCACGGTGTCCTTCCATTCGGGGGAGGGCAGGGGACCGCCCGCCGGGTCGAGCGGCTGGAAGAAGAAGCCGTGAAGGTGGAAGGGGTGGTCGAACGACACGGTGTTCGTGATCGTCCACAGCTCGGTGGTGTTGGCCGCCGCCGGCAGCGGGGGAGCCAGCCACGCGGGGACGCCGTTGATCCCCATGACGACTTTCCCGCTCGACGCGTCGATGGTGAGCGAGATGCTGCGCGGGATGGCGGCGGTGGTGTCGATCGGTACGATGGTTCGTAGCTTGGCGGGAACGGGGCGGTCCGTCGTCGCCGCGGCGTCCGAGAGCTTCACGTAGAAGAGCTCCTGTTCGCCGCCGTCCCAGGTCGTCCCGAAGCCGCGATCGTACGGTACGGCGTGCACCGCCAGGACGTCTCCCGGGGCGCCGACCGGCGTGACCAGCACGTCGGCGCGACCGGCCGGGATGATCAGGATAGTGTCCGCCGGCGCCTCGGGCGCCTGCAAGAAGCCTCCGTCGCCGCCGATGCGCGTGAACTGGTGGCCGGCGAGTGAGAGCTGGAAATACCGGCTCTTCGCGGCGTTCACGATGCGCCAGCGCTGGCGGAGGCCGGACCGCGCGCCCAGCGTGGGTCGCACCCGGCCGTTGACGAGCAGCGTGTTGCCCTCTTGCCCCATCAGTGCGGCCCGCGTGTCGCTGTAGTCGGTTGGCGGGGCGAGCGACCCGTCCTCGTTGATTCCCATGTCCGACAGCACGAGCACCACCTCGTCGCCGAGCTGGCCCCGGTCTGCGGGGTCCTCGACCAGCAAGGGCCCATAGAGGCCGTAGCCGACCTGCGCCGCGGCATCAGAGTGCGGGTGGTACCAGAACAGTCCGGCGTCGGGCAGGACGAACGAATAGTCGAACGTCCCTCCCGGCGGCACGGGCGGCTGCGTGTGACCGGGCACGCCGTCCATGTCCGCGGGAAGGCGAATGCCGTGCCAGTGCACGGAGGTGTCCTCCGGCAGCCCATTCAGGAAATGCACCACCAGCCGGTCGCCGACGCTGGCGCGAATCAGCGGCCCCGGCGTCGTGCCGTTGTAGCTCCAGACGGGGGTCGTCAGGTCGCCGGGATCGCTCGCGCCGTCCAGGCCACCGCCGGCCAGGTTGCCTACGATATTCAGGTCGGTCGGCCTGGCCTCGAGGTTGATCTCGATCGTGCGGGGATCGGGATCGAGATCCACCGCCTCCGCGAGGCGAACGCCGTCGCTCCAGCCCGCAGCTTGCGGGGCCCTCCCGAGGATTCCGTCGTCGCATGCGGCGAGCGTCGCCAGTCCCGCGAGCGCGCATGCCACCGCCACGACACGTCCCCGCGCCCGCATTCCCGGTACCCTACGCTCAAGCAAGTTTAAGAACCCCTCTCGATACAATCGGCCGTCGCCAGAATTTCTGTCGATATCGCTAAGGAACGTGCCATTTAAGCAAAATCGGACCTCTCTCCGCCAGTGTCCGCCGCCAGCCGTGCCCGCAGGTGTTGCTTGGTCCGTGCCGATCGGCAGGGCCGCCGCGCCGTCGCGGGATGCTACGCTCGCGCCCTCGATGCGAGAACGTGTGGCCATTTTTGGCGCGACCTCCGCGATCGCCGTGGAGGTCGCGCGCGCCTACGCGGGACGTGGGGCCCTTCTTTATCTGGTCGGACGCAACCCGACCAAGCTCGGCACGCTCGTGGCGGAGCTCGGCGCCGCGTGCGTGGGCTCACGGGTCGCGGATCTGACGGAGACGGCGAACAGCGAAGAGCTCGTACAGCAGGCCGTGGCCACGTTGGGGGGACTCGACGTCGCGCTCATCGCACAGGGGCTGCTCGGCGACCAGCGCGCGAGCGAGCGCGACGCCTCGGAGGCGCGCCAGATCTTCGACACGAACCTGCTGTCGGTCGTCGCGCTGGTGATTCCGCTCGCGAACCACTTCGAGTCGGGCGGGGCCGGTCATCTGGTGGTGCTGGGATCGGTGGCCGGCGAGCGCGGCCGCCCGCGCAACTACACCTACGGCGCGGCCAAGGGTGCCCTCAACGTCTACCTGCAAGGGGTCCGCGCGCGGCTCGGCGGGCGCGGCGTCGGCGTCCACATGATCAAGCTTGGTCCGGTCGACACGCCCATGACGGTCGATCACGAGAAGACGTTTCTGTTTGCCCGCCCCCCCGGCGTCGCGTCCGCCATCGTGCGCGCCGTCGATGCCGGCCGCACCGAGGCCTACGTCCCGTGGTTCTGGTGGTTCATCATGGGCGTCGTGCGCCGCGTCCCCGACCGCCTGTTCCGCCGCATCCGCGCCCTGCAGGCGCGCTGAGCGAGCGGCCAGCCCCTCGTTCACGGGCCGTTGCCGGGCCCTGGGCCGGCAGCGCGCAGGAACCGGAACTTGGGCGACACGCCCAGGAGCACGCCGTAGCGATCACTGCCCGCGAGGAATCCCCACAGTCCGACGATCGACAGATCCAGTGATTTCGTCACCGACCAGGTGAACCCCGATGTCGCGAGCAGCTGGTTGGGATCGCTCGACATGAACGCCACCCCCGAGACTTCGCCGGTCAACGAGAAGCGATTGGTGTCGCCGAGGTCGAGCTCCATGTCGAGACCCAGCTCGATTCCGATGGGCCGCCCCGACATCGTGTCGGGCGACGGGTCGACGAAGCCTCCGGTATTCAGCACCAGGTGAAGCTGGCGCACGACGTAGCCGAACAACAGCAGCGACTCCACGCCGACGCCGTGCGCGCCCGCGGCCACCGGCAGCTTCGGTCCCACCTGGAAGCCGAACGCGCCCGCCCGCCCCGTCACCCCGTCATGGTCGTCGTACACGCCAACCTTCAGCGAAGGCCACAAGCTGTCCGGGGCCGCGTGATCGAACGAGAACGGTCCCGTCGACGGCCCCTCGATGGCGTACGCCCCGTCGAGATCGAGCTCGAGCCAGGGGAGAAAACCCACGTCGAGCTCGAAGTCCGGCAGCACGGCCCGCCACGGCCCCTGGCTGCGGACGGCGCCGATCTGGAGATCGATCTCGGTGACGCCCGTCTCCTCGAGCTCCAGGTCCGTGGGCTCGAAGAGCGGCCGGATGGCGCGGGCGACGGCCGTCCGGGGGTAGGCAATCCCGAGCGCGACGGCCCAGAGGACCGAGACGAGCAAGGACCCGGCGACGCGGGCCAGGAAGGCGCGTCGGCGCGTGCCCACGCAGCGACCAAACGAACCTACCTCGAGCTGAAGCGACGCCATTTTCGTGGCGACAGGGTACTCCCGCCGCCGGGGGTCCGCCGCGGGCTGTGTTAGATTCGTGGCTGTTCGTGAGATCGGCGTCGGTCATCCCCGTTTGCTTGCTGGCCGCCGCGTTCGCGACGGGGTGCCGCCCCTTGAAGGGCGGGCCGGCGCGCGTAGGCACCGCGGGCGGGGTGGACGAATCCCCTCGACCGAGCGGCCGGGGCACCCGCTCGGTGGGAGCCCTCGCCAGCGGGCTCCGCGTCGTCCTCGAGGAGAACCACGCCGCGCCCGTGGTGGCGCTGCAGCTCTGGCTCGGCACCGGGACCGCGGACGATCCGCCCGGACTCGAAGGCGCCGCCAACGTCATGCAGCACCTGCTGGCCCGGTCCGCGCGCGGGTCCGCCGGAAGGCCGCCAGCCGAGAGCCGATGGGCCGCGTGGACCAGCTACGACGAGACGGTCGTGCAGACGTTGACCGCGACGCCGCTCCTCACCGGCGCGCTGCGCGCGCTCGCCGAGCTCATCACGCGGCCGTCGCTCGGTCCCGCGGATTTCGAGGCGGCGCGCGACGAGGCCCGCGCGGACCTTCAAGCCGCGCGCCGCGATCCGCCCCGCGCGGGGACGGCGGCGGCGCTGGCCACGGCATTCACCGCCCACCCTTACCGGCGGCCGTTGCTGGGCACGGAGGCCTCGCTCGGCGCGCTGACGCAAACCGCGCTGCTGGCGTTCTACGAGCGCGCGTACGGCGCGGGCAACGCCACCTTGGTCATCGTCGGAGACTTCGACGCCGCGGTCGTTCGCGAACAGGCCGCCGCCCTGTTCGCTGGCTGGCGGACGGCGGGGGCGCCCTCGCCGCGAGAGCGCGAACCTCGTCAAACGGCCCCACGCGTCGCCGTGGCCTCGGCCGACCTGCCCGAGACGGAGCTCGCGCTCGCCTGGAAGACCGACGATTTTCGCGGCGAGGATCGGGCCGCGCTCGAGATCCTGGCCGCGATCCTCGGCGGCGGTCAACGGGCAAGGCTCGACGACGAGCTGGTCCGCAACCGGCAACTTGCGCGCGAGACCCGTGCGTTCCTGTTCGCCTCGCGGGACGGAGGGGTCCTGGTGGCCGGGGCGACCCTGACCGCTGGCGCGGTGGAGGATTCGACGACGGCGATCCTCGACGAGGTCGGGCGGTTGGCGAGCGAGGGCCCCACCACCGACGAGCTGGCCCGCGCCCGGACCCTCGTCGAACGAGAGGAGGTCGCGCAAAACGCCAGCGTGGAGGGCTACGCGCGCCGCCTTGGCCTCTATGCGACCGTGGCCGGTGATCCCGATCTCGAGGCGACGCATCTGCAACGCCTTCGCGAGGTCGCTGGGCCCAACGTGAGGGCGGTCGCGGCGCGCTGCTTTCGTGCGGAGAACCTCAGCGTGGCGGCGACCTTGCCGTCCGATCGCGGAGCGAAGAACGACGACCGCCTGGCGCGTCTGCGTGACCGACTCCGCGCGGCCGTCGCCAGCGCGTCCGCCCGCGCCACCAGGTCCACGGCGAAGGCGGAGCGAGGCGACGACGTGCGCAACGTCGTCACCTATGTCTTGCCCTCCGGAGTCCGCCTCTTGATCCTGCCCGACGACGCCGCCGAGCAAGTCTCGATTCGTGCGTTGTGGTCGGGCGGCGCGCGAATCGAGGATGGGCACCTGACCGGGGCCGCCTCGCTGATTGCCCGCCTCTTGCTCCGGGGCACGAAGACCCGCACGGCCGAGCGCCTGGCGGCCGATCTCGGGGCGGTCGGAGGGCACCTCCAGGGCTTCGCGGGCCTCGATGTGCTCGGCGTGCGCGGCGAGTTCTTGGCGTCGCGATGGGAGCAGGGGCTCGACCTGGTGGTCGATTGCCTGCGGAACCCGCGGTTCGCCGAGGAGGATGTGGAGCAGGATCGCCGGGTCTTGCTCGACGCGATTCGGCTGCGCGACGACGACGCCGCGAGCGTGGCGCGCCGCCTGTTCGAGGAGGCGGTGTTCGCCGGGCGTCCCTACCACGCCGATCTGCTGGGAACGTCGGAGTCGGTTGCTGCGCTGACCCGCCGGCGCGTGCTCGACTTCTTCCGGGCGGCGTACGGCCCCGCCGGGTTGACGGTGGCCATCGTTGGCGCCGTCGACGCGGACCGTGTGGCCGCGCGGCTCCAGACGCTGTTTGCTGATTGCCCGGCCACACGTCCGGCGCCTCCCCCGGCATCTCCGCAGGGAATCAACGCGGCCGCCTCCACGACCTCTGGGGCCGCGATTACCCCAGCGCAACCCGGGACGCTCGCCGATCCCAGGCCCCGCGAGCTCGTCCGCCTCGGCACGCCGGGGCAGGCGAGGCTGGTGCTCGGATTTCCCGGCGTGGCCCTCGCCGATCCCGATCGCTTGGCGCTGGACGTGCTGGCACAGGTCCTCGACAAGTCCGACCGGCGTCTCCCCGCCCTGCGGGACGGACGGAGCCTCGTCGAGGCCATCGAAGCGCGCTCGACGGTGGGGGTCGACGGCGGGACGTTCTCCGTGCGGGTCGTGGTTCGGCCCGACCTGCTCGACACCGCGGTGGCGGCCGTGCGTGGTGAATTGACCCGCCTGCTGGAGGCCGGCGTGACGCCCGACGAAGTGGCCGCTGCGCGACGGACCTTGATCGCGCGGCGGGGCGTGGCCTTCGAGCGGCGCGGGGCCGTGGCGCTCGCGCTCGCGATGGGCGCAGCGCTGGCGGACGGAGCACGCTCGCCGCGGCGGGATCTCGAGGATCTGGCGAAGATCAACGCGGACGACGTGATGCGCGTCGCCCGGCGCATCCTGCAGCCGAAGCGCGAGGTGCTCGCGGTGGTGCGCCCGAGGACCATTCCCGTTCCCGCCACCAGCCGCTCCGGGGAGGCGGGGGGTCGCCGCCGGCTCGCGCTCGACGATCCATGACCGCGCCCCTCGACCGCGGTTAGACTCCCAGTCCCGCGATGCCGAGCTGCCCGTCCTGCGCCCTCGAGGCACCTTCCGGTCTGCAGTTCTGCCCGCGCTGCGGGACGCTGCTCGCCGATCCCCTGCTCGGAACCGTCCTCGGTGATCGGTACCGCGTGGTCTCGCGCATCGGGGTGGGAGGCATGGGGGCCGTCTACCGCGCCCAGCACATCACGTTGAAGAGCGATCTCGCGGTGAAGGTGTTGCTCCCCGAGTTCGGAGGCAAGGACGAGTTCGTTCGTCGCTTCGAGCGCGAGGCGGAGTCCGCGAGCCGCCTGGCGCACCCCCACATCATAAACGTCACCGACTTCGGCCGCACGCCCGCCGGGCTGCTCTTCCTCGTCATGGAGTACCTCGACGGGCGGTCGCTGACGTCGCTGATTCGCGAGGGCCCGCTCGCCGTCGACCGCGCCGTCAGCATCCTGCGGCAGATGCTGGCGGCGCTCAACCGCGCCCACACCGCCGGCATCGTGCATCGCGATCTCAAGCCCGACAACATCATGCTCATCGATCGCGAGGGCCAGCACGACTTCGTGAAGATCCTCGATTTCGGCATCGCGAAGGTCACGGAGCCCGAGCCCGGCCGAGAGGCCCTCACCCAGGCCGGGGTCGTCTTCGGCACGCCCGAGTACCTGTCGCCGGAGCAGGCCCTCGGCGACAAAATCGACGCGCGCGCGGACCTCTACGCGGCGGGCGTCATCCTCTTCGAGATGCTGACCGGGCGGCGCCCGTTCGAATCCGACGACAAGATTCGCATCATCTCGATGCACCTTTCGCATCCGGTCCCCCGCCTGCGCGCCGCGAATCCCGCCGTCGACGTGGCGTCCGCGTTCGAGGAGGTGGTGATGCAGGCGCTGGAGAAGGAGCGCGAGAACCGCTTCGCGACCGCCTCCGCCTTCTTGACCGCGCTGGACGAGGCGGAGGCGCAAGGCCGGGACGTTCCTCGGGTCCCCGGCGTGGCGGGCACCTCGTCCCCTGCACTCGCTGGCGGCACGGAGCCGTCGGGCTCCGATCGGCCCGCGCCAGGCGGCCGGGCCGGTGCGCCCGCGGCGGCTCCCTGGAGGCGGCGCGCGGTGTCGGCGGCCGCGCTCGTCGTGCTCGTGGCGGGGGGTGGGGCGCTCCTCACTCACCGCGCTCCTCCGGCGAAGACCGTCGCCACCGGGCGCGTCCCTCGGCCCACGCCCCCGCCGGCCGAGCTGGCGGCGCAGCTTCGCGTCGTCGAAGGACTGCTCGTCTCGGGTGAGATCGTCAAGGCGCGGGTGTCTCTCGAACAGCTCGAGGCCGAGCACCCGCGCGACGCGCGCATCCGCTACCTCCTCGGCCGCCTGGCCTTCGCCGACGACCACCACGCCGAGGCCATCGCCGACTACCGGGAGGCCATCGGGCTCGACCCCGGGTTCCGCGGCGATCAGGTGCTGCTCGAGCACCTCGGCGTCGCGCTCGGCGAGGCGAAGGTGGCCGACGCCGCGCTCGACGTGGCCGTCGAGAAGGTGGGCCGTCCGGCCGCCGAGTTGCTGGCAAAGGTGGCCAACGGCAACGGGGACCTGCGCCGCCGCCAGCGCGCGGCGCGCGCGCTCGACGAGCTGGGGGAGGGGAGCCGCGTCGACATCGTCGCCCTCCACATCGCCGAGCTGAGGCGTGCGGCGACGTGCGAGGAGAAGAAGCCGCTCGTGGTCGCCCTCGGGAAGGCCGAGGACGTGCGGGCGCTGCCTGTTCTCCGCGCGCAGCGCCAGCGCGAGGGATTGTTCGCGGCGGAGCCCGCCATCTCATGCATGAAGGTCGAGCTGGCGGACGCCACCAGCCGCGTCGAGGCCAGGCTTCCCGCCGACAAGCGCGCGGCGGCGACCCCTGCCGCCGGCGCGCACAAGACCGCGGCAGCCCGGTCGTTCTTCCGCGGGCGATGACCGCGCGCGCGAACGGCTGATACGATACGGATCTCCGCATGGCGCGAAACAAGAAGGACTCTCGCGATCTCTTGACCAGCATCGTGCTGGTGTTCCCGCTGTTGCTGCTCTACCAGATCGGGGTCGTGCTCATTTATCCGCTCATCAACGGCGCCGACTTCCTGACCCGATTCTTGTTTCAAAACGTGGGACTGTCGCGATCGGCATACCTCGGATACACGGCCCTCGTGGCGCTCGTCTTTGCCGTCGCGGTCGTGGTCCTCAGGCGACGCCAGCAAGTCCATCTGGCGAGGTTCGTGCCGGTCCTGCTGGAGAGCGCCATCTACGCGTTGACGATGGGGTCGCTCATCGTGCTCGTCATGACCCGGGTGTTCGGGATCAACCCGCGCCTCGCCGCCGGCGCGCTGATCGGGGAGCAAGGGCTGGTCGGGCGCGTCGTCATGTCGCTCGGCGCCGGGTTCTGGGAGGAGACGACCTTTCGCCTCGGCATCCTCGGCGCGGTCGCGGCGCTCTGCGAGCGCGTGATCGGCATGCGCCACTTCTTCGCGCTCGTGGTGGCCTTGGGCGTGTCGTCGTTCTTGTTCTCCGCGGCGCACCACATCCCGCCTTACGGCGATCCGCTCCACCTCGGGGTGTTCACCTTCCGGATGTTGGCCGGGGTATTCTTCGGCCTGCTGTTCTGGTTCCGCGGCTTCGCCGTGGCCGCCTACACGCACGCGCTCTACGACATCTACGTCCTGATCCTCAGACCCTGACGTCCACAGGCCGCTAGCGTTTCTTCTTCTTGGCCTTCGGGTCGGGCTTCGCCGGCTTTGCGCTCGCCTTGGTAGGCGGCTTGGGGGCCTGCTTCGCGGCCTTTGGTGTCGCAGCCGGCTTCGGAGTCGCCGCCGCCTTGGTCGACTTCGGAGCCGGTACGGCCGCCTTGGCCGGCTTGGCGGCCTTGGACGGCGCCACGGCGGGGGCTGGCGGAGGCGCCTTGGCGGCGGCCACCTTCGGCGGGCCGACGGGCACCGGGGCCAGCTTCTTTCCGACCGCGCGCTTGTCCGTCACCACCGGCGCCGCCGGCTTGGGAGCCTGCACCGCCTTGGCCGCGGCCGCCGCGGACTTGTCCTCCTTGGCGGCCTTGTTCTTGACGGCCTTGGCCTTCGCGCCCTTCGATGGAATTCCATCGCCTTCGGCCGCCAGCGGCAGCCCGGGCATGTCCTTCCGGTTGTGCACCAGCACGCGTCGGGCGTCCTTGAACGTGATCTCCACCTTGCTGTCGGACATGACCTCGGACACGAAGCCGCGTCCGAACTTGGGGTGGGTCACGATGGCGTTTTCCGAGTAGGCCTCCCGAAATTCGTAAGGCTTACCGTTCTTTTCGCTGTGCTTCGCGAAGAACTCGTCCCAGGTCATCTTCTTCAGCAGCGCCCGCTTCTTCGCCGCGATCGGTTCGGGGACGTCATCCTCCACTTCGCCCCGTGGCTTTCGGAAGGAGTGTACGTCTCCGCACGGATTACACTGCACGCGACGAATCTCGTCTTCGTACTTCGAGATCACGACGTGCGTGGTGTCAGCCTTGCACTTGGGGCAGTAGGCTTCGACATCCGAGCCGACCTCGTCGACCTCGTCTTCGAACATGAAATCCATTCAGGTCCCTATGGTCGGCTAGTAACACAGGAACTCTAGGCCCGCAACATTAATGCGAAATCGCCTCGACCCAGACCACCGTTTCGGCTAGAAGCGATTTCCGAGCCAAAATGCGTTATTTCGAGGCCCGGGTCGCGCAAAATCAGAGTCTGGGGGGCGGGTATTTTCGACTGTCGCTCGCCGGGTGCCATGCGCTCGCGGACAGTCGCCCGGGGCAGTTCGTCATGTTGCGGGGCGACTGGGAGCGCGATCCCCTGCTGCCGAGGGCCTTCTCCCTGCTGTCCGTGGGCTCGGACGGCGAGGCGGCCATTTTGGCCAAGACCGTGGGACGCGGCACCGCCCTCCTGGAAAGGGCGGGGCTGGGGGAGCGCATCTCCGTTCTGGGGCCGCTCGGAACCTCTTTCCCGGGGCCGTCGGCTGACTTTACCGACCTCCTGGTGGGCGGAGGGGTAGGGATTCCCCCGGTCTTCATGCAGGCGGCCCTGGCCGCGCGCCTCGGCCGTGCGGGCGCGAGCGAGCTCCTCTATGGGGGCCGCGGGACCCCTGACCTCGTCCTGCTCGAGGAGATCCGGGCGTTCGGGGTCGGGCTCTTTCTGACGACCGAAGACGGAACCAAGGGCCGCCACGGTCGCGTGACAGCCGAGCTCGAGGCACGGCTTTTGGTCCACGCCGGGAAGCCGTTGAGGATCCTGGCGTGTGGTCCAAATCCGATGCTGTGGGCCGTGGCGCGGATCGCGCGGGCCGCCGGCGTTCCTTGCTTCATTTCCGTCGAGGAGCAGATGGCCTGTGGCATCGGCGTCTGTCTCGGTTGTGCGGTGCCCGCGCGGTCCAGGCCGTTTCGATATGTTTGCAAGGACGGTCCCGTCTTCGATGCTGCGGACGTCCTCGATGTGGGTTCGTCACCTCAGGCCCCAGCGGCTTGTCCGACATGACGGCGCCCGCGGCCGCGACCACGATGGCCATCACGACGGGGGGGGTGGCCTTCAAGAACCCTATCCTGACGGCATCCGGAACGTTCGGCTACGGCCGCGAGTTTGAATCACTGACTGACCTGACGGCGATAGGTGGCCTGGTGACGAAAGGTATTTCGCCGCTTCCCCGGTTCGGGAACTCGACCCCCCGCATCTGCGAAACCGCGGCCGGGATGCTGAACTCGATCGGCCTCGAGAACGTCGGCGTGGAGGGATTCCGGTCGGAGAAGCTGCCCTATCTGCGGACCGCCGGCACGCGCGTCATCGTGAACTTCTTCGGGGTCACCTTCGACGACTATGTGGGGTGTGGGGAGGCGCTGGCGAAGATGGAGGGCGTGGACGCGCTGGAGATGAACGTGTCCTGCCCGAACATCAAGGCCGGCGGCATCGAGTTCGGAACGGATCCGCGCGTTCTCGCCGATCTGGTCCGCGCCTGCCGTCCCGTGGTGAAGAAGCCGTTGTGGATCAAGCTCACCCCGAACACGTCCGACATCGTGGCGCTGGCGAGGGCATGCGCGGAGGGCGGCGCCGATGGTCTCTCGATCATCAACACCATCACGGGCATGGCGATCGACGTGAAGACGCGGCGGCCGAAGATCGCCACCACCTTCGGCGGACTGTCGGGACCGGCCATCAAGCCCATTGCATTGCGCATGGTGCATCAGGTGCATCGGGCAGGAATCCCCTTGCCGATCTCCGGGATTGGCGGCATCCAGACCGCGACCGACGTCATCGAGTTCCTGCTCGCGGGGGCATCCACCGTGCAGATCGGCACCCAAAGCTTCGCCGATCCCGACACCGCCGGCCGCGTCGCGCGCGAGCTTGGGGCGGCGCTTTCCGCGGAAGGTGTGAGCGACGTCCGGGAGCTGATTGGCGCGCTGCGCCCGATTTGAGGATGCAGCAATGCGAAATGGGACGAGAGAAATCAAAACAATTTCGATTAGTTGAAGTATGATCCACGGTTACGAACATTTAACGAGTGCGAAATGTGTCCGAAACAACTCAACGGTAGCGTGAGGGTCAGCTCATGAAAAAAATCGAAGCCATCATCAAGCCGTTCAAGCTGGACGATGTGAAGGACCGCCTGCGCGAGATTGGCGTCCAGGGCATGACCGTTTACGAGGTCAAGGGGTTTGGACGCACCGGCGGCAAGAAAGAGGTGTACCGCGGTTCGGCTTACGTGGTGGACTTCGTTCCCAAGGTCCGGATCGAGATCGTGGTGAAGGACGAGATCGTTCGCGACGTGGTGGAGGCCATCCTCGCTGTCGCCCGCACCGGTCGCATTGGAGACGGCAAGATCTTCGTGACGCCAGTTGACGAGGCGATCCGGATTCGAACCGGCGAGCGCGGCGAAGACGCCCTCTAGCAGTTAGCTGGCCCCGCCATGCCGGTTGGTCCAGAGGCCTCGGACGGCCTCGGACGGCCTCGGACGGCCTCGGACGTCGGGCCTCAGGCGCGTCAGGCCTCCCGCGAGCGTATGTTCCCATTCCGCGCTGTGGGGTTGAACGCCCTTTGACCCCGGACGATCGCGTGCGCCTGCGGGCGAATGGGCGTTTTGACGGACAATTCCGAAGCGAATAGGATGACGGCCCGCGGAGCGCCGCGGTTCGCATGAGATCTCTGCCTCTAAGTGATCGCGTCGCAAGGACGGCTTGGCGGGTGGCTCCGAAACGTGCCCTGACCGGGGCCATCGGTTGGGCCGCCGGGTTGGGCATACCGACCGCGCTTCGCGCCGCGGTGCTCACGCGGTTCGCGCGGCTGTACGGGATCGACACCCGCGAGGCGGAGAAGCCCTTCGATGACTACACTCGCGTCGACGACTATTTCACGCGCCGGCTTGCAGCCAGCTGCCGGCCGCTCGAATCGAGCCTCGATGCCGTCGCCTCGCCGGCTGATGGAACGGTGGTCGAGAGTGGCCTCGCGGTCGACGGGCACCTCCTTCAGGCCAAGGGAGTTCTCTTCGACCTCGACGAACTGCTGGCCGACACCGCCATCGCGGGCCGGTTGGAGGCAGGCGCCTACCTCATCACCTACCTGTCGCCCAAGGATTATCACCGCGTCCACGCGCCGATTGACGGCGAGATAACCGGCTGGAGGCACATTCCGGGGACCCTTTTCCCCGTGAACGCGAAGAGCGTGCTTCGCGAGCCGGGCTTGTTCATCCAAAATGAACGCTTCGTCACGTTCATCGAAGGCGCTGCGGGGTTGTGCGCCGTGGTGATGGTGGCCGCGGTGGGCGTCGGTCACATCACCGCGGCCTACGACGCCGACGTGGCGACACACGACCGATCCTTCTTGAGAGCCAAGAGCAGGCACAGGGACTTCGAGACGCGGCCACGCGTCTCGAAGGGCGGCGAGCTCGCCACCTTTCATCTGGGCTCGACGACGATCGTCGTGTTCGAGCCAGGACGGGTCGATCTCTTGCCCTTCACGCCAGGAGCGACGACGAGGATGGGGGAGACCATCGGTCGTGTGTTACCCGCAAGCGTCGAGAGCGCTGATCGAAGGATGAGGACAGCTTGAAACCTCACGACCCGCTGCAACCCCCCGAGCCACATTCCGAAACATCCGGACCACCCGCGGACGTGGACGACGGGAGGGCGGGACGGGTCCCGATCGTCGTCAGCGACGGCGACTTCTCGACGCCCTACCAGCGCAAGCGCACCATCACTCAGCCTCGCGGGCTGCGTGCGCTCGAGGCGCCGGTCGATTCGACCTTGGTCGAGCCGACAGAGCCCTCGCGGGAGTCCGTCCCGACTCCGCCTCCCCTGGAGGCTGAGGCGGGCCTCGACTCGGGCATGTCGGCAGTCGACGAATTCCTGACGTCGCCGCCGACGCCGGCACCCGAAATTGAATTGACCCCTCCGCCGGAAATGAGCGAACCCGCGCTGTCCCACCTTGCTCTCGAAGACGTGGATCTGACTCCCCCGCCTGCGCACGCGCTCGCGCCGGAGCCTTACAAGCTGACGACGCCGCTGCCGCAGATGCCGACGTTCCCGCCCGGGCCCGGGGGGGACGCGTACGCGGCCGCACCGGAGAGCGAGGACGTGAGCTTCGAGTCGATGGCCCCGGTAATGGGCGCCACGCCGCAGCCCGAGGTCTCGGCCTACCCCGCACCAGCGCAGCCCAATGTGGCGCCAGTCACTCCGCCGCCCGAGGATCGGGCGCGCGGGCCGCACCAAGGCGACGAAGAGTTTCCCCGCGAAAGTTCGTCGCGGGAAGGGTTCGCGGCGGCGCAGACGGCCGAGGCGGAGCTTGACGCCGCAGTGGATGCGGCGATACCCGATTTCAGGCCCGGTCTTCCGTCCGACGGTTCGGTGCCAATCGTCGAGAACGCATCGGCGGGCGCCGAAATGCGCCTCGCCGCGCTCGGCGCCCTGCCCGTCACGAAAGAGGTCACGCCCGACCTGGGCCAGGTCGCCCGTGACGAGGCGATCGTCGATGACCTCCTACGCCGGGCGACCGAGCAGATGCTTGGTGATCACGCAGAAAGTCAATCGCCTTCTGAGCGAGCTGCTGAAGTCCCCGCGTTCACGGCGCCCCTGGCGCCGGAACCCGCCGAGATTGTGGGTGCCACGGCGGCCGCGCCGCCGCCCACATCCAGCTCCGGCCCGCCCTCGTTCGAGGGCGACGCCTCGCTCGAGCCGAGCCTGTCTCCGTTGGCGCAGACGCTGGCACACATGGCGGAGGCGCTCCATTCGGATCTGGCGGCCGACCCGGGTATCGAGATCGATATCGTGGACGCACCCTTGGTTTCGCCTGCGCGCAGCGCTCGCGATCCGGAGCACGCCCCTGCTTCTCCCCCGCCCATTCCCATCCCCGGGGTCCCGGCGGCAGCCAAGACCGTCCTCGAACAACCGCCGGCCGGGGATTCGCCGGTGCCGGAAGCGCTCGAGGAGAGACCTCGGCGACCGCGTCGCTCGAAACCTTGGTACGAAGAGGTCTTCGACGAGAACTATCTGCGAACGTTGCCGTTCATGACGCCCGAGCAGACGCTGCGCGAGGTCGACTACATCGAGGCGAGCCTGGCCGCCGAAAAAGGCTCGCGCATCCTGGACGTGGGTTGCGGATACGGGCGACATGCAATCGAGTTGGTTCAGCGGGGCATGGCCGTCACGGGGTTGGACCTGTCGTTGCCGCTCTTGATTCGCGCCGCCGACGAATCGCAGAAGCGGGCGCTGGCCGTGAACTTCGTTCATTCGGATATGCGTAGTCTGGCTTTCGACGGCGAGTTCGACAGTGCTTACTGCATGTTGACCAGCTTCGGCTACTTCGACGAGGAGACGAACCTGAAGGTCGCCGAAGGAATCGCGCGCTCCCTCAAGCCAGGGGGGCGATTCCTGTTGGATGTGGTCAACCGCGACTACATCGTGGGCGACCTTCCGGCGAGGATCTGGTGGGAGGGCGACGGGTGCGTGGTCCTCGAAGAAGTGGAGTTCAACTTCAACACCAGTCGAATCCTCACGCACCGCTCTGTCGTGTTCGAGGACGGTCGGCAGCTCGACCAGGAAATCTCCGTGCGCGCCTATAGCCTCCACGAGCTCGGAAAACTGCTGCGAAACGCGGGTTTCCGCGTGATCGAGGCCTCGGGGAGCGTCTACACGCCGGGTAGTTTCTTCGGCGCCGCTTCCCGGAATCTCCTGATCCTCGCCGAACGCCGCGACGACTGACGCATCGCGCTGTTCCCGTTTGGGTGGCGCCGGGCGTTGCTAGTTGGCTCACCTTGTTGAGTGGTGTCACTTAACGTCGGGCCCGCGCGTTCATACGTTGTCACCTCCAGAGCTGCTCCGGCATCAATAATCAGCGCCATGAAGGTTTTCACCTTCACCCGGAATAACGACCTGACGAGGTACGTAATAGGGGGTGAGGGAATCGCGCGCGCGTCAGGAAGCCAACACCCATGAACCATACAGCACGAAAAGCAAGAACAACGCGGAAGACAAGGATTGGAGTTGGAGTCGTGGTGAAACGGAAACCGGCTCGTTCGGGTCGCACTTCGGTCGCGGAGCCTGTGGCCGCGGATTCGTCGCCGGCCAATGACACTGGCTTGGTCCCGGGCGCCGATCTGGAGCTCGAGGGCGTCGTGGGCGACGGCTTCGAGGCCGTCGTCGCCGACGATCTAGGCGCGGACGTGGCCGTTGTAGAAGAGCCTGTCGCCTCCGGCGAGGACGAGGTCGTCGCAGCCCCCGAAGAGGAGGATGCCGAGGACGTGGAGGTCGCCACCGATCGGAAAACGCGAGGCGACGACGAGCCAGCCAGCTTCCTTGGAATGTACTTCCGCGACATGGCCGAGCTGGATGTGCTTCGTCCTGAGCAAGAGTTCGAGACGGCGCGGCAAATCGAGTCGATGGAGACGGATCTGTGGAAGACCATCCTCGGGTTTGCTCCCGGTGCGGCTTGGATGGCGGACACCGTCGAGAGAGCCATCGGGCACCAACTCCCCGAGTTCAAAGCCTTCCGGTCGCTCGCCGAGCGGTCCCGCAAGAAGGCGTCCATCCAGGCGCGCGCGCGGTTCGCCAAGGAGATTTCGCAGACCGCCTTGAAGCTGCGCGGCATCGACATCGACCGGATCTTCCTCGATGCCGCCGTGGGAGAGGTGGCGCGGGTTGGCCGGGTGCTGCAGGGCCTCCCCTACGAGGGCCAGGTGTCGTTTCCCACCACGACGCGGGCATTTCGCGACTACGTGCGGTCGGTGGCGGCCCAGGCCGTTCAGCTCAAGAAGGCGAAGAACGAATTCGTCAAGGCGAACCTGCGGCTCGTCGTCTCGATCGCCCGCCGCTTCAATCACGGCAGGCTCCCGCTGCCGGACCTGATTCAGGAGGGCAACATTGGCCTCATGAAGGCCGTGGAGCGGTACGACTACCGCCGGGGCTTCCGCTTCTCGACCTACGCCAGCTGGTGGATTCGTCACGCGATCAGCCGAGCGCTGGCCGACAAGGGGCGCGCGGTGCGCTTGCCTGTGCACATGATCGACGCCTACCACCGGATTGGGAAGTCGCAGCGCGAGCTGCAGTCGAAGCTCGAGCGGCCCCCAACGACCGAGGAAGTTGCTGCGGCCACCGGAATCGAGGTGGACAAGCTGGAAAAGATGAAGACGTTCCTGGCCGAGGCGCCGGTTTCGCTCGATCGACCCATCTCCGACGAAGACGGCCGGCGGTTGATCGACGTGCTGGTGGATCCGGACGCCGCGGAGATGGTTCCCGACCAGATGGCTTCCTCGGAAACGCAAACCGAGATGCTGAAGCTGCTGGGCGACCTGAGGCCGATCGAGGCGGACATCCTCCGCAAGCGCTTTGGTCTGGAGAACGATCGGGAGCGAACGTTGAAGGAGATCGGCGACGAATACCGCCTGTCGCGGGAGCGCGTGCGGCAGCTCCAGGAGCAAGCGCTCGGCAAGATGCGACGGGCCATGGCGAAGCGCGAGATGGCGTAGTCGCGTCGGCACTTGGACCTGCATCTGCGAGGTTTGCTCGCGCGCGCCGTCCGTAGGCCCCGCGCTGCCCGGCTCGTTGGTTTTTCGGCGACGCCCCCTTGACAAGGGCGTCGCCGACAAACTACAGTATCGCACTTCTCCCGCAGGCGCCGCATACGCTGCTGGGCATCACTGGTCGACGACGTTACCGGAGGCTGCATGGGCGGTTCCGACAAGAGAAAACAGAGTCTCTACTTTCCCGAAGAAATGCTGCGGGAGATCCAAGAGGAAGCGACCAGGCAGGATCGGTCGTTGTCTTGGATTGTCCAGAAGGCCTGGAAGATCTCCCGCAAGGAGATCATGAAGTATCCGTCCGTGAACGAGTTTCCGGGCGAAGAGGACGAGCGCGGCGCGACCGAGTAGTAGTGCCTGGACGTCGATTCCTATTCGTGAGTGACGCCGTATCGCCCCTGGTCTCCGGGGGGGCGGCGAGTGCCGTGATGGGCGTTGCACGAGGCTTGACCGCCTCGGGCGCCTCGGTCGTGGTGCTTTCGCTCGCCTCGCCTGCCGAGGCGCGCGCGCTTCCTGGTTTCGCTCGCCGGTTGCGTACGGTGAAGGTCGGCGCTGGTGAAGCCGCGCGCGAGTTGGACTTTTATGAGGGCAAGGCCCCCCACGGTGGAACCGCTGAGTTGATCGTGGCAGGCGCCGTCGGGAGCAGCCGGGGTGAGTCTGCTCTGTTCATGGCGGAGGCCTTGAAAGCGCTCTCGTCGGAGGGATGGTCCAGCCCCGAGGTGGCGGTCGCCTGGGGCGAGACCGCGGCTCCTGCGCTGGCGGCCTCGAGCGCGGCGGTGCGTGTCTTCGTGCTCCCGAGCGGGCACGTCGGTGAGGAACTGCCCGAGGGCGAAGCGGCGATGCTCGCCGGGGCGGGCTTGCTGTCGGGGACCATCACCGAGAATCGCCTGCTCAGCGCGCTGGGGGCGGCATCGGCGAACGCCGTGGTTGCGCCGAGCCCCTCGTCGGCGCGCGCGTTGGAGTCGGACCGGTGCTTGGTGGAGCGCGCAGCCGATGAACCGGTGCTCGCGCTTCGCTTCGGTTGCGATGACCCGATGTCCGATCCCGAGCATGATGCGAACCTGGCGGCCAATTTCTCCGCCAAGGCTCCCGAGGGCAAGGGCGAATGTCGGAAGGCCTTGATCCGGAGTCGTTCGCTGTCGGTTGGCCCGCGCACCGTGTTGCTTGGCGTGGCGCCTTTGCGCCGGGGCAAGGGGGGCGACGTTCTTCTCGACGTCCTCGGCGCGTTGAATTCGATCGACGTGGCCCTCTTGATTCCGGGGGAGGGCGACGCGGATCTCCTCGATCAGGCGCGCCGCCTCGCAATTCAAAACCCCGGGCGCTGGGCTTTTCTCGATCCCTCCGATTCCGACCAACGGCTGCTCAGGGCGGCTGCCGATGCGGTCTTGTTCGGCGACGCCGACGATCGGGTCAGCCAGGCCCCAGGCCTGGCGCAGCTCTACGGGGCGATGCCGATCGCGTTCGACGGCGGCGCGTCGCGCGACTACCTGGTGGACTACGATCCGGCCTCGGCGACCGGCTCCGCAATTCTTTATGGCGCGCTCGACCGCCACGAGATCGTGGCGGCCGTCGAACGCGCTGCCTTGCTCCGCGAGTCCGCGATGGGGGACTTCTCTCTGACGAAGAGCTTGATGCTAGCCGCTCCCCGCTGGGCTCAGACGGCGACCATCTTCGACGAGCTCTGCGCGTCGCTAGCCTAGCAGCCCGGGAGCAAGCGCGGTCAGGCGCACGCCGAGCTGTCCATCGACGTTGACCAGCTCGCCGGTTGCCCAAAGACGATCGCCTACCCTCAACGCGATCCGGTCTTGAGGCCGGGGCCCGAGCGTCAGCACCGCGCCTGCCCGCAGCGTGGCGACCTCGTCGGCCCTCAGATCGACGCGCCCGAGCTCTGCCACCACCTCTATGGGGGCCGACGCCAGCACCGTATCCGTGTGACTGCGAGACGTTTCGTTCGCCATGACGATCTTCTCCGTTGGGTTGTTGCGGGCGGCATCGCCTGACCGGCGAGCATCGTCGATCGAGAGGTCGCTGACCAGCACAGCTTTGCCGCTGGGGTCCGAGGGGTCCAGGTGACCCAGCCCGGCGAAATGCCCGCAGACGATTCGGACCGGCAATGGCCGCCCTTCGGATTCCTCGATCGCATCCGCCTCGAAGACGACCGCGTCTCCGGGCTCGGCGCGCGACCACTCCATGGCGCTGAGGCGCGTGCGCGAGAGCTCTGCGACCAAGGTTATTCGCACGTTTCGGCTGCGCAGTTGCGCGACCAACTGCTCCGGAGGCGGCGCCGGAATCCACGCGGGCGGCACGTCCAGGAAGAAGGGCTCGTGAAACGTTGCGGCCTCTACCCGAGCATCGATTCGAGCCAGGCCTGCTCCCGACCAGTCACTCGGCCGCGCGCCCGTGAACGCCACGTCCGAGGTCCCGCGCAGCACAGACGAGATTGCGGCCGCGAGCACACCACGCTCGGTGGTGCCCATCCGACGGTGGACGGCGGGGCTTGGGACACCGAGGATCGCGCAGACGACGCGCAGGCCATTCGTGCTTCCCAGGACGAGCCAGCCGTTGTCAGCTCCACGACGGAGGCGCCAAACCGAATCGGATTCGTCAGGGCGCACCGCGGGAAGCACGCGCGAGAAGGTGAGGGACAGGCGACCGAAACGCGAGACGGTGAGCTCACGACGATGTTCGCGCTCGCCGAAGCGGGCGGTCGCCCGGCCCACGGCCGTCAGGTCCGCGCCCGTGAGCCCGGGCAGCGCGGTGAGGTCAAACGGCGTCGCCGTCATCGCCAGCGCGTGAGCTACTCAGACGTTTTCGGCCGGGCCCCATCGCGCTGGGCAAGGGTTTGCCGCGAGCCGCAGGTGGTGTCAAGACACGCCCAGGCGGCGCCGCAGTGGGTGCAAGGGGGAGTTTGCCCGACATCTCAGCCCATTTCTGGAGGCAACTTGTGCTTTTCGAATCGACCTTCGGAGGTACTATTTCAGGTAACCCGCTTACGGCCCCACCATCGAAAGGGGCAGCGGCGGACGAAATGAAAAAGATTTAGCGTGATTAGTTGTCAACAGCTCATCGACTTCTGCTTCGACTACATCGAGGGCGATTTGCCGGACGATGAGCAGCTCGATTTCCGGCGGCATCTTGGTCACTGTCCGGATTGCGTGACGTTCTTCGAGACTTACCGGCGAACGCCCGAAGTGTCGCGCGAGGTGATGGGAACGAGAATCCCGGCAACGGTGAAAGAAGCCGTTCGCAGTTACCTGCGCGATCGCCACAAAGAGACGAGCCCGCCGGATGTCTCCGTGAGAGATTCAGAAGCGACTTGAGCCCAGCACGACTGGCGTGAAGCACGCCGGGGCCATGGGCCTCGCGCACCGGGATCCTCGCCTGAGTCGGGGGAAGGGCGCCTGGGAGGTTGGTGTTTTTTTGACCGGTGTAGTTCGTGGGTATACCTTGACCTACATGAGCGGTCCTGGTCGGGCTCCCGAGCGACGGTACACCCCACGGGTCCGAGTCGAGCTGTTCCTGACTCAGTATGTGCGCGATCGAGCCTTCCGCGCCTTGGCGACGAACCTGAGCTCCTCCGGGCTTCGCGTCTGCAAGCTGATCGAGCCTCACTTGCCGCTTTCCCGAATTGTGTCGCTCGAATTCGAAATCCCCGGGACCGGGGAGATTGTTTGGGCGAGCGCCGAGCCACGCTTCGACGCACTCGACGAGGATTTTCAGACGAGTGGTCTCACCTTCACGAACATGGCTCGTAAACACGAGCGAATGCTGAGGGAGTTCATCCTTCGCAAGGAATCCCACCCTTGGCGGCGACGGCAGCCGCAAAAATGGGAGCCTGCGGTCCGCCTTCCGGGCGGAGCGCTTGATTGACACCTCGGTCGGTCCTCGACCCGCGATGGTGCGGGTCGGGGGCCGGTTCTTACATTAGCGATGGGGCACTGCTCGGAGCCAGGCAATGGCTCCTCGAGCTGCGTAAGTGACCTTGGTCTTGACTTGGCACGTCGCGCGACCAAGAATTCCGCCCTATTCGTGGCACCACGGGATGGAGAACAGGCATAAGAGATGAGCGCTGCCAGGACATGTGGGACCTGTGGGAATGAAGTCGCAGGCGATTTCAAGTTCTGCGGAACGTGCGGCTCGCGCCTGGACGCAATGCCGTCCACGACGTCGTCGGGTGCCGCCGCGAAGACCATGTTCTTTGGCGCGAACCAGGTTCCGGGGCGGGCCAAGCTCATCGTGATCAAGGGCGAGGGCATGGACGGGGTGTCGTACCAGCTCGCGGGGAGCGAGCACATCGCGGGCCGGTCGGAAGGGGCGATCCTGTTTCCGGATGATCCCTTGATGTCGCCGCGCCATGCGAACTTCGTCTACCGGGACAACCGCTTGTTCGTGCGCGACGAGGGCTCGGTGAACGGAATCTTCATGCGCATCAAGGTCCCGACGCCGATTCCGTCCGGGGGGCTGTTCCTGATCGGCGAGCAGCTGCTGCAGATCGAGCCGTCGCCCCCTGATCTCGGACCTCAGCCCGACGCGGAGGGGACCTATTTCTATGCCAGCCCGAAGCGCCCGTCGAAGATGAAGCTCGTCCAGCGGCTTCGCGGCGGCGAGGTGGGGATGATCTATCGGGCGCGTGGCGACGCCATCACCATCGGGCGCGAAGGCAATGACGTGAATTTCCTCGACGATCCGTTCATCTCCGGCCGCCATGCGCAGGTGGCGATCGCGGGGGACGGCCAGATGACTCTGACGGACCTGGGCTCAAAGAACGGCACCTTCATCCGGCTGGGCGACGAGTCCCAGCTTTCGCACGGTGATTACGTGTTCCTGGGTCAACAGCTCTTGCGCGTGGAGATCGCCTGAGCCTTCTCATTTTCAACGCTGTAGTCAGGCATCCTGGCGGCGGTGGGCCCAAGGCGTTGACCGGCCGGGGGGCGCATGGTACTTGCTTCCTACCCTCGAGGGGGAACCCGTGATTACGTGCAGTCGGTGTGGCAAGGAAAATCAGGACCACTACAAGTTCTGCCTGGGTTGCGGTAACGAGATCAAGGCCGCGGCCAAGCCGGCCGCGAGGGAGCCGGCGCCGCTGGAAACCGCGCGGACCATCCTGCCGCCCGAGAGGGTCGCGCAGACCGGAAGCTTGGGCAGCGAGCCGACGCCGCTACCTGTGCTGACCACGCCGAAACCCAAGGGCGGGATTCCGTGGAACGATTCGCCGAAGATGCCGGTGAGCCCCCAGCACAACGGCGGCGCGGTTGCTTCGGGGACCATGGGGACGTCGACACCGCCGCCGGTGGTCTCTTCGTCGGGCGTCACGGCCGGGGGCGGCTGGCCGCCGGCGCCGCGGACGACGAGCTCATCGTCCGCGCCCGCGACGCCGCTCGCGGTTTCGGGCTCTGCGCAACCGCAGGAGGCGACCGGCGCGCCAGGTACGCCGTGCCCCAACTGCGGTCGGATGGTGACGGCGGGATTCGCTTTTTGCGGCGCCTGTGGGACGCGCATGGGGGCGCCAGCGGCGGCAGCGTCGGCGGCAACGGCCGCGCGTACGATGTACATGGCGGCCCCCGCCGCGGCCGTCGTGCCGCGCGGCCGAATCATCTTGATTCGACCCGATGGCTCGGAGGGCGGGGCGCACCCGCTTCACGAAGGTGAGAACCTGGTGGGGCGGGGACAGGGGAGCTTGTTCGAGGGGGACCTCTACCTGTCACCCCGGCATGCGGAGTTCGCGCTCGGCGCTCAGGGACTCGTGGTCAAGGATCTGCGCAGTCTCAACGGTGTGTTCGTGAAGATCACGGGCGAGGAGCCGCTCGAATCGGGTGACGTCATTCGCATCGGGCAGGAACTGCTGCGCTTCGAGATCATCGCGCCACCGGCGCCGCTCGAGGACGGAACCGAGGTGGCCGGGACGCCAAACCCCGGTTTCTGGGGCCGCCTGTCGGTCGTCGTCGGACGCGACGTCGATGGTTCGGCGTTTCCGCTGTTCGGGGACGCGATCGTCATGGGCCGCGAACGGGGCGACATCTTGTTTCCTGAAGACGGCTACGTCTCCGGGACGCACGCGCGCATCTCGTTGCGAGACGGTCGCGTCTACCTGGCGGACGTGGGGTCGTCGAACGGGACCTTCCTCAGGGTGAGGGGCGAGCGCGCGCTCCCGACCGGAGGCTTCATTCTCATGGGCCAGCAGCTGTTCCGCGCGGAATATCGGTAGGGGAGGCGCCTGCTGCGCGCGGGGCGCGCGCGGCGTTTGGCGCGTGCCTCACCACCCGTCACCCGACCGCTGTCCCTGCGCGAAGGCGACGCGCCTACTTCTTCTCGAGCTCTATCTTGCCGCCAGCCGGCTTGTTGCCGCCGAAGAAAGCGTTGCGCGCGTTGCTGTTCTCCGCCGGCTCGACATAGCGGAATCCGTTGTCGATCTTGAAGGCCTTGCCGTCGTCGAAGGAAACCTTCACGTCGACGGGGCCCTTCTCGCCCGGAGGGGTTACGACACGAATCTTGTTCGTGGACGTGATCGTGACCACCTCGGACTTCTTGTGACCAAACACGACCTCGGCCTGCGTCTTGCCGGGAACGTAGCCCTCACCAAGAATCGTTATCTCTTCGCCGCCGGCCGTTGTTCCTTGCGGTGGCTCGAGTTTGTCCACCTTGACGGTGCCGCCGCTTTGGGGGCAAGCGGCGCCGAGCGCGAAAACTCCGATGCAAAGGGCCAGTCCCAGGGCGCGATTCATGGGGCCCGACCTTACTGCCGCGTTTTCGGTGGGTCAAGCACACGTGTTTTTCGAGACCCGTTGACGGCCAGATCAGACGCCTGTAGAGTAAAAGGCTAATCCTTTTGTGCCTCTGAGCGTCCCTCGCCGCAGGACCATAAATGGAAGAGACCGGGCTGAAAAGAAAAGACCTAAAGCGATTTCGGGACGTTCTGCTGGCCAAAAAGAAGGAGATCCTGCGCAGCGCGCAGAGGACCCTCAACGAGGACATGACCCTCGATGCGAACGATCTGCCAGACGAGATGGACCTCGCGTCGTCAGAGTACCTTCAGTCGTTCACGTTCAGGCTGCGTGGTCGCGAGAAAGTCTTTCTCGATAAGATCGACCACGCGCTGGAGAAGATTCGCAACGGTTCCTTTGGCGTTTGCGAGGACTGCGGCGATGCGATCTCCATAAAGCGGCTGGAGGCGCGCCTGGAGACGACCCTGTGCATCCGCTGCAAAGAGGACCAAGAGCGTGTGGAGAAGGCATACGGATAGCGCGGCTTCGGCGTTAGCGGCGGCGGTCGTGCTGTGGGCGGCGGTGGGGGGGTGCGTGGGGCCTCTGGCTTTCGACGGTACGAGCGAATCCATCGGCTGGCACGCCAACGGCGCGCTGCGCGCGCCGGCGCGGTTACCACCGAAAGGGGATGGCTACGTGATCGGCGAGCCCTGGCGCGCGCGCCAGAGCAACCATGGCTCGGACGAGCTCGTGGAGGCCATCGTGCGCGCGTCCCGGGCCGTGGCGCGCGCCTGTCCGGGAGCGCTGGCCAGCGTCGGGGATTTGTCTCGGGCCGGAGGGGGCGGCTCGGTCGAGCACAAGTCGCATCAGAGTGGCCGCGACGTCGACATTTTCTACTACGCCGTGCACGCGAACGGTGCCCCGGCCATGCCAGGAAACGCGATGATTCACTATGATCGGATGGGCCGCGCCACGAGCTGGTCGCCGCCGCAGGGGACGCCCACCCCCACGGCGCCGCTGCCCGATGTGCGGTTCGATGTGCGCCGCAACTGGCAGATGGTCCGCTCGTTGTTGCTCGATCCGGGGGTCGAGGTTCAGTGGGTGTTCATGCAACGGGATCTGGCCGCGCGCGTGATTGAGCACGGTCGCGCGCTGGGCGAGGATCAGGCGTTGTTGGCGCGGGCGGCGGCGGTCGTACGCCAGCCTTCGGATTCGGAGCCCCACGACGATCACATGCACGTGCGTATTTATTGCGACCCCGACGATCGCGCGGAGGGGTGCGTCGACAAGGGACCTGCGCGGTGGTGGAAGAAGAGCTGGAAGTACATGGAGCCGCCGTTCGGGCGGCGGGCGGATGCCGAGACGACGTCAGCGCTGCTGCAGATCTTGCGTGTTCGTCTTCCCCCGCCGGTGGCCGGGGCGAAGCTGACCAGCTGATCCTCCCGCGCCCGCGCGGCCGCTGATGTCGTCGGTGCTCGCCGGCGTGCCCGGTGAGTTGACGGGCGGCGCGGCGGCGGGAGCAGGTATCGGGGCGCCGTGGGGCGCGTCGTTGGGCGACGGCCCGGGCGGGGTTGAGGCGCTGCCGCCGGGCAGGGGGGGGCTCGGCAGGTTGTCGCCGGGAGAGGGGGGCAGCACGGGATCGTCGAGCTCCAGACGCTCGACGACGAAATCGAGCGCCGCGATGAGCTGGGAGAAGAGATCTTCACGGCAGACCAGCGTCAAGATCACGGCCTGGCGACCGCGGGGCACGGCCCGCACCGTGTAGAGCTGACGCACGCGCTCCGGTCGACCGGGCGAGGCGATGTCGACGCTGAGAAACCCGCGTGGGCCGGGTCGCGGCGGGGCGGGCAGCAGCTTCTGCGCGACGAGCCCTGGTCGGTTCTGCTCGAACAGCGCGCGCGTGTCCGCCGCCGTCGTCATCGATGCCGTCACGGTGATGCGCCCGCCGTCAGGGTGAAGCAAGACCGTGACCGTATCGCCGTAGCCTGAGCGCTGCGACAACGTCCAACCCGCGGGCGCCTCGAGCGAGACTCCGTGGCGCGCGCTGGTGAGATGGCGGTCGCGGGGGCCGAGCGCCAGCGCCGGGATGGAGGGAAAGAGAGCGGCCGCGGCGGCCGAGACGACGAGGGCGCGCCCGGCCGCCCACCAGCTTCGAGGAGCTTGCATCGCCCGAGTATAGGCGGGCGGTCACCTCGAAAACCGCTCCGTCAGGGTCCGGCTGATCAGTCACGGAAGCGCGCGTTTGTCGGCGAGACGCGGGCGTTCGCGAGCGGCGCGGTTCGGGCGGGCGGCGCGGATTCGCTCGAAAGAATCGACCGCTGAACAGATTCGCAGTTAGTTTTCTATTGAAGTCAATATATTGAATAGAATACATTCCCAATACTCAAGTGAAACGAGTTGTGGAGAGCGGGCGGAGTCAGACGGGGCGTTGGCAGAGCGCCTCCGCCGTCGCTTCGCTGCTCGACGAGCGCGAGATCCAGGAGATTGAACGGGCCTGGCCAAACGGCCTCACCTCCCGGCAGATCGTCGACGTGTTCGAGACGCGCGGCGTTCGCTTCTCCGAGGCGACGCTGCGGAAGTACGTTCAGCTCGGGCTGCTCCCGCGCTCGGTGCGAATCGGCCGCAAGGGCAAGCACCGGGGCTCGTGCGGCGTGTACCCGGCGCACGTGATTCGCCGGGTGAACGCCGTCAAGGGAATGATGGCCGACAACCTGACCATCGAGGAGATCCAGCGATCCTTCGCCCGATTCAAGGACGACATCGACTCGGTGGAGAAGGATCTGCGCGACCTGCTGTCAGGCCTCGAACGCGAGGCGAAGGGGCCCGATTCACACAGCCCCGAGCGCCGCCGTGATCTCGAACGCGAGATCGTGGAGGCCAAGCGCGCGGCCGGCGAGCTGGTTCGCCGCATCGCCACGCTCGAACGTCGCCTCTCCGAACGCGAGGAGCCGGCGACGCCACAAGTTACCGCCGTCGGGGGCCTGAACGATCTGTATTGACTCGGGCGCCCGACCGCTCGAGCCGCACATGACGAGGAGAATAGAATGGACGACAATTCGGAAGACGAGGAGTCCTCTCGCGCGCGGCTCTCGGCGGAGGGATCGGATGACGACAAGCCTCAGCCCGAGGTGGCCCGCATTCGACGCAAGGTCAACTCAGCCGGGGCCGACGGGCGGGTTCGTTCGAAGACCATCGCGCCCAAACGCCTGACCCGCGAGGAGAAGCGGCTCTCCGAGACGCTGGTCTACCCTGCTGACGTGGTTCGGCCGCGTATCCGCGAGGATTGCCGGACGGCGACGCGGCCCTGCCCGTTCGTCAGTTGCTCGCACCACCTGTATCTGGACGTCAACCCGGAGAGCGGCGCCATCAAGCTGAACTTTCCCCACCTGGAGGTGTGGGAGATGGCCGAGACGTGCTCGCTCGACGTCGCCGACCGCGGCGGCATCACCCTGGAAGAGGTGGGCGCGATCTTGAACCTCACGCGGGAGCGCATTCGTCAGGTCGAGGTGCGCGGGCTGACGAAGATCAAGCTGCACACGGGCGACGAGCTGGGCCTGCCCCCGGACCGATAGCCGCCCGACCCTCCCGCAGGCGTTGGGCACCTCAGCGCATTAATTGGCGCGACGCCCCTGTTGTCGGCCATGCTCAACGGATGACCAGTCTGGCCCCCGTCCTTGCCCCCGCCAGTCCCCTCGATCAGATCGACGCGACCATCGCCGAGCGCTTGCTCGGGGCGGCGCTGGGGTCGGGCGGTGACTACGCCGATCTGTATTTCGAGTATCGGTCGGGCGCCGACTATCTCCTGGAAGAAGGCCGCGTGCGCACCGTCGGGCGCGGGGTGACCATCGGTCTCGGCGTGCGGGTCCTGCGAGGCGACGCCACCGGCTATGCGTACACGGAGGAGCTCTCGGACGAGCGCATGCTCGACGCGGCACGCACGGCCGCCCAGATCGCGTCGAGCGGCGGGGGCCCCGGTCCAGTCGCTGTCCGGCGCCTCGCGCTGCCCAGCTTCTATCCCATCGAGCGATCGTCGCTGGACCTGGCCGGCGCGGAGAAGATCGCGTTGCTCCGCCGCGCCGACGCCGCCGCCCGCGCGGCGGATCCGCGCATCGTTCGGGTCGAGGCCTCGCTGGCCGAGGAGTGGCGCGAGGTCCTGGTGGTGTCGTCGGACGGACACCTGGCGCGCGATCACCAGCCGATGATTCGCTTCGGCGTCAGCGCCGTCGCCGAGGAGGGCAAACAGCGACAAGGGGGGCGGTCGGGGGGGGCGGGGCGCTTCGGACTGGAGTACTTTCTGCGCCCCGGGCAAAGCCCCGAGGAGCACGGCCGCGAGGCGGCGCGCCTGGCCATCGGGATGTTGCATGCCGTGGACGCGCCTGCCGGACCGATGGAGGTTGTCCTCGGCGCGGGCGAGTCGGGCATCTTGCTGCACGAGGCCGTGGGCCATGGTCTGGAGGCGGATTTCAACCGCAAGAAGACCTCGAACTACACCGATCAGCTCGGCAAGGCGGTCGCCTCGCCGCTGTGCACGGTGGTCGATGACGGCACCGTGGGCCATGCGCGCGGTTCGATCAACGTCGACGACGAGGGCAACCCGGGGCGGCGCAACGTCCTGATCGAGAACGGCGTGCTCGTCGGGTACATGCAAGATCGCCTGTCGGCGAAGCACTTCGGCATCGCGCCCTCGGGGAACGGGCGACGCCAGAGCTTCCGCCATGAGCCGTTGCCGCGGATGACGAACACGTTCCTGGCGGCGGGCGAGGACGATCCCGAGGACATCATTCGCTCGGTGAGGCGCGGCGTCTACGCGAAGCACTTCTCGGGCGGGCAGGTGAACATCTCCAACGGTGACTTCGTCTTCTCCCTGACGGAGAGCTACCTGATCGAGGACGGCAAGCTCACGGCGCCCCTGAAGGGGGTGAACCTGATCGGCAACGGCCCGGATGTCTTGCGAAAGGTGACGATGCTCGGGAGCGACTTCCGCCTGTCGGATGGGACCTGGACGTGTGGCAAGGACGGCCAATCCGTGCCGGTGGGGATCGGGACCCCCACGATCAAGATCTCGGAGATCACCGTCGGCGGGACCCGCGCCGGATGAGCGGGTCCAACGGACGAAGGCCGCTGCCCGATCCAGCGGCGTGCCAGGTGCAAGCCGAGAAGGTGCTGTCGATGGTGCTGCGCGCCGGGGCCGACGGCGCCGAGGTGCTGGTGCGCGACGGGAGGGAGCTGTCCGTGAAGGTTCGCCTCGGCGAGCCCGAGCTGGTGAAGGAGGCGGGGAGCCGGGGGCTCGGGTTGCGCGTCATCAAGGACTACCGCGCCGCCGTCACTTACACCTCTGATTTCTCGGACGAGGGCCTCGCCAAGCTGGCGCGCGACACGGTGGAGCTGGCTCAGCTGGCCGAGCCAGAGCCGCTCGCGGATCTGCCTGCGCCCGAGGAGATGGCGCGCGAGGTGCCGGAGCTCGGGCTGTGGGACGACGCTGTCCTCGAGATAGACGTGGCGGAGGCCGTGCACCGCGCTCGCGCGGGCGAGGCGGCCGCGCTGAAGTTCGACAAGCGCGTGACCAATTCGGACGGCGCCACCTTCGGGCGGGTGATCGGGGCGTCGGCCTTCGCGACGTCGGCGGGATTCTCCGGCAGCTACCGGGGCACGAATGTGTCGTTCGCGGTCGAGCCGCTGTGCGATGACGCCGACGGGAAGAAGCGCAACGGCGTCTACTGGACGGCGTCGCGGTTTGCGTCCGGGCTGGAGGATCCCGAGCGGGTGGGGCTCGAGGCGGCGCGGCGCACGGTCGCGAAGCTGGGCTCGCGCAAGATCGCCACCTGCGAGGTGCCGGTGGTGTTCTCTCCGGACGCCGGCCGGGGCCTGCTGGGGCAACTGGCGGGCGTGATGTCGGGCGGCGCCGTGTGGCGGCGCAGCACTTACTTGGCCGACCGCGAAGGAACCGCGGTCGCGTCCACGCTGTGCGACATCGTCGACGATCCGCTGCTGCCGCACG
This sequence comes from uncultured Myxococcales bacterium, assembly GCA_964443975.1. Lineage (GTDB taxonomy): Bacteria > Myxococcota_A > Polyangia > Fen-1088 > Fen-1088 > DASYCK01. The sequence continues at coordinate 472 of CAYUFS010000059.1, read as the reverse complement.
GACCGGGCTCGCGGCCGTTCGACGGCGAGGGGCTTGCGGCGCGCACCAACGTGCTGGTCTCGGGGGGAGCGCTGCGGACGTTCCTGTGCGATGTTTTCTCGGCGCGGAAGCTGGGACGGCGCTCGACGGGCTCGGCCGGGCGCGGGGTGGGCGGCGGGCCGCACGTGACCACGTCGAACCTCATCTTGCGCCCCGGACGAACCCCTGCCGCTGAGCTCGAGCGCCTACCGCGCGGCCTCTACGTCACCGAGCTGATGGGCTTCGGGTTCAACGCCGTCACCGGCGACTACTCGCAGGGCGCCGGCGGCTTCTGGATCGAGGGCGGCGAGCGGGCGTTCCCCGTCAGCGAGATCACCATCTCCGCGAACTTCGACGACCTGTGGAAGGGGGTCGACGCCCTCGGCGACGATCTGGACAAGCGATCGTCGGTGCAGGTGCCGTCGTTCCGGGTCTCGAAGATGACGATCGCCGG
>CAYUFS010000058.1:0-32892 GCA_964443975.1 uncultured Myxococcales bacterium | reverse complement strand
ATCGTGCTGGCCTCCGCAGCCCCGCGCCATGTGCCGTCCGTGCAGCGGTTACGACACATCGCGTGTGGCGTTGGCATTGGCTAGAGCTCGAATCATGGGGGCACGCTATCCCTACTACCTGCTTGCGGATTCGCGCGAAGGTCAGGTGAAGGAAGCCGAGATTTCCCGTACCGCGCCGTCCCAACGGCCGGTACGCGGCAGCATTGGCCACGGTTTTGTTTACGAGCGCGTGCCCCACGTCACCCTCAAAGCCATCGCCAACAATTCCGAAATCGACGTCATCTGGGACAGATGGCAACAGACGCTCGATCCCTTGCGCGCGTCGCTAAACAGGACGCTGAAGACGGAGTGGCATGAATGGGAGTTTCCTCGCGACGCGGAGGCAGGCTGGGCCGCAGCGACGAAGAAGCTACATACCGACTGGTGGCAGGCACGCATCTCGCGACAGAAGGAGATCGACGCCTCGATCGCCGCCAAGGCCGATTCCGAATTCCTCTACGACAAACCCTACGACGACAAGAAGAAGGTCCGTGTGGCCGGCCCGTTCACCGTCGAAAGCTTGTCGCCCCACCGCGTCCTCGGAGTCGACGAGAACGACGAATTGATCGACCGCCTCTCCGAACCCGGCGCCGCCTACGAAGAGAAGCAGACCTTCCCCCAGATGATCTTAGAGAACCTCAAGACCGCTGGCGTCCAGCAGGCGCACAAGGAGGACAAGATCACCTTCACCGCGCTCACCCCCTGGCCCGGGCACTTCGTCTGCGCCGAAGGGCGCTACCGCGAAGGCAACGCCGAGACCGGCACCGAGAAGCGCGCCGCCATCTTCATCGGGCCGGAGTTCGGCACCGTCACCCGCCCCGACCTGGTGGTCGCTGCCCGCGAAACCGCCGACGCCGACTTCGACGTCCTGATCGCTTGCGCCTTCAACTACGAAGCCCACGCCACGGAAATCAGCAAGCTCGGCCGCATCCCCGTGCTCAAGGCGCGCATGAACGCCGACCTGCACATGTCCGAGGAGCTCAAGAACACGGGCAAGGGCAACCTCTTCGTCATCTTCGGCGAGCCGGACATCACCCTCCTCCCCGAGAAGGACGGCAGCATCCGGGTGAAGGTCAACGGCGTGGATGTCTTCCACCCCAATACCGGCGAGGTCCGCAGCGACGGTCCCGACGGCATCGCCTGCTGGTTCATCGACACCGACTACAACGAGGAGAGCTTCTTCGTCCGCCACGCCTACTTCCTGGGCGCCAACGATCCCTACAACGCCCTCAAGACCACCCTCAAGGCCGAGATCAACCAGGAAGCCTGGGCCACCCTGAACAGCGACACCTCACGCCCCTTCCCCAAGCCAAAATCCGGCCGCATCGCCGTCAAGGTGATCAACCACCTGGGCGACGAGGTGATGAAGGTGTTCAAGGTATGACCTCTGCCTGAGCCCTGGGTCTTCGGCTTCTAGCCGGAGCAGCAAGGAGCTGCCCCGTCTCGACGAAACAAGGTCGTTCAATCGCCGATGGTTGGCGATGAACGACCTCGATGACGCCCGGGCCGCCAGCCCCGTCTCCCCCGCGGAGTACGCCGATTGGCTGGCCAGCCTCAAAGGTCGGATCGCCCGGGCCCGCCAGCAGGCAGCGCTGTCGGTCAACCAGGAACTGGTTCGGCTCTACCACCAGATCGGCGCCGAGATCTTGGAGCGCCAATCCCGACGGGGTTGGGGCGCCAAAGTCATCGACCGTCTGGCGAGCGACCTACGAAACGCCTTCCCCGAGATGAAGGGACTCTCCAGCTCCAACCTCAAATACATGAGGTTTTTCGCCCAGATATGTCCCACACTCCAAATTGGTCAGCAGGCTGCTGACCAATTGCCCTGGTTCCACATCGTCACCCTTCTGACCAAGGTCCCGGACGAGTCAGCACGGTCCTGGTACGCGGCCCAGGTCGTCCAGCAGGGCTGGTCGCGCCCCACGTTGGAGGTGCACATCAGGAACCAGCTTCACCTGCGCCAGGGAACGGCGACGAACAACTTTGACCGCCACCTCCCCGACCCCGGCGCCGGACTCGCCGCTCAGGCCCTGAAGGATCCCTATCTTTTCGATTTCTTGGGCCTTGGCGAGGAGGCTCACGAGCGCGACATCGAAGACGCACTGATTCGGCACATCACGCGCTTCCTGCTGGAGCTGGGCGCTGGCTTCGCGTTCGTTGGTCGGCAGTTCCGCCTGGAGATCGGGGGCGATGAGTTCTTCATCGACCTTCTTTTCTATCACACGCGTTTGAAGTGCTTCGTGGTCGTCGAGCTGAAAGCCACTCCCTTCAAACCCGAACACGCCGGTCAGCTGAACTTCTACCTTGGCGCCGTGGACGCCAAGGTGAAGGCACCTGACGACAAACCGTCGATCGGTCTCCTGCTCTGCAAGACGCAGAACCGATTGGTCGCCGAATATGCCCTCTCTGGAATCGACAAACCGATCGGCATCGCCGAATATCATCTGGTCCGCACGCTGCCCGAACCGCTCGATACGAATCTGCCCAGCATCGAACAGATCGAGGAAGAGCTAGACGGCAAGCTCAAGAGTGGCCTGAACCTCGGTGGCGGCGTGATGTCTGAATGAACTACCATTGGCCGAGAGCCTGATGGAATTCCGCATCGCCGACACCTTCACCGACAGTCTCTCGCGGCTGACCGGCGACGAGCAGAAGTCCGTCAAGACGACCGCGTTCGACCTGCAGGTGAACCCGGCCGCCCCCGGGATGAGCTTTCACAAGCTCGACAAGGCCAGGGACAGGAACTTCTGGTCGGTCCGTGTCAGCAGCGACATTCGCCTGATCGTCCACAAGAGCGAGGCGAGCCTCCTGCTCTGTTACGTCGATCACCACGACAAGGCGTACCACTGGGCCGAGCGGCGCAAGCTCGAGACCCATCCGAAGACGGGTGCGGCCCAGCTGGTCGAAATTCGGGAGACCGTCCAGGAGATCGTCGTTCCCGTCTACGTGCAGGCGGAGCTGCCGGCGCCACCCAAGCCGCGCCTGTTTGCAGCGGTGGCAGACGAGGTTCTGCTGAACTACGGCGTTCCCACCGAGTGGCTGGCGGATGTTCGCCAGGCCAACGAGGACACATTGCTCCTGGTGGCGGACCACCTCCCGAGCGAGGCAGCCGAAGCGCTGCTGGAGCTCGCGACCGGCGGACGGCCGGTGGTCGCCAAGGCTGCCGCCCTTGGCGCCGATCCCTTTGCCCACCCCGATGCGCAGCGTCGCTTTCGGGTCATGAACAACCTCGAGGAGCTGGAACGCGCCCTCGAGTATCCATGGGAGAAATGGACCGTCTTTCTGCATCCCGCCCAGCGCCAGTGGGTCGAGCGAGACTACAGCGGCCCGGCGCGGGTCTCCGGGTCGGCTGGCACGGGAAAGACCATCGTCGCCCTGCATCGGGCCGTCTTTCTGGCCCGTGCCAACGCCGATTCCCGTGTCCTGCTGACCACCTTCTCCGAGAACCTGGCAAATGCCCTGCGGACCAAGCTCAGGCGACTGATCAGCAACGAGCCGCGCCTGGCCGAGCGACTCGAAGTGCATTCCATCGACGCTCTGGGCTACCGCCTCTTCAAACCCCATCTCGGTGGAAGCCGAATCGTGACGTCAGACCAGGTGAGGCGATTCCTGGCCGACGTCGCCGCCGAGGTCGGCGGCCACAAGTTCAGCGGGTCTTTCTTGCTGACCGAGTGGGAGCAGGTGGTCGACGCCTGGCAGCTGGATACGTGGGACGCCTACCGTGACGTGCGGCGCCTGGGCAGAAAGACTCGGCTCCCGGAGAAACAACGCGCCGTCCTGTGGTCGATCTTCGAAGGCGTCCGGCGTCGCTTGGCCGCTGGAAACTGGATCACGTCGTCCGGCCTGTTCAGCCGCCTCGCCGTGGTCGTGGCCGGAAGCACGAAACCGCCCTTCGAGTTTGCCGTCGCTGACGAGGCCCAGGACATCAGCGTGGCTCATCTGCGCTTCCTAGCGGCACTCGGATCCGATGGTCCGAACAGCCTGTTCTTTGCGGGTGATCTCGGGCAACGCATCTTCCAGCAACCGTTTTCGTGGCGGGCTCTGGGCGTCGACATCCGCGGCCGGGCGCGGACCCTGCACGTCAACTACCGGACCTCCCACCAGATCCGAACGCAGGCGGACCGCCTTTTGGGCCCGGAGGTCTCGGACGCCGACGGGAACACCGAGGAACGCGGGGGCACCATCTCCGTATTCAACGGGCCCGCCCCGACGATCACGGTCTGCGATAGCGTCGAGGATGAAGCGGCGACCGTGGGCGGGTGGCTCGCTGACCTGCTGAGTAATGGCGTCGCCCCCCACGAAGCCGGACTGTTCGTTCGATCGCCCGCAGAGCTCGAGCGGGCCCGTTCTGCCGCGAAGGTAGCGGGGGTCCCCTTCAAGGTCCTCGACGACAACGTCGACGTGACCAGCGGCCACCTCTCGATCAGCACGATGCATCTGGCGAAGGGACTGGAGTTCCGGGTCGTCGCCGTGATGGCCTGCGACGACGAGATCATCCCCTTGCAGGAGCGGATCGAAACCGTCGGAGACGACTCCGACCTGGAAGAGGTCTACAACACCGAACGCCACCTGCTGTACGTGGCTTGTACCCGGGCCCGGGACCATCTCCTGGTCACCAGCGTCGCGCCCGCGTCCGAATTTCTTGATGATCTGCGGAACTGATCGCAGCGATGACCAACACCTTCATCGTCCACCACAACCCCAACAATGGACGGTATCAATACACAGTGGATCCCACCGACGCGATCGCGTCGGCGAGGGCCCTGCTCGCCACGGGCGTGGGCACTTGGGTCGCGGGAAATTGTCGGCGGATGCTGAGACCTGGCAGCCTGCTGCTCTTCAAGTTCGGCGGTGCGCGTCTCCAACAACCGCCCGGGATCTACGCTGCCGCTCACGTGACGACAGCTCCTTCGAAGAGCGCGGCCGGTCTCTGGACGTTCGAATACAAGCCAGACACCCGACTGACTCGCCACCTTCTTCGTTTTCCGGTCGTAGGAAAGGACCTCGCGCGGATCGCGGAGCGGTCCTTTGGCGCATCCATTCAGGTTGTACCCGAGCGCGGACGCACGCTCCTTGCCACGCATTTCGGCGATCGAACAACAGGGGACGCTACGCAGGTAGATGGGGGAATCACCCGTGGCCTCCCGATCAGAAAGGAACATCTCGATCGCATCTTGGCGGGCACCAAGACGTGGGAGATCCGAGGCAAGGCGACAGCCAAACGCGGCTCCGTTGCCTTGATCGAGAGCGGGTCCGGCGAGATCGTCGGCGTCTGCGAGATCGTTGACGTCGTTGGCCCCCTGTCCCTGGCCGAGCTGCAGCGAAACGCGAGACGCGCTGGCTTCCGGGCCAACGAGCTCGGCTACGACACAACCTACGCCTGGGTCCTCCGCAATGCGCGGCGCCTCCCGAATCCGATCCCCTACCGACACCCGCCAGGAGCGGTGATCTGGGTCAAACTGGAACCCGGCGTGACCCACCGCCTGAACAGGGACCGGTCCCATAGCTGATACCGTGTCCTCACGGATGCGAGCAGCTTGGTCGTGTCGGCCGAGAACTCGACCCGCCGGAGACCGGAGTGGCCACCACTCCCGAAATACGCACGCGGCGGGAGATCCCCCGGAGGATCCGCGCCTCGTGGGCGCCGCAGGGCAAAGCACCGGCGCGCTGGCCCCGCACGATCCAACCCGTCACTGTCCAACCAGGCGCTGAGCAGGCCGGCGGCGGCGGCAAGCCGCCAACGTCACGCCCACCAGCGCGAGCAGGAAAACCGCGGGTTGGTCGAGCCCGACGTCGGCCATGTCGCACGCGCATCCGCCTTCACCGCCTCCCGCGGCATTCGCGCCGGCTCCCGCGAGGCCGGAGCCGCCCTGTCCCCTCCCGCCGGCACCGGCGGGCGGCCCGCCCCCGCTACTCACACCACCACCCGGGCCACCAGTTGTGCCACCGGTCGCAAGCGCGCCCCCTGTTCCCAGGCCGCCGCCGCCGCCAGCGGCGCTCCGACCTCCGCTCCCGCTGACCGAGACACCGCCGACGCCACCCATCTGCGCGGTCGTGCAGTCGGCGTTGCAAGCCGCCCCTGGAGCGCCGTTCTGGCCACCGAGGTCGCATTCCTCACCTGAGTCCACCGTCCCGTTGCCGCAGACGGTATGCCAGCCCATGTCCCGGAACACGGCCAGCTCCATCCGCCGGTCGTGTGTCGCCTTGCTGCCGATCTCCGGTTCCATCAACAGGTCCGGCCGCGCCAGCGGATCCCAGTGGGACAGCGTCGATGTCTCCTGAACGGGACTCGACGCGAAGAGCAGCGTCCTGCCCATTCCGTCCGTGCCCACCTGCTGCGTCGCCGTCGCGGAGAGCACCAGTGTCGGGTCAATGACGTTGGACTTGTCGAACGCGGCAATGAAGATGCTCGCGTCGTGGGACGAGACGAACACGACCGGAATCGTGACGGCGCCGTACGCCTGGAGCGAAGGCACAACACTGGCGGTGGACGGCGGATCCACCCCGAACGGATCCATGATCAGGACGGCCAGCGCACCCGCATCTTGAGCATTGAGGGCCATCTGCACCGTGGGACAAATATCGGACTGCGTGAGCAACACGATTCCATTCGTGACGAAGTTGGTCACATTGCACGTGACCTTCGCGAGGGTGCCGACCATCAGAGGGCCGGAGACCAACCCCGACGACACGAGGGGCCCGAAATCGGCCTCCGAGATGTTTCCCACCAACCCAGGCAACACCGGGTCCGTGGTCAGGGTCGGTGAACCGAAGGCCAAGATCTGGGCCGCCTGCCGCGCTACGTTTTCCCCGTCCCAGACGAGATGACGGGCGTTTTGGGCCGAAGTGGCGCGCTCGGCGTCCGTCATGTCGGTCCACGCCACGCTCGTGCCATTGTCGTAAACGTGCTGGGCGAAGGCGTCCAGCGCTCCGTTTGGGGCGACACCGTTCGCGGGATTGATCACGCTCGCGAAACCGAGGCCGTGGCCGAGCTCGTGAAGCACGACCGCGAGCAGGTCGACCCCATTACCGGCCTGTCCGTCGAAGCCATAGTACCAGTCCTGAAGTCCCATCGCGCACGACGACAGGGCGCCGTTGAACGTGGCCTGAATCTCGGCTTCGGCGCCGTTCAGGTCGGTCCCGGCGAGCGCATTGGCCAATGCGATCGGCACCCACGTGTCGGGAGGAGAGCCGGGCGAGTTTCGGCGCGTGCTGGTGGCGGTCGCGTGTCCGAGCATGATTTGGTTCGTGCCACACGGGAGCGGCGCGAAGCTGGCGTCGACCACGATGGCGGGCGCGCTCTCGAGCGCGTCCCCCCAGAGCTGGCCGGCCCTCATGAATACGTTCATTCGCTGATCGCCCACTGTCGTTCCGGGATTTCCCCCGACCGGGACGACGGCCGTCGGATCGCCGAAGCCCCAGCCTGGCGGGTCGGTGTTTCGAATCGTGACGGTCGCCGCGCCGGCGAAGCGGCCGCCCAGGGCGAGGCCGGCGAACCCGAGCGCGGCAGCGACAACCAACCGGGTCGGCGTGCCCGGCGGCAATCTCACCTCGCTCCCGGACGACGAGCGCGCATCACGCCCTCCAACATCGCGCGCGTCTCGACGTCCGGCGCTCCGCACAGACGCTTGAAGGTACCGTCCGGGAGGCGCTGCAATACGGCTACGTCACTGACCCGTGCCGCCAAGACCTCCGACCCGTCCGACGCGATCGTGATTTCTGGCGCGGCTCGGGACGGAGCGATCACCGCCCCCGGTGACGACCGCGCTGGAGGCGCTACCCTCGCGGGCAGCGGCGCGACGACCGGCGCGGTGACCACGCGGTCATCCTTGCCGCATGCCAGGAGCGGCAGACAGACCGAGAGCAACGCCGCAAACCTTGGTGCATTCAGCATCTTGGGAGCCTTGTCTCCGCGCCGGAAAGGGACAACGGCGGAAAGCTCCGCCGAGCCGAGACGCGGAGGGCCTTTAGATTATGGGAAACCCCCTCCAGCGGCAACGGCGATCGTTTGCGGCTGCGCTGGGAAGGAGGGCGGGAACCCGCGAACGTCGCGGTACGAGCCCTTCGCCCGCGACCATCAGGGGGACAGCTTCTCCATTCGCGCGTTGGGGAGCGAGACCCGTCCGATGACCACGTCCTTGCGTTCGACGACGACAAAACCGAAGCGTTCGAAGAAGGGCTCGGCCGTCACGCTCACATCGGAGAAGAGCCGCGCCAGCCCTGACTCGGCTGCGCGCGCGTGAAGCGACTCCATCAGAAGACGCCCCACGCCGCGCCGTGCGTACTTCCCCGAGACGAAGAAGTGATCGATGTAGCCATTCGGTTGTAGGTCGGCGTAGCCGACGACGCGACCGTCCGCCTCGGCCACCAGCGGTCGAAGGCCCTGCATCCTACTCGTCCACGCTTCCCAGTCCGGCCGATGCGGGGCCCACGCGTCGAGTTGCTCGACCGAGTAGTCCTTGGCGGCGATGATGTGGACCGCCGAATAGAAGACAGCCTGCAGCGCGGGCTCGTCCCCGTCTTTGAAGGCGCGCACCAGCATGGAAGGGCTCTTACCACGCCGGGGTTCGTTGTCGGGGGGCTGGTAGCTGGCGGGGCGGTGTCAAAGTGGGCATTCTTCGTCGCGGCACGGTCCCGCATGCTGCGCTCCATACGGTTGCGCGGTATGGAAACACCGGTGCCCATCGTGCGGTTCTGTCTGTCATGGACGACGCTGGCCTTCGTACTCGCGAGCTTTGCGGTGCAGCCCGCGCGCGCGAATCCATACCTAGGAGACGACCAACCGCCGGACACGCTGATCCGGCACCTGACCTTCACGGGCGAGCCAGCGTGGCTGGTCATCGGCGAAGCTTTTCGCAGCGAACGCCTCGCGGCCGTCCGGTGCGGCGAGCGTGTAGCGGCCGGCCTCCCCGCCACCCCGATCCAGACCGACATGTTCGCGAATCTGAGGCCGGGACTCTTCGTCTTGATCTACGGCGCGTTCCCCACCAAGGCCCAGGCCGTGGCTGTCGCCACCGGGCTGCGCGGCAGTGGCCTCGCCATGACGGTCAAGCAATCAGGGGTGGTGAAGCCCGCGCGCGCCGATGCCAAGTCCCGCCTGGTGCGTTTGTGGGGCAAGCTGAGCCACGACATCAGGCCCCCGGCCCGGATCGATATCGCCGGCGACAACGTCAACGCGGTTGCATACGGCACCCAGGATGGTTGGTGGCAGGTGTGGTTCCGGGTCGACGTTGGCAAGCGCGTTCAACTGGAGCTCCTGGCCCAGCCCGAGATCTCGCGCGCCGCCCTGGCCTCATGCCAGCGGGGCGACCCGGGCGGCTGGTTCGACCGCTCAGCGAGCGTGACGCTGGAACCGGCGACCGGGGATCTCTTCGTGGGCTGGTCGCCGAGCCTGGACTGCCAAGGCGAGTGAAGGGCAAGCCGCAGGGTGCCGTGCAACGGGGGTGTTGCGGGCTCCTCGCGGCTGGGACCATTGGGCCGTGACGCAGCACTGTGCCGTCATCGACGCACCGCCCTCGGCCGTCTGGGACGCGCTGACGAGACCGGCGCTGATGGCGATGTGGATGGGCGACCGGGAAACTGGAGTCGAGGTCGAGACGAGCTGGGTGGTGGGCGCGCCCATCATCGTTCGCGGCTTCCACCACGCCCACTTCGTGAACACCGGCGCGGATGGACATGGTAGCCAGCATGCGGGTGGTTTTTCGTCAGGAAATATTCACGGCGCGCGGCGTTCCTGCTGCATGCGTGCTGGAAAAAATGTGCTGGCGGTGGCCGCGGGGATCGCGGCGCTGGGGGCGGCGGCGTGCCCGTCGCAGCGACTGCAGAACGGACACCTCAGCAGCTTCGCCCGCTTCGGGCGCAGCATCTCGATCTCCGGGCAGACGGCGGCGGTGGGGGCCTACCAGGAGGATGACGCCGCCAGCGAGCAGGGCGCCGTCTACGTCTACATCCAGACGGGCGACGTCTGGAACCTGCAGGCGCGCCTGGTCGTCTCCGGCGGCGCCTCCGATGACCAGTTCGGCGACGTCGTCGCGCTCTCCGACAGCGGCGACACGCTGGCGGTCAGCGCGACGCTGGCCGATGCCCCGGGCGCCAACCGCGCGGGTGCAGTCTACGTATTTCAGCGCTCGGGAACCTCCTGGACTCAGCAAGCGAAGCTCTCGCCGCCCTCGCCGGAAGCCTTTCAGGCCTTCGGTGTCTCCCTCGCGCTCGACGGCAACCGTCTGGTGGTGGGGTCCGTGGACCGCGATCAGGGGACGGCCGTCGACGCCGGGGCCGCCTACGTCTACAACCGCACGGGCTCGTCGTGGGGCGCGCCGGCCGTCCTCGCCGGACCGACACCTGCGTCGCAGGACAAGTTCGGCAGCAGCGTCGCCGTCGTCGGAGACGCGGTGTTCGTGGGTGCCCTGCGCAGGAACCTCGGCGGACTGGCCGCTGCCGGCGCGGTCTACGTCTACGGCCCGAGCGGGACGACCTGGACGCTCGGGCAAACGCTGACCGCCAGCGATGCCCAGGCTGGCGACGTGTTCGGCAGCGCGCTCGCGGTGTCGGCCAGCGCGACGATCCCGAACACGCGCTACCTCGTCGTCGGGGCGATCGACGCCGACCTCGGAGGCGGGCTCACCGACGCGGGGGCTGCCTACCTGTTCACCAGCACCAGCGGCGGCGCGTTCACCCAGACACAGAAGCTGGTGGCGGCAGACGCCGCCGCGGGTGATTTCTTCGCGAGCGCGGTCGCCCTCTCGAACGACCGGGTGCTGGTGGGGGCTGCAGGTGCGACCGCCACCGCGCTCCGTGCGGGCGCCGCCTACGTTTTTGATCTGGCGGGTGGCGCGTGGTCTCAGACAGCCAAGCTCGTGTCAGCCACGGGTGCCCCCGACGACCACCTGGGAGGCGCCGTGGCCATCTCCGGCAGCCTGGCGCTGGCCGGGGCCACCGAGGAACAAGTCGAGCCGGGACTCTCCAGCGCCGGCACGGTCCACGCTTTCCGCGAGGTCACGCCCGGGGCCTGGTCCGCGAGCCAGCGCCTGGCAGCCGCCGAGAGCCTGCCCCAGGATCTCTACGGCGGCGCCGTGGCGGTCTCGAGCGACACCCTGGTGGCCGCCGCGCGGGGCTCCGTCGACGTGTACCGGCGCGATCTCGACGGATGGTCGCTCACCCAGACGATCCCTGCCGCGGCCGGCGCGCGGGTGACCTCCGTGTCCACCGACGCCGGTCGGTTGGCCTTCTTCTCGAGGCACAATCCGCTGTCGACCGATCCGCTGGGGACGGTGGACGTCTACCTGCGCGGGGTCGATGGGAGCTGGGCGCTCGAGCAGGAGCTGGTCCCGGACCTGGTCTCGACCGCGGAGCCCCAGGAGTCGGCGGACGCCAGCGTGGTGGTCCTCTCGGGCGACCGGCTGGCGATCGGGTCGCGGCGCTTCAACGGCGGCGACGGACGTGTATTCGTCTACACCAGATCGGGATCGACCTGGACCCAGGTCCAGCTGCTCGAATCAGCGATCGCGGCCACGAACTTCGACATGAACTTCGGGAATTCGGTCGCGCTCGACGGCGACACGCTGGTCGTCTCGGAGCCGCCGTCGAGCGGGTTCCCCAATCCGGCGAGCCCACGCATCGGCCAGGTGCACGTCTACGGTTGGAACGGCTCGGCGTTCGCCGCCGCACAGACAATCACCGCGCCCAGCCCCGCCGACCTCGACCAGTTCGGTCGCGGCGTCGCTCTCTCCGGCGACTATCTGGCCATCCGCGGCGAGATCTCCGGGAGCGGTCGAACCGTGCGAGTCTACCGCCGCAACGCCGGCGTCTTCTCGGCGACCTGGACGCTGTCCGGGTCCGACGTTCCCCTCGACACCGGCTTGGCGTTCGACCAAGAGGGCCCTTCGCTCGGTCATCCGTTCGTCACCCTTCGGCTAGCCGTCGGATCTCCGACGTTCGCGGTGGGGAGCGCCGCGAGCGCGGGCGCGGTGCTCGTGTATCAGCGGCAACCCAACGACACGTTCGTGCAATCGACCATCTGGATCCCCTTCGACTTCGCCTCCGGCAAGCAGTTCGGCTCCGTCGTCGGATTCTCCGGGGGGCACCTGGTCGCGACCAACGCCCTCAGCGCCTCGACACCGGGCGACGTCTACGGGACCGATCCCTGACCTCCTGACCGAGACGGCTTCCGATGGCACCGCGGACGAGAGCGACTACTGTGTGAGGGGAACGACCCTCACCGAGTCGCCGCGCGCGGGCTCCACGATGATGGGCGAGTCGTTGTCGGGCACGATCACGCTGAGCAAGAACTGAGCGGCCGTCGCGTTTCCGTTCCCGGCGCGGTCGAATCGGGGACGACCGCTCAGCAAGGGTCGCGGGGCGAATCGTCGGCCGCCCTTCCACGGGGCTGAGCCTCGAGTCAGGTTCACCGGTCGTTTCAACGGGTCTTCCTGGCCTGAAAGCGCTCCGCCAGAGTTCCAACCAGCTGGTTCCAGCCCCCATCGTGTAGGCGGCCGAAGTCGTCGTCCGGGAGGTTGGCGTGACGCAGCTGCAGGAGCGTGTCGTCGCCTTTCTTCTGGAGCTCAACCGTCACGACCGACTCGATCCCTCGGGTGAAGGTCGACATCCAAGTGTATTGAATCTTTACGCCGCGTTCGAGGTTGGTGAAGCGGCCGAAGTGCGCCCAGTTCTCCCCCTCCTTGCTGACCTTGTTGAAATAGAACATTCCGTCGACCTTCGGCTTGGGATCGAAGATCAGTTTGCTGGAGTTGTGCCACGGCGTTCCCGGGTTGTCGGTGTCCAGCCAAGCGTCGTAGACCTCGGCGGGAGAGGCCTGGATTGTGCGGTCGAGAGTTATCTCCATGGTCTTCGTCTTCGCGGTCATGACTTTCTCCTTTTCTCTTTGAAGAACCCCTCGAGCTTGTCGAGGTGTTCGCTCCAGAAGCGCTCGTATTCGTGGACCCAGACCGAGACTCTCCGAAGCGGCGCGGCGCGGAATTCGATGATGTGATCGCGCCCGACCTTCTCGCGCCGAACTAGCCCAGCGTCTTCCAATACCTTGAGGTGTTTGGAGACGGCGTTGAGCGACACGTCGAAAGGCGCGGCGATCTCGGTCACGCGCGCCGGGCCACCCGACAGCCGGGAGACGATCGCCCGGCGCACGGGATGCGCAATTGCCCCCAGGATGGTGCTCAGGTCGTCCATCGATAACATTCAACCAAATGGTTGAATGTTTTGCAAGAACTTTCTGCGCCGCGACCTTGGTCTGCGCCGATCAGTTCGGCGTCGGACCTTCATCTTCAGCGACCGCAGCTCCGCGACCACATCGGTGGCGGAGCTGGCGCCGCGCGCCGAGATTGAGGGCGAGACAGGCGACGCGCACATGGGCTTGCAGGTGCGCCCGCGAAGCGGGGGGGCGGGGGGGCGGTGGGGCACGGGGCCGCCAGAGTGGACGCAAGATTTCGGCGCCCGATATTCAGGGCGTGAAGTACCCAATCTCACCGGCATCGGTCTCCGAGAACCAAAGGTGTCGCGGCTGCGGGCCAGCCGAGCGCGCGGACGGCGTGGTCCCGCCGGACCGCTTCCTCGATCACGACCTCAGCCGCCGCCGTAACAGGGCGCACCGTCGCAGGCTTGGCTGGATCCTCCGTCGTTCGCACCGCCGGAGCCGGCCTTCGCGCAGGTGATCTGCTGAACCTCCACGCCGGCGTCGTAGTGGCACCACCGCGGGATCGTGCCGAACTGGAACCCGTTGGTGCCGCACGGCAACGAGACCTGCGAATCGATGCCCGCCAGCAGACCGTTGGACATATCGTAGTAGCACGCCACGATCAGGTAGCCGTCGCTCGACGACAAGCTCCAGCGGTAAGACCCGTCGCAGGTCTCGGTCAACAACCTGGCGCCGGCCTGGGGACAGCTGCCGGGCGAATTGGCCCGCGACCACGACGCCGGACAGGCCGGGTGCTGATCGCAGGCGACGTCCGTCAACGTGCAGCTAGTCCCTGAGCCCGCCACCCACTTGCACCCGCCCGCACTGGGCGGCGGCGCGGCGTCTTGAATGGCCGGAAGGTCCACGATGCCCTTGTCGAGCCAGCACGCGCTCGACGCCATCGTGCCCATCAGGACCAGCGCAAACACCCACCTTTCTGCCCCCTGCTGGTGGTCGAACGGCCGCAAACCCAAGGATCGCCATCGGATCGGTTTCATGGATGCCTCCCGACCCATAGTGCTTCAGGTTCGCCGGATCCAGGTCATCTATCTTTGGCCGGCGGCGCCGGGCATCGACCCGCGGCCCGATGGCCTGTTTCGGCCACTTTGCGAGATCATGGCCGCTCGGACGCACCACGAGGTGCGCCTGAACGCGACAGACGCTGGACGGTCCGGCTAAAGGCCTCGATCTGCTTCTTGAGAGCCTCGATTTGTTGCTGCTGCGACTGCGTCGTCGCCAACAGCATGCTGGTGTAGCCGTAGAGGTCGACGAGATCCCCGTCGCGATCGACTGCGGGCACCGTCGGACTGTCCTCGATGATGAATCCCAAGTGGCGGCGGCCCGCATACGGGGGAGCCTTGTACTCATAGGTTGCCAGACGGAGGCGCAGCGCCTGCGTAGCCGTCGCCCTGATCTCGTCGGGCGACAGGTAGCGGATGTCCTTCTTTGCTCGTCGAAGCTATTCCCATCGGTGACCGACCGCAACCGACTGCCTTCGTCTTGCGGAGGCACAAGCGGATGGGCGAGCAGGACGCCCGGCTACCCGCTCACGCGGGCCCGCGCGCCTCACGGCCTGGGCACGATACCGCGCCGACGGAGAGGGGCGAGGACGTTGCTCTCGAGAGATCGATCTACGAGCGTCAGGTACTCCGCCGTCTCGAGCCATCCGAGGGCGTTGACCTCGCTGGCGATGACGGGCGGACGGCGGCGGATCTCGTCCCAGGTTCGACGAAGCTGGCGCAGGGCGTCCTCGGCGGCGGCTGTCAGCACCGCGATGCCCGCCTGGTCGATGTGGGGCAAAGCCCAATCGAGGAACATCCAACCGAACGCGCCATGGGCCGCTTCGTCTCGCACGATGCGGGCAAGGACGGCCTTTGACAGGGGATGTACCGCGGCCCGACACGTCTCGCGCAGCACGGGAATCGAAATGGCTTCGCTCACGCAGAAGTAACGGACCACGAGATCTCCGGCGCGCACCATGGGCGACAGCGATCGATCCGGGTCGAACCAGAGATCGTCGGGATCGTGAATCAGCTCCGTCGCGCCGCCGAGCTGCATGGCCATGCGCGCGCACAGCTCCACGTGGACCAGCTCGTCGAGCGGAAACCGCGCGGCGAGGGCAAGGAGATCGAGCGGCGCACGCACGGCCACCAGCGCGCGCAGCGTGGCGGCGCAGGCGGCCGCGGTTCGATGTTCCTGAAACGCGGCAGCAGTCCACGCCTGCCGCGCCGCGAGCACCGACGCCTCCGGGTAAAGCGAAGGGTCGAGGGTGGCCCACGGCATCTGCTCGACCTCCGGTCGCATCCGGCGATAGCGGCGCTCCATGCCGCCGCCCATGAGCTCGAGCTCGAAGACCTCCTCGGGCATCGCTATCTACCGCGCGACCGGGGCGACTAGCTTAGCCGCGGCGGCACCCGCTGCGCCGCCACCCGCGCCCGCCACGCCGCCAGCGCCCGCCGCGCCACCTGCACCCGCAACACCGCCAGCGCCACCCTGTGCGTGGCCGCCGGCTCCGGCATGCCCGCCCGCCCCTCCCACGGAATGGAAAGAACCGCCGTGGCCGCCGTTTCCACTCGGAGGCGCCATCAAGTTCGCGCAGGAGATCAAAGGACAGCCCGTCAGGTTCACCGTGCCCACACCAATGGCCGCAACCAACAAGCTTCTCCCCAGCAAGCGCCGCCGCCCCGCCCTTTGATCGCCGTTCGGGTCCATTTTTGCGGCCATCCTATCAATATCTGGCCGTGTGGAAACAAGTTCTCGCGGGCGCGGTGGTCGACAGCACTTCGTCGGACGCTGGTGCGATGGGATCCCCCTCGCGGTATGTTGCGGCCCGAGCCGTCCGTGACGCCTCGACTTCACACCAGCGCCGTCGCGTCCCACCTGTCCCATTGGTTGTTGGCGCGCGAGTCCGCCATCCGGCTCGCCGTCTTTCGCATCACCATCGGATCGATCCTGGTGTCCTCGGTCGACGTATGGTCGGCGCCCGCCTGGGCCGGGCTGCCGCCGGAGTTGCGGTTCGCGCCGGCGGGGCTGGGGTGGGCGAACGCGCTGCTTCCCTTCTCCGTGACAGCCGTGCGCGCAGGCGTGGGCCTCCTGGTGGTGGCCGCAGGCGCCGGCGCGATCGGTTTGTTCTCGCGCGCCTCGTTCGCGGTGGCGGCGGTTGCCGCAACTTACGTCCTCGGTGTCCCGCAGTTCGCTGGCGCCGTCATGCACAGCCACCATCTGATCTGGTTCGCGGCTCTGCTGGCCGCCAGCCCCTGTGGCGACGCGCTCTCGGTCGATGCGATGCTCGCCCGGCGTCGCGGTCGTCCGACGCCGATCGAACCGTCCGCTTGCTACGGCTTTCCCATCCGGGTTGCTTGGTTGCTGATCGCGTGCGTGTTCGTCTTTCCAGGACTCTGGAAGCTGCGCGCGTCGGGTCTGGCCTGGGCATGGAGCGACAACCTCCGCAATCAGATGTACCTGAAGTGGGCGCAGACGCCAACGTTCGTGCCGCTGTTCCGAATCGACCGCGACCCGACGTTGTGCCGGTTGTTGGCGTTGGCAGGCCTATGCCTGGAGGTGAGCTTTCCCCTGCTGATCGTCGCCCGCCGGCTGCGCCCCATCGCCGTCGTCGGCGCGCTGGCGTTCCATGCCTTCAACCAGGCGTTCCTCAACATCCGGTTCGGCGGCCTGTGGTTGTGCTACACGGTTTTCATCGACTGGGACCGGGTCAGCCGTTGGTTCATCCGGACGCCAGCCGTGAGGCGTCAGGTGCCGGGGGCCCCGAGGCGCAGCCTCGTGCCAACCGCCGTGATGGGCGGCGTCCTGCTGACCGGCAACATCGCTGCGGGGTTGTGTGGCGCGACCACCGCCTGGCCGTTTGCCTGCTATCCAACATTTCAAGCGATAGCCGGGGCCGAGATGGCGACGCTGGCCCTGGAAGGCTTGCACGCCGATGGGTCGACGGCCGCCCTCGCCCAACTGCCCCTGTCGCAACGCGATTGGGGGCTCCTATGGAGCGTGACTGGAGCCCGCTCGACGCCCGTGACGGTGAGCGCGCTGACGGCGTACTGGCACCGTCTTCGCTCGCGGGACGACTTCCATCGAACAATCGAGCGATCCATCAGTGGCGCCCGACGCGTTCGCTTTTACCGCGAGTGGATCTCCGTGGTCCCCGAAACGCGCGGGGCCGTCTTGCGGCGGGAGCTGCTCGCCGAGATCGCCGCGGACCCGTGAGCGGCGCCGCGTGGCGACCGCGTTCGAACGCGGATAGTCTCGCGATCGTTCGGGGGGCGACGGGTTCAGGGGCCTTTCCTGATGGTGACGTGCATCGCGTTCTCCCCGAAGCACTTCTCCGCGATGGTGTAGCCGAGCGCTGGAAGGTTCACGTCCGTGAAGAGGGATTCTCCGGCCCCGAGGATCACCGGGCTGATAGCGAGGTGCATCTCGTCGATCAGCCCGGCCTGCAGGTATTGGCGGATGACGGCCGCGCCGCCGCCGATGCGGACGTCCCCGCCGCCGGCGGCCGCGCGGGCGCGGGCCAGCGCCTCGTGGATGCCCCCGGTGACGAAGTGGAACACGGTGCGGCCCTCCATCTCCAAATCGGGCCGCGCGTGGTGGGTCAGCACGAACACCGGCGTGTGGTAGGGGGGATTCGGCCCCCACCATCCTTTCCATTCGAGGTCCGGCCAGGGGCCGCGCACCGGACCGAACATGTTGCGCCCCAGGATCCATGCGCCGATTCCTTGCATCGCCGCGGCGGCTATGTCGTCGTCGATTCCTGCGGAACCCCTTCCGCCGGTGCCGAGGTGCTCGTGAAATGTCTTGGTAGACGTGAACCATTTCGCGACGGCCATGCCGCCGACCCCGAAGGGATTCTCGAGACTCTGCCCCACAGCGGCGCCGAAGCCGTCGATGGACACGGAAAACGCGTTGACTCGAACTCTGGTCATGTCACCCTCGATAGCCCTTATCCGCAGTTGGGGCAGAGTACAACGGCCGACTTCACGGCCAAGTGGCTCAGGCACAGTTTACTCGGGACGGCGGCGGTCGGGGCCGCTGATTGCCATCGGTCAGAGGCGCCTCCCCGCCCCCTCGCTTCGCGGGAAAAACGAGTGACGGCATGATGCGACCTCCCCGCTTTCGCAACGGCATGACGAGCACGGACGGCCTTGGTGTACCTCGAGGCGGGTGCTATGAGCACAGCCGGGATGCCGGAAGCAGGCGCAATTGCGCTCCTCGCGTTCTTCTCGGCAGCGGTCCGGGTGGAAGGGGCCACGTCCTGCCCACCGCCGGATCTGGTAGCGGCCCGACTCCGTGGCCTCGTGGCCGCAACCGCCGCCGGTGACAAACCCGATCGCGCACGATTGTGGGAAGAGGACGGCGATCTGATCGTCCTGCTCGAGAGCGCGGACGGCGTCCTGATTGGCACGCGTCGCCTGCCGCGCACGTATGCGTGCGAGGACCTGGCCTTCGCGGCGGCGGTAGCGGTGGCGGACTGGGAGAGTGACATTCATCCCGAATTCGCGCCGGTTCTGACGACGCGCGCAAGGCCGGTCGCACCGATCGACCGGGCCGTCCCGGCGCAGATCCCATTGCCCCCGCCGCAACCCTGGATGGTGAGCGTTGGCGTGGCGCTGGCGCTGGGCGGATCCGTGGACAAGCCCGCCGAAGCGGGGGCTGCGCTGATCGGCGCCTGGCTCGCCCGGGCGGGCTGGCGATCATCGCTGCGCGCAGATGTGGTGGGTCAATCGGAACAGCAGGTCTCTCTGCAAACTGGCAGCGCTGCCTGGCGCCGGTGGACATTTGGTCTTGGGATCGAGCGACCCCTCTTCGGGACCGGCGAGGGCGGTGGATGGCTTCGCGGGTTTGCCCAGGCACGCCTGGCCTGGCTCGATATGCGGGGCGCGGGTTTCACACTGAACCGCACCGACGGCACGCTCGATCCGGGCACCGCGGTGGGTGTCCGCGCCGTCACGAGCCGCGGACGCTGGACCCCCTGGGCGGAGCTCGCCGCCTCGTGGTGGCCCGTGCGCCACACGGTACGGGCAAGTGGCATTGGCGACGTCGGCCAATTGCCCGCCGTGGAAGGGTTCGTCCGCATCGGTCTGGCGTTGACCTCGGCGCGTTGAGTCGCAGGCCGTGGACCCACGCGGCTCGACCGGCCGCGCCATATAGTCTGTCAGGATGAGGAGGCCGGGGACACGAACCGAGGCATTGTCGCGTTCCAGTCCACGATTTGCCCCCGGCTCGCGCCTTCCCGCGCGCAACGCTTGGAGCAGCAGCGTTCAGGACGGCCCGGCCGCCGGCCGACCCGTGGTCTTGGAGGTCGGCGACGATTCCTGCGACCCGGGCGACGACTCGGATCTCGAGAGCGTGTACCGGCGTCATGGCGGCCGCGTTTCACGCTGGGCGGCTCGCCTGGCCGGTCCCGGGTTCGACGTCGAAGACATCGTTCACGATGTGTTCCTCGTCGTGCAACGCCGGCTCGGCGAATTTCGTGGCGATGCCCTGGTTTCGACCTGGCTGTACGAAATCACGGTACGCGTGGTGCAAGCCCGCAGGCGATCCAGGCGCCGGCGTCGGTGGGCCTGGCCCTTTCACGTGGACGCGAGCCCTGGCGCAACATCCGAGGAGCGGGACATCGCCGACGATCGGGTGTCCCCGCTCGATGCGTTCGAGCGCCGACAATCGACCGACCTCCTTTATCGCTTTCTGGACGGTCTGGACGAGAAGCATCGTACCGCCGTCGTGTTGTTCGAGCTCGAAGGACTCTCGTGTCGGGAGATCGCCACCATCACCGGTACGTCCCTCGCCAATGTGTGGACGAGGGTATCGCGAGGACGGGAAAAGCTGATCCGGGCCTTTGCCGAATGGGAGGCGAAGCAACCGACGTGAGCACGCCACGAGAACCGAGAGGCCCCGTCATCGTCCGAGGGAGCGGGCAAAACACGGCCACCTCGGTGGAACCGTTCGCGCGCCTGGCTACCCTCGCGACCCATGAAGGCATCGGGGCCGCGGCACCCCCGACGTACGAGAGGCGCGCGGGGGCCCTGATCAAGCGGTGCTCGCCGCCGAAGGGACTTGACGCCGCGGCTCTTGATCGGATTTGGGCGCGACTCGGCCACCGGCCGATCACCCGCGGCCGGACTCGTGTCGCCGCGCCCCTCGCCTGGGCTCTGGTCGTGATCGTCCTGGTCGTGTCGGGCGCGGTCGTCGTCGCGAAGACCGGCATGCGGGCGTGGCCGCCGGTGACCGAGATGTTCGAGCGATTTTCGCGACGGCCAAGTCGACCTGGGCTGAAGCCGCGCGTGGTCGCGCGCGTGGCGCCTCCCCGCGAGCTCGCAGGGAGCCATGAACCCGGCGACGCGGGGCCGCCGTCGCAGTCGCCGTCGCCGGCGTCCAGTCCTTCGACTGTCCCGGTGGCGCGACCGGTGCCGGCGCTCGGGCGAACGAGGAACGCCGGCAACCGGCCACGTGCATTGGGTTCCGCCGACGCTCCGGTTCCGACGCAACCATCGGCCTCGATGCTCAAGGACTCCAGGCTGGCGGACGAGAGCGTGCTCCTCGGACGGGCGCTCGCGCACCTGCGGCAGCAACGCGATCCCAACGGCGCCTTGTCGGACTTGGACCTCTACGCCGCGCGGTTTCCGTCCGGGATGCTCGACCACGAGGCTCAGAGCGCGCGAGTTGACGCCTTGCTGATGCTGGGGCACCTGGCGGAGGCACGGACGGTGCTCGCCACGCTGACTCTGGGGACCGGTGCGCGGGATCGTGAGCTGCGCCTCATTCGCGGGGAGCTCAACTCCGAGAGCTCGTGCGCGCTTGCGGTCGAAGATTTCGAGACCCTCATGGCCGAGAGCCGTTCGGGGCCGCTCGGCGAGCGCGCCCTGTGGGGCCGCGCGGCGTGCCGCACCCGCCTCGGCGACGAGAGGGGCGCTCGCGCCGATCTCGCCGACTACGTCGGGCGGTTTCCCGGCGGCCCCCATGCGGCGGCCGCCCGGGCTCGCCTGCGAGACTGAGCTTCGTGCTGTCAGGAAGCGCGCCGAACGGACATAGACCGCTCATGCAGCTCAAGCGTTCTCGGCTTCGACTGACTCTTGTTTGCGGGATTGCCACCGGCGCCCTCGCCGTCATGGGTTGTTTCGATGAAAACCATCTCCTCGGAGATCAGTCCGACGCGGGCGCTGGGTCGAAAAAAGCGGGCAGCGGCGGAGTTGGCGGCGCGGCAACAGCGGGCGGCAGCGGCGCCAGTAGCGCGGCGGACGCCGGGACCGGGTTAGCCGTGGGCAGCGCGCCGGAGGCCGGAACCGGGGGCCAGGCGGGTGGCGGCCCGGTGACTTCGCTCGACGCCGGCGTGGGTGGAACGGCGCCCCCACCTGATGCCTCGGCCACGGTCACAAGCCTTGGCGATAAGGCCAGTCTCGGATGGCCGATCGCGATCCCGCCAGCGGAGGTGGCGCGCCGACTGTCGGAGTTCTTGCTGCAAAAGCAGCCTTCGGCCTCGCTGATCGCCGCGATCGTCGCATCGGCGCCCGTGACCAACCAGGACGTGGGCGAGCTGGCCGACGGCGTCCTGCTTCAGGACGGCAGCCTCGCGGGGCGACAGGCGTTTTATCGCTGGTGGCTGGGCCTGGACGCCTTCGCAGATTCGGCACAATTCCCGCGCGATCCTGTGCTGTTTCCCGCGTTAACCGCGGATGTTCGGCTTGCGTTGGTCAATCAGACGCTGAGCTTCATCGAAGACATCACCTGGCGTCCGCAGGGTGATTTTTCGACGCTCCTGACCGAACCGACCGCGTACGTCAGCGGCGACACCGCTACGTGGTTTCCTGGGGTCGTCGTGCCGGTGGGAACCTCTCCTCGTGTGGCTTTGGACCCCACGCGCTACGCGGGAATCTTCACCCAGCCGGCCACGGTAGCGACCACGGACCTTCCAAATCGAGCCTCTCCGACCAGACGGGGCCTGAACGTGAGCGCGCGCTACCTCTGCCAACCCATCCCGGCGTCCCCCCCCAACTTCCCACCGTTGGTGGTCGCGGCGGGAGTCACGATCCGACAGGCCGAGGAGGTCGCCGGCAACCAAGCCTGCGCCTCGGCCTGTCATTATTCGATCGATCAACTGGGCTTCGCCTTCGGCCACTTCGACGCTGTCGGCGCGTACCAGGATACGGAAAACGGACTGGCAATCGACACCACCGGGGTCCTCAGAAACTTTGACGGCAGTGGCCCGGATGCGCCGTTCGACGGGGCGGCGGACCTGGCGAGCGAGCTGGCCACCATGCCCGAGGTCAGGGCTTGCTTCGCCAGCCAGTGGTTGGCCTTCGCGACAGGAATGAATTCGTACTTCGGCGAGCTCCCGGTTCCGGCGCCCGACAACTACGGCGCCCTCGCCGCGGACGCCGACTACGTCGTCAAACGCGCGACGATCCAGGGCCGCCTGAACCTGCGAGGGACAATACGTGCGGTCACCGAGACGCACGCTTTCCTCGATCCCTGAGGACAACGTCCCAGAAGTTTGGGACCCACACCCAAGATCGTTGGGGGTTGTGTTCCTCGTCCTGCAGAACCGCCTCGTAGTCCTGCGGCCCAGTCTTGGCCATCGGGGGGACGTGGCTTGCCTCGGACCCGCGGGCCACCGAGGGGGCCACGGCGACGGTCGTGACAAGCGATCCCGCGGACGGCGCAGCAGGCGCCACACACGTCTGACCTTCAGGCGTCGAGCAGGCGCAAGCCGGCGGACTCGAAGGGGCGAAAGTCCTTGCGGTTGACCGTCGCCAACGTGGCTCCAGACCGAATGGCCACCGCAGCGATCATCGCGTCCGGCAGGGATCCTCTTCGTCGTCCCCCGCTGTTGAACAATTCGGCGGCAAGCAGCGCGTCCTCCGCTCCGAAGCGAACGGGCTGCCCGACGAGCGCGGTCACCTGGTGCCGATCTTCCTCGGTCACTGGAACCGAAGGGCTGCCACAGCAGAACTCAGACCACGCGATCGAACTCAGCCCCAGCGAGTCGCCGCCAGTCAACAGCCGTTCGAGAGCCTCCGCCTGGGCCGATCCCGTCCGCAAGGCGTGAATAAGGAAGTTGGTGTCGAGGTGAATCACGGCCGCCAGGCTCGCCGCTCTTCCGCGACCTCGCGAGCCCAATCGGCGGCCCGCTTTTTCGTCAGGCCCATCCGCGCCTGCAACGCGCGGAGCGCGGAGAGCCCATCACGATTCGGACCCGCCGACACCGTGGCCACGGCCCGCCGAATCGCCTCGGACCGAGACACCTTCCATCGCTTGGCGAGCGAATCGACCCGATCGATGGTCGACGCGTCCAGGCTGTACGTCGCGCGCTTCATACTAAAAAGTATGAATTCATACCTGGTTCGCGTCAAACGTCAGCCGATTCTTGGCCGCCTGTGCTGGAAGCTCGCCCGAGCAGGACGGTCGCCCGCCGCGCCACGTCGTGGGAGTGGCTTGGCCGTGCCACTGCAGTTCAGGTTGCCTCCAGCGTCCGTCGATGCGTGACCTCGAGCGTGGACGTAGTAGAGTTCTCGCATGAAATCGGCAAAGTCCACCACGAGTACTTCGCGCTCGGTAGTCTCCGGCCCCCGGCCTGCATTGCTGGCGGGCGCGGCGATCATCGCGATCGCCGCGGTGGGCGGCTGCTCGGGCGGGTCCAGCTCGAACGGCGCAACCGGTGGCGCGGACGCGGCGTCGGGCGGCGCGAGCTCCGGTGGAACCACTTCGAGCTCGGGCGGCACGACCGCGAGCTCCGGTGGCGTGAACGGCAGCTCGGGCGGCGTGAGCGCCAGCTCCGGTGGTTCGAGCGCCAGCTCGGGCGGCGCGAGCGCCAGCTCCGGTGGTTCGAGCGCCAGCTCGGGCGGCGTGAGTGCCAGCTCCGGTGGTTCGAGCGCCAGCTCGGGCGGCGTGAGCTCGGGGTTCGGCGGACGCGGCGGCATGGCCGGCGACTCGGGCGTCGCGGGCGGCGCCAGCGGCGCGGCGGGCGTCAAAGGCGGCGGACCCGCAGGGAGCGGGG
Source organism: uncultured Myxococcales bacterium (assembly GCA_964443975.1). GTDB lineage: Bacteria > Myxococcota_A > Polyangia > Fen-1088 > Fen-1088 > DASYCK01. The sequence goes on along the minus strand of CAYUFS010000058.1, from coordinate 8,665 downwards.
TTTGCGACATCTTCGCGTCGGGCAGCACGCCGTGCGTCGCCGCGCACAGCACGGTGCGGGCTCTTTTTGGCGCCTACAAGGGGAACCTCTACCAAGTCACGCGCGCGTCGGACAACATGACCAAGGACATCGGGGTTCTGGCCATCGGGGGCTTCGCCGACGGCGCCGCGCAAGACGCGTTTTGCGCAGGCACGACCTGCACGATCTCGATCATCTACGACCAGTCCTCGCAGGGCAATCACCTCACGCCCGGCCCCGCCGGTCAGCGCGGCAGCGGGCCGGACAAGCCGTCGAACGCGACCGATCTCAAGACCACGGCCAGCGGCCACGAAGTCTACGGCGTCCGCATTCGCGTGGGCATGGGCTATCGGAACGACAAGGCCACCGGCACCGCAACCGGCGACGCCGCCGAGACCGAATACATGGTGTCGAGCCAAAAAGACCTGGTCAACTCGTGCTGCTACGACTACGGAAACGCCGAAACGAACAATCGTGACGACGGCAACGCCACCATGGAGGCCGTCTATTTCGGAGGAGGCAGCGGTCAGTCCACCGGCGTCGGCCCCGGCCCCTGGGTGGAGGTGGACATCGAAAACGGTCTTTGCGCCGGCGTGGGGGCAAACGGTGCCAAAGAAGCAAAGGGGGTAGCGACCAACATGTCTCTCCCGTACGACTACGTCACGGCCGTGGTCGTCGGCCGATCCGGGGCGGCCCCGGGGAGCTTTGCGCTCTATGGGAGCGACGCGACGGCCGGTACCCTGAAGACCATGTATGACGGGCCGCGCCCCAACGGCTTTGCCCCCATGAAGAAGCAGGGCGCCATCATCCTCGGAATCGGCGGCGACAACACCAACAGCGCCGCGGGAGACTTTTACGAAGGTGTCATGACGACCGGTGCCGCGACCTTGGCGACCCTCAACGCCGTCCAGGCCAACATCGTCGCTGCGGGGTACGGAAAGTAAGTACAGGGGCGAAGAGGAGGGCATCGCGCCCGCGGAGACCGAGGAGACGGGTTCGGAAGCAGTCAGCTAACGCTCGAGCGCCGCGCAGACCTTTCGGTTCGCGGCAGCGAAGGAATAAGGGCCCGGCCACCTACATCTCTACGTAACGGCATTTCAAGGCCGCCGAGCTACCGGAATGGCGATGATCTTGCCGTCGTGGTCGTCGTTCGTCGGGGCGTCCGGGATCCGTTGACCAATACCCTATGAGGCCGGGCCTTGTTGAAGTAGAGCACGTATTTGCCGAGCGACGTCTTCCAGTTTTTGCTCGCCGAGCAGGAGCACATGGTCGAGCGCCTCACGCCTCAGGCTACCGACACACCTTTCGCCGACGGGGTTCATATTCGGGGCACGCACGGCCGTCTTGATGGCGCGGCGGATGTTCGCCGTGGGCGTCAGCCTGGCCATGACCTCCGGGTTCCTGATTGCGCCACTTTCCTCGCATAGAGATTCATGGTGCCAATGGGGGTGAATGGCAGCGTGGTGTTTTTCCTGACGCCCACCTGGTAATTGCCGGCGGCCGGTCCGTTTTGAACGCTGAGACTCAGCCGTCGCACAACCGGTCCGCGCTCCGAGGGAGGCTGGGGGGCCGCGCCGCTCGTTTCGGAGGCGCACTCGCCGACGAGCCCGAAGGCACAGTCGGCGATTCGCGGGAGCCTCACCGCCTGAGCTCCTTGCCGTCGGCGCCGAGGAACGTCAGATCCTGGAGGCAGAAGTCGTAGGGGACCGCCTTGCCCGGCGAGGTCGGAACGTAGAACTGCAAACTCGTAATCAGGGTCTGGTCGAGGCTGGTGTTGGAATGGGTGCCGTCGGGCTGCGTGAAGTCGGTGAGTTTGGCCGTGACCGTCCCGGGATCGGTGACGGCGGCGGCAAGCGAAAACGACGTCAAGCAATCGGGGATCTGCGTGCAGCTAGCGCTCGTAATCTGCACGACCTGGGGAATGACGCCCTGGAGCGGGGGACCTTCCAAGGTGAACCGAACCTGTGTCACGCCGAGCGCGGGTGCGTCGAAGGGAGCGACCAGGGTGTCCGTCGCGTTTATGGCGAGGCTGGCGATGAGGATCGCACCCCAACCCGCGTCCTTGGGACCCGAATCGACCGTGCCCGACATGCAAAATTTCCCGGGCGCGTACGTGACGACCGCGCTCGACGTTCCGCCCACGTTGGCGTCGGTGGTCAGCCCCGCCCATCGCACGAAGGAGCCGTCTTCGACGGAGATCTTGCAGCCGGGCCCCGCCGGGTCAACGCATTCCTTCGGAGTCGTCACAGGGTCGCTGCTTGAACCGCAAGCTCCGACCAGGCCAAGGGTTCCCAATAACACCATACCGAGATTGCTCTTCGTCATCATTATCCGTGCCTCCCTGCCGAGTCTCCCCAGCAAGGTCGGGGCCATGGAGAATGACGACGAGACTGCCGCGGCCGACCCGCCAGTTTGCGTCAGCGGGCTCGCCCGCCGGCCACTCCAATGCTCGAGTCGCTGAGCGAGACCCGCGCATGTGAGCAGGATCTGCCCAGATCAAATCGGCCGCCAGGACGCGCATCCTCGTGGGCGCTTCGATCGTTGCGTCGCGGACGCGGCGAGGCGATTCTACGTTGGGTGCGCCGACTCATCGCCGAGCCCCTCATCCTGGCGGTCCTGCAAAGTGGCTTGCTGGGCGCCGTGGCAGCGGGCGGCGCCGGCTGCCGGTCCGCGACGAACACATCGCCGGGGGCAACCGGCAGCCGAAGCGCGACGCAGGCGCTCGTGCCCGACGAGAACGGTCGGGTCCACGATTCGACGACTGGGACGACCGGAATCCGGGGCCAGTGGTTCGCCGAGACCGACTCCGACGACTGCCAAAAGAAGGGAAAACACCCCGCGAAAGCGTGCTCGTTGTTCGCCACGCCTGATCCCCGCTCTCCGAGCTTTCGGCCGACGGCTGACCTCGGCATGTGCGCGGTCGGAGTCGCCGCCAGGGCGATCGCCGGCCCCGACGGAGCTCCCGACTGGACGAACATCTGGGGAGCCCGCATCGGTCTCACGCTCAACGACGGCGAGCCCTACGACGCCGCCGCTCACCGGGTGACTGGTCTCGCTTTCCACATCGATTCGGAGCCGCCACCGAACGCCGGGCTTCGGGTTCAGGTGCCCGCGCACCAGGGCGGCGATCCGCCATTCTGGGGTGGAGCCGCGGCGGAGACCTCACCGGTCCACGCCGGCCAGAACGAATTTCGATGGAAGGACGTGGCGGGGCCTCCGTATGTCGAAAATCCACCTGCGGTCGATCCCTCCCACGTGCACTCGATCGTGTTCGACGTGCCGACGAGCCCGGCCGGACCCACGAGCTTCAGCTTCTGCATCAGGGAGGTCGCCGCGCTCCTGGACTGAGATCCGCCTTGGTCGCGGGTCGTCGCGACCAAGGCGAACGACGGGGCTCGGCTCAGGGCGCGGGCGCCGCGTTCACGAGGGAAAGCGCTCCCGGGCGAACGACGACGTTGGCGGTGGTCACGAGCTGATTCGTGTCGGCGACCCGGACGACGACCCGTACGAGGCCGGCGTCGTTCACGGGCACGTTTATCGCGTGCGCCGACTTGGAATACACGAAGTAGGGCGTCGTGGCCGTCTGGCCGTCGCGATCCAGCCAAGTCACGACCACGTCCTTGGGGGCAGGCTGCCCGTTGCAGTCGATCGCGAGGACATCCACGGTTGCCCGCGTGGGATCGAACTTGGTGCCGAGCATCGCGGCAGCTGGAGCGGCGTTCACCTTGGGGTCGAGCAGCTTCGTGCGGCCTAGGTCCAGGTCGCCCCCGATCGGGGGCATGTTCACGAGCACCAATGTGTCCATGTAGCCGCCCTTCTTGTGCTCGACGAAGGCCGCCAGCGGGGGCGGATAGAGCGACGTGTCGACCTTCAAGATCGCCGCGCCGCCAGCGTCCGTGATGCTCTCCGCCAGCGGGAGGCCGCATTTTGGATCCGCGAGCGAGCAGAGCCGCACGGTCGCGCCGGGGAGCGGCGCTTGCCCTCCCCCTGCACCGCAGGCCAGGCAGATAGCCGTGGTCTTGATGGCGATGGTCTTCGGCCTGAGGCTTGGATATCGCCACTTGACTCGTCCGAGACACTCCCACGGCCCGGGCAGGCACTGCTTGGCGCAGTGGGTGGCCCGGCAGCTCTCGAGGCCCTGCTGAAGGTCGGCCACTGATCCGGCGGCGGCATAACACCGGGAACGGCACACCGCATCGCCGGATCCGCAGGCGCGGATGCAAGCCTCTAACGGCGGGCAACCTTGAATTCTAGAGCACTCCTGGGCCTCGTTGCAGCACGCCTCGGCCATGCACGGTTCACAGGCCTCCGTTGCCGCGACGCTTGGTAGCCCGCAGATGCCCGCCTGTTCGCGCTTTCCGGTCGTGGCGAGGCGGCCGGTGATCCCCGCGGCGATGAGCACCGTGGCGATGGCTGCCGCGGCCAACACGACCCGACGCGCCCGCAGGGCGCCGGGGCGCGCGTCCAGCCGCGACGACGTCTCGCGCGTCGGCCCGATTGCGGCGTCGTGGATCCCCAATGATTCGGCCAACGCCCCTATCTGCTCGGCGGCCGAAGCAAAACGCTTCCCGGGGTCGTGGTGACAGGCCTTGAGGAACCAGGCGTCGAACGCGGCGCCGAGACGCGAGCCACGCTCCGACGGCGGCTGCAGCTCGCCGTGCAGGAGCTCGCCGAGGATGACCATGACGCCGCCCTGGTAGTAGCTCTCGCCCATGAGCAGGCGGTAGGCGATGAGCCCGAGCGCGCAGCGATCGGTCGCCGCCGTGACGGACGCGTTCGCGGTGGCCTGCTCGGGGGCCATGTATTTGGGCGTGCCCAGGATCTGCCCGGTGGCGGTGGCCGCGGTCGCCTCCTCCACCATCTTGACGATGCCGAAGTCGAGGATCTTGACCAGCGGAGCGCCATCCTCTTTCGTGGTCAGAAACAGGTTCTCGGGTTTGAGGTCCCGGTGGACCATGCCGAGGTGATGGGCCCTGTCGAGGGCCCGCGCCACCTGGCGCAGCCATTCGACCACCGTCGCCGGCGTGGGCAGCGCGGCGGCCGCCGCCCGTTCGAGATCCGCGCCCTCGAGCAGCTCCATGACCAAGAACGGCGCGCCGCCCAACTCAGGCGCGAGGTCTGCGTCGATCACCCGGACGACGTTCTCGCTCTTGATGCGGGCGGAGGCGCGGACCTCGTGCCGGAAGCGCACGAGCGCCTCCGGCGAAGCGTTCGCGCCCGACGCGAGCACCTTGAGCGCCAGGCGTTCCCCCGTCGCGGCGTGCTCGACCTCGTAGACCGCGCCCATCCCACCGGTGGCGATCAACCGAATCGGTCGGTAGCGACCCGCGATGATCTCGGGAAGGTGCGCTGGAGCGGTCATCTCCGCCCGCCTGCCATCGTCCTTCGAGCTCCCCCTATCCGCCGGTCAACTCTCGTCATCCAGCGTCTGCCGACGGGTGAGGCCCATCTCGCTGAGCCTGGAGACCAGCGTTCGGCGCGGCATGCCGAGCAGCCGCGCCGCCTCGCTCTGATTTCCCCGGCAACTCTCGAGCGCGTCGATGATCTTGTGGCGTTCGAGCGACTTCATTTCGGCCTGAAGATTCGAAGGCTGGCCCGGCCGCGTGGAGGGGGACGAGCTCGAAGGCGACGAAGCGGCAGGTGCCGGCGCCGGCGTTCCCACGGCTCGAGTCGCCGCGAGCAGCGACGGCGGAAGGTGTTCGGGCAAGATCGCGCTCTCGGTGCACATCACGGCCGCCCGCTCGATGGCGTTCCGCAGCTCGCGGACGTTTCCGGGCCAGGCATGCCGGCGAAGCAGGTCGAGCGCGGCCGACGAGATGGTGAGAGGCGGCGTCCGCTCCAGATCCCGGCAGGCCGCCGAGAGGAACGACGCCGCGAGCCCGTCGATCTCCAGCGGCCGTTCACGCAGCGGCGGGATGAGGAGGGCGACACCGTTCAGCCGGAAGTAGAGATCGGGACGCAACCGGCCCTGTCGGGTGTCCGCTTCGACGTCTCGATTGGTGGCCGCCACGAAGCGCACGTCGATGGGACGCGGCCGGGTCGCGCCGAGGCGGGTCACTACCCGTTCCTCGAGCACGCGCAGGAGCTTGGCCTGCGTTCCGAGGGGGAGCTCGCCCACCTCGTCGAGGAACACCGTGCCGCCGTTCGCGGCCTCGAACAAGCCTGCCCGCGACAGCGCGCCCGTGAAGGCGCCCTTCTCGCTGCCGAACAGCTCGCTCTCGAGCAGCGACTCGGCGAGCGCGGCGCAGTTGATGCCCATGAATGGCCCCTTCGCGCGCGGCGAGGAAGCGTGAATAGCGCGTGCCAGGACCTCCTTGCCGACCCCCGTCTCCCCGAGCAACAGAACGTTGATGCTGGCCCGCGCGACGCGCGCCGCCTCCGTATGGAGCCTTCGCATCGCAGGATCGCGCACCACCGGCCCCGCGCCCCCCGGAGCCGCCGCCACGTCTCCCGCGAGCAGATCGGGGATCTCAATCCGGGGCGAGTGCCGCACCACCACGCTCGCGGTTCCGAAGAGGAGGCAGTCACCCACCGTCACGTTGGCCTTCCGCCGGACGAGCTGCTGGATGTTGACATGCGCCGTGTCGTTGCCCGGGCTCGGGTGCGCCGTCCGGCGAACGAACGTCCCGTTGGCGCCGCCCAGATCCTCGATCTCCAAGCTCGCACCGACGCGCAGGACCGCATGCCGCCGCGACACCGAGGGATGGTCGATGCGGATCAGGTTCGCCTCGTCGCGACCGATCACCACCTCGCCGGCGCGCGGCAGTGGGAACACCCGGGCTTCGTCCCGCGAGAACACGACCAGCTGAAAGGCGCCCTCCGATTGCATTCGCGGCGGATTATACGCCCGCACCAGCTCGGGAACTGCGCCCCTCTTGCTCGCTGCGCCGGGTTCGCTCAACGGCCCGGGGGACAGTGCAAACAAGGGCTGTTGCCTCGTTGCGTCATGTCATGTCGAGGCCCGAGTCGGCTGCATTCCGGCAAGCTCGCGGAAGGTACGCGCCGCGTCGGGTTACCTCGAAAAGAATGGGGGAAACCCGGCGGGCGGCATGCCCGCGCGGGAACAGACGAGGTGCTTCATGAGGTTCGGGAGGCTGACGCGCTCCAATCCTCGCAGGACAGGCCGACCACGCGGCCGAACTCGCGAACGTTGTTGGTCACGAGCGTTGAGCCGAGCGCCAGGGCGTGAGCGGCAATGATCGTGTCCAGTGCCCCGATGGGCTTTCCCCGTCGTTCCAGGTCGGCCCTCAGCCGACCGTAGATCGCGGGGACCGACTCGGTCAGATTCGCGATCGGAAGCGTTGCCAGAATAACTTCGACTGATTTCCGGTGCGGGGTTGCTGGATTGTTCGCCAGCCCGAAATGGAACTCCATTGCGGTGATGATGCTCATCGCAACTCGATCACGACCGGTCGCCATGAGGCGATCGACCACGCGAGGTGCCCGGCCACGAATGGCAAGACTGAGGACGTTTGTGTCGAGTAAATAGGTGGTCGCCATGATCAGCGACCGAGCGGCGCCTTCCGTTCTGGAGGCGCTCGCCGATTTCCGAGATCGAGGGGGCCGTCGCCGCCGGCCCCGAATACCTCTCTCCACCCGAGGGGCCACCCGTTCCGATCGACAGGGAGGGGTTCGAGGACCAGGTGGTTTCCCTCACGGCGGATCCTGACTTCGTCGGCTTGAATGCGAAACTCCTTGGGTAGACGTACCGCCTGACTGTTGCCAGTCCAGAAGACCTTGGCGCGACTGCTCAGGTTCGTTGGACTTGTTCGAGGGGCTGGGCCTGGAACGGACCTTCGATTTTTTGCGGGGGTGCTCATCGGTCATAAAGTATATACGTCTCGTATGCTCGTCGCTACCGCGCTGTTTGGCGCTACCTCGGTGGTCGGGGGCGTGGCGATCCACGCTGCCGTCAGCGAGGGACCGGTGGGGGCTGGACGCGAGACCAGAGATCGTTGAACGCGATGGCGTCGAAGAAGGCCGACGCCTCGACGACCTTGCCGTCCCTCATCACCAGGTACCAGGCGTAGCTGTTCTCGTAAGGCTTTCCGTCGCGCGCAATGCCGCGCCCATCCCAGAGCACTACGACGGCATCTCCGTCCGCGCAGATCGCGCGAATGCGGAGGGGTCGGAAGGGCTCGCTCGAGCCGGCGAAGCGAGCGGCGAACGGGGCAAGGACCTCGTCGACGAACTCCTGCTTGGTCCGGTACTCCTTCGAAGCGACCGAGCGCCCTTCGATCCGCCACACCATTTCGACCGCAAACATGTCGGCGATGTTCGCCGTGCCCTGTTGCCAACCCGCGAAGGCGCGGCGAATCGCCTCACGATTGAGCTCTGTACGATCGCTCATGGTTTCGTCCTTTGCCTTTTGTCCACCGGTCGACGGCCCACCGCACGCGGCCGTGCACGCTGCAAGGGCGAAAGCCAGCCCCGCCGGAGCGCCTCTTCGCATCATTGGATGGGCGAGGCCGTGTCTCCACCCGTGACCACCAGCTTTTGGATCACGAGGCGATCGCCGGCCGTTACCGTCCACGTCTGGCGTAGCTTGTGATGGTAGAGAAAGCTGTCACTCCTCGTCTGCCACCCCGCTAGCCCTGAAGGGACATTCTACGCGGCGTGATCGAGTGCGGACTCGGCTCGTGTGAAG
>CAYUFS010000057.1:0-34235 GCA_964443975.1 uncultured Myxococcales bacterium | reverse complement strand
CCTTGCTGGCCACGGAGTTGAAGAACGACTCGCAGGCGCTGATCCAGCACGCCGTGCGCGCGAACATCCGGGTCTCCGCGAATCACCTGCGGCACGGCTCCGAGGTGCTGGAGCAGCTCATCCAGACCAACGGCCTCGTGGTGGTCGGCGCCGAATATTCCCTCGAGACCGGCGTCGTCGAGTTCTTCGACGGCCTGCCGAGGGACTGACTCTCGCGGCGCGGGCGATCAGTCGCGCGCGGCCCATGGGCCACCGAAGGTCCCGGTGCCGAGATAGCTCGGCCGATCAGTGTAGAGCGGCGGCGGCAGCGCGGCGGCCAGGCTTTCCAGCCCGGGCCGATCCCCCGCTGGAAGGTGCAATGGTCTCGGCGGCTGCCGGTAGACCGGCGGGGGGCTAGCGGGGCGGCGGTCTCCGCCCAGCGGTCCACGATCGCCGGTGCGGCTCGAGGAGGGCGGCGCGTCCGCCAGGGCGCCCGACTCGCCCATCCCGCCCTGTCCGGCCGGCGGCCGGCGATCGCGGCCGCGGCGACCGCGGTACCGACCGCCGCGCGTGTCCGTCGGCTCGAGCTCGGGAGCGAGCTCCTCGTCGGACAGCAGGGTGTCGTCGGCCGCCTCCGAGGGGGCGGGCGCGCCCGAGCCGACGATGGGCCGGCCGACCAGCGCAGCGTCCTGCGCCTCAGCGTCCGACACCAGCTCCGCCAGTCGGAGCGCGTCGTCCAGGAAATCGCGGCCGGCCAAACGAGGCCGCCGGCGGTTCGGTCGCTGCGACGGCAGCACATACCGAAGCGCGAGCAACATCTGGCGCGTGAGCTCCGCGTCCCGCCGGGAGGCCTTCAGCCGCTCGACGAGCGGCGCGATGGCCTGCGCGACGGTCTTGCCCACGTCGCCGATGCCGGTGCTGTCGGGATCGAGCACGTCCCGCAGCGGCGGCAGCGACAGGGTCGCGAGGATGAGGGCGTTCGACGGCGGCGAGGGCCGCTTCGTCGACTGGCGATCCAGCGCGCCCAGATAGCTCCAGAGCCGCGCCCGCTTGCGGACCGCGTCCTCACCGTCGTCGCTCTCCCGCAAGCCTCTGGCCAGCTCGGGGACCATGATGTCGAGCAGCTCCATCTCCAGCAGCAGCTCCATCGAGCGCCTGGCGGCGGCCTGGCGGAGCAGCCGGTAGAACTCCTCCGAGACCCGCGCCTGCGCGCACTTCGTGATCTCGCTGCGGTGGTCCATCATCCGCGCGTACGTCTCGGGCTCGATGGACAGATTGCACCGCGCCGCGAACTTCACCGCGCGGAGGATGCGGACCGGATCCTCGCGCAGCCGGATGTCGGGATCGCCGATGGTGCGCACCAGACGGGCGCCGAGGTCGGCCATGCCACCGACGTGGTCGATCACCTCGGCGGTCTCGATGTCGTAGAAGAGCCCGTTGATCGTGAAGTCCCGGCGGCGCGCATCCTCCTCGGGCGTCCCGAAGACGTTGTCACGGCGGATCAGGAGGTCCCCGCTCTCGGTCTCCTGCCCCCCGATCGTCTCTTCCTCCTCGACCTCGCGCGGATTCGCGCGGAACGTGGAGGTCTCGATGATCTTCGGTCCGAAGAACACGTGCGCCAGACGAAACCGGCGCCCGATGATGCGACAGTTGCGAAACAGGCGCTTGATGTCCTGCGGCGTCGCGCTCGTCACGACGTCGAAGTCCTTCGGCTTCAGGTCGAGCAAGAGATCGCGGACACAGCCCCCCACCAGGTAGGCCTTGTGATCGTAGCGGCGGAGCCTTTCGACGACTTTCGCTGCGTCGGGGTCGATTTGATCCGGCGCTATCTTCATTTTTTTGTTTGGGGTATCACGAAAATCGCGCCGGGGCAAGGCGCGACGGCTCAGGTCATCCCGGTTCGATGCCCAGTCAATCGATCGAGAGCGGCAAGGTGGAGTCGGGATCCACGAGCAGTTTTTGCCGGGCTCGGTCCGGTCCCGCGCGTCCGGACGCTGCCGAATCGACGCGCGGACGGGCGGGTCGCGCCGTGGCCGAGCCGGGCGGGGGAGCCGCCGCGACGACCGGCGCCTTTCGAACGCTGGCGGTGGTGGCTGCCGATGGCTCGGTCGTCGGGCGAACGAGCCGCGCAGGCGTTGACGGCGACGGGGGCGCCTTTGCGAGGGCCGCCGTGGTGGGCCGGGGCGCCGGAGGACGGTCCGTGTGCATCGCGACATCGGGCTTCAGGGCCGAGCTCGGCGCTCGTGCCACCGCCGGCTTCGTGTGGGTCGGAGCGGTCGCGACCGGCTCGGACTCGGGGGATGGCGGCGCCTCGTCCGGAATGATCGGCGCCGCAACCTGCCTGGCCAGCGAAGGAGCCGCGATGGCGGACGGACGTGCGGGCGGGGGCGGAGCAGGAGGCGCCGGAGGAGCGGGCGCGGGCACCGAGGGAGCCACGGCGATCGCCGCCGCAGGGGCGATCGCGGGCTCAGGCGCAGGAGGAGGCGGCGGTGCCACCACCGGGGGCGGGACAGGCACGGGCGGAGCGGCCACTGGAGCCGGCGCCGCCGCTGCGGCTGGGGGCGGCGGGGCCGAGACCACCTTCGCCACGGGGGGCGGGGGTGGCGCCGGCGCGGTGGGCGCTTGACTCTCCGCCTGCGCTTGCGTGTCGTCGGCGCCGCCATGGTCCCGCATGCGCACGAAGGCGATCACCAGGACGGCGAGGGCCGCGGCGGCCGCCGCTCCCACGGCGATGCGGGCCACGATGTTTGGCTTGGCGTCCTCGTAGACCTCTTCGGCGGCGGGAAGCTGGTCGTACCATGGCAGGTGCGCGCCCAAGGCGAGGTCGTCATTCATTCGATCGGCCGTCTCGCGATCGGCCGTTTCGCCGTTGCCCGCGAAAGGAGGTGACACGGACGCCGTGGTCTCCGCCGAGACGTCGGCGCCCAGAATCACCTTCGGCCCACCCCCGACCCTGGCGGCGTCTCCCGCGCGCGAGGCGGCGTCCGAAGGAAGGTGGACCTCGTGGCCAAGCGCGGTTCCGATGTCTCGCCGGCCCGCCCCGGCCGCGAGACGCTGGGACAGCGATTGTGCCAGCGTCGATGGCCGCGATGACGATGATGATGACGACGGACCGGCGGGGTTGGCCGGCGGCGGCGCCCCGATCCTCGGCGCCATCACGCCCATCAACGTGGTCGCCAGGGACGGCGTGGGTCGCGAAGTCTTGGTGTCCGAACTGGTCGGGTCGATGGGCTTCGCGCCCGAGAGCTTCCCATCGAGAGAGGGGCCAGCCCCGGGAACGCCGGCATCGAGAGATCGGGCTCCGGGAATCGTCGAGTCGAGGGATCGCCGCGAGGCGGGATCCTGGGCCCGCGCCAGAGGCGCGGCCTCGGGCTGCTGCTCCACCCTGTCCACGGACCTGCGGTCGGCGACCTTGTCGGATGCCTTGTCGGCGGGCTTCCCGCCCGGTGCGTCACCGTCGGCGCCCTCTTGGCCGATCCCGCGCAGGGTGTTGCTCGACATGAGCCATCACTTTACCCAAAGGATCGAGAAAATGCAGCTATACTCGCCGCGCCCCGAATCACCCCATGCGCGTCTGCTTCGTCGTCAATAGCGTTCGCACGCAGCGGCCGACGTACACCACGGCACACCTGGCCCTGGCGGCCAGCCGGCGCGGCCACGAGGTGGGCTTCGTGTCCGTGGACGCGCTCTCGCTGGGGCAAGCCGGCGACGGCGAGGTCCTCGGCGAGCTGGTGCGTCCGAAGGGTAAGCGGATCCGCGACGTGTCGGCCTACGTTCGAGGGTTGGCCGCCGGGGACGCCCCCCGCGAGACAACCCGCCTCAACCGGTTCGACGTCGTGTTCTTGCGCAACAACCCCAGCGCCGGCAGGCGAGAAGGTGACGGCGGTGACGACTTCAACCCCGCGATCGACTTCGGGCGGCGCCTGAAGAGCGCGGGCGTGATGGTGCTGAACGACCCCGACGGCCTCACCCGGGCCGGGTCGAAGATGTACCTGGCCGGATTTCCGGTCGAGTTGCGGCCGAAGACGCTGATCACCCGCTCACTCGAGCGCGTGCGGGCTTTCCTGCGCGAGCTCGACGGCCCCGCCATCATCAAGCCGCTGGCAGGCTTCGGCGGCAAGAACGTGTTCTTCGTCGACCGCCCGCAGACCGCGAACCTGGCCCAGATCATCTCGACCGTGCGCCGCGACGGCTATGTCATCGTCCAGGAATACCTGCCAGCGGCGGCCAAGGGGGACAAGCGGATCCTGCTGGTCGGCGGCAACGTATGCAAGGTCGGCGGGGTGGTCGCCGCCTACCGCCGCATGCGGCCGAAGGACGACATTCGCAACAACATCCACATCGGTGGATCCCGCAAGCGCTGCACGTTCTCGGACGCCGAGGCGCGCGTCTGCGATCTCCTGCGGCCGCGGCTGGTGGCGGACGGTCTCTACTTCGTGGGCGTTGACATCGTCGGCGACAAGGTGCTGGAAATCAACGTGTTCGCGCCAGGGGGCATCCACAACATCAACGAGCTTTACGGCATCGACGTCGGGACCGAGATCATCCGCGATCTCGAGCGGCGCGTGGAGCTGCGGGCCCTGCACGCCGACCGCCTGCCCCCGCACGTGCTGATGCGGGCGTAGGACGCGGCTCCGCCGCTCGCGGGATGAAAACTTGCCTGATTCGTTCAGCTTCGATCAGCGCGGCCGTCGGGCCGGTGGGCTCGGTTGAGGGTCAGATCTGCAGGTGCAGGGGCATTCCCTTGTCGACCGACTCGGCGGCGCCGTCGGAGACGAGCTGCCAGATGTGTCGGAGCTGAGCCTCGATGACGGTCCCCTCGTCTTCGTCTTCCTCCTCGTCCTCGTCCTCCTCCTCGTCCTCGTATTCCTCGGCCTCCGTGACGCCCAGCTCTTCCTTCATCTCCTCGAGGACGTCCTGCAGGGCGTGCGTGGAGGCGACGCGGAACTCGCCGACGGTGACGCGCCCGTCGAACTCGACGGGCAGGTAGATGTCCGCGCCCAGGTCGTGGGCGTCCAGGCGATCCAGGAACTCGGTCAGCGCCTCCTCGGACAGGCGGGCCGCGATGGTGTGGTTCGAATGATCCTCACCCCGGTCGAGCTCGGTGACGCCCAGATCCTTCAGGCGCTTGGCGAGCAGTTTCACCTCGTCGTCGTCGAGGCGGTGCGAAAGCGGTGCAAGCTCAATCTCGGCCATGCTCGATACGGTGCCCGACCGATTGGCCGACGTCAACGGGCGTCCGCGTCTGTCGGTTCGCCATCGGCAGGGCGACAAACTTGCCTATACTGCGCCCGTGGCCCAGCCGTTGACTGACATCGCCAAGCAGTTCGCCGAAGCTCGCCTGCGCGCGGGCGCCGAGATCAAGGAGGGTCTCGACGGTGTGACGATCGCCCGGCGCCTCTCGGACGCCGTGGACGACATCGTCATCGGGCTGGCGGGGCCGCTGCTCCTGCGCTGTCCCGTGCCGGTCGCCATCTTCGCCACGGGCGGGTTCGGCCGCCGGGAGCTCGCGCCCTATTCGGATCTCGATCTGCTGGTGCTGTGCCGGGGCACGCCGGGGAGCGAGATGCGCACCCTCGCGGAGGCCATCTTGCACCCGCTGTGGGACGCGAAGGTCGACGCCGGCCATGCCGTCCGCTCCTACGATCAGGCGCTCGCCCTCCCGGCGAGCGATCTCGCCGCGGCGACCGCGTTGCTGGATGCGCGACTCCTGCTGGGGGACGCCGACATGGCGGCCAGCTTCCTCGCGGACTTCCGGGGACGCGTGGCCGCCACCGCGGCCGAGGACTTCGTCGCCCGCCTGCGCGCCGAGCAGAAGTCGCGCCACAGCCGCTTCGGCGACACCATCTTCCTGCTCGAGCCCGACCTGAAGAACGGCCCCGGGGGGATGCGCGACCTGTGCGTGGGGCGGTGGGCGGCCGTGGCGCGTTTCGGGACGTCCGAGCCGCGCCGGCTCGTCGACCTGGGCGTCATGACCGAGCGCCTGGCCGGCGCGTTCGAGGCGGCGCGCGAGTGGCTGCTGCGGCTGCGCGTCGCCATGCACGCGACGGCGGGGCGTCGCCAGGACCAGCTGCGCTTCCCGTTGCAGGAGGCGATCGCGCCGATCCTGTGCCCGCACGTGAAGGCCGCCGAGGGCGACATTCGCCCGGCGGTCCATCCCGCCGTCGAGGCGCTGATGCACCAGCTGCACGCGCACGCGAAGCTGATCCGCCGCGAGACGGAGCGGCTGCTACAAAGGGCGGCGCTGAAGGACGACTACCAGCGCGTCACCCAGCCCATCAGGCTGCGGGGCGCCACCACCGACGACCCGAGCTTCGTCATGCGTGACGGCGCGCTCGAACCGAAGGACGAGGGGGTGTTCTTCACCCAGCCGTCCGAGATGATCCGCATCTTCTCGGCGGCCATCGAGCTCGACGTGGGGCTGGCGTTGCGCACGCGCGAGCTGATCTCCGAGCTGTGCGCCGCGCACGGAAACCTGCTGCGCGACGATCCCGACTCGGGACGGCAGTTCATCGACGTGGTCACCGACATCAGCGACCGCGCCACGCCGTCGCGGCTGGAGGAGATGCACGATCTCGGGCTCCTGTCGGCGCTGATGCCCGAGTGGGAGCCCTCGACGGGTCGCGTCCAGCACGACATCTATCACGTGTACACCGTCGATCAGCACGCGCTGTACGCCATGGCGCGGATGCACGCGCTCGCGCGCGGCGATCTGGCGGACGAGTTCCCGGTGCTGACCGAGACCATCCGCGCCGTGGAGCACCCGGTGGCGTTGTTCATGGGCACGCTGCTGCACGACGTGGGGAAACCGTGGGGAAAACCGCACAGTGACATCGGCGCGGATCTGACGGTGACGATCGCCCGCCGGCTGGGGATGGACGACGAGGACGTGCACCGCAGCGAGTTCCTGGTGCGGCAGCACCTGGTGATGGGCCAGATGTCCCAGCGTCGGGATCTCGAGGACCTGGAGATGATCGCGGACTTCGCGCGCTTGTGCGAGGACGAGGAGAACTTGCGTGAGCTGTTCCTGCTCACGTTCTGCGATCTGAGCTCGGTGGCCCCGGACAACCTGACGAGCTGGAAGGAGACGCTGCTGCGCGAGCTCTATCAACGGGCGCGCACCAGCCTGCGGCGGGGCGGCGATCTGCTGGGCGCGCAGCGCAAGGAGACGGTGAAGCGTCGCCAGCGACGAGCTGAGCGCCTGCTGTCCGAGGAGAACCCCGACATCCCCGTCTCCGAGTCGCTGTTCCGCGGCTTTCCGGACCGCTACTTCGCCGAGAACGAAGCCGGACGAATCGCCTCGCACGTCAAGCTGATGCGCGCGCGCCGCGAGGCGAAGGCCGCCTCCGCGATCAAGGTGGCGCAGCAGAAGCGCGTGGACGCCACCGAGATGGTGCTGGCCGCCGTCGACGTGCCGGGGTTGCTCGCCGAGGTGGCCGGCGTCCTGCACGCGAACCGCATCGACGTCCTCGACGCCGCCATCTACTCGCGCGAGGCGATCGGCGGCGATCCGGCGGAGGCGCTGGACATCTTCCTGGTGCGTGACGCCTACGGGCGGCCGGTGGTCGACGACGCCCGGTGGAAGAAGATTCGCGACGACCTCGAGGCGGTGATCTCGGGCCGCGTGAAGGTGGAGACCTTGCTCGGCTCCCGCTCGCGCAGCAGCGACTCGCTGGCGGCGTGGAAGGTGCCCGAGGTGCCGACGGAGATAAGGATCGACAACCAGGGCAGCCGCGACTTCACCGTCGTCGAGGTGATCACCGGCGATCGCCCGGGCGTGCTGTACACGATCGCGCTCACGTTGTTCGCGGAGGGGTTGGACATTCACCGCTCCAAGATCGCGACCGAGGCCAACCGCGTCGTCGACACATTCTACGTGCGCGACAAGGCGTCGGGGGCGAAGGTGACCGACGCCGAGCGCACGAAGCGACTGCGGGAGGCCCTGCGCGCGTCCTTGCCGCAGTTGTGAGACACTCCCGCGCATGCGCACGGTGACGCTGCTCGTGATGTTGCTCTCGCCGCTCGAGCCGCTGGGCCCGGGCGGATCGCCCAAGCCCAGCCCGGCGACAGCCTTGCTCGAAAAGGGCAGCGACCTCTTCAAGCAGGGCAACACGCCCGCGGCGCTGAAGGCGTTCGAGGCGGCCGCGAAGGCGGATCCGGCGGATCCCCGGCCCGCCTACCTGCGCGGGGTGGCGCTCGAGAAGGAGGGCGACCTGCCGGGCGCGGAGGCCGCCTACCGCAAGGCGATCGGGCTCAAGACCGACTTCGCCGAGGCGCACAACAACCTCGGCTCGCTGCTGCAAGCGAAGGGCAAGTCGTCCGACGCCGCGCGCGAGTTCGAGACCGCCGTTCACGCCCGGCCCGCCTACCCCGAGGCCCTGTTCAACCTGGGCGTCGCGCGCGACGCCGAGGGCAAGGGCGCCCTTGCCGTGGCCGCCTACCGCGAGGCCGTTCTTCAAAAGCCCAGCGACGCCGCCTACCGGCTGAACCTGGGCGTCGCCCTGCGAAAGCAGGGGGACGTGACCGCGGCGATGGCGTCGCTGAAGGAGGCGACCAGACTGGCGCCGAGGGACGCCCTCATGTGGACCAACCTCGGCATGATCCAGTCCGACGCCAAGGCTTACGACGCGGCGGCCGAGTCGCTGGAGAGGGCCGTCAAGCTGAAGGACGACTCCGGGCTGGCCTGGAATCGGCTCGCCCGCGTGGCCCTGCGCCGCAAGCAAATCGACCGCGCGGTCGAGGCGGCCGCGCGAGCCCGTAAGCTCGAACCCAAGAGCGCCCCGTTCGCCGCCGATCTGTGCCATGCCCTCATCGAGAAGCGCGACACCGCGCAGGCCGTGACCGAGTGCCGGGCTGCCGTCGCGCTCGACACGAAGAGCCCGCTCGCGTCGTACGAGCTCGGCAAGGCGCTCGTGGCCAAGGGCGATTGCGCGGCGGCCCGCAAGGAGCTGGAGCGATTCGGGAGCCTGCCTGGGGTCAAGCCCGAAGCGAAGACGCAGGCGAACGTCATCGCCAGGTCCTGCGCGAAGCCGACGCCGTAGCGCCGTACGGCCGGCGGCGACCGCGCGCCTGGAGTATCGTTCCTGGAAATGGCGGGAGAGGCGCGGCGCGCGGCGACGCTCGGACTCGAGGCGACGCTGCTCTTCGCCCTCTACGTCTTGACGGCCCGCCTCGGACTGTCCTTCTTCGCCGTGGGGGGAGTCGCCACGCCCGTTTGGGCGCCGACGGGCATCGCGCTCGGCGCGCTGACGATCCGCGGGCGGCGGCTGTGGCCCGTGGTCGCGGCCGCTGCCTTCGCGGTCAACGCCTCGATCGGCCTGCCGCTGTGGAGCGCGGCGCTGATCGCGTGCGGCAACACCATGGAGGCGCTCATCGGCTCCTCGGTGCTTCGCCTGCTCGGGTTCGAGCGGGAGCTCGGGCGCCTGCGAGACGTGCTGGCCCTGTTGCTGGTCGCGCTCGGCAGCACGACCGTCAGCGCGACGGTCGGCTTCGTCGCCGCGCTGACCGGCGGGCTACACCCGCGCGAGGGGTTCGGCGAGCTGTGGGCCGTGTGGTGGGTGGGCGATGTCATGGGCGCCCTGCTGGTCGCGCCGGCGATCTTCGTGTGGTCCACCGCCCGCCCGCGGCTCTCGCGGCATCCGCTGCGGTGGATCGAAGGGCTCGTCCTCGGCGTGACGTTGGTCCTCATGACGCAGGTGATTTTTCATCGCTATCCCACGCTGTACGCGTTTCGGATCGTGCGGGGCACCTACGCGCTGTTCCCGCCGTTGATCTGGGCCGCCCTTCGCTTCGAGCAACGCGGCACCACCGCCGCGCTGTTGCTGGTCGCGATCCTCGCCGTTCCGGGGGCCGCGAGCGGCACGGGGCCGTTCTCGGGCGCGCCGCCGGAGGATCGGCTTGTCATGGTCCAGTTCTACATGGGCGTCACCGTCGCCAGCATGCTGACGCTCGGCGCGGCGCTCGCGGAGCGCCGCGCCGCGCTGCGCGCGCGCGACGAGTTCATCTCGATCGCGTCCCACGAGCTGAAGACACCGCTCACGGCGCTGAGGCTGCGCGTCGCGTCGGCCATCGAACAGGCGAGCGGGTGGTCGAACGGGGGTGGGGCGTCCGTCGAAAGGCTGGCGCGTACGCTCGACGCGTGCGACAAGGCGTCGAGGCGGCTCGTGGTTCTGACCGACGACCTGCTGGACGTGTCGCGCCTGGCCGGTGGACGATTCCCGCTGCACCTCGAGCCGTGTGCGGTGATGGATGTGGTGGAGGAGGCGGTGGGCCGCTTGCGCGACCAGGCCGCCGCCGCTCGGTCGTCGATCCTCGTCGAGGGAGCGCCCTCCATAAGCGGGGTGTGGGATTGCAGCCGCCTCGAACAAGTGCTGACCAACCTGCTGTCGAACGCCATCAAGTACGGCGACGGCAAGCCGATTCACGTCCGCGCGTCCGCGAAGGAAGGATGGTTGACGATCCAGGTGCAGGACGGGGGCCAGGGCATCGCCCTCGCCGATCAGGAACGAATCTTTCGCCCGTTCGAGCGCGTCGAGGACAAGAAGCGGGTCGGCGGCATGGGCCTCGGCCTCTACATCGGTCGCCAGATCGCGATCGCGCACGGCGGGAGGCTGACCGTGCAGAGCGCGCCCCCCAACGGGGCGAGCTTCTCCCTCGAGCTGCCCCTCGCGGCCCCCGCGAGCGCGGCGGCGCGAACGCCGGCGTGAGCGTGCGCGGTGCTGCCGGTCTCAGGCGGCCGTCATCTTCACCGCGAGATCGAGGAGCTTGCACGAGAAGCCCCACTCGTTGTCGTACCAGGCGATCAGCTTGACGAACGTCGGATCGAGCTGGATGCCGGCCCTGGCGTCGAAGACCGACGTGCAGGACTCCCCGCGCATGTCGGTCGACACGACCTCCTCGTCCGTGTACCCGAGCACGCCCTTCAACGCGCCCTCGGAGGCCCGCTGCATCGCCTTGCAGATGTTCTCATACGTGGTCTCGCGCACGAGCTCGCAGGTGAGGTCCACGACCGACACATCCGGAACGGGCACGCGGAACGACATGCCGGTGAGCTTGCCCTTGAGCGACGGCAGCACCTTCGTCACCGCCTCGGCGGCCCCGGTCGACGCCGGAATGATGTTGTCGAGGATGCCGCGCCCGAAGCGCCAGTCCTTGCCCGAGGCCCCGTCGACCACCTTTTGCGTCGCGGTCGTCGCGTGGACCGTCGTCATCAGCCCGCGCCGGATGCCGAACCCCTCGTCGAGCACCTTCGCCACCGGCGCGAGACAGTTGGTGGTGCAGGAGGCCGCCGAGACGATGGGCTCGCCCGCGTACTTGTCCGTGTTGACGCCATAAACGAACACCGGCGTGTCGTCCTTCGACGGGGCCGAGATGATGACCCGCTTCGCGCCCGCCCGCAGGTGCGCCTCGGCCTTGTCCTTGGTGAGGAAGATGCCGGTCGATTCGACGACGACATCGACGCCGACGTCGTCCCAGGCGGAGGCCGCCGGATCCTTGAGGGCCGTGGCGCGGATGACCCGGTCGCCGACGACCAGCGAGCGATCGTTGGCGGCCGCGCGCACGGCCACCGCGCGTCCGAGCCGGCCGTGGACCGAGTCGTGCTTCAGCAGATAGGCGAGGTGCGGAAGCTCGAGGAGATCGTTCACCGCCACCACCTCGACGTCGTTGCGCGCCATCGCCGCCCGGAGCACTGTGCGGCCGATCCGGCCAAATCCGTTGATGCCGATTCTCGTCATTTGAAACCCCTTTCTCGCTTGTGGCTGCAAAGCTACCGCGCGAGGCGCCGGCGGGGGCGGACAAGGATCTTGCAGTTTCGGCCACGCGCGCCAGAGTAGGGGCATGCGGCGCTCCGCCCGACGTGCGTGGTTCCTGATGGTGCCGCGCACGGGGCTGCTCAACATCAGCGGCCCGTGGGACGTGCTCGGCCACGCAAACGAGGTGCTCGGCCACGTCGCCTACGAGCTCGAGCTGATTGGCCCCAACGAGCGCTCCGTGAAGACGCGCCACGGGCTCGTCATCGGCGGCCTTCGACCGCTGCCGAAGCGGGGCGAACCTCTGCCCGACATGGCGTTCGTGCCGGGCGGGACCGCGCTCGAGCCGCTGGCGGACAGGGGAGCCGGCGTTGTCCCGTGGCTGCGCCGCCATCATGAACGGATACCGACCGTGGTGTCGATCTGCACGGGCGCGTTCGTCCTGGGCGCCGCCGGCGTGCTCGACGGGCGTCGCGCCACCACCCACCCTGCCCACCTCGACGACCTGAGGGCGCGCTTTCCGGCGGCCCACGTCGTCGACGACAACATCTTCGTCCGCGACGGCCGCGTGTGGACGTCGGCCGGCATCACGCCGGCGATCGATCTGACCCTCGCGCTCGTCGAGGACCATCACGGCCCAGGCGTGGCGATGGCCGTGGCCAAGCAGTTGATGTTGTTCCTGCGCCGCTCCGGCAACCAGCCCCAGCTCAGCCCTGCCCTTCGCCGCCAGGCAGAGGAGCCCCCCACCCTGTTCAACATCTCGCGCTACGTGCTCGACCACCTCGACGAGCCGCTCTCGGTGGAACGCCTCGCGGCGGGCGTCGGCATGAGCGCGCGCACGCTGACCCGCAAGTGTCGCGAGCACCACGACGAATCTCCCGCACAGCTCGTCCAACGCATTCGCCTGGAGGAGGCGCGACGCCTCCTCGAAGAGACCGCCCTGCCCCTGAAGGACGTCAGCGGGCGAGCCGGCCTCGGCGACGCGAGCACCATGTGGCGCGCCTTCACCCGCCGCCTCGGCGTCACCCCGGCCAAGTACCGCGAGCGGTTTTCGTCGGTTCTCCCGCGGGGCGTGGACCGCGCTGGCGCGCCGGCCTCGGGCCCTCAGCCCGCGCGGGCTTGAAGTGGGACGTCGGCGCGAGCGTGCGGTTCTCCTTGTGGAGCACCGAATGGTGGAGCAGGTCGCGCAAGAAATGAGGGATGCCGTGCTCTCCCTTGAGGGCACGCTTGACCGCGCCCAGCGAATACGCGCCGAGCGCCACGACGTCCGCAGCCGCCGCATAGGGAAGGCCGTGGTTCTTCGCGAAGTAACGGCGCCTCGACTCGAACCAATAGCCCGGCAGGCGCACGGGCCGATCGCGGTGCGTCGTGACGCCGGTGCTCTGCCCGGCCGAATGCTTCACCCGGCTCTCCGGAACATACCAGGCGCTCCACGCGGCCTCTTTGGCCCGCATGAGGTAATCCGTCTCCTCGAAGTAGAGAAAATAGGCTTCATCCAGGCCGCCGATGTCGTCCACCACCTCCCTGCGCATCATCATCGACGCACCAGGGAACCAATCGACCTGCTCGGCGACGTCCCCCATCCTTCGTCGAACCATGTGCTTCTCCAACAGCTTCGTCACGGGCCCGAAGCTCAACCCCGACTCCAGCTCGCTCACCCAACTGGGGAAGCGAAAGGCCCAGGGCCACAGCTGACCGTTCGCCTCTTCGATGCTGCTCGCCGCCAGCCCGGCGTCGGGGCGCTGGTCGAGGAACTGCACCAGCGTCTCGATCGCGCCTGGACGCACCTCCGCGTCGGGATTCAACAGATAGAAATAGTCGGGAATTCGTCCCTGGGAGTACGCGTGGCGAAGAGCGACGTTATTTCCGTAGGCGAATCCGCCGTTGCGCTCCGCGGTGATCAGCGTGACCCAGTCGTCCCAGCCGTTCTCGTCAATCAACCGCCGGAGCGCCGGGGCATCTCCCGAGGCGTTGTCGACGACCACGGAGTGCAACGTGATATCGGGCGAACGCGCGCGCTCGGCGTGGAGGGCCTCGAGGGACTTCGCCGTCCACTCCGCGCATCGATACGTCACCGTGACCGTCAAGACGGACTTCGCGTCACTCTCGTTCTTCATCCGCTTCCTCCGGACGCTCGAGCGGGCCTCGTCGACTGGCCCCCGGCGCGTTCAATGGCCTCCGCCATGCGTGTCGCCAGGACCCGCACGTTCGGCTCCAGGACCATGCTGTCGTGATCGCCGGGGACCTCGCGGATGTCCAGCTTCTCCACGTAGGGGCTCCATCCGTTGTCCGGGTACAGATGGCTGCGATCGTGAGCCAGCATGCGGCCCCGGGAGAGTCGGTAGGTCGGCCGCAGCTCGGGTCGAAACAGCGCCACCTGCACGGGGACCGACTTCATCGCGTAGCGTGCCAGCGCCCGGTAGAAGGCGGATCGAATCACCTCGGAATGGAAATCGTGCGTTCCTCCCTCGCGCTGGAGACGAAGCTCTTGGTCACGCTCCTCCAGGGTGCGACGGTAGGCGCGCTTCCCGACGAGCCAGCGACGCAGATACGGGGTGCCCTCGCGCCGCAGATTCTGAAACTGGATCGACAGCCGATCCGGCAGCGTGAGCGTTTCACGACGCGGGACGGGGGTGTCGAGCAGCACGACCAGTTGCACGCTCTCTCCCAGCTCCAGCAGCTGCCGCGCCATCTCATAGGCCGTGAGACCGCCCCCCGAGAATCCGCCCAACAGATAGGGACCTGTCGGCTGGGCGGTTCGCAGCTCGGCCAGGTAGTCGCGCGCCATCTCTTCGAACGTCTCATGAGGCTCCAACCCACCGAAGAGCCCCCGCGCTTGCAACCCGTACACGGGGCGTTCCGAACCGAGGATGAGCCCCAGATGCCTCAGGTTCAGCACATTGCCGAACAGCCCGGCCACCAGAAACAACGGCGCCTTCGGGCCGGGTTCACCGGGATGAATCTTCACGAGGTGCATGAGCCGGGCGGAGGCGGTGCTCGCCTTCGTGACGGCAGTCTTCGCATGCTCAGCCGCGTCGCTCGACGCAGACGGGGTGCCGGAGGGCGCCGCGCCGGACCCCACGAACGGAGACGAGGCGGCGCGGGCACGGCGACGCAGCTCTCCGAGGTCCTTCGAGCACACGGTGATTCCCGGGTATGGAGACGATCGAAGCACGCGCTCGAGCGCGGCGAATCCTTCCTCCGGGCTGATGCCGGGCACCATCATCTCGGGGCCAATGTCGGGCCTGTTCGGCGACTCCCACTCGACGGCGACGACACGCCGCCCCTCGACGGTCGCGGCGAAGGCGCTCAGGAAGGCGGTCGCGGCCACGGCGTCGACCTGCCCCGCTCCGGCCGCGCTGACCGTCGTGGGTGAGCTCAACACGAAGAAGTCGAGCGGACGATCGCGGAGGGCTTCGTTCAGCGCCAGCGTGCCATAGATCCTGGGCGCGAACACGCCTTCGACCTCGGTCAGGTGTTTGCTGACGATGGGTGCGGGGTTGGCCGGACCGGCGGCGTGGATGACGCCGTCGATGCCGCCAAAGCGAGCGTCGGCGGCGCGCAGGACCTCGCGCATCCGTTCGAGGTCCGTGACCTCGGCGGTGGCCGTCAAGACCTCCGCCCCGAGGGCCTCCAGCTCGAGGACCCTCTCCATCCGGCGGGAGAGAGGATCCGTCGGGTGACGCTCGATCCAGCTCGCGAGCTCGGCCCGAGCCGGCAACGGCGCTGGATCGAACAACACGAGTCGCGCCCGATGACGTCTCGCGGCCTGCTGAGCGATCGCGAGCCCGATGCCGTCGAACCCACCCGAGATCAGATAGACGCCGCGCTGCTTGAAGCCCTCGTGCAGAGGTTGCTCGAGTGACACGCGCTCGACGTCGAGCACCCAGCGGGCCGAACCTCGCAGGGCCACCATCGGATCGCGGGGCGCGGCGAGCACCTCGGCCTCGAGAGCGTCGAGCAGCTCACGGAGGCCCTCGTCCTCAGCCCCCAGCGCCGTCGTCCGCCCAACCCGTTTCCGGGTGGCCAACGCGACGTCTACCACGCTCGACGTCACGCCCGGCAGCTCGTTCGGAAGGACCAGCGAAGGCCCGACGACGGCGGCCTTCTCCGGATAGCGCAAGCGCTCCTGCCCCAGGCGCTGGGCGCCCGTCGTGACCGTCACGAGGTGGAGAGGCTTCCGATCGGCGCGTCCCGCCAGCGCCTGGCCCAAGAACAGCAGGCTGTAGAACCCGAGCTCCAGATTGCGGTGCAAGAAGCTCGAGCCAGGTCGGAAGGTCTCGCGATCGGTGAGCAGCCATGCGTGCAGGATCCGGGTGGGAGTCTTGTCGCTCGCCACGAGCTCGCGCAGTAACGCCTCATAGCCGTCGAGCCCCTCCTCCGGGAAGAGTTGATACTCCTCGTCGTTCAGCTTGTAGAAGGCGTCGCCCGCTCGCACCGTGACGACCTGGTGACCTTGCGCTCGCAGCCTCTTCGCAAGCGCCGCGACCACGCCCGCATTGTCGATGAAAGCGAGCCAGGTGTGCCGCTCGGGGCCGCGCGGGGGCTGGGGCTCCCGGGGTCTCTGTTGCCAGACGGAACGAAAAAACCAGCGCTCTGGGTTCGGCTCCTCCGGGAGCGGCCGGGGTGTTTGCCCTTCACCTGCTTCACCGGCGTGGCCGGGCGTCGCTGGCGCGTCCGGAACCGCGGTGTCGCCATCGTCGACCAGGACGAGCCCCGCCTCTGCCGCGACCACGCGCGCGCAACGCTCGATCGTCGGCGCCTCGAACAGGGTCGAGAGCGGCAGATCCACGCCGAATCGCTTTCGGATCTTGTTGAAGAGACGAACGGCGACCAGGGACTGTCCGCCGAGCTCGAAGAAGTCATCGTGGATCCCGACTTGCTTGAGGCCCAGCACCTCTCGCCACAGCCCGGCCAGGGTGCGTTCAACCTCGTTCCTGGGCGCAACGAGCTCGGAGCCCAGGTTCGGTCGCGCAAAGCCCGCCTCAACCTCGGCGCTTCGTGACTCGCCATGAATCGCAGGGCGCGCCTGCTCATCCACTTGCGCCAACCACTCGAGCAGGTCGACGGAGGAAGCGATCACATGGCCGCCGACGTGGGTCGACAGGATACGGTCAAACGCCTGCATCCCCTCGGCCGGCAACATGCCCAGCTTCAAGGCGGCTCCCAGCTTGCTCTCGCCGAAACCATCCCGGACCCCAGGGGTAATCGCCCCGGGCCGCGCCGCACCATCGGCGAACGCCGCCGGCCCACGGGCCGACGCGAAGTCGCGTGACACACGTTTCATCGTGAAGCTCGAGATGTCGACCAGCACCTGCCCATCCGCGCCGTAGACGGTGACGTCGAAGACCGCCACGTCCTTGCCCGCGTTCTCGTCATCCTTGCGGTGAGCGCGCACGTGGCTGAACATCCGCGACGCGAGCGGCGCGTAGATGGTGACGCGGCCATAGCCAAAGGGGACGTAGAAGTCCTCTTCGCGATTGAACCCGACGATCAACGATTGCGCGCCACCTGTGGCCATGTCGAGGAGCGCCGGGTGCAGAAGAAAATCCCCGAGATCGGATGCGAAGGCCTCCGGCAATGACAGGGACACGACGGCCTCGCCGGCGCCGAAGTGAATGCGTTCCACGCACCCCCACCGCGGGCCAAACTCCATGAAGGACTGGTCGAGGACCCCGCCCAACACCCGCTCCCCGCCCGTACAGCGTCGAATCAGCGCGGTGACGTCGACCGGAGGCGGGGCGGGCTTGTCGATATACTGGATTCGCCCCGTGACGTGCGGCTCGTCCGCGGAGTGGCTGAAGAACGTGAAGTCGTGTTCACCGGCGGCGCTTCGCGACAGGCGGAGCTGCAGATCGCGGGACTCTCCGGCGGTCACGACGAACGGGAACAGGAACGTGACGTCCCGGATCTCGATCGGCCTGGGCTGGGGGGCACGCGCCAGGGCCTCGCGAACCAGCTCCAGAAATCCGGTGCCCGGAATCAGCGCCTCCCCGCCCTTGACGACGTGCTCTGACAGGACCCATTGCTTGCCGCGGCTGAACGAGGTGACGAAGAGAGACTCGTTGGCACTCTCGGTGGTCAAGCGCTCCAGCCAAGGTCCCGCCTGCGGCACGTGGGCGTGCCTCGCCTGGCCCACGAGGTTGGCGGCCATGCCGATCTCCTGCCAGGCATTCCACGCCATCGACACGCAAAGGGTTGACCCTTCGGCTGCCTTCTTCTCGGCGAACGCATCGAGGAAGGCGTTCGCCGCCGTGTAGTCGATCTGTCCCTCGAGACCGAGCACGGAGCTCACCGACGAGAACACGACGAAGAAATCGAGCGGCTCGCGACCGAACACCTCGTCGAGCACGATCGCGCCCTTGGCCTTGACGGCGATCACGCGCCGGGCCCGCTCGACGCTCTTCAACGAGATCAGACCGTCATCAATCACGCCCGCCGCGTGGACCACGCCGTGCACGCGTCCGAAGCGGGCGACGACCGCGGCCAGAACACCCTGCATCTCGCTCCGATTGGTCACGTCGGCCGCCAGCGCCAGCACCTCGCCGCCGGCCGCTTCGATCCGGGAGATCTTCTCGAGGCGCTGAGCGACAGCGCCACCCGCCGCCCGGAGGCGTGGCCACGCCGCGCGCTCGGGAAGGCCGGCCCGACCGATGAGCACCAGCCGGGCCTTGGCCGTCGTCGCCAGGTGCAGCGCGAGCGCGAGGCCGATCCCGCCGAGGCCACCGCTGATGAGGTAGACACCGCCGGGGCGGACGGGACTGTGCGCGGGAAGCGGCGCGCCGAGCGGGAGAGGCGCGAAGCTCTGCGTCCAGCGCATGGGGCCTAGGAGCGCCACGATCTCGTCCTGTGGGGGCGCCTGGAGCTCCTCGGCGAGCCGGTCGAAGGTGACCTGCGCGAGCGCCGGTTTGTCCGGGAGCGAGATGTCGATGCTGCGCGTCCTGATGTGCGGGAACTCTCGCGGGATCACCCGCGTGGGACCTAGCAGCAACGCCTGCTCTGGCGCCACGCTCCGCGGCGAATTCACCCCGTGGAGGCCGCACGAGACGATCGAGAGCGTCAGCGGTCTCTCGATGGGCCCCAGCGTCTGCGCCAGGTGCAAGAGCGCCGTGAAGCAGATCGCCTCGGTCCGTTCGTAGGCCTGCGCACGCCCGCCCTCCCCTTTGGCCAACTTCGCCAGGGCCGCCCGCAACCCCGCCCGCTCGAGCGAGTCGACAGGCCACAGATAGACGACGTGGTCGGGATGGCGACCCTGCCGCGTCAGATCCTCGAGCAGGGCGTCGAAGTCGCCGCGGGCATCGGGACGTAGCTCGTAGCTGCCGTCGGAGTGCCTCCGGTAGGTCTCGCCCCGGAAGACCCGGATCATGGTCTTGTCGACGAGACGCGCAGCGAGCTTGTCGGCGACGCCCCCACCGTCACAGAACAACAGCCACGGCCCGCCGTTCGACGTCTCGGGCGCGGGCGTCGCGCTCGGCCTCCAGATGGGTCGGTAGAACCAGCTGCCGATATCGGCGTTCTTCTGCAGCGCGTGCTTGACGCTCGGCTTCGCGGCCGTCGGCGAACCCGCCTCGATCCAGTACCGCTGCCTCTCGAAGGGATAGGTCGGCAGCGCGACCCGCCGCCGACCCTCGCCTTGCAAGCGCTCGAAATCGACCTTCGCGCCCGCCATCCAGACACGCCCCACCGTTTGCAACAAGAAGGCGACGTCGTTGGCCTCCTCTTGCGGGTGGCGAATGCTCGGCAGCGCCAGCGGCGCCGACTCGTTCAGGCGCGCGAGGCTACAGAGGGTGCGGCCCGGGCCGATCTCGACGAGCACCCGCTGACCCCCGCCGACGAGCGCCGAGACGCCCGCCGCGAAGCGCACCGTGCCGCGCAGGTGTCGCACCCAGTACGTCGGCGACGTCGCTTGCTCGGGCGTGATCCATGTGCCCGTGACGTTCGAGACGAACGGCAGCGTGGGCGCGCTCAAGCGAATGGTCCGACAGAACGCCTCGAACTCGGCGAGGATCGGCTCCAGCATCTTCGAGTGCGCGGCCACCGCGATGTGAACGCGCGTCGTCTCGACCTCGCGCGCGGCGAGCGTCCGCTCCAGGCGATCGAGCGCGTCGGCGGGCCCCGAGGCGACGCAGAGGCCGGGCGCGTTGACGGCGGCGATCGAGAGCTCCGGCCCCAGCAGCGGCTCGAGCTCGGCCTCGGCCAGCGCCACGCTCAGCATACCGCCCGCCGGGAGGGACTCGAACAGGCGGCCGCGCACGCTCACGAGCGCGACGCCGTCCCGAACCGAGAACACGCCGGCCAGGCACGCAGCGACGTACTCGCCCATGCTGTGGCCGATGAAGCCCGTGGGCTCGACGCCCCACGACACCAAGAGCTTGGCCATCGCGTATTCCGTCGCGAACAAGGCCGGCAACGCCAGGGACGGGGTCGTGAGGGCGGCGCTCGCCCCGCCGCGCTCCTCCTCGCGCGGGAAGATGAGCGCGCGCAGGCTCTGGGCGCGCGCGGGCTCGAGCGCGCCGAGGCATTCGTCGAGGGCCGCCCGATACACGGGCTCGCCGTCGTAGAGCGCCCGACCCATGCCCGCGTACTGCGCCCCACCGCCCGGGAACATGAAGATCACCGACGGCGCGCCCTGACTCTGCACTTGACCGGACGACGTCCTGGCGTCGGCGGCCAGGAGACCGGCGACGGCGCTCGCGACGTCGCCGCAGGTCACGAAGCGCCGATGGTTGAAGGCCCGCCGCCCCGTCTGCAGCGTGTAGGCGACGTCCGCCAGGACGGCGTCGGGGTTCGCCTCGAGGTGACTCGCGAGCCCAGCCGCTGCGCGCTCGACCGCGGCGGCGGTCTTCGCGCTCAGCACGAGCAGCTGCGGCTTCCGCGCGACGAAGGACGGGGGGGGCGGCGGCGGCGCCTCCTCGAGGATCAGGTGGACGTTGGTGCCGCCCGCGCCGAGCGCCGTGAGTCCCGCGCGGCGGCGCGCGCCGCCCACGGCGCGCCACTCGGTCAGCTTGTCGTTGACGAAGAAGGGGCTGTTGGCAAAGTCGATCTGCGGATTCGGGGTGCTGTAGTTGATGCTCGGGGGCAGCTGCTTGTGCTGCAGCGACAGCACGGACTTGATGATGCCCGCCATGCCGGCGGCCTCCCCGAGGTGCCCGATGTTGCCCTTGACCGAACCGATCCCGCAGAAGCCACGTTTTTCGGTGTGGGCGGCGTACGCCTGCGTGAGCGCGGCAATCTCGATCGGATCGCCGACGGCCGTGCCGGTGCCGTGCGTCTCGACGTAGGAGATCGTCTCCGGATCGACGCCGGAGATCGTCAACGCCTCCGCGATGGCTCGCGCCTGGCCGTCAACGCTCGGCGCGAGGTAGCCCACCTTCTGCGAGCCGTCGTTGTTGATCGCCGAGCCGAGGATCACGGCCAGCACGTTGTCGCGGTCGGCGAGCGCGTCAGACAGACGCTTGAGCACGACGCACCCGGTGCCGCTGCCGAAGAGAGTACCGCGCGAGCCGGCGTCGAAGGGTCGGCAGTGCCCATCGGGGGACAGGATCTCGCCCTCCTTGAAGAAGTACCCCCTGTTCTGCGGCAGCGAGAGGGTCGAGGCGCCCGCGAGCGAGACGTCGCACTCGCCGTTCAGCAGGCTTTGACAGGCGAGGTGAACCGCGACGAGCGAGGAGGAGCACGCCGTCTGCACGTTCAGGCTCGGGCCCTTCAAGTTCATCTGATACGACACCCGCGTCGCGAGGAAGTTCATGTCGTTGCCGGTGTGGCGGACCAACCACTCCCCGACGCTGCGCATGATCTCCGGGTTCGTGACGAGGTGATACATCATGTAGGTGTTCATGCCGCAGGCGGCGAACACGCCGACCGAGCGCGGCTGCGAGCTCTCCTCGGTCTCGGGCGCATGGCCCGCGTGCTCGAGGGCGCTCCAGGCGATCTCCAGGAAGAGGCGGTGCTGCGGATCCATCACGGCCGCGTCGCGAGGGCCCATGCCGAAGAAGGCGGCGTCGAACTGATCGATGTCCTCGAGCACCGGCCAGGCCTTGACGTAGCTGGGATCGCGCAGGGCCTCCGGCGCCTCGCCCGCGGCGAGCAGCTCCTCGTCGGTGAAGAACTTCACCGACTCGACGCCGGCGCACAGGTTGTTCCAGTAGGCGGCGATGTCGGGCGAGCCCGGGAAGCGGCCCGCCATTCCGATGATGGCGATCCGCGAGCCGACGCCTTCGGCTTCGTGGGCATGGTCGGCTTGGTCGCTCATCGTCAACGCTTGGGGGGCTGCCGCGCGTTGGCGAGCTGGTCTCGGCGCCGTTGCATGGCGTCGCGGCGGTTGAGGGCGCGCTCCTGCCCCGCGCTCGCGGCGGCTGCCGTGCCCGCCTCGGCGGCCCCGAGGTGCGCGGCGAGCGACGCCACGGTCGGATTCTGAAACATCTCGATCAGCGACACGGGCCTCGCGAGGCGCGTCCGCAGCGCGCCGTTGGCTTGCATGATGAGCAGCGAGTTCGCGCCCAGGTCGAAGAAGTTGTCGTGAACGCCCACCTGCTCGACGTGCAGGATCTGCTGCCACACTTCCGCGATCTGTCGCTCGAGATCGTTGCTCGCCGGCGTGAACGGCTGGGTGCTCGTGCTGCGCGAGACCTCGGGAGCCGGCAGCGCCTTGCGATCGATCTTGCCGTTGGGCGTCAGCGGAAAGCTGGGGAGCGTCACGAAGTGGCTGGGAACCATGAAGTCCGGGAGCGTCTCGCGCAGCATCGCCCGCAGGTCGGCGACGAATTCGGCGTCGGACACCGCCGTCTGGGCGCGGTGCACGTAGGACTCCCAGGGCCTGGGCGCGCCGACGAGCTGCTCCTGCGGCACGACCCGGCCCGCGGCGCGCTCGCGGTGAACGAACGTGGCGTCGAAGCGGCGTGCGTCGTGGGAACAGGTGACCTGAAGGTCGTAGGCGGCGTTCAGGTCGGCGAGCGCCTCGGGCGCGAACGCGTCGTCCGGCAAGCCGGCGAGCGCGTTCCGCAGCGCCCCCACCGTGGCCATCGCATGGCCGCGCATCCGCTCGAGCGCCTCTAGCTCGCGAGCGACGCGCCCGTTCTTCAAGCCGCGCACCCGCAGGGCCACGGGCGCCAGGGCGAGCGCCGCGCCCAACGTGGCCAGCCCGCGCACCCCGCGGCCATCGAGCTCGACGATGTCCTCGGGCCCGAGCTCGGCGGGGTTGGACGGTCCCGCCGTGGTCAGGACGACGTCGTAGCGGAATTTGGTCAGCTCGTTGGCGAAGTGACCACGCTTGAGCTCCACGCTCACGGAGCAGATGCGGCCTTGCCGGGCGGCGAAGGCCCGAAAGAAGTCGGGATCGATGACCAGCTCGCTCTCGCGCCGGAGCCGTCGCTCGATCGCTGCGAGAAAGTCGGCGTCCGAGACGACATCGGGCGCCGTCGCGAGCTCGACCGAGGCGTGGAAGGCCTCGAGCAACGGCAGGCTGCGGACGTCGCCCACGAAGAGCTTGCCGCCCGGCGCGAGGGCCCGCAGAGCCCGCTCGAGCGCGCGCGCCAGGTACTCCGCGCTCGGGAAGTACTGCGCCACCGAGTTGATGACCACGGCGTCATAGGCCCCGGGCGCCACCTCGAAGTCATCCGCGCCCGCCCGCATGAGGTCGACGGCGGGGAGCGGACTCCGGGACAGTGTCGCCTGGATGTGGTCGAGGGCAGCCTGCGAGAAGTCGACGCCCGTGTAGCGCTCGCACTCCGGCGCGACGCGAAACAGGAGGAGCCCCGTCCCGCAGCCGATCTCCAGGACGCGCCGCGCGCCGAGGGCGCGGATGCTCTGGGTGGTGCCGAGCACCCACTCGCGCATCTCGGCCTCGGGGATCGCCTCGCCGGTGTAGCTGCTGTTCCAGCCGGCGACGTTGAAGGTCGCGTCGGCCTCGGGCTTCGGCGCGCGGTAGGCCTCGTCCCAGACGTTCTGCCACGCGACCCGCGCGGCGGCAGCGCCGCCCGCTTCGCTGCCGCTCTTCGCGATGACATACGCGACGAGCCGCTGGTCGCCGGCGTTGTCTTCGCGCGCGACGACGACCGCCTGGCCCACCGACGGATGCTTGACGAGGGCCGCCTCGATCTCGGTCAGCTCGATGCGGTAGCCGCGAACCTTGACCTGATGGTCGAGCCGACCGAGGAACTCGATCCGGCCGTCGGGTGAGAACCGCGCGAGATCGCCCGTGCGGTAGATGCGCGCCGATTCTCCATCCGGCTGTCCCGGCGCCGCGCGCGCGAACCGATCGGGGATGAAGCGCTCGCGCGTCAGGTCGGGCCGCTGCAAGTAGCCCCTGACGACGCCGCTGCCGCCGATGCAGAGCTCACCCGCGACGCCGAGCGGCGTCGGCTGGAGCTCACGATCGAGGATGTAGATCTGCGTGTTGGCGATGGGCCGCCCGATGGTCACCGGCGCGCCGGGCTCGATCTTCGCGGTCGTCGACCAGATCGTCGTCTCGGTGGGACCGTACATGTTGAGCAGCGCGCCGCTCGCGAGCCGCCCGCTCAGCCGATCGACGAGCGCGCCCGGGAGCGCCTCGCCGCCCAGCATGAGCCGCCGCAGCGAGCCGAGGGCGTCGAGCGCCTCCGGATCCTCGAGGAACAAGCGCGCCAGCGACGGCGTGCACTGCAGGTGGGTGACGCCGTGCCGGCGAAGCTGCGACGCGATCGCGGCGTAGTCCCCGATCTCCGTCTCCGGCTTGGCGACGCTGAGCTCGCGCAGCCGGTTCAAGGAGTCGAGGTTCGCGAGGACCGTGTCGGACGCGACGCCGAAGTCGATCAGGCACGCGATCTCGTCGACGCCAATGGCCTTCAGCCGCTCGATCATCGCGAGGCAGCTCTCCGGGGTCCCGAACAGCCCGTGCGTCTCGAAGTAGCGCTCGAAGGCGTGCGCCATCAGGGCGTCCTCTTCCTGGGGCGTCAGCTCGCGCTCGTCGAGCCTGGGGGTCGTGCTCCCGTCCGGCTGCGCCGGGCGCGCGAACGCCGGGAAATCCCAGCGCGCCTTCTTGACCAGGTCGGTCGACGTCTTGAGGTACGCCGTGAACGGCTTGCGCACGAGCTCCTTGACCTCGCCGACGTCGCTCCCCACGAAGGTGTGCAGCATCAAGGTGACGTGGCCGCCTCCCGCGTGGCCGGCCTCGCGTCGGGCCGCTCGGTAGGAGGCGAGCTTGCTCTCGAGGTCCTCGACGCTCTGACCGAGCATGTTTGTGAGCACGTTGGCGCCGCTTTCGCCTGCGAAGCGAAACGTCTCGACGTTGCCCGCGGCCGTCACCCAGATGGGCGGATCGGCTTGAATCGGCCGCGGCAGAATCGTCACGGTGATGTCGGCGCCGTTGCCGCTCCTGGCGGGGATGGCCTCGCCGCGCCAGAGCTTCTTGATCGTCTCGATGCCCTTGAAGGTGATCTCCTTCCGGGCCGCGTAGTTTTCGGGCATGAGCGCGAAGTCGTTCGCGTGCCATCCCGACGCGAATGAAAGACCGACGCGCCCGTTCGAGAGGTTGTCGACGACCGACCACTCCTCGGCGACACGAATCGGATTGTGCAGTGGCAGGACGACGCTGCCCGCGCGCAGCAGCACGCGCTCGGTGATGGTCGCGACGGCCGCGCTCGTGAGCGCGGGATTCGGGTAGAGCCCGCCAAACTCGTGAAAGTGGCGCTCTGGCGTCCAGATCGCGAGGAAGCCGTGCGTATCCGCGTAGCGCGCGCCCTCGAGCAGGAGGCGATAGCGATTCTGGCCGACCTCGCCCGCGTCGGCGGCGAAGTAGAACAAGCTGAAGTCGATGCCCTTCCCGCTGCGCACAGGCGCCGTTCGCTTCGTGAGCGAGCTCTTGTCGCCCTCCTCCTGAATCACAACGCGGAAGCCGCGCGCCAGAGTCCAGAACAGCTCCAACACCGAGATGTCGAACGAGATGCTCGTGACGGCGAGCCAGGTCCCCGCCTCGCGCCCGATGCGGTCATCCATGCCGGCGAAGAAGTTGAGGACATTGCGATGCTCGACCATCACGCCCTTGGGCCGGCCCGTGGAGCCCGAGGTGAAGATGACGTACGCGAGATTGTGCGACGCGACCCCGGAGTCGACGTTCGACGCGTCGGCCGGAACCGGCGGGTCTCGCTCGAGAAGCAACACCGTCGCCGCGTGACGAGGCAACGAGCCAGCGAGCCGCGCCTCGCTCACAATGACCGGGGCGCGGCTGTCCTCGAGCATCATCGCGATGCGCTCGGCGGGATAATTCGGATCGAGGGGGACGTACGCGCCGCCCGCCTTGAGGATGCCGAGCAGGCCGACCATCATCTCGAGCGAGCGCTCGACGAAGATGCCGACGAGCACGTCGGGGCCGACGCCGAGCCCCTGGAGCCTGCGGGCCACCTGGTTCGCGCGTTGGTTCAAGTCGTGATAGCTGAGCGACTGACCGCGAAAGACGAGCGCGATCGGGTCGGGAGCACGAGCCGCCTGCTGCTCGAACAGCGTGTGGACGCACCCCGCGGTGGCGAGCTCGGCGACCTCGACCTGCGTCTGGTTCCAGGCGGCGAGCGCCGCGAGCTCGTCGGCCGGAACGCGGGCCAGCTCGCCGAGGCGCCGGTCGGCCTGCGCGGCCAGCGAAGACAGCGCCGCGATCGCGCGGGCGAGCATCGAGCGCGCGATCGCGTCGGGGACCAGCGCCCGGTCGTAGCTGAGCTTGAGGAGCAGCTCCGGCTCGCCATAGGCGAAGAGCGTCACGGGGAAGTTCGTCTGCTCGATCCAGGAGAAGTCGCGCCGCGCGAACCCGCCGCCGCGCGCGCGCATGTCCGAGTCCATGAGCGCGTCGTTGTAGACGAGGATGCTGTCGAACAGCGCCGTTCCCTTGGGAACCTCCGAGACGGCCTGCACCGCGTGCAGCGGCGTGTGCTCGAACGGCCGCTGGGCGACGTAACAGGCGCGGATGTCGCGAAGCCATTCGAGGACGGGTTGCGCGCCCGCGAGGCGGACGCGCAGAGGCAGCGTATTGATGAAGAGACCGACCATCTGCGCGGCCTCGGGCAGCGCCGAACGTCGGCAGGCCCGCACGACCCCGAACACCACGTCGCGCGCCCCGCTGAAGTCCGCGACGATCAGGCTCCAGGCCGCCTGAACGAACGTGTTGAGCGTGAGGCCGTGCTCGCGCGCGAGGGTCCGCAGGCGCTCGGTCTCGGCGAGCGGCAGCCGCCGCTCGAGCTCCCCGTGGAGCCGCGGAGAGCCGGCGGCGGCAGCCTCCGCCCCGCCCGGGTCCGCGCCGCGGAGTTCGGGGACGAGCTGGTTCTTGGCGCCGAACCCGGCGAGGCCCGCGCGGAAGAACGAGGATGCGTCCGCGGCCGTGCGGGCGATCTCGTGCTCGAGCCAGGCGATGTGGTCGCCATAGGGCCGATGTCGCGCCAGCGTCGCAGGCTCTCCGCGGCCCACGGCCTCGTAGGCCGTGAAGACGTCCTCCACGACCGCCGGGAACGAACCGCCGTCGAGCAGGATGTGCGGAAAGGTCCACACGAGCCGCGATTCGTCTGCCGCGAGCCGAAACAGGCGCAGCCGAAACAGCGGCGGCTGCGCGAGATCGATCCCGCGGACGCGATCCTCGCGAAGAAACCGGGCGATGGCGCTCTCCCGCTCGTCCGGCGGGAGGCCGCGGAGATCGGTCTCGACGAGCGGCACCTCGACGCTCGCGAGCACCTCCTGGACGGGCACCGGCAGGCCCTCCCAGCGGAAGCGCGTGCGCAGCGCGCCGTGCTCGGCGACGACCGCCTCCCAGGCCCGTCGCAGGGTCGTGGGGTCGAGCGGCTCCCGGAGCGTCGCGATCATCTGCTCGATGTCCACGCCGCTCGCGCCGGCGTGCGCGCGGTTGAAGAGCATGCCGAGCTGGACCGGCGTCAACCCGTACGAGCGTTCGATGACTTCCGGCTTCATGTCACGCTCGCTGCCTTCATCCGGCTGGCCCCGGGCTCGGTCGTCATTTTCCCGCTCGTCTCGAGTCTGCGCGCTCGTCTCGAGTCGTCGCCTCCTGGTAAATCCTCTCGGAACTTGGAGGTTGACATGTGAATTCTGGAGCAGCCAGGGAGACTTTGGGGCGAGCGGCGCCTGAGTCGAAGGATCTGTCTGTTAAGCATCAGCAGCCTCGTGAGCAAGGCCCCTCGGGTAAACTGGCAGCTTGTCGAGCAAGTGCTTCGAGAAGGCATCGCGAGCTCTCATGCGGACAAGCGGGTCCGCCCCGGGCTGCTAGGCTCACCCGCCATGGAGCACCTGCCCCTCGGCGCCTCGTCGGTCCGGGTCTCGCGCGTCATTCACGGGTGCATGGGGTTCTCGGACGACGCGACGGTCGCGACGCGGGCGATTCACGCCGCGTTCGCCGCCGGCGTCACCAGCTTTGACACCGCCCCGCTCTATGGCTTCGGCCGGTCCGAAGAGGTCCTCGGCTCGGCCCTCGCCGATCGACGTGCTCAGGTGCAGATCCTCACGAAGATCGGCCTGCGCTGGGACACGACCTTCGGGCGGGTGTTGTTCGAGACGACCGGCCCCGACGGCGTCCGGCGGGTCGTGCGGAAGGATTCCCGACCCGCCTCGCTGCGCGAGGAGGTCGAGCAGAGTCTCCGCCGCGTGGGTGTCGACGCGATCGACCTGCTGCAGGTTCATCAAAGGGACTACGAAACACCCGTCGCCCACACGATGGCGACGCTCGCGCAGCTCCAGCGCGAAGGAAAGATTCGCGCGATCGGCGTCTCCAATTTTTCCCTCCGCGACACCGCGGAGGCCGCCGCCTCTCTCGGCGCGCTCCCCCTCGGCGCCGTCCAGCTCGAATACAACCTCATCTCGCGACGAATCGAGGCGGACGTCCTGCCGTGGGCCCGTTCGCGCTCGGTCGGCGTGCTGGCGTATTCGCCCTTCGCGCAGGGCGTTCTCGCCGGACGCCAGCTGCACGCAACGGCGCCGCCCTCCGATTGGCGCCGGGGCAGCGTCGCCTTCTCGCCGGCGAACATCGGGATCATCAACGAGGCGCTCGAGCGCAGCGCCCTGCCGATCGCGCGCGCGCGCGGCGTCTCGCTCGCCGAGGTCAGCCTGGCCTGGCTCCTCGCGCAGACCGGCCTCACCGCCGTCGTCGCCGGCGCGAGCACGCCGGAGCAGGCCACGACGAACGCGCGCGCAGCGGAGCTGCGCCTCGCGCCGGAAGAGCTTCGAGGTCTGACGTCGGCCCTGCGCGACCTGCCGCTCGTCCGAGCGTCCTCCCCGCCCCGCCCCGTCCTCGCCAGGGTCCGCTCGCTGCTCTCGCGACTGCGGCGCTGACGCGGGGGATTCCCTCAGTGATCGGCGCCGCAAGGCAGAGCCCCGGCGCGCTGGCACCGCCTCGGCATCTATGGTTCCATGGCCGTTTCCGAATCAGGAGCTAATCGATGACAGGGCACGCGACTGGAGCTCCAGCCATTGCGATTCCCAGGTACGTCTTCGTTTCCTTGACTGTGTTTTCGTTCCTGATCATCGCGCCCACGCCTGGGGCGGCACAGTCGGCGAGCGCTGCGCCTTCGACGTCGGCGCGGCAGGACGCCACACTTGCGGCCGCGGCCGCGACCCCTGCGGCCACAACTGCCGGTTCCCAGCCGGCCGCAATTCCGGCGCCGCCTGTTCCTCCCGCCGCTAACGACCCATCCGCTGCGGTAGCGCCGGCCGCGGCGGCCGCGCCGCCGGGATACGCGCCGCCGATGGAATATGCGCCCCCACCCGGATACACCCCGCCGCCCGGCTACTGGCCGCCGCCGGGGTATCCGCCGGGCGGCTACCCGCAACCGACTTATCCACCGGGCGGCTATCCGCCGCCAGGAGCGCCCGGTCCCTACGGCGCCTACGGCCCCTATCCCTACTACCGCACGGTGCCCACGCCGGGTGCCGAGACCCATGATGGGGGCTATCTCCGTATGCAACTCGGCTTCAACTCGACCACCCTTTCCGCGCGGTCAGGGGGGAACACGGTCGAGTACGGAGGCGGCGGCGCCTCCGCGGCGATCGCCTTCGGCTACTCGATCACCCCGCATTTTGTGCCGTACATCGAATTGCTCGCGGCGGGAGCCGTCGATCTCGACACCCGGGTGAACGGCACCAGCCCGCGCTCGTCGAGCCTGGGAAACAACGTGTTTGGCGTCGGTCCGGGGGCCGCCTCCTACTTCGGGCCCAATCTTTTCGTGGCGGCCACGCTTCTGGTGGCCTATTGCGAGGTCACCGACAGCAAGGGCAATACGTTGGTCCGGAGCGACAACGGTCTTGCCTTCGAGGCGTTGTTCGGCAAGGAATGGTGGACGTCGGACAACTGGGGCCTGGGCGTCAGCGGACAAATGATTTTCGGCGCAATGAAGGGTCGGGATCCCGATCTCATGCTGGAGACCGTCCCCAGCTGGCGAACGAGCCAGTTTTCTCTTCTGTTCTCGGCTACCTACAATTGATACCCGGATCAATCGAGGGTCTCGTCCCCGGGCCTCCGTCGGAGACGGAGGTATCCCCAACGTCCCCCGCGGCTTCCACGCTATCGCGCGCGAGCTGCCTGGGAACGCGATTGCTGAGCTTCCCATAGGGTATCGAAACCGTATGAGATGAGGAGGTGACGGAGACCCTGCAGTTCCAGCCGGGCCAGGTATTGGAGCCCTAGGGGAGCCGTCAGCGAGGTTCCACCGGCCTCGAGGCCGTCTTCACCCTCAGACTGGGGGCATTGTGGTTCGCCGAGAGCCTGCCAGCCTTGAGGCCCGTTTTCACCTTCAGGCCGGGGAAGTTGTGGTTCACCGCGAGCCTGCCGCCCTTGATACCCGTCTTCACCTTCAAACCCGCCACCGCGCTGATGCCAGCCTGTTTCACCATCTCATCTCGCTTCGCCATGATGACCTCCCATTGAAGAAAACACTGACCCGAGCGTACGATTGACGACCGGCGTGTGACAAGCAATTTGTTCGGCTCTAGCCTAGGTCTCTAGCCTAGGTAAGGTAAGGTAGGAGCTGCCTATCGCTTGCGACCGGCGCGACGGTCGTACCGACCTCGTCGTGGGTGGGCCTGATGATTTCATGGGCGTCGCCGTGCTGCTGAACATCGCTCTTTGAGGGAGTCCTGAGAGTATCGAATGCGCGCGGCCGTTGCGCAGAAGGCGCTCTCGCCGGCGCTCACCGAACGGTGATGAGCACGGCGGAAGCGGCCGGTACCGGAACGGTCAAGGTGTTGCCCGTGTGCGCGAGGGTGAACGGAGCCTTCGGGCTCCAAGTGCCGCTCGGGGTGACGGAAGCTTCGCCCAACGTGACGCCGCTCGTGGCCGTGAGCGACGGCCCGCGCAGGTAGACGGCCGTCGCGTCGGAGACGGCCGCCCCGACGTCGACGGTCGCGTTCACCCCGGTGCTCTCTTCTCCGTTGACGATGACGACGACGGTCGAGCCGTCGGCGGGCGTGACCGTGTAGGCGTGGAGATTGGAGCCGCCGGCGCTCGCGGTGGTGCTGAGCATGTCGCCGGTGCCGATCTGCGACACCAGCAGCATGCCGTAGTAAAGCGGCGCGGCGGCGGTGACGCGGCTGTCCACCTCGATCAGCGGCGAATACACGAACGGCTTGGAGCAGGAATTCACCCCGTTCGGGCACACGTTGCCGTCCATGTTCTGGCCGCCGCCGTGGAAGTTGACGCCCACCGAACCGTACCCCGCGGTGGTGAGCATGAAGTTGACGCTCCAAAGGGCGGAGGCCAGCGCGTCGCTGATGCCTTTGCTGCCATGGCTCGAGTAGGAGTTCATCTCGCCCCACCGGAAGCCGCCGGGGATCTTGTTGGTCTGGACGGCGGTCGCCAGCGCCTGCGATTGGCTGGCGACGGCGGGGTCGAGATTCATCAGGTTGGCCAGCGTCGCCGTCGCGGTCCCCGCCGTGCCTCGGTAATAGTGATGGGTCACGAGATCGATGGTCGCGCCCTCGCCGTTGATGAAGTTCGTCGCGTAGCTGATGTCCTCGAAGATGCCGGGGCCGGCGACGAGCGTACCCGCGAAGCTCGTGTGGATGGCCTGCGCGTACGAGTGCCAGATGCTCTCGATGTTCGACACGTTGTAGAGGTTCAGCTCGTTGCCGATCTCGACCGCCTGCAAGCTCGCCCCGAGCTTGGGCACGACGTACTGAAGCTCGGTCACCGCGGTCTGGGTGGTGGAGCTGCCCCGTATGTTCACGGCGTAGATCGTCTTCCATCCCGTGGCGGTCAGGAATTGCGCGAGGCCGTCCACCTCGGCGGTTCCGACGTTGGGCGAGGTGGTGCCAGGCGCGACGAAGGTGGCGGACGGCACCCAGACGGAGTTGTTGACGTCGTCGGCGCCGATGCGTACCACACCCGGTCCAAGCAGCTTGAACATCGCGACCAAGGCGGCGTGCGTCGGGACGAAGAAGCCGTCGCTCATGTGAGTTTTCTCGAAGCTGAACCCGGCGGACCCCGCCGCGAGATGCCCCATGCGAGTCCCGCGCGTCACCTTCACCGTCCCGGTCACGGTCGTGCCGGTCAGCGCAGGAGGCGGGTTGTTCGAGCCGGCGTCATTGCCGGGCCCGTCCTCCCCGGCCCCGTCGCGAACGCTCCCGTCGGACGCCCCCACGCCACCGCTCCCAAGAACGCCGCCGGCGCCCCCGCGACCAGCCGCTCCGGTCGCTCCCCCAAGGCCGCTCGGTCCCGCGAGGCCGCCCGTCCCGGCGCTGCCGGCCGCTCCACCGGTGCCACCGCCGCCGCTCCCCCCGCGGGTCCCCGCCACCCCGCCCGCGCCGGTCCCGGTAAATCCACCGCTGCCGCCGCTGCCGCTGCCGCTATCCCCGCCGGCCGCGGCCACTCCGCCCGTGCCGGTCGTCCCGGAGCTGCCGCCCGTGGTGGTGCCGCCGCTGCCGGTCGTGCCGCCGCTGCCGGTCGTGCCGCCGCTGCCGGTGGTGCCGCCGCTGCCAGTGGTACCGCCGCTGCCGGTGGCACCGCCGCTGCCACTTCCGGTAAGCCCAGCTTGACCCCCTGTGCCGCCCTGCGAAGCGGAGCGACCGCAGCCCGACGCACAGGCGCCGGCGGCGAAGACGAGCCCAACCACCCACTGCGGACGGCGAGCGACGTGCATCATGCAGCCTCCAAATTAGTAAGGATTATAGACAAACCATCATCTCGGCGGGCGAAGAATGCGCGCCTGCGCGTCGCTGAGTTGGCGCCCCGGCGAATCGTTGCGATTCCTAGGCATCCTCTCAACTGATATCATGCGGCGCTTGCTTGGACTCTCCGGCGTTCGTCGCCCCCTCGGCACGCCAGCGTCGGTAGCCGAGCCGGGACGCAGGCCGGTGCGCGCCCCGCATGTCCGCCCTGCCTTCCCTGACGACAAAACCTAAGGACCGGATGTCCAACCCGTTCTTCGAGCACCCGATCCTGAACTCCCCGTACGAGCGCCCCCCCCGGCACTGGGAGCTGGACGACCAGGGACAACCGACTCAGAGGGTCGTCGAGCCCCGTCGACGAGCGGAGTTCATCACCCCGATTCCGAAGCCCAGGAAACGCAAGCGTGGCGTCGCCCAAGAGCAGATCGTCTTCGACGAGGGCAAGGGCCTGTCGACGAAGGAGCAGCAGTACGAGGCCGAGCACATCACGCGGGAGCCTGAGCAGGTGAAGGCGTTTCGGGATACATGGCGCGACGGGATCCACAGCTATCTCACCTGCTTGCGCGATCGACTCACCGTGGCTCGCGATTTGTTGACCGATTCCGGTTCAGTGTTTGTTCAGATTGGCGATGAGAATGTACATCGCGTACGGGCAGTAATGGACGAGGTATTTGGGCCGGACAATCTCTGTGCGCAAATTACCGTTGTCAAGACGGCCGGTCAGACCGCCGAACTGATCGCGGGAACAGCAGACTACGTTCTCTGGTTCTCGAAGAAGCGCGAGACGACTAAGGTCCGCAATCCGCTTCTGGCGAAAGGATTCGAGGCCGACAAGTCCGGTGTCTATCGATGGGTCCGCCAAGCAGACGGTTAAACTCGCCCTCTCTCAGATGACGAGCGCGCTTTGGGCAAGACAGACGGAGTATTCGCGCCGGACAATCTGACGTCCCAGCGACCGCCTGGGAACTTTCCCGTCTCTTTGGGGGGAAAGGTTTTTCAGTCTGGCAAAGGCTACTGGAAGACTGGTGAGATTGGAATGACTCGCCTAATCAAAGCGGATCGTGTTGCGCAGGCCACCAATAGCCTCCGGTATGTGCGTTACATTGACGACTTCCGAGCGCAAGCCATCGGAAATGTATGGAGCGATACCGGTACGGGAAGCTTCACCGATGAAAAGATCTACGTAGTCCAAAGCGGAATCAAGCTGGTGCAACGCTGCATCTTGATGGCCACCGACCCTGGCGACCTTGTTCTCGATCCCACCTGCGGGTCCGGCACAACGGCCACAGTGAGTGAACAATGGGGTCGTCGTTGGATTACAGTCGACACATCGTAAGCGCTGCACGGACGGCACGTGGCGCTGGCGCCCGCCGCGTGCTTGGGGAC
>CAYUFS010000056.1:0-37089 GCA_964443975.1 uncultured Myxococcales bacterium | reverse complement strand
TCGCTCGCACCGTCCCGCGGGGGATTTAAAGGACCCTCTCAGGGTCCTTTGCTCAGTAGCCGCGTTGGTGCGCGCGAGCTTTGCTCGCTCGCACCGTCCCGCGGGGGATTCAAAGGACCCGCTCAGTACAGCAGGCCGATGTTCACGATGAACACGCCGATCCGCGTGTCGCCCGGCCCGGGATCGAGAGGCCACGCCCACGCGAAGCTGAGGTCGCCGACTGGGATCTTGATGATGATGGGCGACACGCCCACGTCGTGACGGAAGCTGGTCGCCGCCAGTTGACTGAAGGAGTCGGCGACGACCCCGTTGTCGAAGAAGACCGAGCCATACCAGGGGGGGCTGATCGGGAATTGCAGGTCGACGTTCTCGACGACGCGCAGGTTGCCGCCGATAGGACGGTACTGGACGTACGAATCCTGGAGGGGGCCACCGAAACCCGTGTTCGAGACCGTCTCGACGCGCGCCCGATCGAGCTTGAACCCGCGTAACGTCGTGTCGCCGCCAGCGAAGTAACGCTCGACCTTGGGGAGCAAGGATTCGTCGCCGAGCGGAAAGCCCTGGTCGTAGCGAATGGCGTGACGAAGCACCAGC
The DNA here is from genome assembly GCA_964443975.1 of uncultured Myxococcales bacterium. Lineage (GTDB taxonomy): Bacteria > Myxococcota_A > Polyangia > Fen-1088 > Fen-1088 > DASYCK01. Next base: position 36,495 of record CAYUFS010000056.1, on the reverse strand, counting down.
CACTTGAGCAGGGGGACGACGACGGTCGATCGCAGCCCGAGCTTCACGAACGAGACGTCCGCGTACCCGAACGAGAGGCTACGCGGCGCCACCTCGGTCAGGGCCTCGAACTTGAATCCGCGGGTCGGAATGAGGCGATTGTCGAGGCGCAGCCACTGCAGATCGAACGACACACTTCCTACCGCGGTCCCAAGCGTGACGGAAGTCTGGCGTTCGTAAGGTCCGGCGACGGGGATCAGCACCTCGGTGTGCGTGGTGTTCCGCAGGTTGTAGTGCACGCTGGCGTCGACGCCCGGATACATCTCGCGCCCGAACCCGATCGAGCCGCCCCACGAGCGGATGTCGCCGAGGCGCACGGTCGCCTGCTGAAAGTACTGTCCCGAGATGTCGAATCGAAACAACGTGCCCCAGAACCGCCGGTCCAGGAACGTGGAGCTCACCCTCACCAGCGACTGCCCGTACTCCCCGCTCGTCAACAGGTTCCAGCCGTGACCGAACAGATTGCGATTGTCATATCCTGCGCGCACGTACCAGCCGAGGGGAAACGAGGAGTTGGGGGCGGCCTGCTCGGTGGAGCCGCCGCCGCCCACGTGCACGACGTTGTACTGGTCGTGCCGCTCCTCCACCTCGACCACCATCGGGACGACCGCCTGGCCCTCCTCCTTCCCGGGGAAGCTGATGGGGGAGGCGTTGTTGAAGAGCTGCAGATAGCCGAGGTTGCGCTGGCCGCGCTCGAAGGCCGTCGTGGTCAGGTAGTCGCCGCTGTGGATGGGGATCTGCTCCAGGATGGTCTCGGGCTTCGTGATGAAGTTGCCGCGGACGAAGATGGGCCCCACCCGCACCCGGGGTCCCATCTTGATCTTCCAGGTGATGCGAACCTCATTGCCGGTGCGCTCGAGGTCCGACTCCGCGGTGGCGGCGGGATAGCCCACGTCGCCGAGCATCCGCTCGAGGCGTCGGGCGTCCTCCTTCAACAGGGCCGGGCGGTACGGGATGCCGAGCCGCTGCGCGACCGCCTCGCGCAGGAAGGAGTCGGAGTAGGGCAGGCTGGCGTTGTCCGTCGCCGTGAACTCCTCGGCGACGACGGTGACCCGGGGGCCCTCGGTGATGGTGAAGCGCACGAAGATGTCCTTGGCGTCGCGCGCGACGGTCTCCGCGCCCGCGGCCGCCGCGCCCGCCATTCCGAACGTCTCCCGGGACGTCGACACCTCGCCGTAGGCTTGCACGTCCGGGAAACCCCGGGCCCGGTAGTGCTCGACGAGGCGCTCGGCGTCGAGCTCGACCTGCCGGGCGGTGACGTAGCCACCCGAGCCGAGCCCGATATGGCCGAGGAAGGGGAACGTGCGCACGGTGACGGTGTCGCGCAGCTCATTCGTGGGGAGCGCCTGGTTGCCGAGGAAGTCCACGGCCCGCACCTTCAACTCCGGGCCCTCGTCGACCACGAAGACGAGGCGCTCCTCGTTGGCGGCGAGGCGCTCGCGGCGCCAGGACACCCGGGCGAAGAAGTAGCCCTGATCCTCGTAGTACTGCTGGATCGCGTCGGCGCTGTTGCCGGCCTCGTAGTCGTCGTACGCGCCGCGCTCCGTGAGCGTCAAATGCTCCTTCAGGGTGCCGTTCGACTTGCTGTGATTGCCCTCGAAGGCCACGGTGACGTGCTTGCGCTCGTTGACGCGCAGGTCGATGGCGACGTTCTTGTTCTTGGCGTCGACGCTATGCTCGGGATCGAAGCTGCTGGTGATGCGGGCGCCCAGGTAACCGTCCGCGCGATAGCGGTCGACCACCTTCGCGATGTCGTCCCGCATCCGACGGACGGTGAAGGGCACCGGCGCCGTCCAGGCCTTCAGCGGATCGGCGTGACGAAACGCCTTGTCGATGTCTTCGGTGGCGAGCGCGCTGTTCCCCGCGACCGAGACGGGTCCGATCGGATAGCCGGGGCCCCGCCAGATCCGCACGTGAAAATCCACCGCCGCGGGCGCATCGCCGTGCGACGCCAGGTCGATGCGAACGTTCGCCTCGAAGTAGCCCTGCTCGTCGCGGAGGAACCGGATCAGGCGCTGGCGCTCGCGCTCGATGGCCGCGTCGCGCTCGGGCCCGGGCATGGGCAACGGGTGACCGGTGCGGATCGTGATGCGACGCTGGATCTCGTCCTGACGGATGGTCCCGTTGCCCTTCACGAAGAAGTAGCGGACCCGATCGTAGGGACGGAGGCGGACCCGGATGGTGGTGCCGCCGGGGCCCGGCGCCGCGTCGATGGCCGCGTCGTATCCGATGCCGTCCATCGCCCGGCGCAAGCGCGGCAGCGTCCCGATGGGCGTGCCGATTCGATCGGCGGGTCCCGACGGGACGAACGGCGTGCCCTCGGGCGCCACCGCCTTCAACAACGCGGCGATCGTCTCCGCCGGCTCGACCAGCGTGCCGGTGATCTCGTAGTGGGCAATGGTGCGCGTTGGCTCCGGCGCCGGCGTCACGTCAAGAACGGCGGGCTCCGCCCCTCGGGCGAGCGGCGTGGCAAGCGCCCCCCAGAGGGCGACCGGAAGCGAAATCAGGCGAAGGCGGTTCAAGCGGGTGGGCCCGTCAACGTGCTCACATTCTTATCGCGTAGTCCAACCGCAGCTCCATATTGAAGTTGATGGGCAACGTCTCGCTCGGGCCCTGTTGCTGAGACAGCACCAGACGCTGGGCGCCGACGCTGCCCGTCAAGTAGTCGCGCAGCCACTGTTCGAATTGCAGGGTCTGGCGGGACTGCCCCTGAAAGCCCCACAGGGCATCGAACTGAAAGTTGGTGTAGCGACTGATCCGCTTGCGCAGGCGGCCCTCGAAGCCGTCGGGACCGACCGTCAGCCGCAGCTGCAAGCCGAACGCGCGCTCGAAGGTGTTCCCGATGATCGGCTCCATCAGGTTCGCTATCGTATCCCGCGTCGCCTGGCCTGCAATGTCGAGACCGGTTCCGAGGTTGGCGCCCACGGTCGGGTTCTGGGTGGCCACGCGGTCGCTGTTCGTGGTGGTCCGGCCCGTCAGCAGCAACAGGGCCGTCTGATTCCGGTCGAGGCCGTCGTCGGTCGACAGATCGATCTGCATCTCCCGGACCGGCCCATGGATGTTCATCCTCACGTTGTGCTCGGCCCCCGAGGCGTCGATGACGGGATTCTGCGCCTCCACGTTGATCTCCGGGGTCTCGCCGTCGGCGAGGGACTTCGTCTCGACGAAGGTGATGTGATTGACGTTGGGCACCAGATCGAACTCGCCGCGAAGCACCGGGATCTGGAAGTGTCCGTCGGTGGGCCGGACCTCGCCGGCGAACACCGGCTGGGACAAGGTGCCCCCGACGTGGAGCGCGATGTCGATGTGAATCTCGGGGGCGATGTTGTTCTGCACCACGAACGCGTCCCCCAGGGTGCGGACGTTCAGATCGAGCGACAGGTCCTCGAGCAGCGGCTTGCCCTCGTAAAACGGTCGCACCGCAGACTCGTTGACCCGAGGGCTGAGGACGAGGTTGCTGAGCTTGAAGTCCTGCACGTAGCGCCCCGCGATCACCCGCAGCTCGCCCCCGAGCGCGAAGCCATCATTCAGATCTCCGTTCAGGTTCAGATCGAACGCCACATCGTTCAGCTCGAAGACGCCAGGGCTGCGGTAGGTCAGCTGCTCTCCGTGCAAGGGGAAGTCCACTTCGCCGATCTTGAAGGGAACGAGCTTCTTGATCTCGAGCCGCCCGGGGCGCACCCCCGCGGCGCCGATGATCAACGTGCCCTGGTCGTCGATGACGATGCGAACGTTGCGAAGCTGCGCGCCCGAGTTCGTCAGCTCGACGACGCCGCTCTTCACCTCGATCTCCGTGCCGGGATCGCGCAGGCGAAAGGTGATGGTGCCGAGGCCCAGCCAGGCCGTCAGGGTGGGGTTGTCCAGGCGCCCCGTGACCTCCGCCTTGATGCGGGCCCGTCCCTGCGCGTCGGAGATGGCGTCGCCCGCGAGCGAGCCCAGGAAGCGGGCGCTGATCTCGCCAGCGAGCTTGGCATCGACCGTCTCGGGACGAAAGCCGCTGCCCAACGTCGCCGTCCCGTCGAGCTGCGTGGTCGCGCCGTCGATGGTGACGGCCAGCTTCGAGACCGTCGCGACGCCGGGCTCGAGGGTTATGATGCCGGTGCCGAGCACGACGTCGGCGTCGAAGGACTTGGGTCGCAGGCGGACGGGCTGCCGAACCGCCAGTCGCCCGCGCAGCTCGGGAGCATCGAGGGTGCCGGCGGCGACGAGCCCGATATCGAGCGCCCCGGTCAGGCGGTCGACTCTCCCGGACAGGAAAGGCTGCAGCAGCTCGAGGTCCAGGTGCCCGTCGAGGGCGCCGGCCAGGTTGCGGCCAGAGAGGCTTCCGTGAGCGTGAAGATCGCCGCCGTTCGTGGCCAGATCGAGCTCATCGACCACGATCTGCTCTCCCGAGACCAGGACGTGGACGGGCTTGCTCGCGGTGACCTCCACGCGCTGGCTGGTCGGCTCCCCCGGCGCGGCCTCCACGGCGCGTGCGATCGAGAGGGACAGCTCGTCGAGCCAGGCCTCCGCGGCGAGGGGCTGTCCCGGGACGATGTCCAGCTGCACGCGCCCGGAGGCGACGCCCTTGCCATCCCCGAGGGCGACCAGCTCGGGGAGCAGCGTCTCGAGCACAAGCTGGCTGAACGCGACGGTGGCGTGAACCACCGGCCCCGCCGGCGTCAGGGCGGTGTGGGCGTCCACCCGCAAGCGGCCGAACAGATCGCCCTTGATCGCGATCGCCGAGCCGTTCGCCGCCGGCTCGGGCACGAGCTCGATGCGGGCGTCGCCGAGCTCCACGCCGCGGGCGCGCACGTGCGACAACGCGATGACACCCCCGAGCTCCGGACGCGGGACGGAGCCGCCCACGTGCAGGCTCGCCGACGCCGTCCCGGCGATGTCGAGCCCGCTGTCCACCACCCCGGGAAGGCCTGCGAGGGGGAGCCCCTCGACCACGACGTCGAGGGCCAGCTTCTGGTCCAGCGCCGCGGTTCCGGTGACGCGGACCGAGCCTCCGCCCTGACGTGACAAGAGCAGCTTCTGGATGGTGATCACCCGGTGCGCGAGCGTGAGCTCGGCCGGACCGAACGTGAACGACTCGTCCCGGAAGGACAAGGGCTGCCCGCCGGGCACGTGGACCGACGCGGCGAGCGCGTCCACCGGGCCTTGGGCGTGCGCATCGAACGAGACCCGTCCCGCCAGCTCGGGGACGCCGGACGCCGCACTCAGATCGATGTTCTTCACGCGCAAAGCAGCGTCGATGATCGGGCTCGGCAGCAGGCGCTTCGCCGACCTCTCGAATAGACGCACGGTTCCCTGAGCGTCGACGTATCCCCCGAGAAGCTCGCCCGACAAGGAATCGAGGTGAGCCACCCCGTGATCGAGCCCGAACCGGGTCTGCACCTCGGGCATGCGGCGTGTCCCCACCCCGACGCCGCGGACGACCGCGCTCCCGACGACCGCGGGGGACACAAGCGGCCCCGAGGCCTGGGCCTTGACCTCGGCGCTGGTGCCCAGCTTGGGGAGCCCCAGGGATCCCAGCAGGCGCGCCAGATCCGAAGCGAGCAGCGTGAATCCGAACGCCACAGTTTGCCTGGCGAGATTCACCTCGCCGATGGCCGTGGCGGTCGCGCCCGGCACGTCGACGGTGAGGCCGGTGGTGTTGACCCGCGACGGCGACGCCGTGGCCTGCCCGTGCACGCGAACCGTCCGCGGCAGCCCGGCGGCGCGGCGACGTTCAAGGGTGAAATCGATGGCGCGCACGGCGACGCTGGGGGGACCGGGACCGAGTGACGCGCTCGCGTGCAAGCTGCCCGTGAGCTGCCCTCCTGCCATGGGCTGCACGGCGCTCGGCACGAAGGAATCCGTCGTGAAGCGATCGAGCGCGAGGTCCGCGGCGAGCCTCAGCTTCGTCACATCCAGCGTCGCGGCCAGGGTCAACCGCCCGCCGCCCGGCGCCCCGAGCCCGAACCTCGAGACCCGCAGGTTCATGGCGCCGCCGTCGAACATCAAATCGAACCCCAGCCCCAGCGCTCGATAAGGCGGGTAGCTCACGTCGATCCCGGAGAAGTGGGTCGCCACCTTGATGGCCGAGAAGCTGTCGTGCAGATCCAGGGTGGCGGCCGCCTCGTCCCCGGACACCGTCAACCCGTCCAGGTGCTTTCCCGCGATGACCTGATTGAACGCGTCCGCGGCGTGGTGAAACTCGGCGTGAAGATCGATGCCGGGCACCGAGGTCGCCCCGTAAATCCCGGTGAAGAATCCACGCCCTACCAGCGTCGCCCGTCCGGCCTTCGCCTCGCGCAGGTCGAGGTAGATGTCGTCCGGGTGCTCCGGCGTCGTCGCGATCCGGTTGATGAACACCTTGTCGAAGGGCAGGAGATTGTCGTCCATGATGCGCAGCCAGCCTCCGCCCTCGGCGGCGATCGGGCCGGCGTCGAAGCCAAAGGACGGATGGCGTGGGTCGACGGTCGATTGCTTCAGGGAGGCGTGGGCGCGCGCGTGCCGCAGCTCGAGGCCCCAGGCTCCCGGGAAGTCGAACAGCGCATTCAGGTCTTCCAGATCGGCATCCACGATCTCGAAGAAGCTCCCCGGCCCCTTGGCCTCGGCATCCTTGGGCGCTGGCGTCTCACCGGCGGCCGGGCTGGGCGCCAGGGCGGCCAGGAAGCCGATGGCGGGCGACCCCTTGAGCTGGGCGAAGCGCCACGACGCCTTGCCGACCCGCAGGTTGTGAATCGAGAAGCTGCCCCCGATCAGCGTCCGAAGCTTCACCTCGGCGTCCAGGTGCGGCACGTCCAGCACCACCGTGCCCTCGGGATCGGTGATGCGCAACCCGTCCACGCTGATGGGGCTGGGCACGTCCGTGATCACGTCGACGAGGGCGCGCAGGCTCCAGTTCACCCCGCCGAGCTCGAGCTTTCCTTGGTTCTTGGGAAGCGCGCCCGAGATCATCGCCGCCAGGCGCGGCCCCTGCAGCACGATCGACGCGCCGAGGACGGCGATGGTGGTCAGCGCCAGGACGGCGCCGAACCCATAGCCGATCACTTTGCCCGCGCGGAATCGAGACACTTCGCCATTCAATGTGCCATTCTTCGCGGTCGGTCTCCAGACGGGCCGTCACCCGATGAACGAAATGTCTTCCAGCGAGCCCGCCGGACCGAAGCCGACGCTGTACATCGTGGACGCGCTGAACTTCCTGTTCCGCGCGTTTCACGCCCTGCCGCCGCTCACCACCCAGAAGGGCCTTCCCACCGGGGCGGTCTACGGGCTATGCCAGATGCTGCTGCGAATCGAGCGCGAGCAACGTCCCACGCACCTTTGCGCGGTGTTCGACGCCCCCGGCGAGAACTTTCGGCGCGCCCTCTATCCGCAATACAAGTCACACCGGCCCCCCATGCCGCCCGAGCTCGCCGTGCAAATGGAGTGGGTCCACCCGGTCATCGACGCGTTCGGGATCCAGACCCTCGCCGTCCCCGGCTTCGAGGCCGACGACGTGATCGCGACGGTCGCGCGCGCGGCCGTGTCGGCGCGCATGGACGTCGTGATCTGCTCCTCCGACAAGGATCTGATGCAGCTGTGCGGTGACGGGATCGCGATCCTCGACACGATGAAGAACCGACGCCTGGGCGTGGCCGAGGTGCAGGAGAAGTTCGGCGTTCTCCCCGAGCAAGTCGGCGATGTCCTCGCGCTGATGGGCGATGCGATCGACAACGTCCCGGGCGTCGAGGGCATCGGCCCGAAGACGGCCGCAGAGCTGATCAACCGCTTCGGGTCGCTGGCGAGCCTGCTCGAGCACGCCGCCGAGGTGAAGGGGAAGCGCGGCGAGGCGTTGGTCGCGGGTCGAGAGATGGTCAGGTTGTCCCGCGAGCTGGTCCGCCTTCGAGAGGACGTGCCGCTGCCCAAGACCCTCGCCGACCTTCACCGCGCCGACGTCGATCACGATCGGCTCGGGGCCCTGTTTCGTGAGCTGGAGTTCACCCGGCTGACCGACTCGCTCGCCCGAGGCTCCATCGGGGAACGCGAGAAGCCCGCGGTCCCCGCGTCGGCCCCGCCAGGAAACGGCGGGGCAGGGGAGCTGCTGGGCGGTCCCCCGCAAGCGCCGGCATCCGTCGGCGCCGCGGCGACGCCGGATCCCGTCGCCGCCGAGATCATCTCGGCCGATCCCCAGCAGCTCGCCGGCCTGGCGGAGCGGTTGCGCCGCGCCGGGCGCTTCGGGGTGGCGGCCCTCTGGGACGGACCTACGCCCGTGCGCGGCGAGCTGGTAGGGCTGGGCTTCGCGTTCCCTGACGAGGGCGGGCGGGTCTATCTGCCGCTCGGACACCGCTACCTGGGGGCGCCGGCGGCGCCGGCCCGCCCCGAGGTCGTCGCTCGACTGGGGGGAGTACTCGCGGATCCCTCGATCCCGAAGCACGTTCACGACTCGAAGGTGCTGGGGTTGATCCTGGATCGCGCCGGCATCGCCCTCGGCGGGATTGCGTCCGACAGCATGCTGGCTGCCTACGTCTGCGATCCCACCCGCTCCGCCTACGGCATCGCGGAGGTCTCAGGCGGCGCCGACATCTCCGATGTCGCTCCGCGCACCGTGTGGCTCGGCTCCGGCAAGACCTTGCGACCGGGCGCCGATGTCTCGGTGGAGGAGGCGGGCAGGCGTGTCGCCGCCGAGGCCGCCGCGACGTTGACCCTCGCCCCTCGCCAGGAGGCGGCGCTCACCGCGGCGGGGCAGGCGCACCTGTACCGAGACCTCGAGCTGCCGCTCGCCCGCGTGCTAGGCAGGATCGAACGCCGCGGAATCGGCCTCGACGTCGCTTACATCCGGGCGCTCGGCCAAGAGGTTGGGGCCTCGCTCATGATCCTGGAGCAAGAGATTCACCGGCTTTCCGGTCAAGCCTTCAACATCAACTCGAACAAACAGCTGGGCGAGATCCTGTTTGGCAAGCTCGGGTTGCCCGTGATCCGAAAGACGAAGACGGGACCATCGACGGACGCCGAAACGCTGGAAGAGCTGGCGGCGTTGCACGCCGTCCCCGAGAAGATCCTCGAATACCGGACCCTGATGAAGCTGAAGGGGACATACATCGACGCGCTGCCCGCGCTGGTGAATCCGGAGACCGGGCGGTTGCACACGTCGTTCAACCAGGCGGTCGCCGCTACGGGGCGGCTGTCGTCGAGCGACCCCAACCTGCAGAACATCCCCATTCGCACGGAGATCGGGCGACGGATGCGGCGGGCGTTCGTGGCCAAGCCCGGCTACGTCCTGGTCTCGGCCGACTACTCCCAGATCGAGCTGCGCATCCTCGCGCACTTCTCCGAGGATCCTTCGTTTCTGGAGGCATTTCACTCGGGGCAGGACATCCACCAGCGGACGGCGGCCGAGGTGTTCGGTCTGGCGCTGGCGGCGGTGGGCCCTGAGCAGCGTCGCATCGCGAAGGCCATCAACTTCGGGCTCGTGTTCGGCCAGGGTGACTTCGGCCTCGGACAAGTGCTGCGCATCCCGCGCGCGCAGGCCCGCGCATACATCGACAGCTACTTCCGTCGCTACGCCGGCGTTCGCGCGTACATGGACCGCGCCATCGCCGAGGCGCGCGCGACCGGCGAGGTGACCACGCTGCTCGGCCGGCGCCGGCCGTTGCCCGAGATCCACTCGGCGCGGGCGCAGGATCGCAGCTACGCCGAGCGCATCGCGCGCAACTCCCCGATCCAGGGCTCGGCCGCCGACTTGCTGAAGCTGGCCATGATTCGCATCGACGCGGCGATCGAGGCCGGGCAGGGCGCGGCCGTGGGCGCCGAGCTCCTGCTGACGGTTCACGATGAGCTGGTGTTCGAGGTCCCCACCGCGCAGGTCGGGGAGTTCTGCGCGTGGGCGAAAGCCCAGATGGAATCGGTCTATCCCACCCTGAAAGTGCCCCTGGTGGTCGATGTAGCCTTCGGCGCCACATGGGGAGACGCCCACCCCTGACCCCGCGCGGCCGACTGCCGGGGCTCGATTCAGCGGGCGGGGACGGTGCACGAATGTCTTGCCATGCGGTCGCCTCCCGCGCGCCGTCGATCTATTATTCCCACTTCCAATGATGCGGGCGCGTTGGCTTGCCCTTGTTGTGGCGTCGGTGGGCGCGGGGGCACTTTCCTGCCGCCCGAGCGCGCGCCCCGCGCCAAAGCCCGAACCAGCCGCTGCGTCGCCGGCGATTCCACCGAGCAGCGTGGCGGGCCCCGAGCCTGAAGATCCCCCGCCACGGCCCTTGCGCCGCTGTTTCCCCGACCAGCCCGAGTGGCAGGATGCTCCGGTCGCGGATCTGCTGGATCGCGCCGGCAAGCTCTTCGACGCGGACGACTTCGAAGGCGCCCTGGCGTGCTCCGAAGAGGCGGCCCGACAGGCGCCGCGCTCGGTCGAGGCCCATCACGACAGGGCTGCCGCCCTGCTTCATCTCGGGAAGATCGACGACGGCCGGGACGCGCTGGCGTTGGCCCTGGCCCTCGATCCGGATGACACCGAGACGCTCGAAGCGAGCGCGGATCTGTTCATCAATCAGCTGCCGGCCTCGGCCGACCGCTCGGCGATCGGCCTCGAGCACGCCCGCCGCGCCTTCCGCCGGGCCGTCGGACATGACCGGTCACGCGCGGCGCGCCTGGGGTTGCTCGAGGGCCAAGCGCTGATTGATCTCGGCCGCTCAGAGGAGGCGGTGGGGCGGCTGACGGTCTCGCTGTCGCTCGCACCCAAGCTCGACGCGGCCTTGTACGAAAAGGGGGTCGCGCTGTTCGAGCTGTGCCGGTTCACGGAAGCGCGGCGTACCTTCGAGAGGGTGGCGCCGAGCTCGTCCGATCGCGCCCACGCCGTTTATCACCTCGCGCTCATCGAGGAGCGTCAAGATCGCGAGCGCGACGCGCAGGATCACTTCGCCGAGGCCAACGAGCGGGATCCCGCGGCGTTCCCCGTCCCGCCGAGCGTCTCGGCGAGCGAGTTCGCCGAGCGCGTGCGACGCATCGTCAGCGAGCTTCCCGAGGACGTGCGCACGGACCTGACGCAGGCCCACCTGGAGACGGCCGAGCTCCCGGCGCTCGACGACCTGATCGCCGAGAAGCCGCCCCTCTCGCCGACTATCTTGGGGCTCTTCCGGGGACTTCCCATCGGCTTCGAGGCGGAGGTGGATAGCCGATCGGCGCCCGCCACGCGCGGCGCGAAGGGCCGCCGCGCCGCGAACACGACCGGCAGCGCGGCGCCCTCGGCGGCCGGCACCGATTCGAGCCCGCTTGGGCCCACGCAGTGCGGTCCGAACGATCGCGCAATCGTGTTGTATCGGCGCAACTTGCTGCGCTCGGTTCGCGACGTCGCCGCGCTGGACGAGGCGATACGCCGAACGCTCCTGCACGAGGTCGGCCACCTGCGTGGAGAGGACGACGGCTCGCTGCGGGACCGCGGCCTCGAATAATCAGGAAGGCGGGTGGCCGGCCTCCGGCCTCCGGGGCTACTTCTTCATCGCGTCGATGCGCGCGCCGCCCACCTTCTCGGCCGGCCTGCCCTGCAGCTTGATGTCCTGGGCGTCCGGCGGAAGCACGGCGTTGCCCTCGGTGACGACCTTGCCCTGATCGTCCACCAACTTCTTGTGGATGATGAGCCCGTCGGAGGCCCCGAAGCCGGCCATCGAATTGATCGCGAACGTGCCGGTGACCACGTACTGCTTCCCGACCGGGGTCACCAACGCCTTCGGCTTCCCGGTCTTCCAGTCCTTCACGGGATAGTCCGCCACCAACAGCGCGCGCTCCTTCTTGCCGTTCTGGGTGTCGGACATGAAGAAGTGGGGCTGATCGCAGGGCCGGCAGGCACCGGCCGCCACCTTCGGCGGCTCCTGGGCCGTCGGCGGCGCCCCCTTCTTGCTGGCCTTGGCAGCGGCCTTCGCGGCCTTGATCTTCTCCTTCTTGTCCTTGGCCGCGAGCGCATCGTTGCACTTGCGCTGCTCGGCCGGGCACTCGTAGATCTCGATCAGGTACGCCTTCACCTGGACGTCCTTGTCGAGGTTCTGCGCCATGTGCTTGCGCAAGCCGAAGATCGAAAGCTCACCCGTGGGGTAAGTCTCCGGGGCGTTGTTCACGTTGAAGTTCGGCGTGGGGGGCAGATCGACCTTGATCGGAGCCAGCTCCTGCCCCTGTCCAAAGGCCCGCCCGATGCTGAATGGCGAAAGCAGCGCCAATGCCAACGGCACCATCAGGTGATATATAGCCCGCCGTGTTCGCGACGGAACCGCGGCTTCACGAGGAAGGCGGGCGTCGCTTCGGTTGTCAGACGCCATTTCAGGGGACCCGAGTCGTTTCATGAAGCGCCTCTCCTCGGCAGCGGGTTGCAACGGGAGCGCCCTGAATAACACGTGGGTTTTCGAGCCGCAAGGCACGGCGCTCCCAACCTGGAGCGTGGTCATCCTCGTCGGTCTTGCAGTAGCCTCGCTGGCTTGCCGTCGAGGAACGACCAATCGATCCTCGCAGCCGCCGGCGGACGCCGCCGCTGGATCGTCTGATCCCAGCCGAGCGTTCAGCCTGCCCGCGGCCCCCCCGATGCCCCTCCCTCCGCTGCTCCCGGCGCCCGAGCAAGTGGGCGTTGGCTCCCACAGGACGAGCGGGGGCACTCTGAAGGTTCACCTCGAAGCGGAGCCGACGCACCTCGATCCGCTGACCGAGATCGACGCGGCGGCGCTGGCGGTGGTTGGCGGTCTCGTCTACGAAACCCTCATCGAGTGTCCTTCGCCGGGCTTGCCGGGGCCCTTCCGTCCGGCGCTCGCGGAGAGCTGGCAGGTCTCGCCTGACGGGATGCGCATCGCGCTCAAGCTCCGCTCGGGCGTGAAGTGGCACGATGGTTTCGTCCTCAGCGTCCTCGACGCGCAGGCCACCATCGAGCCGCTGCTGATGGCCCGCGGGAACGCGTCCCCAGCCTTGCGCGCGGAGCTTCAAGATGTCGCCGGCGTCGAGATCTCCGCGGACAACGTGGTGCGGCTGCTGCTGAAACGCCCTTCCAACTTCGCGCTGCGGGCGCTCTGCGACGTGCCCATCCTTCCCGATCATCTGTTGCGCGGGCCCAAGGCCGCCGCCAGCACGCTCGCGCGTCAGCCCATCGGCACGGGCCCGTTTCGATTCGCGGGCTGGGAGCGCGGCCGGCGAATTCGCCTCGACCGTTGGGCCGGATACTGGGGGCCGCCGAGCGTGCTCGACAACGTCAATTTCGAGATCGACGCTGACGGCGCCCAGGCGCTGACGCGAACGCGCCGGGGCGACATCGACGTGCTGCCCCGCATCCTCCCGGTTCACTATCCGGATCAGGTTGATGCCTCTAGCCTCCACGGTCGCCTGGCGGTGTGGCGAATGGCCTCCGTTCGCTGGGCGTACCTCGGCGTCAACCATCGCCGCGCGCCGCTCGGGGACCGAAGGTTCCGCCAGGCGCTGTCGGCGCTATGGGACAGGGGGCATTTTTCGCGCACTCTGCACGGGGACCTCGCGCGCCCCATCTCCGCGTTCCCTGCCGAAGGGTCGGAGGAGCCAGCGACCGGCAAGACGATCGCCGCGGCCGGGTTCGAGGCGGCGGGCTACAGGGACACCGACGCGGACGGCGTCCGCGAGCTCGACGGCAAGGCCGTGCGCCTGTCGCTCCTGGTCGTTGGCGGCGGGCGAACAGCCGCCACCGAGGCGCGCGGGTTCGTCCTCGAGGCCCGCAAGGTTGGCATCCTGGTCGACACCGTGGTCGTGGATGCCGCCACATTGATGGCGCGGGTCCGCAAGGGGGACTTCGACCTGGCGTTGATGGCGTGGCAGGGCAGCCCGAACGAAGACCCGGGGTTGCAGTTCGCGACCGGGGCGCCGTTCAACTACTGGGGCTACCGCTCGGCCGAGCTCGACGGGGCGCTCGAGGCCCTTCGTCGCGCCGACGACGCCGCGCGACCGGCGCAGCTCGCGACGGTCACGCAGATCCTCGAGCGCGATCAGCCAGTCATTTTCCTCTATCGTTTCGACGTCGCCACGCTGATCTCGCAACGGGTCCATGACATCGCCGCCGTCGCCGACCGCCTGGATCTTCGGCGCGTCTGGGTCGATCCGTGATCCCAGGTCCGCTGTGGGTCGTCCTCGGCTTCGCACCTCAGCTCGTCGTCGCCGAAGCAGCGGGGCCCAGTCCGCAGCAGACGGTCGTGGAATGTCCGTCCGACCACGCCGCGCCTGGGCCGGGGATCGTGGACCCTTTTCACGTGCCGCTGGCCGCGGCGAAGCAGCTCAACGCCAGCGCGCTGATCCTCTACCGACAGGGACGGTGGGAAGAGGCGCGCAAGGATTACCTCGCGGCGGCGGCGGCCGATCCCGACTTCCTGGCTCCCGCGTTGAACATCGCTTGCTCGTTCGTCCGGCAAGAGCGCTTCGGCGACGCCGTCGCCGCCCTCGAGAAGCTGCTGGATCGCGCGTTTCTTCCCTGGAGCGACGAGATCGAGACCGCCGCCGACCTCGGCGCCCTGAAGGCGCTGCCTGAGGGCAAGCGGCTGCGACAGTTGCTTGACGAGGGCCGTCGCAAATGGGCCGAGGGTCTCGACGCTGACCTGCTGTTCGTCGCCCGAACCCGCGCGCCCTTGAAGGTGGGCACGCCGGAACGGCACCCGGCCAGCACATTTGTGCTCGGTCCCCGCCAAGAGGTCTTTGCGTGGTCGCCAAGCACCCGTCGGTACCGGCAGCTCACGGCGGAGCAGGGGAGGGTGCTTGCCCTCGGGCGTTCCCGAGATGGCCGCCGCATCACGTACGCGACCGCCGAGAAGCTGATTGTCGCAGCCGAAGACGCGCTCCCCAAGCTGCGGGGGCTCGTGATCAAGGAGGTCGATCTAGCCACGCTCGCGCTGCTTGCGGAGGCGCGAGCGCCCGGCGACGTCAAGCGCCTCGAGATCCTGCGGGCGGGGCCGGGCTTCGCTTACCGGATCGATTCGCCACCGGGGAAGGGCGAGGCGTTTGCCATACGAGACGGCGCGCTTGCGCCGGCGGCGCTGCCCCGAACCGCCACGGTCGCAAGCGTATTGACCGGACAGGGGGCAGTGTCGGGCAGCGGCGCCGTCTCCCTGGCCCCGAATTGCGCCGCCGTCGCCAAGGATGTTCGTGCACCCGACGGATCCCCGGCGGTCCAGATTCGGCCCGACGACGTCACGAACGGCGTCCGCGCCGGCCGCGGCAAGGGGAAGGGGCTGCCCTTCATCATTTCGGGGCCATTCGGTGGCGGTCTGGCCGGATTGACCTTCCAGTAACCAGATCCTGCAGGAGAAAGTTGATTGTCCGAGAGCGAGAGCTTAATGTAGGCAAATGTCGTCAATTCACACACCACGGTTCTGGATCGGAATCGCCGCCATCGTCTCCGCCTCCTGGATTACGTTCCGCGTCCTCGACGCGGACGCCTCCCCGCACACTCGGACAGCCGCCGAGGACGTCGTCACGTACCAGGACATCGCCGATCCCGCATTGGCGGCGATGGTTCACCGGTTCGCTGAGGCTGCCGGGGCGGCAACCGCCCCTGGACGGTGATTTCGAGCCCAAGAGCGGCCAAGCCTGGTATAGACAACCCGCGTGCGTAGCATGACAGGCTTTGGTCGAGCGGCAGCCGATCTGGAAAGATCCGGCCGGGGTCGCACTCGTTGGTTGGTCGAAATCCGCTCCGTGAACCATCGCGGCTTCGACTTGAAGTTGCGCTGCCCCGAAGCGGACCCTGCGCTCGAGGTCGAGCTGTCACGCATGATAAGGGCCGCCGTCGAGCGCGGCTCCGTGACCGTGGTCGTTCGCGAAGAGCGCCCCGCCGCGACCAATCTCGACATAGACGTGATACGGGACACCGTGGCCTCGCTGGAGCAGATCCGCCGCGACGCGTGTGTGAGCGCGCCGGTCGATCTGGCGACGGTGGCGGCCTTTCTGGCCATCGACCCGGGGGCCACGGGGGGGGCGTTGCGCGGCGATGAGTCCTGGCCGGCCCTGCGCGTCGCGGTTGGCGACGCCCTCGCCGCGCTCGTCGCCTCGCGCGACGCCGAGGGGGCGTCTCTTCGCAAGGACTTCCTGGCGCGCGTCGCTCACGTCTCCGCCATGATGGCCAGCATCGAAGAGGCGGCAAAGGACGTTCCCCTCCGGTTTGCGCGCCGCCTGAAGGAACGTCTGGCGGCCCTGTATGAGGCGCCGGGATTCGACGCGGGCAGGGTGGCTCAGGAGGTCGCGCTGCTCGCCGAGCGGTTGGACGTGAGCGAGGAGCTCGTTCGTCTACGAACCCATCTCGACCACCTGACCGCCCTCCTCGACGAGACGGCGACCGTAGGGCGAAAGCTGGACTTCGTGCTCCAGGAGCTCGCCCGCGAGATCAACACGATCGGATCGAAGGCCCAGGACGCCGGGATCGCCCGATGGGTCATCGAATGCAAAGCGGAGCTGGAGAAGATCCGAGAACAGGCCCAGAATATAGAATGATGAGCATTGGCTCTCCTTTTCCCCGGCGGCGCGGGATGCTGGTGGTGATCTCGTCGCCCTCGGGCGCGGGCAAGACGACCCTGGCGCGCATGCTCGCGGAGGCCCAGAAGCTGGTGTTCTCGGTGTCGTACACCACGCGGGCGCCCCGTCCCGGCGAGCGAGACAGCGTGGACTACAAGTTCGTTTCGGAGGACGAGTTCTCACAGATGATCGAGCGCCAGGAGTTCGCCGAGTGGGCGGTCGTCCACGACAACCGCTACGGCACCGCCATTCACGCGGTCAACCGAGCGCTCGAGGACGGAACGGATTACCTGTTCGACATCGACTGGCAGGGGGGCCAGCAGATTCGCCGCCAGTGGCCCGACGAGAGCGTGCTCATCTTCATCTTGCCTCCGTCGATCGCCGAGCTCGAGCGTCGCCTGCGACGTCGGGCCACGGATTCGGCGGACGCGATCGCGCGACGGCTGGCGACGGCGAAGCGCGAGCTTCAACACTATGGTGAGTACGACTACCTGGTGGTGAACGACAATCTCGATCGCGCCTATCAGCAGCTGAACGCCATCGTGGAGGCCACCCGCTGTTCGCGAATTCGGGGGGCGCACATGGCCGAGGAGCTGCTGACGGAAGGATCAGCCGCGGGCCCCGGGGCGACGGTCATGCCCCTCTTGCCCGCGTCCCATGACTGAAGCCGTCCGGCAAATCGTCAACACTGTCTCGGCGTACGATCCCGCCGCGGACGTGAACTTGATTGAGCGCTGCTTCGACTTCGCGTCCGAGCGTCACGCCGGCCAGCGGCGCCGCTCCGGTGAGCCGTACGTGGTTCACCCGGTCGGCGTCGCCCGGATCATCTCGGACCTGCGTCTCGACGTGGCTTCGGTGTGCGCCGGGCTGTTGCACGATTGTGTCGAGGACACCAGCGCCACCGCCGAGGACATCGGGCGCCTGTTCGGCCAGGAGATTCAGTTCCTCGTCGAGGGCGTGACCAAGCTGGGGCAGATCCCCTGGACGACGCGGGAAGAGCGCCAGGCCGAGAACTTTCGCAAGATGCTGCTGGCCATGGCGCGCGACATCCGCGTCATCCTGATCAAGCTCGCCGATCGCGTCGACAACATGCGGACCCTGCAGTACATGTCGCGCGAAAAGCAGGAGCGCATAGCGCGCGAGACCTTGGAGATCTATTCGCCGCTGGCGAACCGCCTGGGTATCCAGTGGATGAAGATCGAGCTCGAGGACCTGGCCTTTCGCTACGTCGAACCGCAGGCGTACGCCGACCTGCTGGCGAAGATGACGGGCAGCGCCGAGTCCCGAGAAGCCTATATCGCCGAGGTGGTGGACAAGCTGAATGACGTTCTCAGGGAGGCGGGCATCGCCGGCCAGGTGTCGGGGCGCGCCAAGCACCTGTGGTCGATCTTTCAGAAACAGCGCAAGACCGGGCGCGACGTCGAACAGATCTACGACATCATCGCGTTTCGTGTGATCGTCGATTCCGTTCGTGATTGCTACGCGGTGCTCGGCGTCGTCCACTCGACGTGGACGCCCATCCCGGGGCGATTCAAGGACTTCATCGCGCTGCCGAAGCCGAACCTCTACCAATCCCTGCATACGACCGTCATCGGCCCGCGGGCGGATCGCATGGAGGTTCAGATTCGGACCCACGAGATGCACCGCATCGCCGACCAGGGCATCGCGGCCCACTGGAAGTACAAGGAGAAGCGTGGCCTCGACGAGCCCGACGGCCAGGCCTTCGCCTGGTTGCGCCAGCTCATGGAATGGCAGCGCGACCTGAAGGATCCCACCGAATTCATCGAGACCGTCAAGATCGACCTGTTCCAGGACGAGGTGTTCGTGTTCACCCCCAAGGGAGACGTGAAGGCGTTGCCGAAGGGGTCGACGCCCATCGACTTCGCGTTCGCGATTCACTCGAAGGTCGGGGAGCACTGCTCTGGCGCACGGGTGAACGGGCTGATCGTCCCCCTGCGGTACGCCCTGAAGAACGGGGACACCGTCGATATCCTCGCCTCACCCAACCAGAAGCCCTCGAAGGATTGGCTGAAGTTCGTCGTGACCAGCCGGGCGAAGACGAAGATTCGCCACTTCCTCCGCATGGAGCAGCGAGACCGGAGCCGCCAGCTCGGCCACGACCTCCTAGCGCGCGAACTGCGCAAGCGCGGCCTGGGCCTGGCCAATCTGGACCGCGACGGAAGCGTCGCCTCGGCCGCCGGTCGCCTGCACGTGGGTGGCGCTGAGGATCTGCTGGTGGCGGTCGGCTATGGGAAGCTCACCGTCGAGCAAGCCGCGAACGCCATCGCGCCGCCGCGCGAGCCTGAGCCCCAGTCGACCACGGAAAACGGCCTGGTCCACGCCGACGTGCCCGAAGCACCGCTGGCCGGCTTGCGACGGGCGGCGAAGCGGGCGATCGGCGGGATTCGCGTTCAGGGCGAGACGGACATCCTCATCAAGTTCGCCAAGTGCTGCAGCCCCGTCCCCGGCGATCCGATCATCGGCTTCGTCAGCCGTGGCCACGGGGTCGTGATTCACGCGCCTGATTGCGAGAAGGCCCTGGCCCTCGATCCCGCCCGCCGCCTGGACGTTTCTTGGGATGACGAATCGAGGACCCTCCGTCCTGTGACGGTCGAGGTGCAGGCGGAGGATCGGCCAGGCCTCCTGGCCTCGATTTCGCGTGCATTCACCGAGAGCGGCGTCAACATCTCGCAGGCCAAGTGCCGAACCTCCGATGACGGCAAGGCCGTCAACACGTTTCAGGTGTCGGTGGCCCATGTCGATCAGCTGAAGAGCGTCCTGCGAAGCCTGCAGGCCATCGAGGGCGTCGTGAGCGCCCATCGGCAGTGAGCTTCACGCGAGGCCCGGGCGGCGCGACGGCCGTTGTTTGACGCTCGCCCCGCGCCTTGCTAAGAACGCCCCCGCAATGGCTTCAAACACTCGTCAAACCTGGAAGCGCCGCGTCCGCCGCCACACCAACATGGGCAAGAAGCGCAAGGCCAAAGAGAGCCGGAAGTCGACCCCTTCGGCCGCCGAGCTGTTCGCGGGCATGGGCGAAGTCGGGAAGTGAGCACCAGCCAAGAGGCGCCAGAACCTCTTGGAAACGACCGTCCGGAACGACCGTCCGGGTTGACCTCGTTCCCTCAATCCGCGTAACATGCCGCAGCGACTCGGGCAGTTGAGGGATCGTCGGCCCGACGCGAATCGATCAGGAGCCGGATGAAACTCTGCGCGACTTGCCAGAACAAGTACCCTGACGACGCGAATTTCTGCCCCCGCGGTGAGTGTGCCGGTCCGACGGGTCCGCAGCGATTGGTTCCAATCGAGCCCGAGCCCCGGTTTGTCCTCGTGTCGAAGCTCGGTGGGAGCTCGACCGGCGAGGTCTGGCAAGCGAGTGACTCACAATCAGGCGCGGCGGTCGCCTACAAGGTGGTTGCATCCGCCGTCCTGCCGACCAGCGTCGCGGTCGACCGCGCGCTGCGCGAGCTGCGGCAGCTGCAGCGCGCGAGCAGCCCCCGCATCGTCAAGGTGATCGACTTCGGCAAGACGCCCGAAGGACGGCTCTTCATCGCGTCGGAGCTCACCGAAGGCGAGCCCCTCGATCAGATGATCATGCGCACCGGTCCGCTCCCGCTCGACAGGGCGAAGCGGGTCGTCGCCCAGATCGGCGAGGCGCTTCTCGACGCCCAGAAGGTGGGCGTCGTTCACCGGGACCTGTCGCCGAAGAACGTGCTCATCTCGCGCGACGACGAGGTGAAGCTCATCAACTTCGCGGTGCCGAGGCCGGTCTCCGACACCGTCTTCGGCGTTCCCGAGTTCATGTCGCCCGAGCAGTCGATGGGGAAGCTGATTGATCAGCGCTCGAACACCTATGGCGTCGGCGCGCTGATGTACCTGCTGCTCACCGGCCAGGCCCCCTTCGCGGGAAGCACGCCGCAGGCGACCATCGACGCCGTCCAGAAGGCCGAGATCACCCCGCCCAGCATCCGGTGTGGCGGCGGCCTGACAGCGGAGGTCGATCGGGTGATCCTGAAGGCGCTCGAGCGAAACTCCAGCCGCCGCCCGCTGACCATGCGGCAGTTCCTCTCCGACGTCGCGGCGCTGATCGTCACCGAGGAGCAGGCCGTGTCCGCGACCGCCGCGGGGAGCGGTCGCGATCCCGCGTTCGCGAAGACGATGATGTTCGCGGGGGGAGCGGCGGAGGTCCAGAAGCTCGTGGCGCAGGCGGTGGCGGCGAGACAAGCAGCCGACCCGGGAGGCGCGCCGCAGACCGGCGGCGCGCCGACCCTCGATGCCCCGTCGGCTAGCACGCTGGCACCGCCAGCGGCCCGGGGATCGGCACCGTCGCCCCTGGCCGCGCCAGCCAGGCGCGACGTTTCGGGACCCGCCGGAGGAACGCCGTCGCCCGCCGGCCGGCCATCGCACGGCGCGGCCGTCGCCGCGACGATGATCTCCATGCCAGTGACCGGACCGATGGGCGTGGTGACCCCATCGGCGGACGCGTCCCGGCCTACCCCGGCGGAGACCCCTCCCATCGCCCCCGTGTCGTCGGCATCCGAGCAAGGGGCGGGGCAGGGCGCGGCTGGCACAAAATTTCGCGAGACCCTCTGGTTCAAGAAGGGCGACGTCGACCAGATGGTCGCCGACGCCCGGGCAAAGGTAGAGGCTATCGTCGAGGCCAAGAAGGCGTCCGAGGCGGCCGCCGCGGCGACGGGCGAAGATCCGACGTCGCTGGCTGAGCGGTACACGGACGACGGCACGGTGACGGCCGACGATCGCAAGAACTTCTCGTTGCGAAGCGGCGGGACCTCAGTCGCGCCCCCGCAGGAAAGCGGCGGAACCGTCGTCCCGGGCGCGCGGATGACCGACAGCGAGGTCATCGACGAAATAGGGGGTGGGAAGCGCCTCCTGATCATCGGGATCGCGGTCGCCGTGGCGGTGGCTCTCGTGGCTGTCGTGGTGGTGTACGCGCGAGGCAAGAGTCGCGGCGACGCCCGGGCCTTGCCGGCGGTGACCAGCGCGCCGGCGCCGGTTCCAGCCGAGGCGCCGGCGGCTTCGCCCCCGCCGCCGCCGCCCATCATGGTGCAACCCGAGGTCAAGGCGCCGACCACCGCGGAGGACGCCAAGGGGGCAGCGCCGTCAGGGGAGCCGGCAGCCCCCAAGGCCAAGCCCGGCCCCACGCCCCGTCACCACGCCGTCGCGAAGAAGCACCCCGCACCGGTCGTCAAGAAGCCGCACCGCTGAAGCTCGCCGGGGTGTCCCAGGTTCAGGGAGCCGTGAGGCGCCGGCGCGCGAGGAGGAGGTCGACTTCGTGGACGAGCGCATCCTCGACGTCGGAGACAGGGGGAGTGCCGTCGACGCGAACGACGTTGGCGCCGGTGACGGCCAAGCGTCGGTAGTTGGCGGCCACCCGCGCGAGCGTCCCGTCGGCGTCATAGCGTTCCACCGGTCGTCCCGCCCCCAGGCGACGTCGCGCCGCCACGCCGATCTCCACGTCCAGGAACAGCGTGAGGTCCGGCTCGCGCACGCCCGCGGCCAGCTGCTCGACCCATGCACGATCGGCCTCGACCGCCTGATAGGCGAGCGACGACAGCTGGTAGCGATCCGAGATCACATCGGCGCCTCCCGCCAGGGCCGGCTCGATCTCACGGGTCAAGTGATCGCGACGATCCGCGGCGAACAGCAGCGCCATGGCCCGGCCATCGAGCCCGGTCCCGTCGGGGTTGGCATGGCCTCCCCGCAAGATCTCGCGCAGCAGCCGCCCGATCGGCCCTTCGCTCGGCTCGCGCGTGGTGAGGACACGGCGCCCCCTATCCCGCAAGCGGGCGGCGAGGCGGTCGAGCTGGGTCGACGTCCCCGACCCGTCGATCCCCTCGAGGACGATGAACATCGGCGCGCCGGCGTTTGGGGACTGGGTGCTCATGAACTAGAGTCTCGCTGATCTGCACGTAGTCGCCAGTCCCCTCCGCCCCAACAGGAATCGAATCGCAGGATGCGTCCACTCGCGCTTGGGTTGTTGGTCATGGCCGCGGCGGCCTCGGCGCAGTGCCGGCGGGAGCCGGGCAACCAGGTCGCGCCGGCGACGACGGCTGCCGGAGTCGATCCGCGCGATGTTCGCTGCGTGGAACGACCCGAGGGCTGCATCTTCTGCGATGGCAGGGGCTCGGCGCTGCCGCTCCTCGAGCCCGACGAGGCACCGTCCGCCCTCTGCGACCCCAAGGATCCGGCCGTCTGCGTGGAGTTCTGCTCCCGCCTGGCGCCGGAGTGCGCCACGCCGTGGTCACGTGGCGCGACCTGCATCCTCGCGTCCGAGGAGGAATTCCGGCGCGAGATCTTTCGTCGTGACACGAGCGACCGCCCGGAGATCGTGCTGCAAGGACGGGTCGCCGACGACGCGGGCCGGCGCGTGGAGGGAGCCAAGATCCGCGCGTGGTTTCAGGGCACGGCGATCGCGGACGAGACCAGCGGCAAGGACGGCAGCTTCCGGCTCCGGCTGCCCTCCGCTCCCGTCCCATACACGATTCGCATCTCCCATGCCGGCCTCGCGACGGAGATCGCGGATGTTCGCCTGGACCGATCTCTCACGGTGACGCGGTCGTTTCGGCTGGCGCCGGAGGTGACCCAGAAGGGCCGGGTGGTCGATGCTTCGGGCGCCGCCGTTCGCGGCGCGGACGTTCGCGCTTTGCGCGCCCAGGACGACGTGGTCGAGGTCGCGGCCGCCCAGACGAGCGATGACGGCCAGTTCGTCCTCAGCGGCCTCGAGACCAGAAAATACGTCGTCGTGGCGTCTCGCTTCGGGTGGCTGCCAGGCACCGTGCGAACCGCCGGCATCGCCGGGGCGCCTCGCGTGACGGTTCATCTCGCACGCACCGGCGTCATCAAGGGCGCCGTGGTCGACAGCGAGGGAGACGCGGTGGCCCACGCCATCGTGGTCGCGATGCCTTCGGGTGCATTCGGCGTCGGAAGCTCGCCGGTCATCTGGACGACGGACACCGATGGCAAATTCGCCCAGGATCGCTTTCGACCGGGCACGTACTATCTGTGGGGGCGCCACGGAGAGATGTTCGTCTACCCACCCGAGAAGATCGACGTGGGTGAGAGCAGCGCTGACGGCGAGATCGAGCTGCGCGTCGCCCACCGAGGGGCCCGAGTTCGGGGGAAGGTGTCGCAGTCCTCGGTGCTTCCAGTCGATCCGGAGACGCGGGCGGTGCTGGTCGGCCGGTCCCCGCTGGCATTTCCCCGCAAGGCCGTTGGCGAGATCGACAAGGCTGGTAGCTTCGTCATTCCGGGCGTTCTGCCGGGACGCTACGAGCTCTCGGTGCGGGTCGGGCCCCGCGTCTTGCCCATCATCAGCGGCCCCCGAGAGATCGAGGTCCCGATCGAAGAGGGCGCGACGGTGGATCTGCCCGAAGGGGTCGTGGTCCGGCCCCGTCCGGCGGAGTGAGCCTGCTTCAGTGAAGAACGCGCAGTCGGGTGAGGCAGTCGGCGAGAATACGGTGGCTGTCGCTCTCGAAATTGGTGAAGCGCACCGCCATCCCGGAGATGGCCCGGTTCGCGCCATCCTTCATGTAGTTGATGAAGTAGTGGTTCTTCACCTCGCCCACGGCGACCACTTCGCCGGAGCCGTCCGGCACCGGGAAGCACACTCGAAGGGTGGCGCCGAGCGGAAGGGGATCAGCGAGCTCGAGGAAGACGCCTCCCGCGGAGATGTTGCGAGCGACGCAGGTCAGATCGCCAAAGAGCATGGATTCGACCCGAACGGTGAACACCTTGTCGAAGCGAAGGTGCTCCCTGCGCTGGGGCGCGCAGACGAGCTGCTCGGCCCCTCTTTCGTCGGCTTCGGGGCTCCGCCCGGAGGAGTCTTCGGCGGCGGCATTTCGGGAAGGCTGGGCGATGGGCATGGCAACGAGGCTATCCTGTACGGTGATGAAGTCAAAAAACCTACATATCGTACCTCGCCGTCCACCTGGCGAATTTGCTGGTCTACCCTTTGCTTACTGACGGGTCCGTGTCTGCTCGCGCCGCCTCCCCAAAGCAGCAACTTCTCTGGATTGCGGTCCTCACACATGTGTTCTCCGGGTGCTCCTATCTGTTCGTCACCGCCCCGCCCGACAACCACGAACGGCTGAACTACTTCGACTGCACGCAGGGCAACGGCCTGCCCGTCATCGATACCGTGCTTGGAGGCATATACGCGCTCGCCAGCGTCGGCGAGTTGTCCGGTCGGGGCGCTTCACAAAGCACGTCCCAGACCTTTGAAAGCGTGGGCGCTCCCCTGGTTCTGGCCGGGCTCTTCGCGGCTTCCGCGGTCAGCGGCTTCGGAAAGACGAGCGACTGTCGAATGGCCCGGACGAAGCTGATGGTGCGTCTCGATCAAATGCGAGTCATGCAACCGTATCCGCCCCCGGCGACGCCAGATCCATGGCTGAGCGCGGACCCTCCGTTCGCAGCGCCGCTTGCTCCTCCCGGCCCGGCGCCCAGGGCGGCGCCTCCCGCCCCGGCTCGTCGGCCCGAACCCTCCGCGCCCACCGAGACGCCTCCGGCCCCCGAAACTGCCTCCCCACCAACGCCCCCCGAGGAGAGCCCCGCATGGTAAATGTCAGACAAATTTGTCAGATCCCGACCACTCCCGCGACGCGGCCGTCAGGGGGGCTGAACCGCGTTGGCGGGGGCGAGCCTTGCTCGCGCCCGCCGTACCGCGGGGGATCTGAAGGACCCTCTCAGGGTCCTCTTAAAAGTAGGCAGCGGGCACGCTGGGCCCTGGGGATCGCGGTGGCCCTGTCGGTGTGGTCGTTTGGGCACTCGCGCGCACAGGCTCAGCCGACCTCGCTGCCGGTGGTCCTCCTGCCGGCCTCTGGATTGAACGTCGCGCCGGGGATCATGGAGGCAGCCCGCGACCTCTTGAAGGACCATCTCCAGCGAACCGGGCGCTACACAGTGCTGACGGGGCCCGGCGCCTCCACGACGGAAGAGCCAACCGCGGCGATGGCGATCGAGCAAGCGAGGAGCGCGAACGCCCAGCAGGCGATGGTGCTGCGCCTGACCCACCTCGGGTCGTCCACGCGCGTGCGATTCACCGTGTACGCGCTTTCAGGCCAGGTCGTCTACTGGGACAGCATCGCCATCACCGGCGGCCCGGGCGACATGGACGTCGTGCTGCAGCGTCTCGTCCGGGCGATGGTGACCGGGAAGCCCGTCCGCGACAGCGCGGAGCTGGACACCGTGACGAGCGATGAAATGAGCTCGCTGAATCGTCGCACCGCGAACAAGACCTTCGGTCTTCACCTGTTCACGCTCTTGCCCGTCAACACGCCGGGCGACAAGTTCACCGCGGTCCCGGGCGTCGGTTTGTTCTGGATGTACGACGCCCGGAGCTGGATGGCGGACATAGCGTTTGACCTCGGCGGACACAGCGGCAACGTCATCGTCGACGTCGCGCTCGGCGCGTACTATCCGTTCTACCGCGACGACTTCACCCCTTACATCGGCGCGAAGTTGAAGTACGGATACTTCTCGTACGGCGGAAGCGGCTCCGCTGGCGTCGCTGTCGAGCCGACCGTCGGAATCCTGCTGGGCAGGACCTCCTCGGTCCAGATCCGCGCCGAATTGGGCTATTTCGTCGATACCTTCACGGAAGACAGCAAGACGACCGACGGCGTGACCATCGCCGGTCCTTCCCGGCTGTCGAGTGGCGTCGCGCTGACCGCCGGCCTCGGGTTCTGACCGGGCGCTGGCGAGGCGAGCCGCATCGACGAGCCGCCCCCCCAGCGTGCGCAGAGGGGGGGAGCAGAGTGGGGGAGATGACATCTCCCTCGAGCCTTGTTACGATGGCGCGGGCGCCAGAGTGGCGTCTTGCGGATGCTACCTGACGAGAGGACCACCCACAACGACGCGGTCACGCTGCCCGCGCACGTCGAGGCGTTGGTCGTGGCACCGGATCGCAATAGCTCGAGGCCACTCATCAGCTTCCTGCGGCAAGAGGGCATCGCGATCCGCGTCTCCGACGATCTCGACGCCGCGTTCGAAGAGGCGCTGATGCACCCGCCGGACGTGGTGCTGATCGACGACGCCGCCACGGGAAGGCGAGGGGTGGAGCTCTGCGAGCGCTTGAAAGGGAGCGTCCGGACGCATTTCGTGCCCACGATCATCGTCATGCCTGACGGGGATCACGACCTACGAGTACGTGCCGTCGCGGCAGGCGTGGACGCCATCTTCTCCCCTTCGGTCGAGGCGGGCGAGCGGCGCTCGCGACTGTGGGCGTTGCTGCGGACGCGGGCGCTGTTTCGCCGGCTCGATCGAAAGCAGCGCCATCAGGGCACCGAGATCGTCGAACGCCGCCGTTGGTTCGCTTACTTGCTCCACGACCTGCAGGGATCGATCGGGGCAATGACCGCGAACATCGAGTTCCTTGCCCAGTTCGCGCCGCCGAGCGGCGACCGTCGCCGACGCGACTTCGACGAATCGGTGCAGGATGCGGGCATCGTGCTGGACCAGCTCGTGCACAACGTCCGAACGGTGCTGGACTTCGATGGCTTCGAGGCCGGGACACTGGTACCCGTGGTGGCCCCACTGCGTATCGGCGACCTGCTGCGCGACGTCGTCGGCACTCTGACGAGGAACCCGCTCATGCTCGGCGAGATCGAGCTTCTCCCCGGCGCCGAGGAACAGGTGCTACGGCTCGACGCTCAGCTGATGCGAAGCGCCCTGACGAACCTTCTCATGCACTGCTTGAAGCACGGCTCGGGAAGGACCACCGTGGGCGTGACCAGCCGCCGGCGCGGCGCTCTCATCGTGGAGATCTGCTGCGCCGAGCTGAGCTTCGCCGAGGCGGACAAGCTCCGCATCTTCGAACCCTACAACCAACTCGACGATCGGCCGGTGGCCTATGGGGTGGGTCTGGCCCTGGCGCGCGCGGTCATAGAAGCCCATGGTGGCGAGATCTGGGTCGAGAGCTCCTCAGTCGACGAAGGCGCGGGATCGTTCGTGTTCTCGCTGCCGGTCACCGCCGAGCCCCGCCGCGGGAGACGCCTCGCGTGAGCATCGCCGCACCTGCGCGGGCGGCGCTCTTCGCGGGCGGCGCGCTGCTGGTCCTCGCCATGGCCGCGGCTCCCTGCCTACCGGCGTTCGGGGCCGTCGGCGGCGCGAAGAAGATCGAAGCCGTCTGCCGGACGTTGACCGGCGATGCGAACTACAAGGTTCGGGTGCAGGCGGCCCTGGTGCTCGGCAAGATGGCTGACCCGGACGCGGTCACCTGTCTGGCACGCGCGCTGATCGACCCGAACCGGACAGTGCGCGCGGTGGCCGCGGAGGTGCTGGGGCAGCTGGGAAGTGCGGACAACCTGACCGAACTGCGGGGCCTGGTGAAGAACGATCCGGATCCGTTCGTGCGCGCGCAGGCCGAGAAGGCCGTCGCGCTGCTGTTGACCCGGACAAAGGCGACGGGGCCGGCACAGGGCGGGGGCGGGCGCCCCAAGATCTTCCTCGCGTTCGGTCCCTTCAGCGGGGGCGTCAAGGCGGCGGCGGGAGATCCCGTGAGGATCGTGCACGACACGTTGCAGACCGAGCTGTCCAAGCTCCCCACCGTGACGGTCGCCGCCGGCAGCGCGCCGACCGGGAAAGCGGGCGGGGCCGCCTTCTGGATCGACGGGAATATCTCCCGTCTCGACGACGTGGCGGCGGGCGCCGGCAGCGAGACCTCGTGCGGCGTGAAGGTGATGGTTGCGCGTTGGCCCTCGAAGAGCATCATCTCATGGACCAGCGCGGAGGCCAGCGTCCAGGCGGGCAGTCGGCCGCGCGATAGGGAGAATGCACGGCGCGAGTGTCTGGAAGCGACGGCGTCACAGTTGGCGGAAGATCTCGCCAAGTTCCTCAAGGCTCAAGGCGGTTAGTTTCGGAGGCCCACACCATATGAACATCAC
The DNA here is from genome assembly GCA_964443975.1 of uncultured Myxococcales bacterium. Lineage (GTDB taxonomy): Bacteria > Myxococcota_A > Polyangia > Fen-1088 > Fen-1088 > DASYCK01. The sequence continues at coordinate 8,113 of CAYUFS010000056.1, read as the reverse complement.
AGACAGCGCAGCAGGAACCCCGAAATATCGCCGCAGGATGCGAAACTACCTGCTCGACGTCGGCCTGCAGGTCCGTTACACCATGACGATTGTCATCGTGGCCGTGTTCCTGACGTCGGGGTTGGGCTACAAGATGTACCAGGCGACGCGCGACATCTCGAAGGTGATCGAGCTGTCCGGCATGGCGGATCCCGCGGTCGCCGAGGAGTTGCAAGGTCAGTTCGCGGCCAGCGATCGGTGGGTGCTGTGGGGCATCGTCGGGTTCGGGGTGGTCCTGGTCATCTCGATCAGCGCCGTGGGGATCCTCATCACTCACAAGGTGGCCGGGCCGCTGTTCAAGATCTCCGGCTTCTTCGCCCGCGTGCGAGACAACCGGTTCGGCGCGCTGCCAGGGAGCCTGCGCAAGGGCGACGAGCTCCAGGAGTTTTACGGATCCTTCCTGGACATGCACCAGGCGCTGCGACAACGAACCGAGGAAGAAGCGCGGCTGTTGGGGGATGTCATCTCGGCGCTGGAGACGGGCGCGGCGTCGGGTGCGAGCACCCACAAGGCCGTCGACGATCTGCGCCTCTTGCGTCGCCGAAAAGAGGAGAGCCTGGAAGCAGGCTGACGCGACCACCAGGCGAAGCGCGATCGGCGATCACGATCGGCGCATGCGCGCGGCGCTGACCAAACACAGCCCGTGCAAGAAGAGGCCGGGCAGGAAACAGCACGCGTAGCCCATCAGCGTGGTCGCCATCCAGGCCACGCCCGTGCCGGCCCGTCCTGAATAGATGTGTCCCGCGCCGGGGATCAGCATCGACAACAGCACCGCCGTGGCGGGATTGTGGTTGTTGCGCAGCGGTTGCAGCAGCGGATCGCCGATCGCGATCGGGGGCGGGCCCACATGAAACCCCGCCAGCGAATACGCGCCCGCGCCGTCGGACGGCACGAGCGGCTTTCGCCCGGGATAGAAGTATTCGACGACGCCTTCGGTGCCAGCGCGCACCAGCAGTGTCCCTTGCTCGACCATGCGCGCGAGATGCCGCTCCGCACCCCGCACCGACAACCTGCCGAGGTAGGCGGCGTGAGCCGCGGTCACTGGCACCTCCGTCTCGAAGAGCAGCTTCAAAACCAGTTGCTCGAACTCTTCGAAATCCATGTCAGTCATTCAGGATAGCACAGGGATTTCGGCTGGCCCGGCGGACCGGGGAGGTCGCCCCGGACAGTTTCCTCGTCTCGAGGCGCTAGTTGACATAATATTTCTTATCGGCGCTTTTTCTGTAGCAGCCACATGAAAATGTCCGCTTGCGGCCCGCGGGCGGTGCTCGGCCCATGACAGCCTCGGGGGGCCCATATAGACTTTCGCGAGTGGCTGAGGTCGCGGGTCTCGATCGTCTCGCCGCGCAGGTGGAGCGCGACCTCGACTTGCTGTCGGACGAAGCCAAGGTTCACCTCGACGCGCTCAGCGAAGCGAACCGCGCCTTCGCGCATGCGTATCCCGGAGATCGCCCCACCCGCCAGCCGATCCACACGGTCTACGGCGGGGCGCACCTGTTCAAGGCGGAGACCACGCGCCGCCTCGGGGAGCTCGCGGCGCGCAGCATGGCCACCTACGCGCGCGACCCTGGCGAGCTGGCCCGCGGCGTCGGGCTTCGCGCCGGGGGCGCGGGCGACGCCCTCGACGCCCGCGCCTTGACCGCGATCTACGACCGCGTCGTCGCCAAGCTCGCCCGCGAGCCCGTCGAGGATTTTCGCATCGACTTCGAGGACGGCTTCGGGGCGCGGCCGGACGCCGAGGAGGACGCGACCGCCATCTCCGCCGCGCGCGAGACCGCCCGCGGGCTTCGCGAGGGGACGCTGCCGCCGTTCATCGGCATTCGCATCAAATCCTTCGGCGAAGAATGGAAGCAGCGAGGCGCGCGCACGCTCGAGCTCTTCGTCGCGACGTTGCTCGCGGAGACGGGCGGGCGGTTACCGGACGGCTTCGTGGTGACGCTGCCGAAGGTCACGCTCGCGGAGCAACCGCGCACGCTCGTGCGCCTGTTCGAGCTGATCGAGCGCCGCCACCGCTTGCCCGAGGGGACCCTGCGCCTGGAGTTGATGATCGAGGCCACGCAGGCCTTGCTGGGGGCCGATGGGCGTTCGCCATTGCCGGGCTTCCTGGCGGCGTGTGAGGGCCGCTGCGCGGGCGCCCACTTCGGCACCTACGATTTCACGGCGTCCTGCAACATCACCGCGGCCTACCAGACCATGGACCATCCCCTGTGCGATCTCGCGAAGGGCCTCATGATCCTGGCCTACGCGGGGACGGGGATCTTTCTCTCCGATGGCGCCACGAACGTCATGCCGGTCGGCCCGCACCGCGGCGCCTCGCTGACGCCCGCCGAGGCCGAGGAGAACCGCGCCGCCGTGCACGGCGCCTGGCAGCTCGCGCACCGGCACATCCGCCGCTCGCTCGAAGGCGGCCTGTACCAGGGGTGGGATCTCCATCCCGCGCAGCTCCCGGTCCGCTATGCGGCGTGCTACGGGTTCTTTCGCGAGGGATTCGACAGCGCGGCCGAGCGCCTGCGGAACTTCGTGGCGAAGGCCGCGCAGGCCACGCTGGTCGGCGACGTGTTCGACGACGCCGCCACCGGCCAGGGCTTGTTGAACTTCTTCCTGCGCGCTCTCAACTCCGGCGCGATCGAGCTCGACGAGGTCGCCGCCACCGGGCTCACTCGCGAGGAGTTCGAGCTGCGCTCCTTCGCGCGAATTCTTCAGGCGCGACGCGAGCGCCTTCGCCCGCCCTGAGCGAGCTCGGTCCGGACGCTCGCCACAAACGACGGTACGCTAACGAATCGCCCGCTTGCCGGCCGTCACCTCGGCGGCGAGCGCGGTGAGCTCCGCGAGCGACGTGGCGGCGTCGGCCGCTTGCGCCGAAACGCCGCCCGACTTCACGGTGGCGCCAAACGTCGTCACGACGAACAGCCGAATGGCCTCGGCTCGCTCCGCCGGCAACGCGTCCCCGTACGCCGTGATCAAGTCGGCGAGATCCCGGGGTGGATGGCCGGCGACGATGGCGCGGGCCCATGCGCTCAGCAGCTTGACCTGGAAGTTCCGGATCGGCCCCAGGACGGCGGCCGGGCTCACGCCGGGGGGCACGCGATCCTTCACGAACGGGGCGTAGATCTCGGGCGGCGCGATCTTGCGCCCCACCCCCTTCGACTGCGCCATCCGGTAGAGCAACGCGGCCACCACGCCGGGATCGCTCACCATCTCCGCAGCGGGACGCAGCACCTGGGTGTCCGGGCCGAAGACGAACGAGTTCTGTCGAACGGCCGCGAACCGCTCGCGCTGCGTGCCCGTCCCCGCGTTGGGCGACATCCGCCCCATCGGCCCTTCGCCCACCCGCCATTCGCGCCCTATGACCTCCATCGCCAGCGCGTAGCCGTCGACCAGCGCGCGCGGCAGGGGCGCCGCCGGGTCGAGCGCGCCCGCGATCCGTTCCGCGACCAACCGCCCGACGCGCCCCGAGGCGGTCTGGACGAACGCCGGATCGGACACCGGATCGTCGCCCACCTCGATCCACATCGGGTTGGGGGAGATCCTCCTCGCCCCGAAGGAGGCCGCCTGCTGCAGGCCCACCCCGCCGACCGCCTCCTCGGTGCGGGCGGCCCGGGGTCCGGCGATCAGCAGCACGGTCGGCTCGTTGGCCCGCGCCACGGCAAGCGGCGCGAACGGGTGGCCTTGCGAGCCCTCGCGAATCAGCGCCTTGGCAAGGTAGTCCGTTCGCAACATCTCGCCCAGGAAGCCGTCTTGCGCCGCGCGGTGAATCGGAATCGCCCGGGCATCGTCGACGGAAACCGGGCGTAACAGGCGCGGCGTCACCGCCTCCCCCGCGCCAGCCCCAGCGCCTTTCGCCGTGTCGGGCTCGAGGACCAGGTACGAGTCAGGCGGTCCCAGCACCACGCCGGAGCGACTGCACGACATCGCCGTCGCCGCCCACGCGAGCATGGCGACCGCCGTCAGGGGGAGCAGCATTCGCGCCTGGATTTTTCGGACGTCGTCCTCGCCGCTCGGCCCAAGACAGGCTTCCCTCATCGATGGGCAATCTACCACGCGCCCTCCCCCCGTGAGCCCGGACGCGGGTCGCGCTTGACGGCTCCATGCGACCCAGACCAGACTCCTGGACCATGACAATAAACACCTTGCAAACTGGACGATTCGCCGTGGTTCTCGCCATGCTCGCGGCCGGCTGCGGCAGTAAGGGTGGCTCCAGCCTCACCGTCGCCGACTTCTGCCAGCAAAAGGCCGAGAAGGAGTGTGGAACGACGAGCCCGCCCGGCGTCGCCGCCCTCTGTGTCGTGAGCAACACGGCTTGTGTCGCCCATCGCACGATCCTTTGCAACACGTGGGCGGCCGCGATTCAGACCGCGTTCCCCACCACCCGCCCCTTCGTTCCGGGTCGCGTCTCCGCCTGTACCAGCAAGGCGGCCAGCGTGTACCAGATGTCGCCCATCGTCCCGTCGCAGACCGATGCCCTCGACGCCGTATGTGAGCTGGTGTTCTCGGGAGCCAAGGTCGTCGGCGATCCCTGCACCAACGACTTCGAATGTGATCAAAACGCCAAGCTGATCTGCGACACGTCACTGGCCGTGCCGGTGTGCGCGAAGAACACGCCGATCAGCAGGGGCGCGTTCTGCGGGGTGTCTCCCGGACAGATTTGTGGCCCCGCCTTCTATTGCACCACGCCCGTCGGTCAGCCGATGAAGATGTGCGTCGACAAGAAGGCCATGGGCGAGACCTGTGACGCGGCGAACCCGTGCATCGACAGCCTCCGGTGCGGCCCCACCGGAATCTGCACCACCCGCGTCGGGGTGGCGGTGGCCTGCGCGACGAACGACGACTGCTCGACCGCGGCGCCCTATTGCGATCCCTACAACGGGAGCGTGTGCGATCCTGGCTTCTCTCCATCGCCCGGCACGCCGGAATGCATGACGTTCGGCGCCACGGGTAGCACCCCGGGGGCGGGCGGCGGCACCGGGACCGCCGGAGCCACGGGCAGCGCAGGCGGCGCCGGGGGCAGCAACGCAGGCGGGGCCAGCGGCACGGCCGGCGCGGGGGGCGCGGGGGGAGCCGCCTGACAGGCCCGACGCTTCGCCATTCTCTGTCGGTCGCGATCCCTCGTCGGGAGCGCGGCGCTTCGCGGTGAGTCACTTCGTGTTATGAGACGAAAATGATCTTCACCGACATCACGCAATCGATCGGCCGGACGCCGCTCGTCGAGTTGCGGCGCCTCGACACGGGGGGCGCGCGCGTGCTCGTCAAGATGGAGTCGCGCAATCCCTGCGGCAGCGTGAAGGATCGAGTGGGCGTGGCCTTGATCGCGGACGCCGAGGCGCGCGGCGTCCTCAAGCCGGGGGCGCTGTTGATCGAGCCGACGAGCGGAAACACGGGGATCGCGCTGGCCTTCGCGGCGGCGGCGAAGGGCTACAAGCTGAAGCTGACGATGCCCGAGCACATCTCCCAGGAGCGCGTGGCCTTCCTGCGGATGCTGGGCGCGGAGATCGTCTTCACGCCCGGCGCCTTGATGCGCGAGGCAGTGCGAAAGGCCGAGCAGATCCTCGCCGAGACCCCCGGCGCGGTGATGTTGCAGCAGTTCAAGAACGCCGCGAATCCTGAGGTTCACCGGCGCACGACGGCCGAGGAGATCTGGACCGACACCGCCGGCGATATCGACGTGTTCGTCTCGGGCGTCGGCACCGGCGGAACGATCACGGGGGTCGGCGAGGTCCTGAAGACGCGCCGGCCGACCTGTCGAATCGTGGCGGTCGAGCCGGCGGGCGCGGCGGTCCTGTCGGGGCGTCCCGCTGGACCCCACCACCTGCCCGGCCTCGGCGCCGGGTTCATCCCGGAGATCTTGAACCGCGCCGTCATCGACGAGGTCATCCCCGTCACCGAGGAGCAAGCGGTGCGGGCGCAGCTCACCCTCGCCCGCCGCGAAGGCATCGCCGCCGGCATGTCGAGCGGCGCGGCGCTGGCGGCGGCGCTGCTCATCGCCGCCCGTCCAGGGAGCGACGGCAAGCGCATCGTCGTGATCCTTCCCGACGGCGGCGAGCGCTACGCCGGCAGCCCCGTGTTCAACGAAATCTCCCGGGCGATCGGTCAGGGATGACGCGATAGAATCGTTCCCTTCGGCCCCGTAGCTCAGGTGGATAGAGCGCCGGTTTCCTAAACCGTAGGTCGCCTGTTCGAATCAGGCCGGGGTCACAAACTGTTACACGTTCGTCGGCGCCGCCAGCGGCGCGTGCGGGGGGACGCGGCGGCGGCGGAAGTACTTGAACATCGTCTGGATGATCGAGGCGACGGGAACCGCGAACAGGGCGCCGACGAGGCCGTAGCTGTGCTCGCCCGCGATGAGAGCGAAGACCACCAGCACGGGGTGAATCTTGGCGGCGTTGCCCATGATCTTGGGATTGAGAAAGTTGGCCTCGATCTCGTGGATGCCGATGATCCACAGCAGCACCTTGATCGCCCGAAACACGTCGAACCCACCCGAGGCGACGAGGGCTATGGCGACGATGGGGACCGACGACAGCACCGACCCGAAGATGGGGATGAGGCTCATGACGCTGGCCAGCCCCGCGAGCAGCAGCGGGTATTTCACCTTCAGCAGCAAGAGGCCGATATAGGTCAGCGCGCCGTTGATCAAGCAGATGACCAGCTGTCCCCGGATGACGCCCGACAGGCCCTGGTCGATGCCCACCACGATGCGGTCGTAGTCGGTCTGGTACTGGGCGGGGACCAGCGACCGCAGGAAGGCCCGGATGCGAACCATGTCGACCAGGATGAACGCCGCCACCATCAGGACCAGCACCAGGCGCGCGACGCCTCCGACCACCGCGGTGACGAACTTCTGTCCCCATTCGAGCGCCCGGCGGGTCTCCCCCTCCGTCGACTTCAGCCGCTCGCGGATCCATTGCTTGATCGAGCGCTCCCACTTGCCCACGCCGGCGGCCTCGGCAGTCTCCGCGTGCGCCGGACTGATCAGGTAACCGCCGCCGGGGGTTGGTTGAACCTCGAAGCGAAGCGCCTGCAGGTCCACGCGCATCTTGCCGTCGGGGAGCTGCTCGACGATCAGGCTGCGGTCGTGGCGCCGCTCGCGCGGGCGCTCGGGCCGCTCGACCGGACCGACCATGTCCTGTGGTGACTCCGCGGGCTCGATCACCACGTCGTTGTCCTGGGCTTCGCCGCCGGCCTCGGTCGCGCCGAATCGCTGATCGATCCACGCCCCGGCGCGCGGGACCCACTCCCTGTTCACGCGCCCGATGAGCTGCGGGGTCTCGCGGAACAGCCGCGCGAAATCTCCGGACAGCCTGGGAATGAAATAGCCAATGAAGACCGAGAGCAGCGCGATGATGTTGATGTAAAGAATGATGACGGCCAGCCCGCGCGGAAACGGCTTGCCGCGGATCTTCACGCGCTCGAAGCGATCGACGACGGGCGCCAGGATGTACGCGACCAGGATCGCGAACAGGAAAGGCAGCGCGACCTCGCGGAACGTGTAGACGACGAAGATGCAGAACAGCGCGAAGCCCCATAGCTTCGCGAACCGTCGCAGCCACGCCACGGTGCGCGAGCGCGGCGGCAGGGGCGCCCGCGGCGCATCATCTGGGCTTCGCGCCGCCTCCAGCCGGGGCTCCTCGGACATGGGTGAAGTAGATTGCACGCTGAAGCGGATCTGTCCAGGCAACTGGAACCCGCGAGCGCTGTCAGATCTGCACCTCGCCCCGCGAGCGGGGCGAGGTAAATCAGAAACACCAGCCCGTGCTACTCCTTCTTCGTCTTCGTCGACAGGGCCGCCAGCTTGTCGCGCATGACGTCGCCCAACGTCGCGGTCGGCGCGCCACCGGAGAAGCCCTGCGCGTCCGCGAGCTCCTCTGCGCGCGTCGCGCCACGGAACGACAGCCCGATCTTTCGCTCGGCCGTGTCGATGTTGATGATCTCCGCCTTCAGCGTCTCGCCGACCTTGACGAACTGCTTCGGGTCCTCGACGCGATCCTCGGAGAACTCCGACACGTGGATCAGGCCCTCGACGCCCTTCTCGATCTCGACGAAGGCGCCGAAGTCCAGCACCTTGATGACCTTGGCC
>CAYUFS010000055.1:0-38060 GCA_964443975.1 uncultured Myxococcales bacterium | reverse complement strand
CTTTAAATCCCCCGCGACGGTTGGGTCGAGCAAAGCTCGCCCCAACCAACGCGATGGAAGCACCCTGGGAGGGTCCTTTAGGTCCCCCGCGGGTGCTCAGGCCTGCGGGTTCGCGGTCTTTCGGCGGCGCAGCTTTTCGACGAGCGTGGTGCGGTTCAGGCCGAGGAGCTCGGCGGCGCGATTCTTGTTGCCGCCAGTTCGCTCGAGCGCCTCGCCGATCATCTTCTCCTCGACCGCGTCGAGGATCGTCTTCAGGTCGGCGCCGCTCTCGGGAAACATCGGGACGGGCGTCGTGGCGGCCTTCTCCAGCGCGATCCGCAGCGCCGGGGGAAGGTCGGTCGGCATCAACACGCCGGAGCCCTTCACGATCACCAGACGCTCGATGAGATTCTCGAGCTCGCGAATGTTGCCCGGCCACGCGTAGGCCTTCATGAGCGCGAACGTCTGCGGGTCGATGCTCTGCACCTGGCGGCGATGGCGCTCGTTCGCGCGGGTGATGAAGTGCTCGGCCAGCCGCACGATGTCCGTCGACCGTGAGCGAAGGCTCGGCATCTCCACGGGGATGACGTTGAGACGCCAGAACAAATCCGCGCGAAATCGTCCAGCCTTCACCTCGTGCTCGAGGTCCCGGTTGGTGGCCGCGACCACGCGCACGTCGATCTTGTGTGAGACCTCCTCGCCGACCGGCGTGAGCTCGCCGTCCTGAATGAGACGAAGCAACTTCGCCTGGACGCCCAGCTCCATTTCGCCCACCTCGTCGAGGAAGATCGTTCCGGTGTCCGCCTGGCCGAACTTCCCCTGACGGGACGACGTCGCGCCCGTGAATGCGCCGCGCGTGTGGCCGAACAGCTCGGACTCGACGAGATTCGGCGGAATTGCCGCGCAGTTCACCGCCACGAAGGGGCGCTTCGATCGCGCCGAGCCCGCGTGCAGCGAGCGCGCCGCCAGCTCCTTTCCCGTCCCGGATTCTCCCGTGATGAGCACCGTGCAGCGCGTATCAGCGACCTGCGCCAGCAGCGCCAGCACCGGGAGCATGGCGGGATCATCGCCTAACAACCACGGCGCATGACGATCGCGCCAGGCCCTTGGATCCGGCGGATCCTCGACGGGGGGCGCCGGGCGAAACACCGCTGCCATCGCTTCAGAAAGCGCGTTCTTGTCGAAGGGCTTGATGAGGAAGTCGCGCGCCCCCGCGTGCATGGCCCGCACCGCGTCCGGGATCTCGGCGTTGCCGCTCATGGCGATCACGGGCGTCTGCGGGACGTGATTTCGCGCCGTCTTGATGATCTCGAATCCATCGACGCCGGGCATTCGAATATCCGTCAAGATCAGGTCGAAGTGATCGGTCCGAATCTTCTCTGCTCCCCCCGGGCCGTCGGCGGTGACGACGTCGTGGCCGTCGCTCCGGAGGAGACGGCTCAACCCGCGGCAAAGCTGCTCCTCGTCGTCGCAAATCAAGATCTTCCCCATCTGTCGTCCTCGTCGGCGCGTAAGTAGTTCGATCGGTGCGGTCGTAAGCTGGCCAACATCCATTGTAAACCAGTTCCCCTTTTTGTTGGTATTTCAAATATTTGCGGACATGGACTCACAGTTATCCACAGGGTAGGGTGGCGTCGGCGGCGACCCTCGCCCGGGATTTGCTACCGCGGATCGGAAGCCCGCGAATTTGCGCCTTGATTCGCCGGCATCGACCGCATAAATCGTCACCATGGTTGACCCGGTTCGGACGTTGGTGGGCGCGCTGGAACGGGAATTGGCGGCGGTTCCGGGTGTGACCTTGCTCCCCGGGCTGGGCGCGGACGCGGCCGAGCGGTTCTCGGCCGTCTTCGGCAGCGCTCCGCCGGCCGGGCTGAAGGCGTTCCTGGTGGTCCACGACGGCGGCCGCCTCCCCGGGGGCTCGAAGCTCTTGACCCTATCGGAAGGGGCCGGGCGCCTCCCGGCCATTTCGTCGGCGGGCCACGCCGGCCTTTGGCCCTTCCTGGAGCACGGCGGCCGTCAGTACGCGCTCGACGCCGAGGGGACCACTACGGAGGGCGAATGGCCGGTGGTCGAGCTGGTCTCGGGAGGCCTCGATCGGGTCGGGACCTCACTCCTGCGCTTCCTCCATGTGCTCGCCGCCGAGCTGACAGCCGGGGCGGCGGGCCCGCCCGGGGCCTCGGCCGATTCACGCTCCCAGGCCCTGACCCAGGCCCTGGCGGAGGAGCGCTGCAAGCGCGATCCGGGGCTGGCCGATCACTGGCTGGAGCTGGCGCAGATTCAGGAGGAGGCCGCGGATGACGCCGGGGTGGACGTCACCCTGGCGTCGGCGGTCCGGGCAGCCACGCCGCCAACTCCGGCGCTGCTGTTCGCGGTCGGAATGCGCGCGGCCCTGCACCGCGATTGGGCCGCGGCGGGACGGGCGTTCGAGGACGCGATGGCCCTCGAGCCGCTCACCGCGCGCGACGACGACGCGCGCCTGGACGCGGCGGCCGTCGTCTACGTGCTGGCGTCGGAGCGCGGGGACGCCGCGGCGGTGGCGACCGCGCGGCGTTTGCTCGCCGATGGCGCGACGGCCACCGCCGCGTTCTGGCGTGTCGAGGCCCTGCACGCGATGGGCGCCGAGGCTGACGAGGCTGACGCGCCCGAGGTTCGGCTGCGCGTGGACCTGGGCTCGCGAATCGTGGCCGGCCTCGTCCCCGATGATCCCGACATCGCCCGCGTCAAGGAGCCCCGCACCCCGGCCACCGTCGCCGGATTGCGGACGCTCCGGCGCGCGCGTGAGGCCCTCGAGCTCGGGCGGCCCGACGAGGCGGTGCGACTGGGGCGCTCGGCGGTCGATCAGCTCCCGGACCTGGGCGCGGCCTGGGCGCTGCTCGCCGAGGCGCTGAACGCGACGCACGATCGAGCGGCGCTGGACGCGAGCCGCAAGGCGACAGCGCTGAACCCCGGCCTCGTCGAGGGCTGGCGCGAGCTCGGGGACGCCGAGCTCGAGGTCGGCGACTTTCGCGCCGCGGAGAAGGCCTTCAGAAAGGTGGTCGAGATCGACGAGAGTTACGGGCTGGGGTTCGCGAAGCTTGCCCAGGTCTTGCTGGAGCAGGAGCGCACCCTGGAGGCCCTGGAGGCCATAGGCGCCGCCGCGGAGCGGGGTGGCGATCCCTTCTTCGTGGCGGCGATCCGGGGCGACGTCTATGCCGAGATGGAGCGGCACACGGAGGCGGCGGAAGCGTACGACGACGCGCTGAAGATCGATCCGGAGGATCACTGGGCCCTGCACCAGGCCGCCGTCGAGCACGGTCACGCGGGGCATCTGTCGCGGGCCAGCGAGCTGTTCGAGGCCGCCTTGAAGCACGACCGCGACGGGTGTCACCAGACCTTGATCGACTTCGGGGATCTGTTGCGCAAGTCGGGCCGGATCGGCGATGCCGTCCGGATGTACCGGAAGGCTGTGGCGGCCGTGCCGGGCGATCCCGAATGGAAGCAGACCCTTAAGGAGGCGGAGCGAGAGCTCCTGGCCGCGCCGAACTGAATCGCGGGCTGCCAGGCCGTCCTCGTCGACGCCCGGCTCTTGCGGCAGGCCCCTCGATCGGACAATGTTCACGAGCCCCGACATGGACAGCCTGGACCAACTCGAACAACAAAGCGTCTACATCCTGCGTGAGGCCTTTCGGCACTTCGAACGGCTGTGCATGTTGTGGTCGATCGGCAAGGATTCCACGGTGTTGCTGTGGCTGGCACGCAAGGCGTTCTTCGGCCACGTGCCGTTTCCACTGGTCCACATCGACACCAGCTACAAGCTCCCCGAGATGATCGCCTACCGCGATCGGTTGGCGATGGAATACAAGCTGCAAATGGTCGTCGGCCAGGACGCCGAGGCCATCGCGGCGGGCCGAACGTTCCCGGCCACCCAGCACCTGCCCGACGGGCACCCGGACAAGCTGTCGCGCGTCGATTGCTGCGGCATCCTGAAGCGCGACGCGCTGAAGGGGACCCTGCAGGGCACCATGACGCGCAAGCGCCTGAACTTGAAGACGGGGCGCTATGACGTGGACCCCGATCGAGAGCCGTACCACGGCGTGATCGTGGGCGCGCGCGCGGACGAGGAGGGCAGCCGGTCGAAGGAGCGCTACTTCTCCCCCCGCGACAAGAACAACGCCTGGGACGTGGGCGACCAGCCGCCCGAATTCTGGAATCAGTTCAAGACGGACTTCGCCCCCGGAACCCACGTCCGGATCCACCCGCTGCTGGACTGGACCGAGCTGCATGTCTGGGAGTACATCAAGCGCGAGAGCATTCCCACCGTGTCGCTGTATTACGATCAAGGCACCGGGACGCGATACCGCAGCCTCGGCTGCGGGCCCTGCCAGTCTCCCATCCAGAGCACTGCCCGCAACGTCGACGAGATCATCGTCGAGCTGCGCAGCGGCAAGCTGAAGAACATCGCCGAGCGATCGGGCCGCTTGCAGGACGGCAAGCACGGCCTCGAAGAGCTGCGCCGCGACGGCTACATGTGATGGCCGCGCGACAATTGCAGGGGCGAAACAACAGAGCCGACTTCGGGAGTAGCCAGGCACTTTTATGACTGACGTGATGAAAGCGGTTGAGGGTGGCCCGGCCGCCCGTCGTGACGAGAGCCTCCTTCGCGAGGTTGTCCGTCCGCAGATGCAGATCGTCGTCGTGGGTCACGTCGATCACGGCAAGTCCACGGTCGTCGGGCGCCTGCTGGCCGATACCGGCTCGCTGCCGCAGGGCAAGCTCGAAGCCGTGCGCCGCGAATGCGAACGGACCGGAAAGCCGTTCGAGTACGCGTTCCTGCTGGACGCCCTCATCGACGAGCAGGATCAGGGCATCACCATCGACACCGCGCGCTGCTTCTTCAAGACGGCGCTGCGCGACTACATCATCATCGACGCGCCCGGGCACATCGAGTTCCTGAAGAACATGATCTCGGGCGCGGCGCGCGCCGAGGCCGCCGCGCTGGTCATCGACGCGAAGGAGGGCGTGCGCGAGAACAGCCGGCGCCACGGCTACATCCTGTCGATGCTGGGCATCAGGCAGGTGGTCGTGTGCGTGAACAAGATGGATCTGGTGGGGCACGACGAGGCCCACTTCCTGAAGATCGAGGCCGAGTACCGCGCCTTCCTGGCCGACATCGGCGCTGTGAGCCCGAAGCAGTTCATCCCCGTCAGCGCCATCGCGGGCGAGAACCTGGCGGCGCGGAGCACGAAGATGGGCTGGTACAAGGGCCCGACGCTGCTCGAGACGCTGGACGCGTTCACCATGGCGCCCAGCAAGTCGGCCGCTTCGTTTCGCATGCCGGTGCAGGCCGTCTACAAGTTCACGAATCACGGCGACGATCGGCGCATCGTGGCCGGGCGGATCGAGTCCGGTCGGGTGAAGGTAGGGGACAAGGTCGTGTTCTCGCCGTCGAACAAGAGCACGACGGTGAAGAGCATCGAGGCCTTCCATCAACCGCCGCAACCTCCGCGCACCGAGATCGACGCCGGATGGTCGACGGGCTTCACGCTGTCCGAGGAGATCTATGTGACGCGCGGCGAGATCATGAGCCATGCCGACCAGGCGCCGCTCGTCAGCACGCGCCTGCGGGCGAACCTGATCTGGCTCGGGCGCAAACCGTTCGTGCAGGGCCGCGACTACAAGCTGAAGCTGCACACGGTGGCGACGCCGGTGCGGATCCACAAGCTGGTCAAGGTCATCGACGCCTCCGAGGTGGCCGGCGAGCTCGTCAAGGATCACGTGGGGCGGCACGACGTCGCCGACGTCGTCCTCGAGACGCGCAGCCCCGTGGCGTTCGACCTGATCGCCGATTCAGAGGCCACGGGCCGCTTCGTGATCGTCGACGGCTACGACGTCGCGGGCGGCGGCATCATCACCGCGGCCGAGTCCGACGACCAGGACGACCTGCGGGCCGAGGCGCGGCGGCGTGACTTCAACTGGGTCAGGGGCGCCGTCAGCGCCGGCGAGCGGGCGGAGCGAAATCGGCATCGTGCGGCGCTGGTGATGTTCGTGGGCAAGGCGGGCAGCGGGAAGCACCGCTACGCGCGGGCGCTGGAGAAGGCGCTGTTCGAGCAGGCTCGAAGTGTCTACATGCTGGATGGCAGCAACGTGCTGCTGGGCGTGGACCAGGATCTGGTGTGGGTCGACGCCACGCAGGCCGAGCTGGTGCGCCGGTTCGGCGAGGTGGCGCACCTGTTGCTCGACGCGGGGCTGATCGTGGTGTCGACGACGAACGCGATCGGGCTCGGCGACTTCGGGGCGGTGCAGGCGCTGATACCCAACGCGCCCAGCCTTGCCGTGGAGATCGATCCCGAAGGGACGAGCGCCCACCCCTGCGACGTGCGCATCACCGGCGCCGAGTCGGAGGCGGAGGTGGTCGGGAAGATCGTCGACTTGCTGGTCAAGCGGCAGATCATCGGGGGCTAGTGTACCGCGGCCGAAATAGCATCACGTTCGGCCGACGATCCGCGCCGGGGGCGCAGGATCGTCAGCCCAGCGTTGCGCCTATTTCGCGGACGGTACACTAGATGGCGCAGCTGGGGCTCTTCGGGGATCGGCCAGCCCAGCCCGCCAAAGCCGAGGCGCCGCCGGCGCCGGTGGAGCCCGCACCGCCCAGCCGACCGACGACGCCCGCCGAGACCCAGCCGGCGGCGGCCGCGACGGCGCCCGTCGCGCCCACGGCCCCCGAAGTCGGACCAGCGACCGCGGCGCGGGCCGAGGCGCGCCCGCCCCGCCGCGCGGTGGACGTCGAGGCCGGGCCGTTCTCGATCGCGGCGCTGGGGAAGGAGCTGAACGGCCCCCAGCTGGAGGCGGCCACCGCGCCCGGCGCGCCGCTGCTGGTCGTGGCGGGCGCCGGCTCGGGCAAGACCCGCGTCATCACGTATCGCATCGCCCGCCTGGTCGCCGCGGGCAGCGATCCCCGGCGCATCGTCTCGGTCACGTTCACGAACAAGGCGGCAGGCGAGATGCGCGAGCGCGTGTCTCATCTGTTGTGGCAGCGCCTCGGCTCGAGCGCGGGGGGCTTGTGGCTGGGGACCTTCCACGCGCTGTCGGCGCGCCTGTTGCGGCAGTGGGGCGCGCACATCGGGATCAAGAAGGACTTCGTCATCTACGACGACGACGATCAGAAGCGCCTGCTGTCGCGGGTCTTGACCGACCTGGCGGTGCCCGAGCGCCTGTTTCCGGTGCGGCAGGTGCTGTCGGCGATCGACCGGCAGAAGAACCAGGGCGTCAGCGCCAGCGACTTTCATCCGACCGACTACTTCGACGACGTGGTGGCGAAGGCCTACGTCCTTTTCGAGCAGCGGCTGCGCGCGGCCGGCGCCACCGACTTCGGCGGGCTGCTGATGGACGCGCTGCGCCTGTTCGAGGAGGACACCCCCGCGCGCAAGGAGCTGTTCGAGCGCTTCGATCACGTGCTGGTCGACGAGTTTCAGGACACGAACTCGGTCCAGTACCGACTGGTGCGGCACATGTCCCGGCGCACGCGCAGCATCACGGTCGTCGGCGACGAGGATCAGTCCATCTACGGATGGCGAGGGGCCGATATCCGCAACATCCTGGACTTCGAGCGCGATCACGACGGCGCGCGCGTGGTGAAGCTCGAACAAAACTACCGCTCGACGGGCAACATCCTGCGCGCCGCGAACGGCATCATCGCCCGCAACAAGGAGCGGCGCCCCAAGCACCTGTTCACGACGGCGGGGGAGGGCGAGCCCATCGTGCTGTTCGAGGGCGAGACCGAGCGCGACGAGGCTGACTTCGTCGCCGGTCGCATCGCCGCCGGCGTTCAGGAGGCGATGAGCCCACGCGACTTCGCGGTGTTCTACCGGACCAACGCCCAGTCGCGCGTCCTGGAGGACGCGCTGCGGGCGCGCGATCTGCCGTATATCGTGGTCGGCGGGACGCGCTTCTTCGATCGCGCGGAGATCAAGACGCTGATCGCTTACCTGCGTGCGCTGATCAACCCCGCCGACGTGATGGCCTTGCAGCGGATCGTGAACGTCCCCGCGCGCGGCATCGGCGACGCCACCGTGGAGCGAATCGCGGCCTTCGCCCACGAGCGCCACCTGTCGTTCTGGGACGCGCTCGAGGACGCGGCCGGCAGCGAGGAGGTGCTGGGGGCCGGCCCACGCAAGCGGGTGGCGGCGTTCGTCGAGCTGATGCAGGGCCTGCGGCTGGGCGCGCACGAGCTCGGGCCGGCGGCGCTGTCCGAGCGGGTCATGGAGGAGACCGGCTACCGCGACGCCTTGGCGGCCGAGTCGTCGCTGGAGGCGGAGGGGCGGCTCGAGAACCTGATGGAGCTCATCGCGCAGATGCGCGAGTACGAGAAGGAGGCGGAGGATCCGACGCTGTCGGGTTTTCTCGAGCGCGTCGCGCTGGCGTCCGACGTCGACGGATACGACCCGGAGAAGGGGGCCGTGTCGCTCATGACCGTGCACACGGCGAAGGGCCTCGAATTTCCTGCCGTGTTCATCACGGGGATGGAGGAGCGCATCTTCCCGCACGCGCGCAGCGTCGACGACGACACCGCCGTCGAGGAGGAGCGGCGTCTGTGCTACGTGGCCGTCACGCGCGCGCGGAAGCAGCTGATGCTGTCACGTGTGCGCCGGCGTCGCCTGTCGGGGCAAGAGCTGCCCGGCGTCCCGAGCCGCTTCCTCGCCGAGTTACCCGCCGACGCGGTGGAGGCGATCGTGATGGAGCGGCCGGCTGGATACGGCGGCGGCAGCGCGGAGGGCGAGGGGCCGTGGGGCGGTCGCTGGAGCCGGGAAGAATCGGGCGGCGGTGGTCGGTATGGCGCCGGCTCAGCGGGCCGCGGGCGGGCGCCGACGGCGGCCGGGAGCCGGGGGGCTCCTTCGTCGTCGCCGCGCTCGCGCGCCGAAGGAGGGGAGCTGGTCGTCGACTACGACGCGGCCGCCTCCGACGACGGCGTGGGCGGCTTGGTCGTCGGGATGAAGCTCGTGCACGCGCAGTTCGGTGTCGGCGACGTGCGCGGCTGGCAAGGCGTCGGCGCCGATCTGAAGGTCACCATCCGCTTTCCGAGCGCGGGCGTGAAGACCATCCTCGCGCGCTTCTTGCGGCCGAAGTGAAGTAGGGAACCCTTGCGCAGGAGCCCACGAACGCCGCCAGCGAGCGCAGGTACGGGGATGTCGCCCCGGCATGCTCCCGACCCGTTCGACGCGCTCCTCGCCGACCACAGGCCCTTTGCCGACAGCGACTACCTGCGCGAGCAGGTGCACGTTCGTTACCAGCAGCGGCTCGGGAAGATCGCCGAGTTGCTGCCGATCGCCGGTGTCCTCTCCGAGGCCATCGGGCGGGCGACTGCCCATCGGCAGTACCGCACCATCGGCGACCCGGTGGTACGGCACGCGATTCACCAGGCCCTCCGGCATGTCTGGAACGGGCCGCAACCGGGCGCCGCGCTGTCGCTCGCCGAATGCGAGGAGATCTTCCAGCAGACCCTGGCCCACCTCGAGGCCGGAACGCGCTCGGGTGGTCCCCTCGAGTCCGGCGGCGACGAGCTTCGTCGGCTCGGGAAGGCCCCGTACCATGGCGCCATCTGGAGCGAGGCGCGCCGCGACGACGTCTTCGCCCGCTCCTTTCGCAGGATCGTGCACGACAACTTCGGCGGCGATCCGCTGTGCGTCCCGTCCGCCGCGGACCTGTCGCGACTCTCCCGGGGGGCGGAGCTGCTCGGTGAGCTGCTGCCCGCCTGTGCCCGCAGCGTGCTCAGTCACGCGCACCTGGCCGTCGTCGTGCCGCATGTCGGGAACTGGAGGCGGAAGGGCTCGTGCTCCGAGTTTCGTATCAGCGGTACGATCTTCCTCAACCGAGAGATGCTCGAGAATCCCTGGTGGGTGGCCGAGCACTTGTTGCATGAATCGCTGCACCAGAAGCTCTACGATTTCCGCCATACGCATTCACTTCTGGCGGAAGACCTATCGCCCGAAGCGCCGTCGCCAGAGCAGGGCGCGATCATCCAAGCGATCTGGAACGTCGGGGGCACCGCCAGGTCGAACGGCTGGGACACGTTCAGGGCGATCGCCGCGTTCCACGTTTACGTCCACCTCGCCCTCTTCGGCGTGCAGGTCTCGAGGCGCAGGACGGACCTCGTGAAGCGCTTCGGCGCGACGCCCGAGGGGGTGGCGCCCGCCATGACCCAGGGACGCGAGGCGTTCGAGCGCGCGCAATATCTGGGCAGGTCGATCAAGGACGCCAGCTGGAAGGACATGGGTCCGGCGGGGCGCCTCTTCGTGGCATGGCTGGGCACGATCCTGAGGACCATCGATCCGGTGGGGCTGCCGGCCGATTCGCGATTCCTGCACCTCGTCCTCAACCGGTACACGAACGAAGCGACCTGGTTCACCAAGCGGGACCTCATCGCTCCGGAGGTGGCGACGCGCCTCATGACGCTCGTCGACGATGAGGCGCTGGTCATACGTCAGGCGCTCCTCGCCGTCGAGGCCGATCCTTCCGACCTGCAGCGACTCGACGAGGCCAGAGCCCGGGCGCCGGAGGAGGAAGCAAGCGCGATCTTTCTGCGATTCCGCCGGGCCGCAGCCGAGATCCTCCACCGTCTGTCTCCCGACGGCTACGGGCTGGGGCAAGCCGGCTCCGCCTTATCGACGGCGCCGGTCGATGAGATGATCCGAGCAATGGTGGACGCTTCGAGCGAGGCCCTGATGCCCCTCCTCTCGAATTCCTGACTCTGAAGGGATTTTGCCTCAGCCGTTTACCGCCGGCGAGATGAACCTCCCAAAGCCCAGGGCGAATTGAAGGTTAGAAGGCGGCCGACAACGAGAAGTAGCGTGCGTCAGTACAGGTCGAGAAACATCGACGCCCAGATCATCCCCTCGTCGGCATGGTAAAACCACGCTCTTCCTTGGTACGGCTTGCCGTCCAGGCGATAGACCTCGAGGTAGTTGCGGTCGCGGCGGATCAGGGCGGCGAGGTTGTCTCGGTGCTCGGTCATCTTCGCTGCGTCGACCGCGCCGAGCACGCGCAGATACGCGGGGGCGAGCTGCATCCAGCTCGGGTCGCCCTGGTAGTTGGGCGTGAACAGACGAGGAACGAGGAGCTCGCTCTCGGGCATGCGGCGTTCGAAGTAGCGCAGCGGCACGGGGCGGGTGAAGCCACGCGCCTCCAGGGTGTCGAAGGCGCGGCGCTGCATGTCCAGGTCGGTGAACACGCGGAAGAAGAATGGCCACACGTTGCCGTCCCCGGAGGGGACTTCGCGGCAAAGCGAGTCGCGGAAGAAGTCACCGGTCCACAGGTGGTGCAGCATGGTCGCCCGCACGTCGTGACCGGCGAGCGGATTCGGCAGTCGGCGTTGTCCGTCCAACAATCGACCGAGGAGCGCGATCATCGTGTTGGCAAACACCGTCGATCGTCCGGTCATGCAGTCGCGCGGACCGGAGAAGTATCCGGTGGTGCGTGCCATTCCCAGCTCGGGGTCGAACACCGTTTCAAAAAAACGGTGCACCTCGCGTGACAGCAGCGCGTGGTGGCGCTCGATCAAGTGCGGGGCATCGGCCGCCTGTAACGCGAACAGGAGCATGGGCAGCGAGTCGCACGCGTACGCGTACACGTCGCGCGGGTAGCGGCGGCGAAAGATCGTGGTCGTGATCCGCCCCGCCTTCTCGAACCGTTCGAGGCCCCACGCCCACGATTCGATGACCCGATCGCGCATGCCGAGGCGGCACAGCGCCGGCGTGCACATGGACAGGTCGCGGGTCCAGAATTGCTTGAAGTGACCGGCCGAACCGGCGAAGAAGTCGCCCGTCCAGCAGTCGTCGATCGCGGCCCGGCAGATCGCCTCGACGCTGCCCGGGTAGCGTTTCCAGCCGAAGAGCCTGCGGGCCCACGAGCGGGCCACCACGTTCGCGCCCGCCGCCCACAGGACCGGATCGACGGGCAAGGGCGCGGAGTCAGTGGCGTTCGCTGGGGCGACGGTCAGTCGGGACCCGACCGCGAGCGCGGACTTGTCGCTGGGTACGTGGGATACAGCCACAGATGATCTCAATCGGCTTGTTGACCGGGTTCTGGACAGTTTGATCTGCCTGAACCGAACCGCCACCCCGCGCGGATCGGAAAACGGCCCTCTCGGGGCCCTTTCTCAGTACGGCGCCCGACCGATCACGTTTCCGGCGGGCGCGTAGTTGCAGATCCAGATGTCCTCGGTCAGCGAGCCGTTCGCGCAGGTCGCGACGCCGCAGCCCAGCTGGGTGCTGTTGCGCCACACGAGCTGCGTGTAGTGCCCGCAACCGTCGCTGTGTAGGTTGGTGTAACAGGCGGTGTTGCACGTCTCACTGCCGAGGATGGTCCCGAAGGTCCAGCACGCGACCTCGGCCGCCCAGGCGTTCACGGCTTGCTGCGCGGTGCTCGCCATGACCGTCATACCCGGGCGCGGACCACCGCCCAGGCTGAAGGTCGCCAGATTTTCTCCGTAGCCCTTCGCGATCAATTCCGAGCTCGCGCGGTGCTGCGGTTGCGCGCACATGGTCGTGGCGAGCGTGGTGGCCCACTGCTGGGCGTAGGCGGCGATCGCTTGGTTCCAGACGAGCGGCGCGAGGGAAGGTTGGGTCTTGACCGCCGCGCGCACCGCGTTGTGCGCGGCCGTGATCCCCACGAGACGGCCGGTCTCCGGGTCGGCCGCCCCCGCCCCGCCCGCGCCCCCCGCACCCCCCGCACCCCCCGCACCCCCCGCACCGCCCGCACCGTCGGTCGCCGCGTCTGGGGCGTCGGTTGCGTCTTCTTCCTTGGCATCGCCGGAAGGGGAAGGGCCGGCATCGGCATCCGCTTCGCGCGCGTCCCCGTCTCTGCTCTCCACCGGCGCATCGCTGGCCGGAGCCGCCACGTCCGCCCCGTCGCCAGCGTCAGCGTTGATCGATGGCGTGTCGCTGGAACCCGCATCACGGAGGGGACCCGACGTTGCATCGCTCGATCCGTCCGGCGGCGGCGAGGCGCGGCCGCTCGATGCCGCGCAGCCAACGAACGAGGTCAAGCCGACGGAGAACGTCACCCCGAGGACGACGCGGAGGCTACGCCCTGACATTGATTGGAGATACCATATCCGCGAACGGCGAAGGCGCGCCACCGTGGTAGCGTCGAACACCGTGAAGCCCGAAGCTGTCTTTGTCCCCGTGAGCGTTCTTGCGCTGTGGACCGGCGTGGTGCTCTTCCTGACGGGCTGGAGTCGTATCCGAGCGGTGCGGGCCGGGCGCGTGGGCCGCGCCGCCTTCAGATTGGGAGAGGCGGCTGACGTTCCATCCAACGTCACGGTGTTCAATCGGAACCTGATGAACTTGCTCGAGATGCCGGTGCTGTTCTACGTCGCGTGCATCTCGTTTTACGCCACCCGGCTCGTTTCGCCGCGCGTGATCGGGCTCGCCTGGATCTACGTCGTCCTGCGGCTCGCGCACTCGCTCGTCCATCTCACCCACAACCGCGTGGTCCCGAGGATGATCGTGTTCGCGCTCAGCAACGGCGTCCTGCTGACGCTGTGGATCTCGTTCCTCTCCCGGGTGCTCTGACGACGGCCCCTACCACCTGCTAAGCGCGTCGGGTGGGCGTGAGGACCCTCCGACGTCGAGGCCGGGATGTGGGGCTTCGCTCCGTCTGGTCGCCGTCGCGCTTCTGTTCCTTCGCCGCCAAGGTGCACGCTTCCATCAGCGGACGGAGGCGTTCGGCGAGGAAGTCTCGCAGGACGCCGACCCGAGCCGGCTCATAGGTGGTGGGGGGCGACACCAAGCTCACGTCGGCGCCGGTCATCGCGTGGTCTGGAACACCCGCACGAGCTCCGCGCGCATCGAGCGCAGCCCCCCCTTCATGGCCCAACCGAAGTAGGTCTCGGGCACGAGGCCGATGCCGATCCCGGAGGCGATCGCGTCCGCCGCGAAGGCCATGTCGTGAACCACGAGCGGTCCGTCGATGGCGACCGCCTCGTGGCCTCCTGGGCCGAGAAGGCGGAGCAGCCGCCGATCGTGTGGCTCTCCGAACAGGACGAACCGATGCCCCGCCAGCTCGCTCACCCGCCGCGGTGTGCCGGCCTTGCGCACGTAGGCGCGCGACGCGAACAGGCCCAGATCGCCACGGCCGAGGCGCCGCACGATCAGCGAGGAATCGACGAGAGGGCCCGCGCGCAGGGCCAGGTCGAAGCCCTCGGCGACCAGATCAACGCGACGGGGCGTGAGCACCACGTCGATCTGGACCTTGGGATGAAGAGCGAGAAACTCGGCCAGCAGGTTCGCGAGCAACCCGGTGTTGTCGCCGCCGGCGGTGAAGCGGATCGGTCCCGCGATCTCGCGGCTGGTGTCGATCACGGCCGCGCTGGCGTCCGCGAGGCCGCCCAGCGCCGCCCGGGCGCGATCGAAGTAGAGACGTCCGGCCTCCGTGAGCACCAGCCTCCGGGTGCTGCGCTGGAGCAGCCGGACACGCAGCGTCGTCTCGAGCGCGCTGACCCGCCGGCTGACCGACGACTTCGGGAGCCCGAGCGCGCGCGCCGCGGCCGTGAAGCTGCCGGTCTCCATCACGCGGACGAACGTGCTGACCTGGTTCAGGTCCACGGCCTGTGTTGCTGTCACGACAACGATATATTGTCATAGGTAGCGCTAGTTGTCGTGGGTGCAACGATCCATGGTGAACGGACTCGAAAGGACTGACACCATGACCACCCTCAAAAAGTACCTGCCCGCCGCCGTTCGCCTGTTCCTGGGGCTCGTCTTCACGGTCTTCGGGCTCAACTTCTTCCTGCACTTCATCCCGGCGCCGCCTAGCCCGCCCCGCGCCGCCTCCTTCGCAGGGGCGCTGTTCGCGAGCGGCTACCTGTTTCCGTTGCTCAAGACCACGGAGGTGATCGCCGGCTTGCTGCTGCTGAGCAAGCGCTTCGTGCCGCTCGCTCTGGCCGTCCTGGCGCCCATCGTCGTCAACATCGTGGGCTTCCACCTGGTCCTGGCGCCCTCCGGGGCGCCGCTGGCGCTCGTCATTTTAGCGGCTGAGCTCTACCTCGCCTGGAGCTATCGCGCGGCTTTCGCGCCCATGCTCCACGCCCGCACCGCGCTCGATCCACGCGAGACCGCACCCGCGGCGCCCGAGCGCGTTCGCCTGGCGGCCTGAACCGACAGGCGGGCGCGTGGGCCCCTGGCTCAGGGGGTGACAATCCTGCCGGGGGCCATGTTCGCGCCGGTTTGCGTGTGACAGGAGTTGCAATCGCCGGACGTTTGCGCGGCGATCATCAGGCGCTCGCGGCCCATGTAGGTGACCTTGGCCTGGTAGGGCTTTGTCACGGCGCCGTTGCTGCTGAAATTTCCAGCGTTGTTCGGGGTGAGGGTGATGGACTTGCCATCCGCCCCGGTGATCACGATCTGCGCGCCGGTGCTCCCGTTGGTGCCGTTGCACAGGTCGGGCTCGTGCCCGGTCGGATACACGGTCCCGGCGATCGTGAACTTCGGTGCTTCGCCGCTCTTGGCGTGGCAGCTCACGCAGGCCATGCCGGGATCCATCGCCGCGCTCTCGCCGCCTTTGAACATGGTGCCGCTCGTGCAGGTCGCCGCCACGGCGAACGGGTCGGGTGCGGTTCCGGGACCGGCCCCGTCGGCGCTGGCGCCGCCGTCGGCGGGAACGCCGCCGTCCGCCGAGCCACCGGGGGGGGCGCAAGAGCCGGTCGGGTAACCCGCCGCGATCCATGCTTGCATCGTGCCGACCTCCGCGGCCGTGGCCGGCGTTCCCGGCTTGGGAGGCATCGGCACCGTGGTGTTCTGCATGCGCGACACCGCCATCTCCGCCTCGGTCTTCGTCGGATCGCTCTTGGAGGGTCCCGTGAGCTCGGCGTAGGTGACGAGGGAGGTGGGCACGCCCAGGACGGGCGTCGCGCCGTGGCACGTCTGGCATCGGTTCGTGAGGAACGTCTGCACGTCGCAGGGCAGGCCCATGCCGGGGTTGCTTCCCCCGGTTCCCGTGATGGACGCTCCACCGCCCGTGCCCGTGCCTATGCCCGCGCCTGTGCCTCCTGTGCCCGTGCCAGAGCCGCCCGTGCCGGTCGCACCTCCCGAGCTGGCTGCCCCGCCCGATCCCGTCGCGCCTCGCGAGCTCGCCGATCCGACCGCTGCTCCCCCGCTTCCTGACGTTGCCCCCGAGGTGCCTCCGGTCGAAGGCGCGCCTGCCCCAGGCCCTTGATTTCCCACGCTGCCACCCGTCGCATCCCCGGGCGCGGGCCCGCTCGCCCCCACGCTGGGCCCGACGCAACCCGCTGACAGAGCCCACATCGGGACCAGCGCCAACAGGACGCTACCTCGCGCCAGTACCGTGAGCCTCAGGGGATTTCGCATTACGCCTCCGCGTGGTGAAGAGTGAGAGAGTCAGCTTCGTAGGCCCAGCGGCTACCAAGGGGGCCACTGGCGAAGCAGACTCGAGACTGCCGAGTTGGTGCCAGGTTCGAAGCGCGATCAGGCAAGCGACCGTGCTTTTTTGGCGATGGCGCGCTTCGCACCTATCGGGTACTTGCCTGCTTTCGCCGTGGCGGCGGCACTAAGCGAGAGCAGTACAGCCATGACCGCGTCCAAGATCGTAACGAAGGTGTCGGGGCTCGCGCCCGTCGCGGCCGCACGGCCACCCGCGATCGACGGGATGGATGCGATGGACGCAATGGACGCGATGGACGATCGAACGTTGTTGGCAGAGGTCCGGGCAGGAAACCCGATCGTCGCCGACGCTTTTTGTAGGCGCGTTTGGCCGCAGGTCGATCGCACCGTGCAGCGACTGCTCGGTCGCGACGACAACGAGAGCGAGGACGCGAGCCAGCTCGCCGTTCTCGAGCTGGTCAAGACCATAGGGGCGTATCGCGGTGAGTGCTCGCTCGACACCTGGGCTTCAGCCGTGACCGCTCACGTCGTCTACAAACAGCTCCGCCGTCGCAAGCGGGGCCGCGAGGTCTCGCTCGACGTCGTCGTGGAGGCGAACATGCCCTCCTCCGGGGCGAACGGCGAACGAACGCTGGCGGCGCGCGAGATCCTTGCCAACGTCCTGGTTCACCTCGATGCCATCGGCGAGAAGCTGGCCTGGTCCTTCGTGCTTCACGACGTCCTCGGGCACGGCGTCAAGGAGATCGCGCAGATCCTGGGCGTGAGCGAGGTCGCGGCGCAGAGTCGCCTGGTCCGCGGTCGCCGCCGGCTCCACAAACGCATCGCCGACGATCCCGAGCTGGCCGAGCTCTTGGCCGGCGTGCCGCGGGCAGCGCCGAGATAGCCGCCGTGGACCCGCGTGGGTCTAGCCGGCGGAGCAGCGACCCGACGCAGGATCGCAGAACGGCGCGCTCGTCGGGCAGTCAGCCCCGCTGCGACAGACGACACAGGTGTTTCGCGCCGGCTCACACCGCGGGGTGGGCGCCGCGCAATCCAGGTCCGTGCGGCAGCCCACGCAGATGCGCGGCGAGGCGAGGCAGAACGGCGCCGCCGAGGTGGCGCTGCACTTGTTGGTATCGTCTCCGCACGAGCCGCAGAGGCCGTTGTCGCAGGAGCCCGAGGCACCGCAACCGGTGTCCGTCGCGTCCGAGCACGTCGTGATGCAACGACCTGCCACGCACCGCTGGGACGAGCCACAGTCCGCGCCGGTCGTGCACGCCACGCAGCGGTGCAAGGTCGAATCGCAGCGCCGGAAGGCCGGGCTGGCAGCGCAATGCAGGTCCACGAGACACGGAACGCACGTCTTCGAACCCCCGACATCGCAGTGCAACGTCGCCAATCCACAGTCTGGGTCCGTGACACACGAGATCCCCGCGGCGCCACCGCCCGCGCCGCCCCCGACTCCGGCGCCGCCCATTGCTCCCCCTGCGCCGCCGTTACCACCGCCCGCGGCAACCCCAGCTCCCCCGGCACCGGCGAATCCCGGCGCCCCGGCTGCGCCCGCCGCGCCGGCGGTCCCCAGGCCTCCCGTGCCCGGTGTGCCCCCCATCGCGCTCGAGCCGCCGCTTCCCGGCATGCCTCCGCTGGCGGCGAGACCACCGCTCCCCTGGACGCCGCCGGTCGCGACCCCTCCGGTCCCGGTTCCACTCGCGTCCGATTGCCCGCCGGTGGCCGCCACGACGCCGAAGTCGAGATGGCCGCGGCACGCGCCAGCGGAGAGCAGGGAGCAAACCGGCCACAAGAGGAGCAGGCTCGCCTGTCTCCGCGCCGCCGTTCGCCTCATCATGGCGTGGGTGCGGCGCCCGACAGCAACGACCGGGCTTCGCCCCGGCCGAAACCGTCCGGGAATCGCGCCACATACTGGATGGCGGCGTCCTTGGCCGCCGCGCGGTCAAGCCCGGCGAGCAGCCTCATCCGCTGAACCAACGCGCTCTCGAACAGGGACGAGTCGGGATACTCGCGAAGGAATCGATCGAAACGAGCCAACGCCTCTCCCGGCTGTCCGTCGCGCCTGGCCCGGACCGCCGATGCGAAGAGCGTATTTTGCGCGCTGAGCATCGACGGCGAGACCGTGGCCGATGCAAGGGATCGCTTCGCCGGCCCCCGCCGCTGGCTCGACGTGGTGCCGAGCGCCCTCGCAGGCTCGGCGGCCGGTGGATCGCGCTCGGAGACCCGCGCCGCCGCGCATTTCGAGATCCATTCATCGCCAGGGAAAAGCCTGGCCTCTGCTTGCCCTGCGGCGACCGCGGTGACCACACCTTCCGAGACAGAGACGTGGGTGACCGTGGCGCTCGCGCACGCCGGCCCGTTCTCCTCGAGCGCGACGCGAAAGCGGGTCCCGTGGACCTCGACTTCGGCCTGCGCGGTGTCGATGATGAAGCGCTCGCCCTGGCGGAGCTTCCGGACATGGGTCTGGACTGCTCCTCGCTTCAGCAAGAAGCGCTTTGTGGAGCCCGCCTCGGTCACATCGAGCTGCCCCCCGGGCTCGATAGTCAGCTCGATGCCGTCGGCGGTACCGACGCGCAGCGCTTCCTCCGAGGAAGCCCGATAGTGCTCGCCCGCGGACACGACGCGATCCGGGGACCACGCACCGAGGGCCTGGCCGGGGGCTCGCGCAGGGACTCCCTGGTTCGCGACGAGCCCCTGTTCCGCCACCGTTCTGGTCTCGTCCGGGCGAAGCCTCGACAAGACGAGCAGGCCTCCCAGCGCAGCAGCGGACACCACGATGCCCGCGCCGGCGCGCGCCATCCGACGGCGCCGCCTGCGACCCCGTAGCTCTAGCGCCACCCGTCCAACCAGGCCGCTCGGTGGATGGGTGCGCCCATGAGAAGGTTCGTGCCACGCGCGGCGGACCCAGTCGCCTGCCATCCGGGAGTAGTCATCCCCCGGGCCACCGGCTCGACCCCGGCGCGTTTGACGGTCCTTGTGCACGACTCTTGGTACCGAAGTCTTCCAACAAGCAGGCAAGGCAGCTCCAGATTGCGCAGGAGCGGCGATTGCCCGTGTCAGAAACGGAGCCGGAGGCCCAGGTGTCCGGCCACACGCAACGCGGGGATGGTGGCTACGACCTGAAGGTCTGTCCCCTTGCGGAGATCCGTTCCGCCGGCCGCTGCTTCGATCCCAGCTCCTCCGATCAGCTCCCACGCGGGTGTGAGCCCGAGGACGGCTTGCAACGACAGGTCACCGCCGGGAAGTAAGCGGCGCTGGGTCTCCGTCTCGCCCGTCTCGTCGGTGCCCGTGACGCGGTGATAGAGCGCGACCGCGCTGGCCTGCAAGCCGACGCCCCAGCTGGGTCGGGATCGACCGAACCAGGGCCACCATTCGAGGCCGATGCCGGCCCGAGCCACCCGATCGGTGCCGGGCAGACCGGGAACGTCACCGGTGCGCGCGCCCGCGACCGCTCGAAGGCCGAAATGGGCGCTCGGGAACCAGATGCCGTCAATCTCGGCGCCGGCACCGCGCGCGCTCCCGCCTATGCCAAAGGCTCCGGTAGCCGCGAGGCCAACCCCGAACCGACGAGAGGGCCATGGTGGCGCGATCTCTCGGGGCGCGCGGGGCTTCTCCGCGGGCGGCGTCACGGAAGGAGTCGCAACCGTGTCCGAGGGGGGGGCGTCGGCTGGCGAGGTCGCGTCCGGACGCGTCTTTGGCTCCTCAGCGGGCAACCCTCGGTCTCGACGCTCGAGGGACTGTTCCACGGGCTGGGACGGCCGCTCCCTCGCCAGGCCGGGGCGCGGCTTCGGCGCCGTCGGCGCCGTCGCCACCGGAGGCGGAGGTCGAGGGTCCGCGCGTTTCGCCCTCTCTGGCGTCATCGAAGCGGCGGCGAGCCCCAGGGTCCGGCCGCGCTCGCGCAGCGTATCGGTGGCCGCGAACGACATCGATCGCACGATCCAATGATTGGACAGGGCCGCGTGAAACCGCAGGACCGCATGCAGCTGTGCCGGTTCGGCCCACGACAGCACCACGACCGAATCGGCCCCCAGATCGTGCTCGACTCGAAGGGCGGCTGCATCCGTGGGATCCGGAACCTCGACCAGCTGGACGAGCGCCGCGGGGCCGAGGGCATCCACCGCCGCCTCTCGCAGGGCGGCCGACGTCGGGCTCCGCGCTTCGCCGACCACGACGACGATCGCTAATATGGCGCCCGCCGACATCTACTCACCAACGGCCTTGTCGCATGAGGGGGAGGTCACTGGCGCAGAAGGTAACACTGTCGCGGCGAACGGGACGCGTCTAGAAAGCTAGCGGCCAGGTTGCACGCGAGTCGCGGCGGCGACAGGAAACGGCCAGGGCTGCATCGCCTTCGCGTAGATTGGCGGCGCCATGAAGGCGGTCGCCATCAGTCGCCCCGGCGGACCGGAGGTCCTGGAGATCCGGGAGCGTCCGTTGCCGTCGCCAGGGCGCGGCTCGATTTGGAATCAGCGCTACTTCAGATACGCGGCGAGTCCGATGTTCTGATCGCGCAGAGCCTTGGCGACCACGCCCGCGATCTGCGACGCGCCGGACGCCTCGAAGTGCGTGTGGTCGTCGCACATGAACTTGCCGACCGGGGTCGTCTCGTCGGTGAAGCTGCTGCTGTTGGGGCAGAAGCCGAGGCTGGTGTAGAGCGCGGCCGATAGCTTCGTGAGGTCGATGACCGGCACGCCGTTCGCGGTTCCCGCGGCCATGGTCTCGGGGCCGAACCCGCGATTTGGATTCACCATGCTGCCCGTGCAATCCATGGAGCTGGTCGATGTCAGGAAGATCGCCTGCGCGCCGCGCATCTTGGCGGCCATGGCCATGTCAGCGAGGTACGTCTGGAACAAGGCCTTGCCCACGTGACGACTCTTCGAGCAATCGGGGTCACCGTCGTTGATTCCGAACTCGACGAACAGATAGTCCCCCGCCTTCATTCCGGTCAGCATGGCCTGCCAGCGCGCGGAGTACGTCTTCGGCATGACCACGCACTCGCCGTCGGGGCCCGCCATCGTCGTCACGTTCGGATCGTAGAGCCACGTTTGAATGCTGCGACCGCCGGCCGCGCTGTCGACCACGGTCGCGTTGGGACCAAAATACGCTTGAAACTGGCTTCCCCACCCGCACGGGCAAGGATTGGAGCAAGGTTGCATGGTCGAGTCGCCCGCCATCCAAACCGTGATCTTCCCCGTCGGAGGCGGCAAGGCATCGGGTGGAGATGTGGAATCCAGGCCGGCGTCAGGCGAGCCGGACGAACCGCCGCCACCACCACCGCCGGGGCCCGCCGCCGCGCCGTCGAGCCCGGCGTCGGGGGTTCCTCCGCCGGTCCCAGGTGGCGAGCCGCCGGTGCCGGGCGCGCCGCCGGACGCCGAAGCTCCGCCACTGCCGCGGAGCGCGCTGCCGCCCGTGGCGGTCACCCCGCCCGTGGCCGTCGCGCCGCCACTGCCCGAAACTCCCCCCGTGGCAGCGGCGCCGCCCGACGCGCCTGCCTTGGACCCACCGGTCCCCTGCGCCCCCCCCGACGCGCTTGCCGTTGATCCTCCCGTGCCTGTGTTCTGGCTGGTGGAGCTTGCCCCACAACCAGCGACTACGATCGGCGCAACCGAGACGGCGAACAGGATGATCAGGCGAGGATTCGATCTCATGCTCATGTGGCGGTCCCCCGGTTCGTTAGAGGCGGATCTCGAAGGTAGTCGCGTCAACCCCGTGCGGCAAGCCCCGGCGCCAACATCGTTCACAGATGCGGGGCGTCAGCGTATCCTCGCCGCCGTGGGTGACGCCCGGATCGAGCCCGATGAGTCGGTGGCCACGCTGCCGCCCGACCCCGACGTTGGGCCTTCGCCGGTGGGCGTCCCTGCTTCAACCGCAAACACGCCCCGCGACGGTTGCGTTGGCCAGGACACCAGCGCGCCAGGCGTGAGCGCGCGCGAGCTCGTTGGTTGCCGTTACGAGATCCTCGGCCTGCTGGGCAGCGGGGGCATGGGGACCGTGTATCGGGCCCGCGATCGTGAGCTCGATGAAGTGGTGGCGCTGAAGATGTTGCGGCGCGAGCTCGTGGAGGCGCCCAGCATGCTCGAGCGTTTCCGCCAGGAGGCCAAGCTGGCGCGGCGGGTGACGCACCGGAACGTCGCGCGCACCTTCGACATCGGCGAGCACGCTACGGCCGCGGGGACGACCGAGAAGTTTCTCACGATGGAGTACGTCGAGGGCGAATCGCTCGCGGCGCTGCTCGGGCGCACCGGCGCGCAACCGCTGCGCCGCGCGCTCGAGATCCTCACCGAGATGTGCGGCGGGCTGGTGGCGGCGCACGCGGCTGGCGTCGTGCATCGCGACCTCAAACCGGACAACGTTCTGGTGGGCAAGGACGGCCGCATCGTGATCACCGACTTCGGGATCGCGCGCTCGGCGCTCGCGGGCTCGTCGCAGACGAGAGAAGGCATGGTCGGAACGCCCGCTTACATGGCGCCCGAGCAGGTCGAAGGGACGCCGGACATCGACGCGCGCGCCGATCTCTACGCGCTCGGCACCATCGCCTATGAGCTGCTGACGGGCGAGCGGGCCTGGCCGGGAAACGCGGTGTACGCCGTCGCGGCGGCCCGGCTCACCCAGCCGCCCCCGGATCCATGTGTCAGGCGCGGGGAGGTCCCGCCCGCGCTGGCGGAGCTCACCGCGGAGCTGATGGCCCGGCGACGCGAGGAGCGGCCGCCCGACGCGTCACAGGTCAGCCAGACGCTGGCCCGCATCGGCGACGCCCTGAACGCGTCTGGCGTCGCGACCTTGGTGCCCGTCCCCGCCCCTGCCCAGCGGCTGCGCATGCCGGTGGGCGACAAGACCGTCGCCGTGCTTTCGTTTCGCAACGGCGGTCCGCCGGAGGACGACTACCTTGCCGACGGCGTCACCGAGGATCTCGTGGACACTCTGTCCATGACGCGGGGCTTGCGCGTTCGACCCCGGGGAACGACGAGCAAGCTCGCGCGTGACGCCGATCCGCGCGAGGCCGGTCAGGCGCTCGGGGTCCAGGTGGTCGTGGACGGATCCGTTCGCAAGGTCGGCGAACAGATCCGGCTGGCTGCGCGGCTGATCAGCGTCGCCGATGGTTTCCAGCTGTGGGCGCAGCGCTTCAATCGCCCGGCCGCCGACGTTCTGCTGATGAATGACGAGGTGGCACGCGCCGTCGCGCTCGCGTTGACCGCGGATCTGCAGGCGCCGGCGCGCGAGGCCCCGAAGAACGCCGAAGCGGTCGATCTCTACCTGCGCGGCCTCCACGAGCTGAACAGGAGCTGGTACGGAACCGCGCACAAAGCGGTCGCCTTGTTCGAGCAGGCCCTCGTGCTGTCCCCGGATGATCCGTCGATCCTCTCCACGTACGCGCGCGCCGCCGGGCGGCTCACCGAGAGCGACGCCCACACGAGGCAGCAGTCGCGACAGGCCGCCGAGCGCGCCATCGCGCTGGCGCCTCGACTCGGCGAGCCCTGGGTGGCGAACGCCCGCGTGCAGATGTCCGCCGGTCAGCCCGTCGCGGCGGCACGCAGCCTTCGCAACGCGCTCGAGCGAGCCCCGAACCATGGGCTCGCGCACGAGATCGCCGGCATCTTGCTGATCGAAGCGGGAGACCATCCGCAGGATGCGATGGCGCGACTCGAGCTGGCGTCTCGTCTCGATCCCTCCGTGACGCAGGCCCCCTGGGATCGGGTCCGCGGTCACGCGCTGCTTGGCCAGTGGACCGAGGTGGACGCGGCGTTCGCCCTGCAGCCGGTGGAACCAGCGGCGATCTTTCAGCGGGTGCTGTTCGGCGCCCGATTCTCGCTGTGGCGGCCCGACGGACGCGGCGACGACATCGCCCTGCCCGAGTTGCAGGGCTTCGTCTTGCCCATGCGGATCGCGCGCCTTTATCGTGCTGTTCACGCGACGCGGTCCCTGACCGACGAGCAGCGCACGTTTCTGCTGGAGCTTCCCGAGAAGGCCGCGCTGGCGTCGCGGCTGAGACCGCTCTTCCACCAGATCCAGGCAGAGGCCCTGGCGTTCCTCGGCGAGCACGAAGGAGCGATGGCCTCCCTCGCGGGCAGCGTGGCCGCCGGGCTGTATGACCGGGCCTGGATGCGGCGGTGCCCGGTCATCGCTCCGTTGCGTGCGGATGCGCGTTGGCCGCAGCTGGAGGCGCACGTGACCGAACGCGCCGACGAGATCCGGGACACCTTCTTCGGCAAGTTGCCGTGAGGGACGGGGGCGTCGGGCGGCGGTCCGGTGAATCTCGGACAGCCGCGACGAAGGTTCGTCTCTGCCTGAGCCTGCGTCCTCTCTCGGGCCTCGGTCCTCTCGGCTGAGATCGTGGGTCGGGTCCGGACGAGGCAGTGGCATCCAGACTGCAAAGGCCGGTGGCGATGGCCAGCCAGATGCCTGCGATCCTCTTCCGACCAGCGCTCGTGCTGGCGCTCGTCGGTGCTCTCGCCGTTCCCGACGCCGCCCGCGCCGAGGGCGCTCCCCAGCAGCGGCCACTCGCGACCGTCGATGTGCGGGCTTTCGTAGGTTTCGGCAGCGGGATCGCCGTCGACACCTGGCTCTGGGGCCGCAGGATGAGGGTCGACCTCGAAGCCGCGACCGTCGTTCCAACCCAGATCGATTGGGGCGGTCTGGCGATCGTCGTCCCAGTCGCCCGCACGGCGCGAGGCTTCTTCGGCCTGCGGGCGGGCGACACGCTCGAATACACCGCGACCCGGGATGGGTGGGTCAGCGGGAGCCGCTTTGCGCATGCCCCCGATGTGGGCGTCGTGGGCCACCTCGAATCGTCCGGTGGGAGCACGCTCGAGGGGCAATTCGGCGCCGAGGCGGTGCTCCGCCCGGAGGCGACCATCTGCTGCGACCACGCGGCCCTGCCGACCTCCAGCCTCGGTGTTCGGCTCGCGCTGCGCGGCGAGCTCGCCCTCTCCGACACCTGGGCGGTGGTTGTCCAGGCCGGCCTTCGAACCGCCGACCACCTTCTCGAAATCAAGGTGCTCCCGACCTTCTCGGTGGGCGTCCGCGGCGATTCTAGGCGGGAGCCCAGGGGCTCAGGTCGCCAACCGGGTGAACCCTTTCGCGACCAGCGAGACGAGCGCGTCCACTACCATCTCTGCGGAGAGGTCGAGCCTGGCGGCGGCCCCGAGCAGGGCGCTCACGGCGACCGGGTGATCCATGCTGGCGAGCAGGTCCAGCTCCATCGGAACGAGCGCATGCTCGACGGACAGCCCTTGACCGAACAGGCGCGCTTGAATCGTCGTGGGCACGTCGACGCCCAGGGCCCGGCTCTCGAAGACCGCGACGGGGCTGGTGCGGACCACGTGGCCGGCGCGAAGCCGTTCGCGGAGCGTCGCCTCGCGTGACAGCCTCTCCGCGGCGAAGATGGCCGCGAGCTCCGCGCCGGCCGCTTGCTTGGGGGGAAAGGCTTGGTCCACGCGGGTCCACGGCGCCGCGCCCTGGCTCCACTCGAAGGTCAGGAGAACGGAGACGATGCGGGCATGACCGTGCGCCCTCAGGTTCGCGGCCCACGCGCCGACCGAGCTCAAGAACGCGGCCGGATCGTTCCCGTCCGCGTGGCCGATGGCGTAGGCTTGGGCCGCGTGCGTGCGCAGGCGCAGGACGTGGAGGTCGATCGGGGCGTCGCCCAGCCATCGTCGGAGCCGGAGCTGCAAGGGGGCGCCGTCGTTCTCGCCGAGCTCCGTCACGATCTGGGCCACCCCTCCGGGGGCGAGGTGAACGGGGAGGCCTTCGACGATCCGGCGTTGGACGTCCTCGCCGCTCCGGCCTCCGTCGCGGAAACCGACCTGTTGAAAGGGAGCGGGCACGAAGGGCGGGTTCGCCGTGATGAGGTCGAAGCGACGCCCCGCCACGGGCGCATAGAGGTCCCCCTGCAGCGCCTCGAGATTCGTCAGACCCCGCAGCTTCGCGTTGAAGGAGGTGCAGCGGACGGCGCGCGCGTTGATGTCCACCGCCGTGACGTGCCGTGCGTGCGACGTCGCCAGCAGGGCGTGGATCCCCGAGCCGCAGCAGAGGTCGAGCGCGGAGGCGACCGGATTGCGGAGCGTGACCCGGGCGAGCCAGCGGCTGTCGGTGCCCACATACATCACCCGGTCGTGGTGACCCGCGGAGAGGTCGTTCGGGTCCAGCTCGTGGCTCGCGTGATCGGAGACGATCAACTCCTTCCCGACGGGATACAGCGAGACGAGCGCCCGAAAGCCGTGGGTGTCCTCGCGCAGGACGCCGCATGTGATCAGGGCCGCCCGTTCCGCCGCGCCGAAGAGATTGTTCAGCTCGGCGACGGGGAGCGTGCCCTGCAACACGAACAGATCGATCGCGGAGGCGAGGGGATCGCGCGCTTCCAGTCTTTCGGCCCGGTAGATCGGCGCCGCGCGCAGCTGCAGATCGTTGAGATCGCCGAGTCCCAGGCGGCCGCGCACGGCCTCCTCCGCGAAGCCGATGGACGAGAGTCGCGACAGGGCGCCCGCGCAGGCCGCCGGATCGGAGTCGAAACCACTGAACATGACGGCACGCTACACCTCCGCCCGAAGTCGCGATATGGCGGTACCCGTTATGCATGTGAAAGGCGTGGGAGGTGTCACCATGCCATCACTCGTCTTCCCTGCGTTGGTGCGAAGGCAGGTGCTCGAGCAGCACGGAGAGCTGCGCGTTGTTCTCGAAAGGGCCATCGCCCGCGCCGCGCCGGTGGCGCTGGACGCCGTCGAGCTGGCGGCCAGCGCGCGAGAAATGTGCGGCCGTTTCCGCGTCCATCTGGACTTCGAGGAGCATGCGCTCCCACCCGTCTTCGCGGTGCTGGACGCCTGGGGGCCCGAGCGCGTGCGGGATCTGCGCGATGAGCACGCCCGCCAGCGTCAGGTGCTCGACGGCCTGCTGGGTCGCTTCGAAGCCGGCGGCAACGTCCACGAGCTGGCGGGAGCGCTGCGCGACCTGGCCTTGGACTTGTTGCGTGACATGGAGGAAGAGGAAGACGGTTGCCTCCGCGCGAGCCTGATGTCGTCGGATTCTCTCCCGGTCGAGCGCCGCTAGTGCACGGCCGCTCGCGGCTAGCCTGTCCCAGGGTGCGAACGCCTTGCGCGCCAAGCCGCAGCCCGCCGCAGAATCTGCGTAAGCGTCCGCGGACGCTACACTAAGCCCGGACGGGCCGCGCTGACGGCCTGCGGTCACGCCGGCGTAATCCCCTGATTCCCAGGAACCTGGTAAATCGGTGAGGGGTAACCCGACGCACGTGCGTATCTGCTACATCAATCCCGCCGGGGCGGCGCTGTTCGAGCACGGGTTCGTGGAACGCCAGCACTACGGTGGCGCGGAGGTGGCCTTGGTCGCCCAGGCCAAGGCGATGGCACGCGGCGGCGGCGTCGACGTGCATATGGCGATCGATGGCGATCATGACGGCAGCGAGCGCATCGATGGCGTGACGGTGCATCGCATGCGCGGCACCTACCGCGATCAGCCGCCGGCGGCCTTCGCGGCTTACCGACGCGACTACTGGCGAACCCTCAGCGAGGTGGACGCCGACGTCTACGTGCAGCGCGGCGTTCCCGCCGATCTGTACTTCCTGGCGGCGGTCCACTGCAGGGCGCATCGCAAGGCGTACGTTCAGGTGCTCGCCCTCGCGCCCTTGCGGCAGCTCGACACCTTCACACTGAAGGGCTACCTGCGCTGGATCCTCATGGAGCAGGCCTCCCTGCGGCTCGCCACGGCGGTGGTCGCCCTCGCGCACGATCAGCTCGGCGGGCTCGCCCCGGCGGTGCGAGCCAAGACGCGCGTGATCTACGAAGGCAAGCCGCCGGCGCGGCTGGCGCGGGAGCGGCGGTTCGTGCTGTGGGTCGGACGGGCCGTCGAGACGAAGCGCCCGGAGGTCTTCATCGCCCTCGCGCGCTCGCTGCCCGACGAGCGCTTCGTGATGGCGGTGGCGGGCGCCTTCGACGGCAGCGTCCCGGCGAATCTGACCGTGCGCCGCAACGTCCCCCACGAGGACATGGACGATCTGTACGCGAGCGCGAAGCTGGTCGTCCACACCTCCCGGGTCGAGGGCTTCTCGAACGTCTTCATCGAGGCCTGGAACAACGGCACCCCCGTGGTGAGCCTGGAGGTCGACACGGACGGGTTGCTCGCGCGCGAGGGGCTCGGGAGGTGCGCGCGCTCGTTCGACGAGCTGCGGGAGGACGTGGTGCTGTTGCTCGGCGATCCCGCCGCGTGGGAGACCTGTTCGCGCAACGCGCTCGCGCACGCGCGGACGCATCACGATCTCGATCGTCAGATCGTGCGCTGGCGCAGTCTGTTCGAGAGCCTATCGCGGCCACTCCGGAGGGTTGAGCGAACGTGATCTTGCTGATCTCGGCGACCCGTGGCCGGGGGCATGGCGCGGAGCGGATGCTGGTGTCCCTGCTCGAGGCGTGGCCAAACGCCGCCCGCACCTTCGCCTTGATGGCCCCCCGCGACGCGCAGGTGTTTCGGGTCGCGCGCCGATTGGGCATAGCCACCACGCCGCTCGACGTACCCGGCAGCGTGCTCGGCAACCTCGCCACGCTCGTTCGGGCCCTGCGCGACGCGCCCCCGTGCCAGGTCGTCCACGGGTGGACCGCCATCACGTTCGAGCTGGCGGCCGAGGTGGCGCGGCGGCAGCGGGTGCCTTGCACCGTGACCCTGCACGATCACCCTCAGGCGAGCTACTTCTCCGTGCCGCGTCACTGGCTGTTGCGACTCGCGAGCTCCCGGGCGCAGGGCATCGTCTGCGTCAGCCAGGCCGTCGCCGATGCCTGCCGCCGCTTTGGCTACACGGCGCCGTTGCGGGTGATTCACAACGGCCTTGCCGACCTGTCGCCCGCGCCCGCGTCGCGGTCGTCGTCCTCGTCAGCGGTGCGCGTCGGCTTCCTGGGCATGGAGCACGAACACAAGGGCTTCACCCTCGTGCGGGACTGGGCCGCACGGCTGCCGCCGGGCGTGTCCTTCAATCTCTACGGCCGCGTGTCGCCGGAGGCGAGGCACGCGGTGGCGTCGCTCGGCGCTTCGGGGCGCGCCGTTTATCGTGGCGAGCGCGCGCCGGAGACGATCTTCGGCGAGCTCGACCTCGTCGTTCACCCCAGCCTCGTCTTCGATTCGTTCCCGACCGTGCTGCTGGAGACCGCGCGGGCGGGGCTGCCCGCCGTTGCCTCGAACGTCGGCGGTGCGCGCGAAATCGTCGAGGACGGCGTCACGGGGTGGCTCTTCGAACCCGGCGCGCCCGCCCAGGGGCTCGCGCGGCTCCACCAGCTGGTCGCCGACCAAGTGGCGAGGCAAGCGATGGGTGCCGCGGCCCGCGGGCGTTTCCTGCGCGAGCTGACGATCGGTCGGATGATCGACGACTACCGCGCGCTGTGGGACGCCGTGTGACTCGCCGCGAAGGCGGCCGGCCGGGCTCAACCTGCCAGGTTGCGTTCCGCGTGGGCGAGGATCTCCACCAGGCTCTCGAGTGCCTCCTCGCTCCCGGGCACACCGTGGGCCCGAAGCGCGACCTCCTTCGCGAAGAGCGCGAGGAGGTAGCGCAGACGGGTGCGGGGCTCCCCCCGCAGCGCGATGTAATCGTCGTGGCTCGCGTTGACCTGCCATCGCTGGCCGTCGAAGCGACTACGCCACCGCCCGCCGGAGTCGTCGACCAGCTCGGGCTCCGGGACGCCCGCCGCGAGATCGGCCTGCGATTCTGGGCGATCGGCGATGAGCACGGTCGCCGCCGCCTCGGCGCGCGCGGCGGATTGCGTGGCCACGACGGAGATGGTCGAAAGCAGGCCGGGGCGCGCCTCCGGGTGCGCGCGCACGAGGGGCCGCATTCCCACGCCGACGATCGCGACGGCCTCGTTGTCGCTCGACCACGAGAAGGTCACGTCACCGGGCACGCGCCGCCCGTCGCTGTCCACGGCGATGGCTTGCACCCGCCGCTCGCGCCCGGCCTGCACGGTGATCACCGCCGGCAGGATGCGGACCTGGGAAAGCGGGCCCGGGGGGAATAGGGACGGGCCCTCGTCCGTCGGGTCCTGGTCGGTGTCGCCGCCACGCTCGGCGCTGCCCCCTGGGGCGCGCTCACTTTCGTCGACGGCCAGCGCCAGTCCCTCGGGCGGTGCACCGGCGGGAGCCGTGACCGCAGCCGCGCCCATCTCCGTCGGGGCTGGCTCGACCTTCGGCAGCTCGTACTGGGGCAGACGCGTGCGGAGGCCTCGCAAGGCGCGCCGCAGCTCGCCGAGCAGCTGGCGGCTGGTCGTCGCCTGGCGCTCCTGGTCGAGGCGACGGAGCTCCCCTTCGACGAGCGGCGCGTAGGCGGCCATGGCTCGCCCGAAGGCTTCGGACGCCGCATCGGGCACAACGCCCCGCCGGGTGCCTGGAGGGACCTGAAACGCGGGGAACTCCACGAGGCCGGTGAGGCCTCGCCCGGCCCAGGGGGAACGGTCGAAGCCTCCCACGCCGAGGGTGGCGATGTCGTCCGCCACCAGCGTCCCGGCGCAGCTCACCTCGATGGCGGCCCGATCCGCGCCCCGCGCCAGGTAGAGCTCGACCTTCGCGGGGGCGTATCCGGCGACCGGCGCGGTCTCGGGCACCGCGAGGCGCTCGCCTACGAATCGCCTGGGGACGACCACGAACGAACGCTCGCCGAGCCCTCGGGTGAGCCCGTCGTGGATCTCGAGGGTCGCGCCCGTGGCGAGCAGCATGCCGCGCAGCTCGGACGAGAGATAGTCGTTGAGCCGTCTCCCCGAGAGGAGCCGCTGCGCGGATTCGTGGAGCTCGCCGATCACGATCTCCGTGAAGGTGTCGGCCGTGTCGAACGCCATGCGATCGCGCACCAGCTCGGCGCGCTCCTGGTCCTCGACCAGGCGGAGCGCCCATACGTCGCCGCCGCCGACCCGCGAGCGGATGTCCATGCGCTGGCCGATGGACCAGAAGCCCAACAGGCCGATACCGTACTTGCCGGCCACCATCTGATCGTGCCGCTCGCGCGGCGACAGGCCGCGCTTCCGCGAGTGGCCGATGTTGGTCGCGATGGCCCGCAGGGCCTCCTCGCGGGACAGCCCCGGCACGATGCCCTCGCCGTCGTCTCGGATCACGAGGGCAGGGGAGCGGCGAACCCGCCGTCGCTCGATGGTCACCCGTCGCGCGTTCGCGTCTAGCGAGTTTTGGACGAGCTCCGCCACCGCCTTGCGTGGATCGCTCTGGCTGCGCGCGAGCCACCGGATGAGATCGAACGGATCCGCTGGCTTGAGCTTGAGGCTGGACGACGAGGCCTTCGGCGACATACAGGCGGCAACCGTAAACGCAAGCCCTGGCGGCCGCAATCGCCGCGCGCTGGCCGTGCCACGGCGCCACCTCAGCGACGAAGGACGGCGGTGGCCAGCGTGGCGGCGGCGAGCGCGTTCGCCGCGAGCCACGGGCGATCGAGCAGGTTCGGGATGGCGCGCACGTCGAAGCTGCCGGCGAGCGCCGCGAACAGCAGCGCGCCGGCGACGCCGAAGCCGAACCCGGCCAGCGCGCCGCGCAGCCGGGGGACCCCGTAAAACACGGCGGTGAAGCCGAGCGGCAGCAGCACGCTCCACACGAGCGGCGTCCCCCGCAAACCGGGACGCAGCAGGGCGTCCAGCCCATCGAGCGCGCCGTTCGACAGCAGGTCGAGCGTGCCCGACCGGTCACCGAAGAGGAACGGCATGACGAACAACCCCGATGAGCCCAGGATCAGCGCCGCGACGAACCCGAGGCCAAGCCTGCCCGCGCCGCGTCCTCGTCGCCCGAGCAGCGACAGGCCCGCGAGCGCGAACGCCGCCCCCAGCCCCAGCTCGCCCGCGCCGCGACCGGCGCGAATCTTCTTCAGCGCCGCCATGGCGTCGATGATGCCGGCGCCGTAGTGATCGTCGACGCGCCCCGCGGGCGCCGCGCCGTCGCCGGCCGCGTCGCCGGCCGCGCTGCTCGAAGGCTTGCGGGCGGTGTCGAGCAACATGCTCTCGACCGCCTCCGGCTTCGTGACACCGGCGCCCACGATCAGCGCCGCTACCCCGGCCGCGTGGGGCGCCGCCATCGACGTGCCCATGAACCACAGATAGTCGGTGCGCGACGTGTCCCCGGGGACCACCGTGTTTTGCAGGACCCCGTCGGGCTTGCCGTCGCCGTTCTGGTCGACGCGGGTGTTGCCGCCCGGGGCCGCGACGTCGATCTCCGCACCCCAGTTGGAATAAAACGTCGTCGTGCCGTCGAACTGCGTCGCGGCGACGGCGATGACGCCAGGGTAACGGGCCGGATAGCTCACGCGCCCGCGCCCGTCGTTGCCGGCAGCGGCTATGACCGTCACGCCCTTGGCGCGCGCGTACTTGACGGCGCTGCCGATGGCGGACACCGGCATGGGGCCGCCGAGGCTCATGTTGATGACCTGCGCGCCGTGATCCGCCGCGAAGCGGATCGCCTGCGCGATCGCCGCCATCGAGCCCGAGCCGCGGGCCGACAACACCTTGAGCGGCATGATCGAGGCCTTGAAGGCGACACCGCTGACCCCGAGGCTGTTGTGGGTGGACTGGGCGATGGTCCCGGCGACGTGCGTGCCGTGCCCGTGATCGTCCGCGGCGTTCTCGGTGTCGTCGACGAAGTTGTACCCGGGCACGAACTTCGTGTCGGCCAGATCGGGCACGCGGCTCACGCCCGTATCGATGACGGCCACGATGACCCCCTCGCCCTGACCCAGCTTCCAGGCCGCCGGCAACCCAACCTGGGCGAGGTTCCACTGGTACCGGTAACACGGATCGCGCGGGAAGCCAGCGTGCTGGCTCTTGTCCTGCTGCCCACACTCGGCCTGCATCGAGCCGTTGTTCGGCGCCGCGATCTCCTGCGCGCCCTCATCCGGGGGAATCGCGGCCTCGGCGTCCCAGCTCACCGATTCGACTCGCGGGTCGGCGCCGAGACGTCGGGCCGCGGCAGCCGCCTCGGAGGGGGACGAGAACCGGACACGGTACAGGCGATCCGCCGCAGACCAGCGGCTGATCGGCTCCTCGATCTCCGGAGTGGCCGCCAGCTCGGCATCGGTGACGTCGTCTCGATAGTCGACGATCAGGGTCGTCTCGTCGTGGTCGGCCGCCCAGGCC
Source organism: uncultured Myxococcales bacterium (assembly GCA_964443975.1). Taxonomy (GTDB): domain Bacteria; phylum Myxococcota_A; class Polyangia; order Fen-1088; family Fen-1088; genus DASYCK01. Next base: position 4,615 of record CAYUFS010000055.1, on the reverse strand, counting down.
GCGGCTTCGCTCGCGTCCGCGGCGGTGGTGTCGGGCTTCGCCATGCTCGAGCGAGAGGCCGGCCCCTGCCAGAGCCGCCAAGCCCCCGCGGAGACGACCAGCAACACCACCAGGGGGACGAGGCGCGATTTTGTCATGGTGATCCTTCTGATGATACCGCCATTCCTGGACGACGCAGCTTTGTGTGCGGACCCGAGCGTGCTTGCCTGCCCGCGCGGCCTGCCCGCGCGGCGAACCGATTGTGTCGGCCCCCGCTACTCCCGGAGCGACCGTTGACCCCGAAGAGTGTGTGGGATACCGTCAACCACCAGTTTTTCCTGAATTTCCACGCTCTTGCGAGGAGACCCCCGAACGATGCTGTTCGCCCCATTGTCGCCGCGAAGACTTCGGATCGGGTTTGGGGCTTTTGTAATGGTCATTGCGCTTGCGGCGGCCCCCGTGCCTGCCCGCGGGCAGGCGCAGGCGCAGGCGCAAGCGCAGGCGGACGACAACAACCCTGCCATCGAGAAGATCACCGAGCTCAACAAGAAGGCGCTCGATGCCTACAACGACCTGGAGTTCGAGGAGTCGCGCAAGCTCCTCAAACAGGCCCTGGACCTGTGCACCAGCGCTGGCCTCGACAGCCACCCCGTCGCGGCGCGAACGCACGTCCACATGGGCGTCGTGCTCATCGCCGCCAAGCAACAGGATCTCGGCATCAAGCAGTTCAAGCGTGCCCTCGAGATCCAGCCCGATATCCAGGTGACCAAGGCGCTCGCGAATCCGGAAATCTTGGAGGCCTTCAAGGCCGCAGGCGCCGACCTCACCCCACCAGCGGGCCAGACCCAGCCGCAGAGCCAGCCGGACCAAGGCGCCGCCGTCGCTCCCGCCGACGCGGGCGGCCAGGCGCCCGGGGCCGGCGCAGGCGAGCCCCCGAAGCCTGCCGGCCCCGATGCGCCCGCCGGGGTCAAGGGTATCCAGCACAATGCCTCGGGTCGCGGCACGAGGGGCAAGCCCATCTCGATCGCGGCCACCATCGGTCCCGACGTGACGGGTTACACCAAGGTCCTGCTCGAGTACCGCCCGGAGGGAGCGCCCGAGTATCTCGAACGCGAGATGAAGAAGTCGGGCGACCAGTATGTCGCCGAGATCCCGGCGGATGCCACCGAAGGTAACATCGTCTCGTACTACATCGAAGCCGACAACGACGACGAGGACGCCGACTCCATCGCCATGAGCGGTTCCGAGGACCGTCCCTACAACGTGTCGCTGATCGGCGAGGGGCCGGACGGGGCCGCTTCGGGCGGCGGGGGGTGCGAAGGCGACGACTGCGAAGGGGGCGAGGTCGGCCCGCCGATCTTCGTGGGCGTGATGGGCGGCGTGGGGTTCGGCTACACGACCGGCAACGGCGAGATCAACGATCACAACAAGGTGAACGCGGGCTTCGCGCAGGCGGCGGCGGCGCAGATCGTGCCGGAGGTCGGCTACTTCATCACGCCGAACTTCCGGTTGTCCTTGCAAGTCCGCTATCAAATCGTCTCCGGGACGACGCCGCTGAACCTGGACAAGTACCTGACGCCGCAATACCTGGCGATGTACCCGGGCGACATCAACAAGTGCGGCAGCGATCATCTGTGCAGCACGCGGACCACATCCGCCATCGCCGCGCTGGCGCGGGGGACGTGGCTGTTCGGGGCCGGGCTGTTTCGCCCGTATTTTTCCCTGGCGGTCGGGGCGGGCCAGATCCGTCACCTGGTCAAGTTCAGCAGCTCGCTCGGCAAGGTGTGCGGCGCGAAGGGCGACCAGACCTGCGTCGACACCGTGCTGTCAGGGCCGGTCTTCGCGGGCCCCGGCGCGGGAATCTTGCTCGCGATCGCGCCGAAATTCGGCATCATCGTCGACGTCACCTCGGTCCTTGGCTTTCCGAAGTTCACCTACAACTTCGACGTGAGCGGCGGGGTCGCCGCCAGATTTTGAAACAAGGGCGACCTCGAAGGTCAGGTCTTCTCGGGCTCCCATAGCGGCTCGGGCTCGCCGTAGAGGCGACTGGCGTGCCGGCTCATCACGAAGAGGGCGTCGGAGAGCCGGTTGAGGTAAGGCAGAACGTTTGGTCCAACGGGCTCGCCGGCCGCGAGGCCCACGACGAGCCGCTCGGCGCGCCGACAGACCGTGCGCGCGAGGTGGAGATAGGCGGCGACCCACCCGCCGCCCGGCAGCACGAAGCTCCGCAGCTCGGGCAAAGCGTCGTTCCAAAGATCGATCTCGTGCTCGAGCGCGGTGACATGGCGGGCTTCCGTCACCGGCTGCTGCGGATGGCGATCCTCCGGCAGCGTCGCGAGGTCGCTCCCCAGGTTGAAGAGCTCGTTCTGGATCCGCCGCAGCACGGCCTCGAGCTCGGCCGCGCCGACGGGCGCCCCGGGATCGAGCAAGGCGGTTCGCGCCAGGCCCAGGCAGGCCATCAGCTCGTCCACCGTCCCGAAGGTATCGATGCGGGGAGCATTCTTGGGGACCTTTTGGCCACCTACGAGGCGCGTCTGCCCCTCGTCACCCGCCTTGGTGTAGATCCGATTCAAGCGCACCATGGGTGGGTTATAAGCGTCGCCCACAACCAGGAGCAATCTTCTTGTTTCAACCCGCCAGACCCGCCGCCGTACTTCTCGACGCCGGATTCACCCTGACGTTTCCGGATGCGACGGTGATCGCGCGCAACGCCGCCGCCGCGGGAGTCGTGGTCAGCGCCGAGGCTCTCGCGCGCGTGGAGAACGCCGTCAGACGGGAGCTGGGACGGTATCCCTGGGCCTCGACGCGCGCCCAGGAGGCCACGCGACCGCGCACGGCAGGGGCCGACTTCTTCCGGCGCATGCTGGATCTCGCCGGCGCGCCCGGCGATGACGCGCGGTTGGACGCCGCAGCCGCGCTGATCTGGGAACGCCACCTGCAGAAGAACGTCTGGTGCCGGGTCGGCGACGGCGTCGAGCCGGCGCTCGCGCGCTTGCGCGGAGCCGGCGTGCGCCTGGCGGTCGTCTCCAACAGTGAGGGCACCGTGGAGGCGATGCTGAACGACGTCGGCCTCGGCCGCCACCTCGAGACCGTCGTGGATTCGTGGGTGGTCGGTGTCGCGAAGCCCGACCCACGCATCTTCCAGATCGCGCTCGATCGCTTGGGGCTTGCCTCCGAGGCCGCGGTGATGCTGGGCGACGTGCCGTCTATCGACGTGGAGGGCGCGCGCGCCGCCGGCATGCGCGCGGTGCTCGTCGATCCGCTCGACCTCTATCCGGGGATCGACGTTCCGCGTGTTCGCGACGTCGGCACGTTCGTCGCGTCGCTGCTCGGGTCCGCCGCCGAGAGTTGACGTTCGCTTATGAATGGGCGCCGTGACCGGGGTCGATCACGGCGCTCATCTGATGGCGCCGCTCGGGACGGGCGCTGCGCGACTACGCGACGGCGTCCTTGGCCGCCTTCACCGGTCGCGCCTTCAGAACGCGACGAGCTGGCTTCGCCTTGATGGTGATCGCCTCTTTCGTGAAGGGGTTGATCCCAGGGCGCTCCTTGGTGGCGGGCTTCTTCACCACCAGGAATTTCGCGAAACCAGGCAACACGAAGATCCCGGTCTTCTTCATCTCCTTGTGTCCGACCGTGGCCAGAGACTCCAGCACGCCCGCGACATCCTTTCGCGCCAGCTTGTCCTTGTGCGCGTCCGCGATCGCCTGGATCACCTGAGACTTCGTCATCACCTTCGCCATGGGATCTCCTTTCCTCGGTCCGGTCTTAAGGAAGCGCGTGCGGTGTTTCGAGCACGCGCCGTAACTTGGTCGGGCACTGTATCAGGAAGCTCCGCGAAACACGGAAAAATCAGCGGAAAACGCGAAGAAATGGCGGCTCGGGTGCGACACGATCCGACAACGTCGGTCTACGTCGTAGGAGCGCCACTGCCGTTGCGCGCCGATCCGTCGCAATCGCCGCGCCATACGAAACGCGCGCGAAACGCCGCCTCGCTGGACGACCTTCGGACGACCTCGGCCACCTTGACCTGCACGGGTGTTTAGTATACGGTCGGCGACATGTCCGAGACGATCTTGGCGTGTGACGATGCCGTGACCTGGCTTCGTTCGCTGGCCGATTCGTCGGTCGATCTCGTCGTGACCGATCCGCCCTACGAATCGCTGGAGAAACACCGGGCCATCGGCACGACGACCCGCCTGAAGGTCAGCAGCGCCTCAAGCAATCCGTGGTTCCAGATCTTTCCGAACGCGCGGTTCCCGGAGCTCTTCGCGGAGATTTACCGGGTGCTGAGGGCGGACAGTCACTTCTACTTGTTTTGCGATCCGGAGACGGCGTTCGTCGCCAAGCCCCTCGGCGAGGCGGCGGGGTTCCGATTCTGGAAGCCGCTCGTCTGGGACAAGAAGACCATCGGCATGGGCTACCACTACCGGTCGCGCTACGAGCTCGTGCTGTTCTTCGAGAAGGGCAAGCGTCGCCTGCACGACCTGTCGATCGCCGACGTTCTGCCGGTCGCCCGCGTTCGCAACGGCTACCCGGCTGAAAAGCCGGTCGAGCTGTCGGAGATCCTGATCAGGCAGAGCACGGGAGCGGGCGCGCTGGTGGTCGATCCGTTCATGGGCTCGGGGAGCGTCGG
>CAYUFS010000054.1:0-38533 GCA_964443975.1 uncultured Myxococcales bacterium | reverse complement strand
CGCATCGTGCTGGCCTCCGCAGCCCCGCGCCATGTGCCGTCCGTGCAGCGGTTACTTCCAAACTTCTGACGCCTAGCGGCTCGCTGGCCGTCTCACGCAACGCGGGAGAGGGAATGTGTTGGTGCCCTGCCGGCCATGCGCGAGGTGCAGTTTCGCGCAACGCCCGCTGATCCCAGCCCTACAAAACCTTCTTCAGGAACCGGCCGGTGTAGCTGGCGGCGACGCGGGAGACGTCCTCGGGGGTGCCCTGGGCCACCACGGCGCCGCCGCCTGGTCCGCCTTCGGGGCCGAGATCGATGACCCAGTCGGCGGTCTTGATGACGTCCAGGTTGTGCTCGATGACGATGACGGTGTTGCCGGCGTCCACCAGGCGGTTCAGCACCGCCAGCAACTGCGCGATGTCCGCGAAGTGCAGGCCGGTCGTCGGCTCGTCGAGGATGTAGACGGTGCGCCCAGTGGACTTTTTCGCGAGCTCCTTCGAGAGCTTGATGCGCTGGGCTTCTCCGCCCGACAGCGTCGTGGCCGACTGCCCGAGCCGCACGTAGCCGAGGCCCACCTCGCGCAGCGTGTCCAGCTTCTGCTTCACCTTGGGGATGTTCTCCAGGAACTCCCCGGCCTGCGACACCGTCATGTCCAGCACGTCGGCGATGCTCGAGTTCCGGTAGAGGACCTCCAGCGTCTCCCGGTTGTAGCGGCGGCCCGCGCACGCCTCGCACTCCACGTAGACGTCGGGCAAGAAGTGCATCTCGATGCGCAGGATGCCGTCGCCCTGACACGACTCGCAGCGGCCACCCTTGACGTTGAACGAGTAGCGGCCCGGCTTGTAGCCGCGCGCCTTCGATTCGGGCAGGTTCGCGAACAGGTCGCGGATGTGCGTGAACACCCCCGTGTACGTGGCCGGGTTGGAGCGCGGCGTCCGGCCGATCGGCGCCTGATCGATGTCGATGACCTTGTCGACGTGTTGCAGGCCGTCGAGCCCGGCATAGGGCTCGGCCGTGTGCTTCGAGCCGTGCAGCTTCTGGTTCAACGCCCGCAACAGCGTGTCGATGACCAGCGTGGACTTGCCCGACCCCGAAACGCCCGTGACGCAGGTGAGGACGCCGATCGGGAACGGCACCGTGATCGTCCGCAGGTTGTGTCCGGCCGCCTTCTTCAGCGTCAGGTTGCGGGCGGCCGCCGACCGGCGGTGCTTGGGCACCGCGATCACCTTGCGGCCGCTCAGGTACGCGCCCGTGAGCGACTGCGGGTTGTTCATGATCTCGGCCGGGCGACCCGCCGCGACGACACGCCCGCCGTGGACCCCCGCCTTCGGGCCCATGTCGATGACGTAATCCGCGGCGCGAATCGTGTCCTCGTCGTGCTCGACCACCAGCACGGTGTTGCCGAGATCGCGCAGGCGCTGCAGGGTGTCGAGCAAGCGCTCGTTGTCGCGCTGGTGCAGCCCGATCGACGGCTCGTCGAGGATGTAGAGCACGCCCACCAGCGAGCTGCCGATCTGCGTCGCCAGACGGATGCGCTGCGATTCGCCCCCGGACAGCGTCACGGCCGTCCGATCGAGCGACAGGTAGTCCACGCCGACGTTGATGAGGAACGACAGGCGATCGCCCACCTCGCGGAGGATGCGCTCGGCCACCTCCTTCAGGCGCGGCGCCAGCGACAGCGAGGCCAGGAACGCGTGCGCGTCGCGGATGGTGAACGCCGTCATCTCGACGATGTTCTTTCCGCCCACACGCACGTTGCGCGCCTCCTTGCGCAGCCGCGTGCCCCCGCACTCCTCACACGGGGTCTGACCCATGTAGCGGTGAAACTCGTCGTAGATCGCCTCGAAGTCCTGGTCGCTCGTGCGTCCTTGCTCGCGCCGGCGCCGTTCGTATTCGTCGAAGCGGCGCTGCAGGTTCGCGAGGACGCCCTCGAACTCCTTCTTGTAGGTGTGCTTGCGCCCGCTCTTCTCGAACGAGAAGTCCACCTCCTGGCCGGCCGACCCGTGCAAGACGAGCTGGCGAGTGGCCACCGGGAGCTTGTTCCAGGGCACGTACAGATCGATGTCGAAGTGGGCCGCCACCGACTCGAGCAGCTGCTGGAAGAACGCGCTGTTGCGGCGCTCCCAGGGCTCGATCGCCCCCTCCTTCAGCGACAGATCCTCGTTGGGAACGATGAGCTCGGGGTCGAAGAACATCTTCGCGCCGATGCCGTCGCAGGCCGGGCAGGCGCCGGCAGGGTTGTTGAACGAGAACAACCGGGGCTCGACCTCGGGATAGCTGATGCCGCAGGTGGGACAGGCGAAGCGCTCGGAGAAGATCAGATCGTCCCCTTCGAGGGGGGAGATCTTGACGATGCCGCCCGTCAGCTTCGCCGCCAGCTCGATCGAGTCGGTAAGCCGCTGGCGGATGCCCTCCTTGCGGACCAGGCGGTCGACGAACACCTCGATGGTGTGCTTCTTGTTCTTGTCGAGCTTCGGCGGCTCGGCGAGCTCGCAGAGCTCGCCGTCGATGTTCGCGCGCACGAAGCCGTCGTGGCGCAGCTTGCCCAGCTCCTGCGCGAACTCGCCCTTCCGATCGCGCACCACCGGCGCCAGGACCGAGAAGCGCGAGCCCTCGGGGAGCGCGAGCACCTGGTCGACCATCTGCTGAATCGACTGCGAGCTGATGGGCTGGCCGCAATTCCAGCAGTGCACCTGGCCGACCCGCGCCCACAGCAGCCGCAGATAATCGTAGATCTCCGTGATGGTGCCGACGGTAGAGCGCGGGTTGCGGGAGCCGGACTGCTGCTCGATGGAGATGGCGGGTGACAGACCCTCGATTGAATCGATGTCGGGCTTCCGCATCTGATCGAGGAACTGGCGGGCGTAGGCTGACAGCGACTCCACGTAGCGGCGCTGTCCCTCGGCATAGATGGTGTCGAATGCCAGCGACGACTTCCCGGACCCCGAGAGCCCCGTGATGACGACCAGCTTGTTGCGCGGGATCTCGACGTCGATGTTCTTGAGATTGTGCTCGCGCGCGCCCTTCACCACGATCTTGTCCATCGGGTTTGTAATCGGCTCGGCACTTGGCCGATTGAGCTTCTGGGCCTTCATGGAGGAAGTGCGGGCGGGCGCGGCAGGGTGGCGGGCGTACCTTATCACACCAACGCCGACGGCCCAACGCCGACGGCGGCGCGAAGTCTGTGCGCCTGGGTACGCAAAAAAAACCGCTGCGCAGCGGTCCAACAGGCCCTGTCCAACAGGCCCTGTCAGCGACGGGCCGTCAAGCGTTCAGCGAGATCCAGGGCCGCCAGGAAGCTGCTGGGGTTCGCGCGCCCCATGCCCGCGATTCCGTAGGCGGTCCCATGGTCCGGGGACGTTCGCACGAACGGAAGCCCCAGGGTGACGTTCACCGCCTCGTCGAAGTGCAGCAGCTTGACCGGGATCAAACCCTGGTCATGGTAGAGCGCCACCACGGCATCGAACTTTCCGTCGGCGGCCTGGCGAAACACGGCGTCCGGAGGATGGGGCCCGGAGAGGTCGGCGGGCACGCGCTCCCGACCCAGGCGGATGCGAGCGTCCTGAATGCCGGGGGCGACGATGCGCAGCTCCTCGTCGCCGAAGCGGCCCGCCTCGCCGGCGTGGGGGTTCAGGCCAGAGACCGCGACGCGCGCCCGCCCGACGCCGAAGTCCCGCACCAGCGCGCGCGCGGCCAGGAGGGCGGCCCGCGCGATATCAGCGGCGGTGAGGCGCCGGGGGACGTCCGCCAGGCTGAGGTGGGTGGTCGCGAGCACCACGCGCAGCCGTGGCCCGGCCAGCATCATCGCGAACTCCGTGGTGTTCGCCCGATGAGCCAGGTACTCGGTGTGTCCTGGGAACGCGAAGCCGGCGCGCGCGATCCATTCCTTGGAGATGGGCGCCGTGCAGAGCGCGGATATCCGGCCCGCGAGCGCATCGTCGGTGGCCGCCTCCAGCGAGGCGAGCTGGGCTCGCGCGGCCGCGAGGTTCGGCCGCCCCGCGGTGATGTCGTCGACCCCCCCGCTCATCACCGGTCGTATCCGGTCGGAGGCGACGGCGGGAAAGCCCAGTCGCGCCGCCGTCGCCGCGAGGACGCGCGGATCGCCGTAGACGCGCACGCGGGTCGTGGGGCGGGCCCGCAGCGCGCGCACCACGATCTCGGGTCCAATCCCGGCGGGATCGCCGAGCGAGATTCCGATCGGCGGATGCGGGTCCGCGGGGAGGGCGCTCATCGCGGCCTCAGGTCGGCGCGCCGGTGCCGGGGGCTCGGAGCTTGTAGCCGACGTGCCGGACCGTCTCGATCATCGCGCTGCCGGGGCCGAGCTTCGCGCGCAACCGTCGCACGTGAATGTCGACGGTGCGGGTGCCCCCGGCGTACCGATAGCCCCACACCCGGGACAGCAGCTGCTCGCGGGTGAACACGCGGCCGGGCCGCTCCGCGAGGAACTTCAACAGCTGGAACTCCTGGCGGGGGAGCTTGAGGGCGCGCCCGCGGAATGACGCCTCGACCGCGACCGAGTCGATGACCAGGTCCCCGATCTTGATACGACCGGCGGCGCGGAACGAGGACATGCGCCAGTCGAGCTGGCGAATGCGCGCGTAGAGCTCCGGCGCCACCACGGGCGCCAGCACGAAGTCGTCGGCCCCGGCCTCGGGATCGAGCCCGGCGAGCCGCGAGACCTCCACGCAGAGCAGCACAGGGACGTCCGACAGCGACGCGACCTCGCGCACCCTGCGGATGGCCGCGCGCCCCACCTCGAGGTGAGCCCCGGCGTCCACCACGACGACCGAAGGCCGGGAAAGTTCGATGTCTTCGGGCAGTTGATCGATGTCGTATCCAACCGCGACGACTTCACACCCCAGATCATTCAACGCGGAAGCGGGCGAGTCGGGTTCGGAAACGGCCGTCGTCGGATTCGACGTGACCACCAGGGCTCTCATTTTGCCGATACACTATCAGGCCAGCCCGCAGGAACCGGAAAAAAATCAAGAGCCACCGTCGTGCCGCCTACGCCAAGCCGAAACATTTCGCCGGTCGCGCTTGGCGGTACCGGGGGCGAGATGTAATACTGAAACCCGATGGATGACTTTCACTGCTCGTTCTGCGGAAAGCGGCGACGCGAGGTGCGCAAGCTCATCTCGGGTCCGCGCGTCTTCATCTGCGACGAGTGCGTGGCGCTGTGCAACGACATCATCGCGAAGGAGGAAGCGGCCGAGCGCCCGAAGTACCCGCGGCCCCGCGAAATCTACGATGAGTTGAACCGCTACGTGATCGGCCAGGATCGCGCGAAGAAGGCCCTGGCCGTCTCCGTCTTCAACCACTACAAGCGCATCGGCCAGCACGGCAAGGCCGGCGACGTGGAGATACAAAAGGGAAATATCCTTTTGCTCGGACCCACCGGCTGCGGCAAGACCTTGCTGGTGCAGACGCTGGCCAAGAAGCTGGACGTCCCGTTCGCCATGGCAGACGCGACCACGCTGACCGAGGCGGGGTACGTGGGCGAGGATGTCGACAGCGTCATCAAGGCGCTCTACCGCAACGCCGGCAACGATCCCGAGAAGGCCAGCCGCGGGATCGTCTGCATCGACGAGATCGACAAGATCGCCCGCAAGGGCGGCGGGCCCTCGGTGACCCGTGACGTGTCGGGCGAGGGCGTCCAGCAGGCGTTGCTGAAGATCCTGGAGGGCAAGCAGGCCTCGATCACACCGGACGGCGCGCGCAACCGGCCCCAGCAGGAGCTGATCCAGGTGGACACCACGGACATCCTGTTCGTGTGCACGGGCGCCTTCAATGGGATCGAAGAGCTGGTGCGCCGGCGCGTCGGCGAGCGCGGCCTCGGCTTCGGCGCGAGCATCGAGAAGTCGGAGCAGTCCAAGAACGAGCTGCGCGCGCTCACGCGCACCGAGGATCTGATCAAGTTCGGGATGATCCCGGAGTTCATGGGCCGGCTGCCCATCATCGTGGCCGCCGACGATCTGGACGTCGACATGTTGGTCGAGATCCTCTGGAAGCCAAAGAACGCGCTCGCGAAGCAATACGAGCGGCTCTTCGAGATGGAGGGGGTGAAGCTGCGCTTCACCGAGGATGCCCTGCACAGCGTGGCCCAGGAGGCCTCGCGCAGGAAGTCGGGGGCGCGTGGCTTGCGGGCGATCCTCGAGGAAGTCATGTTGGATGTGATGTACGAGATACCCTCGCTGACGGGCGTCAGCGAGTGCGTGGTGACCCAGGATGTCGTCGTGTCACGGGGGCGCCCGCAGTTGGTCCGGGAGAAGAAGGCGTCCTGATCCATTTTGGTCGGCTGCCTCAAAACGCGCGCGCTGCCCGTCCGTCCAGTCGAGGTCAAAACGAATGCTGAGTCAGAAGGAAAAGAACGAAATCCGTCGCGTCCTAGAGGACGAGCAGCGGCGGTTGTCCCGAACGAGCCAGAACGCGCTGTCCTATTCGATGAATCACGAGCGAAACATCGGACGCGATTCGATCGACGAATCGATGGAAGAGGAGATCTTCTCCACCGAGATGCGCTTGCACGATCGCGAGAAGTTTCTGCTCAACAAGGTCAACAAACAGCTCGTGCGGCTGGACTCGAACGAGATCGACGTCTGTGAGGAGTGCGGCGAGGCCATCTCGTTCCGGCGCCTCATGGCCCGCCCGGTCAGCACCTTGTGCATCGACTGCAAGGAGCAGGCGGAGCGCGAGGAGGCGGCGGTGGCCCAGAACGGCCGGGGCGCGCTCGGCGACACGGATCTCGGCGGCGGCGAATCGGAGAAAGTGCCAGCGGGCATCGAGGACTGACGGGTGCCCGGCGGCGGCGGCGCGGCCGGGAAAGCGGCGGCGGCTTGGTGCCGTTCGGCTGCACGGCGTCTCGTGATTGCCGTTGCCGTGTAAGTGATGTAGTTTTCCGTCGCCAACCCCGGCGAGCCATGCCCGATAGCCGATATCGCATTACCGAGCGCGTCGCATCGGGCGGGATGGCGGAAGTTTTTCGGGGTGTGGCCGAGTCCCTGCAAGGCTTCAAGAAGAACATCGCCATCAAGCGCGTGTTGCCGGCGCTGACCCAGAACAAGAAGTTCGTGGCGATGTTCCTGGACGAGGCTCGCCTGTCCCTGGGCTTGCAGCACGCGAACATCGTGCAGGTCTTCGACATTGGCCACTCCGAGGACACCTACTTCATCGTCATGGAGTACGTCGACGGGGTGGACCTGAAGGCGCTGCTCGAATGGAGGCGGCGTCTCGGCAAGCGGCTGCCGACGGCCGTTTCCCTCAACATCGCCAACGAGATCTGCAAGGGCCTCTCCTACGCGCACGAGCTGGTGAACCCGGAGACGGGGCGGCCGCTCGGGATCGTGCATCGCGATGTGTCTCCCCCGAACGTCCTCATCTCGAAGCAAGGCGAGGTCAAGGTGGTGGACTTCGGTCTGGCGAAGGCGACCAGCCAGATCGAGGCGACCGATCCGGGCGTGGTGAAGGGGAAGATGAGCTACCTCTCGCCGGAAGCGGCGCGCGGTGAAGACGTCGACAGCCGGGCGGACATTTTTTCGGTGGGGATCCTGCTTTACGAGATGTTGACCGGCAAGCGGCTGTTCTACGGGGAGACGGACTATCAGACCGTCGAGCTGGTCCGGAACGCCCGGATTCCCCCCATCAAGGCGCAGAACCCCGAGGTGGAGCAGGAGCTGGAGGACATCGTCCGCAAGACGCTGGCCAGGAACAAGGAAGATCGCTTTCAGACGGCCACGGATCTGCAGGACGCCCTCGCGCACTACAGCTACTCGCGCGGCCTGAAGGTGATCTCTCGGGACGTCGCGGATCTGGTGCGGCAGTGCCTTGAAGACAAGGCCGCGCATTCGTCGGGCGGCAAGCGGCGCCCCGGAAATATCCTCGACAATCTGTTGCAAGACGAGATCAACAAGTTCACGTCCGTCGACTTCGAGGACCCGGGGGCGCGCCCGCTGTCAGCGGACGAGCTCGCGTCCGGCGCGAGCGGGAGCGATCTCATCGATCCGCGCGGATGGGCCGGCGAGACGGGCAGCGCTCCGTCGGCGCTGCACCGACCGACCGGATCGCTGCCCCTCGACAGGTCCGCTCCGCGCGCCCTCCAGAAGGACACGCCCGTCGCCGTCTCGCAGGCGCGGGCGCTGGCGCCCCAGGCTCAAAAGGCCCGCGCGGCGGCCGCGCCAGCGACGGCCGGGGCGAGCCTCAGCCGCCCCACGCCTGGACCCGAGGCGCTGGCGTCCGTCCTGGAACCCGAGCCGGAAACGGGACTGGGCGCGGCAGCGGGGGCGCCCACGCAGGGCCCCGCCCGCCCGGCGCGCGGCATCGTGGTCGCGGTCGCGCTGGGCGTCCTCGTCCTGGCCATCGCGGCGTTCGCCGGCATCGTCGCCTCGCGGCACTGAGGCGGGCCACACCGCCGCAACGGGCCGCTCCTCGCGCGGTCGCGCGGTCGCGCGGTCACTTGCGGCGAAGAATTCGGCGTACCTTCGCGCGATCCTCGGGGCCGAACTCGCCGAGCGCCACCAGCGTCGCGCCGTAGATGGACGTCACCAGCACCGTCACCGCGAGGCCCAGGGCCTTCCCGCGCACGGGTACGAAGTGTCCGACGGCGACGGCGACGGCGACCGCCACCGCCACGCGGATCACCGAGGCGAGCGGGGCATTGCCCCCGAGGCGCACCTTCACGTAGATGACCGACGCGGCGAAGCCCACCACCATCCCGCTCGAGGCGGCGATGGCCGCCGCTTGCAACATCGCAGGCCCGAGCGTGGACCCCGGGACCAGCACGAACGCGGTGCCAATTCCGAGCGCGACGGTGAGCCCCATCAAGACGAGCGCCGCCTTCGCGCGTCCCGCCGCGTTCAAGATGGCGCAGGACACGGACAACAGCGCCAGGCAGCACTCGCCGGCGACCAAGATGGGCAGCGCGCTGGCCCCCTCGGCGTAGCCTGCCCGAAACAGCACCGCGAACAGGGCAGCGGGGCGGGCCGCGAGCGCGACACCCATCCCGGCCGCCAGCAACAACGCGTAGCGAAGCGTCTGCGTCACGTACGCCCGCGTCGCCGCGCGATCCTCGGCGAAGGTGGAGCGGGAGATCAGCGGAAAAATGACGAAGGTGACGACCAGGAGCGCTTGGTACGGCAACAGCGCGAGGGTGCGCAGGGCGGCGTATTGCCCCGCGATGATCTTGCCCCGCTCGGGGTCGACGAGCGCCGCGAAGTGATGCAGCAGGGGCTGGTCGTAAAGCAACTCGGCGTTGAGGAACAGGTTGTAACCGAAGACGGTGGACAGGAAGGTCACGAACCGGCGGATGGGAAAGCGCGCCTGGTCCCGGCCATGGGGCAATCCCACCGCGCGCGCGGCGACGATCACGATGAAGACCGCGGCGAGCGCGAAGCCCGCGAACGCGCCCTTGACGCCGGCCACGGCCCCGAGGCCCAGGAGCAGGACCGTCTTCGCCGTCGAGAACGTCATGTCGAAGCTGGCCTGCTTGCGGTACTGGCGCTGGCCATTTACCGACCCGACGAACACCGCATACACCGCGTACAGCATCGGGATGAACGAGGCGATCCGGTAATACGGCACGTAGCTCGGGGCGTTCTCAAAGCGCGCGAACACCGGCGCGCCCAGGAAGAAGGCCGCGCACAGGATCGCGCCGACGACGACCATGATGCGCAGGCCACTGCGCTTCACCGCGTTCGCCTGGCGCTCGTCCTCGGCGGTGAACTTCGACACGCCCTGCACCGTGAACTGGACGACCGTGTTGTTGACGATCGAGATGGTGCTGTTGACGGCGCCGAACGCCCCATAGCTGGCCACGCTGACGAGGCGTGCCAGCACCACTTGCTGAACGAAGCCGCTCAGCATGAAGAAGACCTTCGCCGCGCCGATGAACAGCGCGCCTCGCCCCGCCTCGACCGCCCGATCGACGGGGACGGCAGCCTCGGGCGCCGGCGGACCTGGCGTGGCGGGCGGCGGAGGAGGGGAGGCGGCTTGTGTCATGGTTTCCTTGCCGAGACGACGCGATCGACGGCGCCCAGGTCGCGGCGCATTTGTACATCCACGAGGCCCGCTTCGCGACAAAGCGTGGCTGCCTGCTCCGCCTGGCCTTCGCCGACCTCCAGAACCAGGGCGCCCCCTGGCGTCAGCAAGGCTGGCGCCGCGGCCACCAGCCGCCTGACGAGATCCAGTCCATCGGGCCCTCCGTCGAGGGCGAGGCGCGGCTCGGCGCGCACCTCGGGGGCGAGGCCGTCGATGGCGCCCGACGGGACGTAGGGCAGATTCGCGACGACCAGGGCGAAGGGGGCGTGCGCCGCCAGAGGCCCGTCGAGATCTCCCATCAGGAAGGTCACGGCGACGCCGTGGCGCGCGGCGTTCGCCTCGGCGACCGTCAGCGCCTCGCCGGAGACATCGACGGCGAACAGGGTGGCGCCCGGGAGGCGCTTGCCCAGCGTCACGATGATGGCGCCCGAGCCCGTCCCCACCTCGGCGATACGCGGCGAGAAGACCGGGGGCGCGGGCGGCGAGACGTCAGGCTCCGCTGCGACGGAGGCGGGCCCGTCCTGATCCTGTCGCGGCGCGGGCCGGAGGCGGGCCAGCGCCTCGTCCACCAGAGTCTCGGTGTCGGGCCGAGGCACCAGCACGCGCTCGTCGACGGCGAACTCCAGGCCGAAGAATTCCTTCTTGCCGACGATGTACGCCACCGACGCGCCGCCTTGCCGGCGCCGAACGTATTCACGGATCGCCCGCAGCTCCTCGGCGCCGAGCGGCCGATCGAACTGGACATAGAGCTGGAGGCGGGGCAACCCGAGCGCCGCCGCGATCAAGATCTCCGCGTCGAGCCGGGGCGTGGCGAGCCGCCGCTCCTCGAAGCGCGACGTCGTCCAGCGCAGCACGGACATGACCGTCCAGGGGGGAGTCTTCGCGTCCTTCTCGGCGGCGGCGTCTGCCAAGTCGCGGACAATATACGGCCTGCCGGCGTCCTGCGAAGCGACCTCGGGCCTCGGACGTCGGGAGGTGCTGCTGGGTCCTATTTCGCGCGACCCCCGGGGCGCGTCTCGTCGAGCCACCTCGACCAGATCTCGGGCTCGAAACCCACCGTCGCCCCGGCGGCCGAGCGCACGATGGGCGTGCGCAGCAGCAGGGGATCGGCGATGAGCAGCGCCTCGATGCGCGCGCCCGTCGGGGCCGCGTACTTGAGTCCCTTTTCCACGTAGCGCCTTCCCTCGCGATCGATCAGGGCCTCGATGCCGCCCACCCGGGAAGCAACGGCCCGCAGCTCGCCCGGCGACATCCCCTTCTGGGCCAGATCGATCCCCTGGAAGGGAACCGAACGTTCCTTGAAGAACCGCTCCGCCTTGCGGGTGTCCGGGCACTTCTTGGTTCCGAACAGCTGCCAGCTCATGCGGCGCCCCAAAACATGCCGTTCGGGTGACCGCGGCCAGCGGTCAGAGGCACCTGTCTTTGCCCTTTGGCTCTGGCCACTTGGCCCAGCCGCCCGACGACGCTGGCAGCCGTCGATGCGAGCTCGGGGGCATCGAATGCGATCAAGATCGCACACGAATTTACCTGGAATGTACTGCTACGAAACCTATCAGCAACAGTGCCCATGCAGAATGCATAGCTGGATTTGCAGAGTGCCAATGGCCGCCGGGATTGTCGGCCGAAGAGCAGGATTTTTGCAAGTGGACAGAAAAAACACAGGAGGGACAACGTGATCAAACGATTCATCGACGGAATGCGGGCACCAGAACGGAGGCGTGTGTTTTACGCGATCCTGGGAGGGAAAGCCCTGGGGCTAGCCCTCCTCTTCCTCATCATCGCAGGGATACCCGCCTACTTTGGCCACAAGGCCTTCGCCGACGCGGCCCCTCCCCCACCACCAGCGTACGTGAACCCGATCAACACGATGTGGGTCCTCGTGACCGCCTTCCTCGTGTTCTTCATGCAGGCGGGGTTCATGTTCCTCGAGGCTGGGTTCGCCCGGACGCGGGAGACGGTCAACGTCCTCCTCGAAGGCATCGTTGACACTTGCCTCTGTGGCCTGTTGTTCTGGGCCTGGGGCTTCGCGTTCATGTTCGGCTCGGGCAATGGCTTCATTGGCCACGAGTTCTTCTTTCTCCACGGCGCCCCCGAAACCTATGGGTCGTCGGGCGTCGCGATCCTGGCGTTCTTCCTGTTCCAGTACGCGTTCGCCGATACCTGCTCGACGATCACGTCGGGCGCCATGATCGGGCGAACTGGGTTCGTGGGCGACCTCGTCTACAGCTTCGCCGTCAGCGGATTCATCTATCCGATCTTCGGCCACTGGGCCTGGGGTCCGGACGGCTGGCTCAACACCATCCACCCCGCCGCTTTCCACGACTTCGCTGGCTCGACGGTGGTGCACACGATCGGCGGCATGGTGTCCCTCGCTGGCGCCATCGTCCTCGGGCCCCGGCTTGGTCGCAAGTTCAAGCGCGACGGCGGCGGCGCGATGCCCGGTCATGACATGACCATCGCCGCCGTCGGTGGTGTCATCCTGTGGTTCGGCTGGTACGGCTTCAACCCTGGCAGCACGCTGTCCGCGATGGATGCCTCCGGCATCGGCCGCGTGGCCGCCAACACCACGCTGGCCGCCTGCGCCGGCGGGTTGTCCGCGATGTTCTGGATGTACCCAAAGAACAAGGTGTGGGACTGCGGCATGACCATCAACGGCTTCCTCGCCGGGCTGGTGGCGATCACTTGTCCTTGCTACTGGGTGTCGCCTTTCGGCGCGATCGTCATCGGAGCGATCGCTGGCCCCGTGTGCGCCTTGGTGGTGGACCTGCTCGAGTACCTGCGGATCGACGATCCGGTCGGTGCGGTTGCCGTCCACGGCGGCGCCGGCATCTGGGGAACCATCTCGCTTGGCCTCTTCGCGACCGGCCAGTACGGCGCTCCCACGCCGACGGGCGCAGACAATTCGGCCGGCGCGGTCGTCACGGGCCTGTTCTACGGCGGTGGCGCCAACCAGCTCATCGGTCAGGTGATGGGGAGCGCGGCGATCGGCATCGGGACGTTCGTCGTTTCGATGATCGTCATGTACGCCGTCAAGTTCACGGTCGGCCTCCGCGTCTCGAAAGAGGGCGAGATGGAAGGCCTCGATCTGCACGAGCACGGCGGCGGGGCTTACCCGGAGCTGTGGGGTTCTTCGTTGACCGGAGACACGGGTGCTCCGGGCGCGAAGGCCCACGCGAAGACCGCGGGCGCTCCCGTCCCGGCCTGACGAGCTTCCCGCCGCCGGCCGACCCTCGGGGCGGCCGGCGGCGGGGTCGGTTGCGAGGTTCGGAAGAACCTCCGCAGGGAGCCCGATCAGCCGAGATGCGCTGGTCGGCCTCCTTGCGGTCTCGTTGCACCGTCGATGTTGTCGCCGGCCCGTGGGCGCAACAGCGACCTCACTCAGCTCCGCGGCACACCCCGAACGAGTTGGAGACAGACCATGAAAGAGATCAAGGCCATCATTCATCCCCACATGCTCGACGCCGTGAAGGACAGCTTGAAGGATGCTGGTATCTCAGGGATGACAGTGTCCGAGGTCAAGGGATTTGGCCGCACCGGCGGCAAGACGGAGGTCTACCGGGGCTCGACCTACGCGGTGGACTTCGTCCCCAAGATAAAGCTCGAGCTGGTCGTGCCCGACGCCATCGTCGCCGACATCGTGCGGAAGCTCGCCGCCGCGGCGAAGACCAACAAGATCGGGGACGGCAAGATCTTCGTGACCAACATCGAAGAGGCGGTTCGGATCCGCACCGGCGAGCACGGCGACGACGCCATCTGAATCCGACGTTTGCCGGAGGTTCGCGCGGCCTCGCCGGCACGGGCAGAATGCCGGATAGATGACCGCCCTCCGCACCGAGCTCCGGCCCGTCTCCCCCGTCGGCTTCCTCGATTGGTTGCGCCGGGCCATCGCCCGGCCTGAGCCGGCCGCTCGCGTGATCGCTCCGGCGACGATTCATCTGGGCGGGTCGCTGGAGGTCGACTGGTGGTTCTTCTGTCAGAACGGCCCCGAGCTCTCGCTGGTCACCGTGTCGCTCGTTGGCGCGGAGGTGGCGCACCGCCGCATCAGCGCCCGAACGGGCATCTCGGTCGTGACCGAGACCAGCCCGTTTCTGACCCTCGAGCTCGACCGGCAACGGCCCGAGCGCGGATCGCCCGTGGCGAGCGGACACGCCGAGGCGCTGGTGCCGTTGCGCTCCGTCCCCAGCCTGACCGGGAAGCGGAACGAGATCGCCTGGGCGGTGGTGATCGAGGCGTGGTCTGGCGCGGCGATGATCCGGCGTCAAGAGTTCCCCATCCGCGTGCTGGCGGTGTCGCGATGACCGCGGGGCCAGTCAGTCTCACGCTCGAGCTGGCGGGGGGAGCCACAGACTTCGAGCCCGGCGCGACCGTGAGCGGGTGGGCGGCCTGGTCCGTTCCGGTACCGCCCGTCGGCATCGAGCTCCGGCTCGTCTGGGCGACGCTCGGTCCTGGAGGGCGGGACTTCGCGATCGCCGAGACGGTTCCTTTCGCGAGGCCCCTCGTCGAGGAGCGCCGGCCCTTCGTCGTAGCCTTGCCGGCGGCACCGTACAGCTTTCGGGGACGTTTGATTGCACTGGTCTGGACGCTCGAGCTCGTGGCGCTGCCCGGCGAGGAGAAGACCCTGGTCGAGCTCACCGTCGCTCCCGAGCGGCGGCGGATCGAGCTGCGGGACGATGTGGCCACGCCGCGTGAAGCGGCCCCGGACGACCCCGGAGGCTAGTGCACCGCCGTCGAAATAGCATCACGTTCGGCCGACGATCCGCGCCGGCCGCTTCGTTGCTCCTCCTCACCATACCTACGGGTATGCCTCGTCGTCGCGCCTCGCGTCCGGCGCGGCTTGTCGGCCTCGGCATTGACGCTATTTCGACGGCGGTGCACTAGCTAGCTCGCTCAGCTCACTTGGCGTTGGGCGTCGGCGACAGGATCGCCCTTGCCAGCTCGGCGACGACTGCCTTGTCGAGCTTCCGTTCCCGCGGGGCCACCGCCTGCGAGACGGCGTCGCCCTCGACGAGGAGGAGACCATATCCCGACGCCTTCAACCTGCTGGCGAGATGACCCGCGTCCCAGCGGGAGAAGCCCGGCGCCGACGCCTGTGCCCACAGCGCCTCAGCCGCGAGGGCGGGAGTGCAGGCGAGGTAAGACGCATGGGTGGAGGCGTGTGTGGTCTTCGTCGAATCCAGCGCGCTGGCGAGCTGGCTCGTTTCGTTCGTGGCCTCGATCCCCACGATGTGGGGCCCCGACATGAGCCGGCTGGCAGCATAACCGACGAGGTTCGCGCGGCCGATACCGGGCACACCACCCTGATACGACTTCAGGCCCGCGATGTTCAACCAGCTGCCGAGAGGCGCCGCCAGTTCCTGGACCCGGCCCACCGCGCTGAAGAGCTCGTCGACAGCGCCGCGCGCGCGCTTGCGTGCCGCGAAGATCGAGGCCGCCAGGATCTCGGGGGCGGGCACCTCGTACCACGGCGAGTCCTTGGTGCCGCGAAGCTCCTCGATGCGGCGCTCGATCGCCGCGAGCTGAGCTCTCCCGTCAACGGCGGGAAGCTCCAGCTCGGCGGCGAGCGCGGCGAGGATGTTGGCGTTCTTGAGGACGGTCTTCAGCCGGCGTAGCCGCAGGTAGCAAAAGCGGGTGGAGTCCTGGTCGACGAACATCCCGAATTTCATGGCCGCAATCGTTCTTGAGTTCCCGCGCGGAAGCAACTGCCCGCAGCTACAAAGCGCCGCCGGCTGCGCGCGTCGGCAAGTGGCGCCCTCACGCCAGGCAGAGGCTGCCGTCTATCGGCGCGATGTCCAGCGACCCGCGCAGGACCCAACGGCCGTCGATCGTGTAGCCCCCGACCGCCGACAGATAGCGCTCCCAAGCGCCCACCGGAAGCTGGCCCAGCAGCTCCTTCCCCGTGGCCAGGAACTGCCGCAAGGACGACAGCTCGACCCGGTCGTCGGTCGCGAGGGCCTTTCTGACGGCCCGCAGGAGTGGGCTCTTGGTGTCACGAAACGAAAACCACTCGCGGCCTTGATCCAGCCACACCACGCCAGGCAGGGTCGCGAGCAGGCGCCCCGCGAAGAGCTCGGTGATCAAGGCGGCGGCACGCAGCTGCGCGCGCGCGGCGATCTCACGCACGGTGGCGATTCCTCGCCAGGCAACGAATTGCGACGCGGCGACCAGCACCGCCTTCGCGATGGCGCGCACGCTGGGCGGTACCACCACCTCGGCGTCCCCGTGGCGAATGAGCCGAAACGGACAGGCGAGGCCGGCGCTGCGGTAGGCTCGCTCGAGATCGCGGACGGATCTCAACTGGGGAGACAGCCACGCGCGGACAAGGAGCTCGCCGACCTGCTGACCGGTGAGCGGCATGCTTCGCACCAGAAGCGGCGACAGCTCGTCGAGCGCGGAGGACAAACGCGCGGGGGCGGCGAGCCGAGGTGCGGCGAGCTGAGGTGACGACGGCGCGCGTATGCCACCGCGCCCGTTCGGGGACCTGTCACGGGCCCGGCGCACGGCGATGGGCGTCGTCGACTCGGCGTGCGCAGCCAGCAGATCCACGAGGCAAAAAGGACCGAACCGCGGCGTGTCGAGATAGGCAGCCACGGTCCAGGTGGTTCGTAGCGGAAACGGTCGCGCGCGCTCCAACACCCCGCGCGTTCGATCGTCGATGACAAAGCGCTCGAGCACCGTGGCCGGACTCGGCAGCTGGATGTCGAGAATGTGCTGGGGAAGCGCGTAGGTTACCCGGGCCATCCCTCGCACGACCTGTCTGCCCGAGGCCCGGCGGGCTTCGGCGCTGTCTCCGGCGGGCGACGGGGCAGGCCCGGTGAGGACGTCCCTCAGCTCGACAGGAAGAATGACGCCGAAGGGCCGTGGGTATTGCCGCGCCAGCACGGCGGCGTCGAGCTTCGGGGAGATCTCGAGCCGCGGCAGGGGCGTCGCGCGGAGCTCGGCTGACGAAGCCGGCGACTCGTCCGAGCGCCCGAGAGCGGTCTGCGCATCCCTCATTCGTGGTCACCTCCTCCCGATATCACCGTCGCCGAGGACCGCCCATTGGTCTTGTAAAATGCCGGAGCGTTCCGTCCAGAGTTGCATAATGCCCGGAACTTGATTTCCTGGACGTTTCGAGAAAATGTATTTATCGTAACTCTTGGAATTTAAGTGATCTGAATCACTCCTTTGCGGACGGGGCGACCGCGGGGGCAGGGGCTGATGCCGCTACGAGGATTCGTTGCGGCGTTCGCGCCGGTACAGGGTCGAGGGATCCACGCCCAGGATCTCGGCGGCGCGGGTCTTGTTTCCGCCCACGGACCGCAGCACGGCACTCGTGTAACGGCTCTCGACCTCCCTTAGCGGAAGGCCAGCGCGGGCGATCGAAACGAAGGGATCCTCGGAAGCGGAGGACGAGGCAGCGTCGGGCGTGGCTGGAGCGCCTGGAGCCGGCGGGTCGCTCACGGGGACCTGCGGACGTCGGGGTGAATCGCCGACCGCCGTCTCGAGGATCGCGCGCAAGGCCGCCAGCTTGAACGGCTTGACGAGGTAGTGAAACGCGCCCCGGTGCGTGGCCTCCACCGCGCTCTCGACGCTGCCGAACGCGGTCATGATGACGACCGGCATCTCGGGATACTCCTTGCGCACGATCTCGAGGACGTCGAGCCCGTCGAGGCCGTCCATCCGCAGATCCGTGATGATGGCGTCGGGCGGCGTGGCGCGAACCTCCTCGAGCGCGTCAT
Organism: uncultured Myxococcales bacterium; assembly: GCA_964443975.1. Classification (GTDB taxonomy): domain Bacteria; phylum Myxococcota_A; class Polyangia; order Fen-1088; family Fen-1088; genus DASYCK01. The sequence continues at coordinate 20,802 of CAYUFS010000054.1, read as the reverse complement.
CCCCCGAGGTGGCGATCGCGGTGTCGAACCCGTGCGCGGTGAGGTACTTGCTGATGGCTTGCACCATCTCCGAGCTGTCGTCGACGATGAGGACGCGAGATTTCGGCATGGGTGCGGCGCCGGTCTGGGTCAGGGCGCCGCGGGCCAGTTTACGACGACGCGGGTGCCAAAGCCCAGCGTGCTCTGCAACGAAACGTCGCCGCTGTGGCTTCGCACGATCTGCGAGACGACGGTCAAGCCGAGGCCCGTGCCCTCGCCCCGCTTCTTCGTGGTGAAGTAGGGATCGAAGACGGCGTTCAGATTTTCGGGCTTGATGCCGCTGCCGGTGTCGCGGACCTCGATGGCGACGAAGCTCGCCCGTGGCGATGGACCGAGCGCGACCTCGATCTTGCCGCCGTCCGGCGAGGCGTCGCACGCGTTCAGCAGCAGGTTGACGAGGACCTGCTCCAGTTGGCTGGGATCGGCGGCGACCATGACCGGCGCCCGGCCGCTCGACACCGCGACCGAGAGCTGCCGCTTCTCCATCTTCCATCGCAACAGCTCGATCACCCGCTCGAGCGCCGCGCGCGCGTCGGTCGCCATCCGCTGCACCGGCTGAGTGTTGCCGAAGTCGAGGACGCGGCGGATGGTGGCCGCGATGCGATCGATCTCTCCGATGATGACCCCGAGGCCGTCCATCGCCTGGGGACCCTTCTCGATCTCGACGAGGTGCTCGGCCCACCCGCGAATGACCATGAGCGGGGTTCCGATCTCGTGCGCCAGACCCGAGGATAGCACGCCGACCGTGACCAGCTTCTCTGCGCGCACCAGCTGCCGCTGTAGGGCCCGCACGTCCGAGAGATCCACGACCATCACCAGATTCCCCACCTCATCGACCGGGTGGCCGAGCGGGACCACGCGGGCCTCGCAGTCTTGCAGCGCGGGAATCGTCAGCGGGTGCGTGGAGGACGAGACGGCGACGATCTGCCTGGTCTCTTGGGCGCGGGCGAATTCGACGCCGAGCCCGGCGAGCCACGCGGAGAGCTCGGCGGGGAACGAGGCGGCTGTCGTCCCGGCGCCGGCGCCGGCGTCGGTGTCGAGGGCGAGCTTCGATCGCAAGAACTGATTGATGAACACGGGACGGCCATCGTGCGTGGCGCCGACGATGCCCACCGGCATGTTTTCGAGGATTTTGTCGCTCCGCTCGCGCAGGTTCGCCAGCTCCTGCGTCGTCTGCAGTCGCATCGCCAGCACGGTCGCCGCTCTCTGCTGCCGCACCATGAAGATCCCGATTCCCAGCACCACCGCTATCACGCCCGCGGTGGTCCAAAGGACCTGCCACCTCGTGCGGGTCTCCTGGGCCTCGAGCTGGTCGGTGGAGGCCAGCACCGAGAGCGTCCAGCGTCCCCCGGGGGTGTCGATGGCTTGTGGCGTCCACAAGATCTCCGCGGTCGGCAGATTCAGCTCCGCGGCTGGAAACGGCGGCTTGCCCCGCTGGACTCCGCCGCTTCGCCGGACCTGGCAGCCCGCGCGGGTCTCGCATCCGCTCCACAGCTGGCCCGCCGGATCCACCATCACGAAGCGGGACCCCGGACGCGCGGGCCGCAGCACGTCCGACAGCAGCATGGCGGCGTCCACCGTGACCACCACGACCTCCGCGTCGTCTGTCGCCTCCCCGTAGATCAAGAACTGACGCCCCCGGATCGCGAGTGGCCCCCGCACGGCGACCACGCCCGGTGGCCCGATGTGATCGGCGAGCTGCTGGCTGGCATCAATCAACGCTCCCGCGACATGCTGCCGATCCTCGGTCGGATCTATCGCCAGCACGGACGGCCCGCCGTGGGCACGGAACAGCCCGATCGTTCGGTAGTGGGGAACCACCGTGGCCAGGGCGTCGAAGGCGGAATGAATCTCGCGGTTCTGGCTGGCCTCGTCGAGCTCGTGCTGCCTCCGGGTCCGGGCGCCGATGTCCGTCATGAAGCGGGTGTCGCGATCGATCCCCTGCAGGCGCGCCGCGAAGCTCGTCGCGTTCTCGCGAGCCGCCTGCTCCTGCTCCTGTCGAAACCGCGACACGAGCTCCAGCTTCGCGCTCCTGAGGCTCCCCATCGACGCGGCGACCACGCCCGCCACCGCCACGAACATGATGGGAAGCAGCGGCCTTGGCCGCATACCCACAAGCTGCTGTCCCGTCGATGCCAATAGGTCAAACCGAGGTCAAACCGCCCGAACGCGCCCCTGTCGCGATGAGGCGGGCCCTGGCCACGTTGCCGGGGCTCGGACGACAACATTACTTCATGCGCAGCCGGTCGACCGGAACCCCGCCGAGCAGGTGCTGATCGACGATTTCAGCGACGTCGGCGGGCGTGACGCCGCCATACCAGACCTGCTCCGGATAGACGACCACAGCCACGCCGCGCGGGCACTGGTCCAGGCAGCCGGCGGCGTTCGCGCGCATGCGTCCCTTCAGGCCGCGCTCGTGCAGGAGCTGCTTGAACGCGTCGCGAACCTCGTCACTGCCCTTGTCGGCGCACGATCCCTTCGGGTTTCCAGGCTCGCGACGGTTCGTGCAGATGAAGACGTGTCTCTCGAAGTGTGGCTGGGCCATCCCATGGTCCTATCACAGCCGGCCGACCTCGCGGTCGCGCACCCAGCCCTCGAGGCCGTTGCTGAGCCGGATCCTGACCCAATCCTGGTCATGATCGAGCAGCCGCACCCGGAGGCCGGCGTGGACGTCGAACGACGTCTTGTAGTTCGTGTCCGCCCCTTCCTTCACCGCCACCTGGTCGGGAAGCACGACGCCGAACGGCACCCGGTCCATCGCCACGCGGCCCATCACCAGGAGGACGGCCAGTGCCGCGCCCGCGCCCAGGATCGCCGCCAGCGCCGTCCATGCCGAGCCGTGTCCCTCATCGGCCTCGCCGCGGCGGCGCGCCCGAAGTCGCAGGGCGAGGACCACGAACAGGCCGAGGTACAGGCCCGCGAACAGCCACGCCTCCGTCGACGCCGTCAGCTGGGACACGACGCGCATCCAGGTCGGCTCGCGTTCGGCGCCCTCGATCTTGTCGTGAACCCGCGTGCTCACCAGCTTCTGCGCTTGCGCCAGGTTGTAGCGCGCGTCCTCGTGATCGGGGTCGATGGCCAGCGAGCGCTCCCAGCACCAGATCGCGCGTCCCAGCTGGCCCTGCCGGTAGTACGCGTTGCCCAGGTTGAAGGTCAGCTCGGACGAGACCACCTGCTGGCGATCGAGCTGCTCGTACGCCGCCACGGCGGCGGCGTAGTCCCCGCGGAGGTAGGCGTCGTTGCCACCCTTCCAGGCGTCGTCGAGCAGATCGCCGCGGGCCGAACGCGATGCGAGCCCAACCGCTCCGAGGCTGATGAGCGCGGCGAGCGTGAGAGCGCCGGGCGAGAGAGGAGGCGGGCGCCTCATCCTGCCTCCCCCGAGGGACGGCCAGGCGCGCCCTCGATCGAGGTGACGAGCTCGGCGGCCCGATCGAGCGTGGCCGCCAGCGCTGCGTCATCCCCTGCCACGCTGCCGGGGGCGAAGCGGGCGCGATCGCATTCCTCGAGCAGCGTGACCACCCGCGCGGCGACGGCCTCGCCGAGCCCCAGCGCCGACAGCTGGGCGCGCAGCTCGTCCATGCGCAGGCCTGCGACCGCCACCCCCAATCGATGGGACAGGGCCTCGCGAACGACGCGGTCGATCTCGATGTGCAGGGCGCCGATCTCGCGGCGGCGGCGGTGCGCCTCGGCCGCTGCGAAGTGCGCCTGAACCTTCTTGCGCGAGCGGCGTCGGCGCGTGGCCCCGGTGTCCTTGGTCAGGCGGTCTCGGACCCGGAATCCAGCGACCAGCAACCCGAAGCAAAGCGGTGGCGCCAGGAGGAACCCCAGAAAGGCCCGGGTATGCAGGAATGTCGCGCCGAGATCCCGCCTCAGCGCAGTCCTCGCGTGGATCGGCCGGATCTCGGCCGCGATGACGTTCTCGACGGGGCCGCCCGGCGGAGCCTCCCCTCCGGGGAGCGCGCTCGCGGTCACGCCGCCGCCGCTCGCGTTGGCCACCGCCGCCCCGGTCACTGTCACGGCGATCGCGGGCGCCGTGGCCCGCGCGTATTTCCCGCTGCCGGGGTCGAAGTAGTCGAGCGTCTGGGCCGGGATGCTGAAGACCCCGGGGCGCTCCGGGAGCAGCAAGATCTCCGCGGTCTTGGTGCCCTCGACGCCGTTCCCCGGATCGATGTTGATCTGCTGGCGCGGATCATAGGTCTTCCACCCCTCCAGCTTGGCGAGCGGGGGCAGTCCCAGCTTGCGAAGGTTCCCCCGGCCGGCGATGTCGACGGTCAGCGTGACCGCCTCGCCGACCGCCACCTGCGATCGATCGATGCGCCGGCCAAGCGTGAATGCGCCGACGTTCGCGTCGTCGAAGCCGGCGGGCTGACCTTCCTTCGGCAGCGGCAAGACTTCGATGGTCGAGGGCATCGATCGCACGCGCTGGCTCCGCACGGGGGTTCCGAAGAAGTCGACGTGCGACAGCTGGGCTCCCATCGACGTGATCGTCAGCGAGCCGGCATGCAACGGAAACAGCGCCTTCTTCAGGGCGGGGCCCACCTGGTAGCGCCGGCCCTGCACGAGCTCGTCGTTCAGGATCATGCCGCCGCGGCGGTTCGGCAACGTCACATCCTCGGTCCAGAACCCCTCCATGGTGGGCTCGACCTGCGTGTCGAACTTTTCGTAGGGCTGGTTCATGTACAAGAACCACGTCGCGGCGATGGCCTCGCCGACATAGGCCTTCTGCTTGTCGGTGACCAGCCGGATGAAGCTGCCGCCATCGGCGGCCTCGGGGGGCGGGGGCACCTCTGCCGGGGGTGCGGTGGACTGGGCGCCTCCCGAGGACAACGAAGGCGACGGCGGGGGCGGGGCCGTGCTCGCCCCGCTCCCCACGGAGACCGTCACGGGGCTGGTGTGGAATTCGCGGCCGTTGACCCGGACCCGGGCGGCCCCGATGGTCACGCTGCCCTTTTGCTCCGCCGCCAGCTCGTAGCGCCAGCTGTAGCTCATCTCGACGAACATGCCGGCGCCGCCGATCTGCATCTGGGTCGACTGGTTCGGCATCCGGGCGGCGCTCACGACACGCAATCCCTTGAAGTCGGGCGGGCGGTAATCGGTGACCTGATCCTGGCCCACGCTCAACGTCACCTCGTAGATGAACGAGTCCCCCGCCGCCAGGCGGTTCCGGTCCACCTCCGCCTGGAAGCGCGGCGCCTCCGCATGGGCGGCGCCTGGAGCGGCGGCGCCGGCGAGCACGATCGCGGCGAGCGCCGCGATCGAATGGTGGCCGCGGGTCGAGCGGAGGTTGTTCGTGCGCATGGTGCGGTGCATTTGGCCGGACTCGGGAATTCTTGACGTTTCGGGCGCGACGCGACGACTACCAGTCGCGGGTGGGGGGCGCGCGACGCACCGCTCGGAGCATCGCCCGCTGCTTCTCGAGATCCTTCGGGCTCTTCTCGAGGTTGTCGAGGGTCGACTCGATCTCGCGCTCGGGGGACGGCTTCTCCTCGGGCGGCGGCGGTTCGTTCTTCTTGTCCTTGTTGTCCGCGTCTTTGGGCTTGTCTTGCTTGTCCTTGTTTGGGTCGTCCTTCTTGTCGTTCTTTTTCTTATCCTCCTTCTTGTCGTCTTTCTTCTTATCCTCGTCCTTCTTCTTGTCCTTGTCCTTGTCGTCGTTCTTCTTGTCGTCCTCCTTCTTCTTGTCGTCGTCTCGCTTCTTCTTGAGCGCGATCTCCAGGTTCCATTTCGCGCGCTCGTCCGTCGGATCGACCGCCAGCGTGCGCTTGTAGGCCTCGATCGCCTCCTTGAACTTGTCCTTCTTCATGAAGGCGTTGCCGAGGTTGTAGAACGCGGCCTTCTTCAGCGACGGATCCTTCGTCTCGGTGGCGCGCAGAAACTCCTCGCCGGCCTCGTCGAAGCGCGACAACGCGGCCAGCGCCGTCCCGCGATCGAAGTGCACGCCCGGCTCGGCGGGCAGCTCGGCCACGGCCTTGTCGTAGGCGGCGAGGGCGTCGTTGGGCTTCCCCGCCTTCATCTGAGCGTTGCCCTCCGCGACGGTTGCGCTGGGGCTGCGGATGGGATCGAACGCCATCACGAACGGCAACAGCGCCACGAAGGCCACCAACGCCGGCACCCGCCTGACAGCTACCTGCGGCGACATCATCGGGCGCTCGCTCCCTTCTCGCCAGCGGGGGAGGGTGCCACCGTGGCCCTCACGCGGGCGGGGCGGCGACGGTCGCTCATGCAGGCCTCCCCCACCAGCAGCAGAAACGCGGGGAACAGCAGCCCCTCGTAGACGTCATCGTACTCCTTCACCACCCGCGCTTCGTTCTCGGTTCGCTTGAGGTTCGTCAGGGCGGCCTCGACTTGCTCGACGCCGAACTGATGAGCGTCGGCGTGCAGGTACTCGCCGCCGGTCTTCTGCGCGATCTTCACCAGGGTGTCCTCGCCGAGGCGCGAGGTCACGTACTTCCCGTCCGCGTCCTTCACGTAGCCGGTGACCTGTCCGTGCTCGTCGTAGGTCGGGATCAGCTCACCCGACCGCGAACCGATGCCGACCGTGTAGACCCTGATCCCCAGCTTCGAGGCCTCCTCCGCCGCCTCGAGCGGCTCGCTCTCGGTGTCTTCGCCGTCGGTGAGCAACAGGATGACCTGCGACCGGCCGCTGGCCTGCGCGGGAGCCGCCGATTGCCCCGGCTGGGCGCGCAGGTGCGTCAGGATGTCCGTTCCGGCGCGAATGGCCCGGCCGAGCGCTGTGCCACCGACGGGCATGTCCCAGGGCGACAGATCGCGCCAGAACAGCTTCACGGCGGCGTAGTCGGTCGTGGGAGGGTAGGTCAGCGTCTCGCCCGCGAAGGCCACCAGGCCGATGCGATCGCCGGCCAGGTGATCCATCAGGCGCTCGAGCTCCCGCTTGGCCCGCTCCAGCCGGGAGGGATAGACGTCCTTGGCCAGCATCGACTTCGAGAAGTCCAGCGCCACGATGAGGTCGAGGCCCTGCTGGCGGCTGAGCTTGGCGCGCCCCCCCGCCTGCGGCCTGGCCAGCGCCAGCCCCGCCAGCGCGAGCGCCGCGATCACCAACACGGCGCGCACCACCTTGCGTCCGACGGAGACATCGGCGGTCATCTTCCGGATGAGCGCCACCTGGCCGAGCCGCCCCAGCAGCCGCCGCCGGCGCTGAAACGCGATCGTGGTGGCGAGGATCGCCGCCGGAATCGCCAGCAACAACCAGAGCAGTCGAGGATCGCCGAAACGCATCAGGGCAGACGCCTCCAGCGCGTCAAGCGCAGCGCCAGCTCGAGCAGCAGCGCCGCGAAGGCCGGCGCCAGGAACTTGGGGAACAGCTCGCCGTAGAGGACCCCGCGGTCGTGGAGCCGCGACTTCTCCAGGTCTTCGAGGATGCTCTGGAAATTCTGGGCGAGGGCGCGCGTATCGGTCGCGAGGTAGGGTGCGCCCCCGGTCATGGAGGCGATCTCCTCGAGCAACTTGGGGTTCACCGACTGCCGCTGGCGACCGTCGGCCGTCTCCGTCGCCTCTCCACTGGCGTTGTCGCCCGCGAGGATGGTGTAGATCTTCACGCCCAGGGTCTGCGCGAACCGCGCGGCCTGGATGGGCGAGATGTTCCCGGCGTTGTTGTCGCCGTCGGTGAGCACGATGATCACCTTGCTCTTCGCCTCGGAGTGGCGCAGTCGGTTGAGGGCGACGCCGATGCCGTTGCCGATGGCGGTGGCCCGGCCGTCGATGATGCCGACCTGCAGCTCGGCGAGCATGCGCAGGAACGTCCCGTGATCCAGCGTCAGCGGGACGTGAGTGTAGGCCTCGCGGCCGAACACGACGAGGCCGAGACGATCGTTCGGTCGGCGTCGCACGAAGCGTTCGATCACCATCTTGGCCGCGTCGAGGCGGTTCGGCACCAGATCCGTCTCCTGCATCGACCCGGAGATGTCGAGGGCGATGACGATGTCGATGCCTTCGAGCTCGAGATCGCCCGTGGCGCGCGAGGTCTGCGGGCGAGCGAGCGCCACGCCCAGCAGCACGACGGCGCCGAGGCGCAGGAAGAGCGGCAGATCGGCGAGGCGCGCGATCAGCCCGGGCTTGCCAGCGGCGAGCGCGGTGGCGCGCGGGTAACGGAGCGAGGCGACGCGATCGACCCGACGCCGGTACACCGTCCACAGGATCATGGCCACGGCGATCGGCACCAGCGCCAGCGCGCCGGGATGGGCGAAGCGAAAGCCCTCCTCGTTGCGCAGCAGGAACACGTACGCGCCCGCGACCGCGACGAGCCCCACGAGGAGCACCCGGACGGGAATCGGGCGTCGCGCGGGCGGCGCGGGCGAGGCCGTCGTCACTGGTTCAGGCATGCGCGGGCGCTCCCTGCGCCTCGGCGGCCGCAGGCTCCGGTCGGGGGCGCGTGGACTCGACGATGCGGATGGCGACCTCCAGCGTGCCGCGCGCCTCGGTCGCCGACGGAGACACCTTCGCGAATTTCACCAGGTCGCAGGCCGCTAGCCACCGCCCGATCTCGGCGAGCACCAGCTCGCGGCCCGCGCGCCGCCGCAGCTCGTCCATCAGCTCGTCGGTCGTGAGCTCGAGGGAGTCGAAGCCGAACCGCCCTCCCAGGTAGTCGCGAATGATCTCCGACACCGCGAAATAGAACGGGCGGTTGTCGGCGTTCTCGAGGAAGCCGTACGCGCCGAGGCGATCCAGGCGCTCGAGCGCGATCTCGTGCGCGGGGCGGGGCGGCGGACCGGGACGCACGATCACGCGCGCGCGTAGCCGCCGCACGACGAGCCAGGTGACGAGGGCCCCGAGCAGCGCGGCGAGCAGCCCCCCCGCCACGTAGACCAGGCGCAGGTCCTGCTTCATGACCGCGACCGGGGCGGCGTTGTCCTTGAGGGCTGGCTCCGGCTCGTTGGCGATGAGGCTGGCGATCTTGAGCTCGAGCGGCTGGGTGCGCGCCTGCCGGACGGCGCCGCCGCTGTCGAGGTACGTGACCTCGAGCGCGGGGATCGTCTGGGGGCCTGGCTCGTACGCGGCGACCTTCAAGGTGAACTCGCGGCGCACGCGACCGTCGCCGAGATCGGTCTCCGCCTCGGAGCGATCGAGCACCGAGAACGGGTCGAGCTCGAGCACGTTCGGCAGGTTCACCGGCACCCCGCGCCTCGCCACCGCGGTGATGGTCAGCGTCACGGCGTCGCCCACGTGGGCCGTCGCCCGATCGAGGCGCGCCGCGACCGTGGGCGCGCCGGGATCGGGGTGAGCTGGATCCACCGGCGCGGTGGCCGGCGTGCCGCGGGCGGGGCCCGTGCGCGCGAAGGCCCAGGCCGTCACAGCCACGGCCAGCAGACGGGCGACCGTCGTCTTCGTCCGGGTTCTAATGTCGCAACCTCCGGGCGCGGGCCTCGAAGAACGCGCTCAGCGCCCGCAGATAGGGCCGATCGGTGCGTACGGAGATGCCGTCCATGTCGAGGCGCCTGAACAACGCCTGGCGCGCCTCCAGCGCCTTCCTGGCGTCGCGCTCGGCGGCGCGCGCCTCGGGTCCCGACGTATCGAAGAGGACCAGCTCGCCGGACTCCGGATCCTCGAGCTCGACCAATCCCACCGACGGCAGCGCCTCTTCCAGCGGGTCCGTCACGGTGACCGGGATGATGTCGTGGCGGCGCGAGATCACGCGCAACGCGCGCTCGTAGCTGGCGAGCGGCGCCAGGAAGTCCGAGACCAGAAACGCCACCGCGCGCCGGCGAGCGACGTGTCCGAGGAACTCCAGCGAGGCCGCGATCCTGGTCCCGCGATGGCGGGGCTCGAAGGACAGGATCTCGCTGACCACCCGCAACACGTGCTTCTTGCCTTTCTTGGGCGGCACGAACTTCTCGACCCGATCCGTGAACACCACCAGGCCAACGCGATCGTTGTTGCGAATCGCCGAGAACGCCACGACGGCGGCGATCTCGGCGGCCAGCTCCCGCTTCTCCTGGCCGGCGGAGCCGAAGCGCCCCGACGCCGACATGTCCACCAGCAGGAGCACGGTCATCTCCCGCTCCTCGGTGAACAGCTTGATGTACGCGTCGTTCATGCGCGCCGACACGTTCCAGTCGATGAGGCGGATGTCGTCGCCTGGCATGTACTGCCGCACCTCGGAGAACGAGATGCCGCTGCCCTTGAACACCGAATGGTATTGCCCCGCCATCCGATCGCGCACCAGGCGCTCGGTCACGATCTCGATGGTCCGGATCTTCCGGAGTGTCTCGCGCGAGAGGCTCACGGTACTTCGACGTGCTCGAAGAGCTTGCGGATGACGGTCTCCGTGGTGATCTCCTCCGCCTCGGCCTCGTAGGTGAGGATGACGCGATGGCGGAGCACGTCGATGCCGATGGCCTTGATGTCCTCGGGCGTGACGTAGCCGCGGTGGCGCAGGAACGCGTGCGCGCGCGCGGCCATGTTCAGGTAGATCGACGCGCGCGGGCTGGCGCCGAACGCGATGAAGTCCGCCATCGCGCCGAGGCCGTGGGCCTTGGGCTCGCGCGTGGCGTGGACCAGGTTCACGATGTAGTCGCGGATCTTCTCGTCGATGTAGACCTGTCCGACGACCGAGCGCGCCTCGGCGATCTCGGCGGGCGTCGCCACCGGCTCGGCGCGCACGCTGATCCCGGAGGTCATGCGGTCCATGATCGCGCGCTCGTCCTCGCGCGTGGGGTAGCCGACCTTGATCATCAGCATGAACCGATCGAGCTGCGCCTCGGGCAGCGCGTACGTTCCCTCCTGCTCGATGGGGTTCTGGGTCGCCATGACCAGGAACGGATCGGGCAGCGGGTGGGTGGTGTCGCCGATCGTCACTTGACGCTCCTGCATCGCCTCCAGCAGCGCCGACTGGACCTTGGCAGGGGCGCGGTTGATCTCGTCGGCCAGCACCAGGTTCGCGAAGATCGGCCCCTTCTTCGAGATGAACTCGCTGCGCGCCTGATTGTAGATGACGGTGCCGACGATGTCGGCGGGAAGCAAGTCCGGGGTGAACTGCACGCGCGAGAACCGCATCTGCAGGGCGTCCGCGAGGGTCTTGACCGTCAGCGTCTTCGCGAGGCCCGGGACACCTTCGAGCAGGACGTGGCCACCCGTCAGCAGTCCGATGAGGATGCGCTCGATCATCCCCTTCTGGCCGACGATGACCTTGCCGACCTCGGCGGTCAGCTTGTCGACGAAGGCCGACTGTTTCTGCACCATTTCGTTGATGACTCGGACATCCATGCGGCGGGTCTCCTTTGGCGGGCGGCGAGCTTACAACCGGCGAGGCGGCGAGCCTATTTCCACGGAAGCAGGGGCCTCGGCAAGGCCTTGGCAACCCCCCTTTTGTTTGGGGCCGGAAGTGTGCTAGCTCTTCCGGGCCATGAGCAGCCCGCGCGAGACAGACGTCAAGCCCCAGCGTGCCTTCGACGTTCGGACCATCGAACGCAACATCAAGAAGGGGCACATCACCCGCAAGGACTACGAGAAGCACCTCAAGGCGCTGCCTGACGCGACGGACAAGGTCGCCCCCCCCGAAGAGGATCTGGCCGACGACGACGATATCGACGACGCCGAGCCGAGCGCGTAGGCGATCGGTTCGCGTGTCGTACGGCACGCCGCTCGGCCCACGCGGGGTTTGAAACGCGGGGGATCCGGCGTACAGTTTCGTCATGGCGCCGGGGAGAGACGACGAGAAGAAGCCGGGATTCACCGTCAGTGACCGGCGTTCGTTCGCCGACGCCGTGACCGGCTCTGCCGAGAGGGCCGCCGATGCTGGCAAGGTGGAGATTCCGGTCCCACCAAGCGGGGAGCCTTCCCAGGAGCCGGGCGCTGCCGCCTGGGAACCGTCCTCGCCGATCGATTTTCACACCTTCATCCTGTCGCTCGGCAGCTCGGCGCTGCTTCATCTCGGCGAGCTGGACGGCCCCGACGGCACCGCCGGCAAGCCGGAGCTGGCGCTGGCCAAGCACACCATCGACGTCATCGCCATGCTGCAAGCGAAGACCAAGGGCAACCTGACGCCGCCCGAAGCGAACCTGGTCGAGAGCTTGCTCTACGACCTTCGTCTTCGCTACTTCGAGAAGAGCAAGACGCCCGGGTGAACAGCGGTTCTTCGGCGCCGAATCCTCGTCGCGAGAAGTGTGACTGACGCCGCTGTTCTGGCCTGTCTGCGGGTGATGGTCGACACGAAGCAGGGCCAATTTTCACCCTTTCGTCGCCGCTCGATGAAGGCGCGCCCGCATCGTGTCGATGGGTCCTGCAGGAGGTACTCATGTCCATCAACAGCGTCTCGTCGATCTCGACCGTGCTCGACATCCAGTCCGTCACCACCCCCAGCTCATCGCCTGCGTCGGCCACCGACGCGAGCGCGGCCACCAGCGGCGTCACCGTCGACATCTCGAAGCCCGGGCAACTCATGAGCGAGCTGACGGCGCTGGCGCAGAGCGATCCCACGAAGTTCAAGAGCGTCACCGCCGACATCGCCAAGCAGTTGCAGGACGCGGCGTCCTCCCAGGGTGGATCGTCGGCGAGCTTCCTCGACAAGCTGGCCGGCAAGTTCAGCGCGGCCTCGCAGAGCGGCAGCGCGGCCGATCTGGCGCCGTCGGGGAAGGCGCACGGTCATCATCACGGCGGCGGTGGCCATCATCGGGTCCACGCGAGCGCGAGCGCGAGCGACGGCAGCACGGCGGCGCCGGGCACCGGTCCGAACGACTCCGTCGCCCAGCTCGTGCAGGGCATCATCTCGTCGGCGCTCGGCACGAGCGCGGCCGCGACCTCGTCGTCCACCTGAGACGAGGGGTTGCCGCGAGGGGGGCGCCTCACTCGGTGCAGGGAATGACCTTGAACTCGACGCGCCGGTCGAGCGCGTCCCGTTCGTCATCGGTGCCGGTGCCCACAAGGTTCTCGCGATAGCCGACACCCGCGACCTTCGACTTGCGCCCGGTGCCCGGGACATCGCGCTCGATTCGCTCGCGGACGGCGGTGGCGCGCGCCAGCGACAGGCGGTCGTTCATCTGCTCGGACCCGCTGCGGCTGGTGTGGCCGACGATCTCGAGGCAAGCGTTCGCGGTCTGCGCGGCGCGGGCAATCTGGCGCAGCCACATCGGGTAGAGCGCGCTGACCTTGGGATCGGGCCAGAACTCCGTGCCCCCGGGGCGAAACAACAGCTTCACGGCCAGGTTGTTCGTCGCCAGCCCGAGCGCCGCGATCTTGGCGAACGCGTCTTCGGCTTCCTTCATCTTGCCGAGGCGCACGTTGGTCAGATAGATGCCGTTGAACGTGCGCAGTTGTTGCCCGTCCTTGCGCTGAACGGCCGCCGTGTAAAGCCGCAGCGCCTCGTCCCACTTCTCGGCGTTGTACGCCGTCAGCGCGTCGGCCAGCAGGGCCGAAGTTGGCACCTGGTCGATGTACAACGGATCGGCCGGCTGGCCGCGCGGCGTCTCCGCGGTCTTCAGATAGCCGTCGACCGACCGATCGCGGACCAGCGATGGGCTGTCACCGTAGAACTTCGTCGGCGACAGGTCCATGTTCGGCTCATGGAACGGCGCAATTCCCTGCGCGATGACGATGCCGTTCTGGCGGTCGGACAGCGCCACGCTCAGCCGAAAATGATCCGGTTGCGGCAGCACCGTCAGCGTTCCGGAGACGAGCCAGCGCGTCTCGGCGGCTCCCGCGCTGCCGAAGGGAACCAGCTTCAGCATCTTGTCGGTGGCGAGCAGCGACCGCGTCAGCTCGACCTCCGCGCGCTGGCTCGCGTGTGTCTGCTGTCCGGTGCGCCCGTCGAGCATCGGATCGATCGACGTGGTTTGCGTGGCAAAGGCGTTGGGCCCGAGCTGATGCAACAGATCGTCGGTCACGTGCTGGGCCGCGTGCGCCAGATCCTGTTCGGCCGACGGCGTCGCTGGCGCCGGATAGCACGCGCCGAGCGCCGCCAACGCCACGATCCCGGCCACCAGGAAACTCTCGTTGTGGTCTTCCGTCCGCATGGTGCGCTTATTGGTGCTTCTCGCACAGGCGAGCGTACGTGGACGCCTCCTGTGGCGTCAAAGTTTCTCCCAGGCTCAGGCGCGCCAGCAGGTCAGCGCACACGGCCGGCGCCGCGGCGGATGCTCCCGGCGCGGCGGGCGAGCTCCGGTCGCGCGGCTTGCCCGGACCGGCGTGGTGTCGGTCCCCGGGTACGGGCGGTGCTGGCGGCGGCGTCGAGATCGGGGGCGGTTGCCGCTCCGGCGGGGCCGGGGCGGCCGGGGCAGCCCGTGGAGGAGGCGGCGGCGACGGCGCCGGGGCGGGCGCAGCCGCCGCGACCGAGACCGTGGCGGTGCGCTGCCGCGGAGTGCGCGTGCCGAGCCAATACGCGGCGCCCGCCGCCAGGATCGCCCCGGCGCCCACCAGGGCGATGACCGGCGACCTCGTCCGCTGGCGCGGTGGCGCCTCGACCGAGACTGGAACAAACGCCTGCGTTCGAGCCGTCGCCGCCCCATCGGCCGCCGCGACGTCGGACAGCGGGGAGGTCTGCGCCGACGCAATCGCACGCTGACCCGGCAGCGACGCCGCCGGAGTCGGCGCGGGCGCGGCGTCCTCCGCCGCCGTGGTAACCGCCGTCGCGCCCGCGTGAATGAGCTGGGCGATGCGCGCGGGCACGTCGGCGCTGCTCGGCGAGCCGAACGGCCCGAGAGCGGCGGCCAGCGCGGCCACGTCCTGAAACCGCAGCGCCGGGTCCTTCTGCAAGCAGCGGATCACGACCGCGTCCAGCGCCGGTGGAATCTCCGCCCGCAGCGCTCGCGGCGGCGCCGGATCGTTGAACAGGATCGCCACGAACAGTGACTGGACCGACTCGACCGGAAACGGCATCGTCTGCGTCAGCAACTCGTAGAGCACCGCGCCCAGTGACCAGATGTCCGACCGTACGTCCACCGCGCGCGCCGAGCGCACTTGCTCGGGCGCCATGTAAGGGGGCGATCCGATCATCGCGGCCGCCTGGGTCAGCCCCGGGTTGTCGGGAGGGCTCTGCACCTTGGAGATGCCGAAGTCCAGCACCTTGACGATCTGTCGCCCGCCCGGATAGCGCGCTAGGAACAGGTTCGCGGGCTTGAGATCCCGATGCACGATACCCAGCGTGTGCGCCTCGGCCACTGCCTCGGCGCCCTGCAGCAGCAGGTCCACCGCCTCGGCGATCGGCAGCGGTCCGCGGCGACGCAACACCTGTTCGAGGTCCTCGCCGTCGAGATACTCCATCACCATGTAGGGCGCCCCCGAGGGCAACTCGCCCACGTCGAGCACGCGCGCCACGTGCACGCTCTGGATGCGCGCCGCCGCCTGCGCCTCTCGCGTGAAACGCGCGACCACCTGGGTGTTCCCGAGCAGCTCCGCGCGCAGAAACTTCAAGGCCACCCGCTGGTGCAGCTGCACGTGCGTGGCCTCCACCACCGTACCCATCCCCCCCTGTCCCAGCACCCGACCGAGGCGGTACTTCCCGGCCACGACCTCGCCCTCCGAAACGGGCGCTGCCTCTGTGATCATCTCGCCCATCATCACGCGCAGAAACAGCCCCCACTCTACCAGCCCGTGGCGAAAGTCGCTCCAGGTCTCCCGGCCGGCTGTGGGCCCCGGCGGGCGGCGGCTCGGCGAGTCGTGCGCGTCGGCATATGATGGACCCATGGGCATATCGGGGTGGGTTGGTCCGTCGCGTTCATCGTTGCTGGCGAGCGTGCCGCCTGCGCCGCGTGTGCCTGGGCCTCGGGCGCGCGCGTTGGTGTTTGGCTACGGGGGCGCCAGGGCGGTCACCCTCCTGGTGGGGCTCATCTTCACCGCGATCGGGGTGCTGTTTTCGGTCATCTTCGCGGGGGACATTCCGAGCGACGTGGCCATCCTGACAACGGGTCGCCCAGCCGAGGGGCGCGTCGTATCGGCCGTTGTCGACACCTCGACCGCGGTGAACGGCAGGCATCCCATCGTCATCCGGTTCGAGTACACCGTGGCTGGGAAGCGCTTCCGGGCGGAGTCCAGCACCATTGACGCCTCGGCGCTTGCGCTCGCGCCAGCGGAGGCTGTGCCCATCGAGGTGGCGTCGATCCGGCCGACGTGGGCGCGCATGGCGGGGACGACCAGGTCGTGGGCCGGATATTTCGGCGCCTTCGTCTTCGTGTTCCCCGTCGTCGGCGTCGTCGTGATGGCGGCGGCCATGCGTGGTCGTCGGCGCGCGGTCCGGGCCTTCGTCCACGGCCGCCCCACCATGGCGAAGGTCGTGTTCGCCGGCTGGGACGAACACTACTCCATCAATGGCCGCAACCCATTCAAGCTCGCATGGGAGTTCCGCGCCGCCGACGGCGCCGTCTACCGCGGATCGCTGAGCTCGATGAACAGCACGGACCTCGAGCCGTTCGCCAAGGACGGCGAGGTCGTCGTTCTGTACCTCCCCAACTTCCCCCAGATCAATACGCTCTTCGTTGCGGGAACCGGGGAAGCCGTCTGAATCCATTGGCCTGCCGGGGAGCCAAGCGCGACATCCTGGGAAAAGATCAAACACTTGGCCGTCGGGCGGTGTGTAATGGTGATGATTCCCATCTCGGACGACGCACCCCGGGCCATGGACCACCTTTCGCGACATGCGGCTTGGACCCACAGGCTCGCGAGGAGTCTGGTCTCCGACGAGACGCTGGCGGCGGACATCGCGCAGGATGCGTGGGTCTCGGCCTTGCGGCGACCACCCGACACGAGCGCGCCGCTGCGCCCGTGGTTTCGCCGGGTGGTGCGCCACCAGCTCTTCAACCGTTCGCGCGAGGCCCAGCGCCGCACGACGCGAGAGCGGTTTGCGGGTATGCCCGACGGCGCCCGCTCCCCCGAGGACATGCTCGGACGCACCGAGACCCAGAGGATCTTGGTGGAGGTGGTGACCGCGCTCAGGGAGCCCTACCGGCAGATCGTATTGCTGCGCTACTTCGACGACCTGTCGTCCACCGAGATCTCCCGGAAGCTGAACGTTCCTGCGGCCACGGTTCGCGGTCGCTTGAAGACGGCGCTCGAGGAAGTGCGGTCGCGACTCGACGCGCGTTGCCGCGGTCGCGAGGAATGGCTGGAGGCGATCGGCGAGCTGCTCGACGGCGTCGCCGGATCGGGCGGAGGTTCGTCGTCGTCGGATGGGACGGACCGGTCCCAACACGGCTCGCGATCGAGGGTCGATTCGGCCTCCAGACTCGGGCCCCCGGTGTCTCCTCGGTTCGTGGTCACCGCCGCGATCGTCACGATCGTTACGGTCGGGTCGGGCGCGGGGTGGATCGCGAGCACCCGGGCCAGGCGGCAGCGCGACGTTGCCGCCGCCGCCGGACGGGCCACGGACGACAGCGACCAAGTCGCAGAAGGAGCGCCCGCGCCAGTCGCCAACGACGGATGGTCAGTCCCGGCACGGCTCGACGGTCGAGCGACTTCTCCCGGCGCTGGGATCGCCCCGCGGCAACCGGCGAGCGAATTCCCGGCGCCTCCGGCCGGCGCCTTGGGTAACACGAAGCCGCCAGTCTTGAACCGCGCAACCCGCCTGGCAGGGACGGTTCAACTGGAGGGCTTGGTGCGCGGGGCCGACCCGCTCCTCGACAGCGCCGTTGGCCCGGGGGGTGGCCTCGCCAACGTCGTCGTCAGGATCGTGAAGGGCCTGACGGCGCGTTATCCGGTTCCACCCGAACGAGTCCGGGTGCGCCTATCATCGGGTTGGTTCGCTCCCCAGATCCGGGTTGGGTGGTACGGGCAACCGATCGAGCTTACGAATCTCGATCCGTCGAGCCACGACGTGAGCGCGATCATAGGATCGACCGTGGTGTTCCAGCGGGTCCTGTCCCCGGGGTCGAGCGTGGTGATGGCCGCACCAGCCGCCGCCGAAGTGGTTCGAATTTCCCTCGA
Organism: uncultured Myxococcales bacterium; assembly: GCA_964443975.1. GTDB lineage: Bacteria > Myxococcota_A > Polyangia > Fen-1088 > Fen-1088 > DASYCK01. The sequence goes on along the minus strand of CAYUFS010000054.1, from coordinate 2,901 downwards.
CGGCGTCCAGGACCCCATCGGCTACGTAGCGCTGACGGACAATCCTTACGAAGCGGTGACGAACACGAATGGCCGCTTCGTGTTCCGTGGCCTGCCGGCCGGGCGTTACACGGTCATGGCATGGCACGAGCGGTTCGGCTCCTTGACGGCCGACGCGAACGTAGACGCCGGCGAATCACCGGGCATGAGCTTCGTGTTCCACGGTGATTCCGCGAGTAGCAACGCCGCTGTCGCGGCGCTGCCCGTTGGTGCGTGCAAGATCGCGACGCGCGGGGAGGATCCGGTCGCGAAGGCCTGCATGACCGGCGGCCGGCCGGCCGCGAAGCGGGAGATGAAACGGCTCGTCTGGGAAAGTAAATCGAGGGGGATCAAGTTCAAGTGCGAGGGTTGCCACAAGGATCTCGACGGCTATGAGCTCACCACCAGCGCGCGAGCGGACTTCTCGAGGATGCTGCGGATAAGCAAGCTGTGAGGAATATCTTGCTCAGAACGTCAGAGCGAGGCCTGCCGTGAGCATGACCTGCGTGCCCGGCGAGGCGAGGTGGACGGTGAGCGGCGGCTGGCTTCCGTCGTTCGCGGTCACGGTGCCGGTGACGCTGATCGGATGGTGGAGGTAGCTCAGCTCCGTGAACAGCCCGAAGTGCCCGAGAAAGATGGCGCCACCGGCCCCAAGGCCGAAGTAGATCTGCCGGTGTTGCTCGATCTGCGTGGAGAAGGCGCGATGGGCGGGGAGGGCGAGCTCCGCCCGGCCGACGCCGAACGGCAACATGGCGTAGCCGTCGACGCGATCCAGTCCGACGTGAGGAGCGGGGCGGAACCCGTGGGTGAGCCGGACCTCGAGGCCGAGATCCTCGGTGGCGTTGATTCCGCCGAGCCCCTCGACGGCCGCGCGATCCGGGAACGCGACGCCGGCGGTGGCGGCCACCGACACGCCGCGCCCGACGCCGACGCCGAGGCGCGCCGTCAATCCCAGGACCGCGGTCGCGCTGGCGTCCGCCGTGGCCGAGGTCGCCCCGAGGCCCATGCCCAGCTCGAGCCGGAGGCGCCAGCGCGGCGGGGGCGGGGGCGGCGACGGCGACGGCGGCAAGGAGGCGTCGGTGGGCGCGGATGCCTGTCCCGGCGGTGCCGCGGTCTCGGCCGCGACCGGCCCGGCGCCGGCCAAGAGCCCCAGCAGCGCCGCGCAGCCGAGACCGCCCCGCACAGGCCGTTTCAAGGCGCGTCACCGCAGGGGGTGATCTCAGGCAAGACGAGTGACGTGGGCGTCGACACGACCAGGGACGAGCCGGTCTCGTAGATGCGCTCACGCAGGCGTTCGAGGTAGATGCCATGAGGATCGAGGTCGTCGGTGAAGCCTGGCTCGACCGATTGCAGGTCGACGTCGATCTCGCCGACCTGTTGCCAGGACAGCAAGGTGTCGGGCTGGCCGTCCACGTGAACCACGACGGCGTCGCAGTCCGGGCCGGGCCCGCCGGGTCCCTGCGCGATCCCGGCGTCCGTCCCGGTGATCCGGAGCCAGTTGCGGCTGAGGGGAACCAGCTTGCCCGCGTCCAGCCGCCAGCAGGCCACCGGATCGAAGGGGACGCCGATCAGCGCGGCAGCGGGGTCGGACGCGAGGGCAGCGCAATCGAGGGGCGCGCGCGCGCGATGAAGCCGGGCCGTGACCGGGCTCAAGGTCGCGTTGGCGAGATACACCGACGTTCGATAGGCGCCGAGATCCACCCGCGAGGTCGCCAGGCAGGCGGCGGCGCCGAGGATCACGGCGGCGGCGTTTCGCGGCGGCCGGGCGGCGCGCGCGCGCCACGACGCCGACGGTGACGGCGTCGATGTCCGCGCGGTGTCCACCCGCCACGCGACCGGCAGGATCAGCAACGCCATCAGGTCGGTGGGATCGGACCAGACCTTCGAGGCGATGCCCAGCGCGCCGGCCGCGGCCTCCGCGAGCCGCGCTGCCGGGGGCCAGAGCTTCGTCGCGCCGAACAGGGTGGCCACCAGACAGAAGCAGGCGGCGCGCGCCGCGGATCGCCGGGCGCGGGCGATCGTCGACACGACGACGGGCGCGACCATCAGGCCGGCGAAGTCGCTCAGCTTGCCGGTCAGCCAACCGGGGAGCAGCCCCGCGCCCTTGAGGACGTGATCGTTGACGATCAGCAGCGCGAGCGCGACCCACCAGACGAATCGCGATCGCGACAGCGCTGTCGCGATCGACCTGGCGCGGGGAGGCTGCCTCGGTGGATAGGTGGCGCCGAGCATTCTGGTACAGCTGGGTCAGCAAGGACCGCGCCCGGCGGGTCGCGGGCCCGCCGAACGCGAGCCCGTGACGCGCGTACTACGCGACGAGCGGGCGGTTGAGCTCGGTTTGCCAGGTGCCGGGATCGGGGTTCATCGAAGGGTCGGTGATGTACTGCTCCCAGAGCCACCCCGCCGGGCGGCGACCCTGCGCGGCGACCCACGCGTCGAGCTCGGGCCAGGCGGCGGGCAGGCCTTCGTACGGGCCCCGGTAGATTGTGCGCGCGATCGTGGCCGCGGGCAGCGCGCCGTTCGTCACGCGGCCGGTGGGGGTCACAGGCTTCGGGATCGGCACGCCGATCTCGAAGTCGAAGATGCCCGGGTCCATCTTGAAGTGGTGCGTTAGCCAGCGGCCCGACGGCGTGATGCCCTGGGCGGCGAGGGTGGACATCAGCTCGCCGACGCCCGGTCCCATCACCGTCCGAATTTCATGGCGCGGAATGGTCAAGCGGATCACGGCGAGCGGCTGCGCCGCGGTCTGCAGAATGCGAGGCGGATCAATCATGACGTTCTCCTGTTGGGGTCGATGGGGCATGGGCGATGTCGATGTCCGAGGCACTAAGTGCACCGCCGTCGAAATAGCATCACGTTCGGCCGACGATCCGCGCCGGCCGC
>CAYUFS010000053.1:0-38960 GCA_964443975.1 uncultured Myxococcales bacterium | reverse complement strand
CGACACCGCCGGGCGGCTGCTCATTCAGCCGGACGGTCTTGGAAAGGGGCTTTGAGATGACGAGCAGGACCAGGACGACCGGCTTCGTACTCGCGCTCGCCTTGGCGGCGGCGCTTTTCGTCGGCAGCTTCGTGGCAGCCACCCAGTACGCGGCCTCATGCCTCTCTTGGTCCGAGCGCCTAGGGCCGGCGGCGCCCGAGATCTTCGCCCTGGCGCAGGCCATCAACTTTGTTGGCGCGCTCGCGGCGTTCGCGGTCCTGATGGCGGCGGTAGCGGGGATCAGAGGGAATGCGGTCAGCACCACCCACGGCTCGGCCCGCTGGGCAGAGGCCAAGGCCCGCGGCTAGGACCGGCACGTGACTCACCGCACTGTCCGCGCCTCTGCGAACGACAACGCCGAGATCGCGCCATTGGCCGTCCAGCTCACGCTCGACAGCGCCCAACTGGAACGCCTCGCAGCTGCGCTGGCGCCCCTCCTCGCTCGAGAACTGGCCCTCGTGCTCCCTGCCCGTGATAACTTCCTAGGTGCTGACGTTTCGCCGCGCCGAGGGAGGAAGGAGGATGGAAAATGGCGCAGCGAAGAAAGGGCGAGCGCGTCCTTGGACCCTATCCACATGCAGGACGATGGCGACTCATCGTGGTTGGCCCGGGAGGCGAAAAATCTCGTCAAGAATATGAGAGCAAGAAGGAAGCAGACAGGGTCAAGGTCTGGGTAACGAAGGAGTTGCAACTTGCCGAGGAGCGAACCATCGGCGACGCGAAGAGGGAGTACGCGATGTATCTGCGGAACGAAAAGCAGAACAAGCCGGGCTCGGTGGAAGACACCGCGTACCGCCTTGGAATGTTCTTCGCTGAGGTGGGAGGGGACGGGACGGTGATCCGCGGGCTTGAGGACGAGGCGCTGTCGAGCATTACGCCAAAGAATGGGGCGGAACTCTACGGCGGACTTCGTCGTCGAAAGGCGAAGAGCGGCAAGCAGCTCTCCGTCGATTCACATCGCAACATCCTCGCCGAAGCGAAGTCGTTCTTGAAGTGGTGCGCAGGGAAGAAGTGGATCGTGGGAAATCCGCTCGACGAGGTAGAGGGTGTGGGGAAGCGCAAACACGGCAAAGAGCAGCTTCGGATCGACGAGGCACGTCGATGGCAAGCAAAGGCGATCGAACTCGCGGACCGCGGGGAAGCGGGCGCGATCGCCGCGATGATGTGCCTGCTCATGGGGATGAGGTGCTCGGAGGTGGTGAGCCGCGTCGTTCGCGATCTGGACGATGAGGGGCGGTTGCTCTGGATCCCTGACTCAAAGACCCTGGCCGGCCGGCGAAAGCTTCAGGTGCCTGACTTCCTGCAGCCCTACCTGGTCGGAATGGTGAAGGGACGATCCTCGACGAGCCCTCTGTTCGGCGGGGAGCACTGGCGGGACTGGCCCCGCAAGTGGGTGCAGAGGATCTGCAAGGCGGCAGGCGTTCCGAAGGTGACCGCCCATGCCATGCGGGGACTTCACAGCACGCTCGCCGTTGACAGTGGCATCACTGGGCACGCGGTGGCGGCAGCGCTTGGCCACGAGTCGTTCAAGACGACAGCCGAGAGCTACGCTCAGCGCGACGCGGTGGCGAGCGCCCAGCAGAAGCGCGTCCTGGGGGTGCTCTCGGGAGGCAAACTCGCCTCCTGAATCACCCCCTGAATGGGGGCAATCGTTCCCCAATCATTCCCTAACCGTTCCCTGCACTACAAAGTCAGAAAAAAAACCGAGTCATATCGTGGAGCTGAACGGGATCGAACCGTCGGCCTCCTGAGTGCGATTCAGGCGCTCTCCCAGCTGAGCTACAGCCCCGACCGCTCGCGACCGGAATCGCGAGCCGGCGTATTCTACGCATGAGCCTTCCCATTGCAACCGTTTCCGGCTGCACGGCGTCGGCAGGGGCTCGGGGCCGTGGGAGTGACGAGGCCCGGCGACCCGCGCGCTCTCGCGCCGGGACGGAAGTATCTCGACGGTCACGCTTGTCCCTCGGCTCCGACGAGAATATGCTTACGCTCGAGATGCCTGACGGCCAGTCGAAGCGCGGTCCAGCCGGGGGGGAGCGCCGTCAGGGGGAGCGGATTCCGCTCGAGATGTGGGTGGAAGAGACCACGGACCGCGACAGGTACTTTCGTCGAGCCGGGAACCTGTCCCGGGGGGGCCTCAGGCTCGATCACACGATTCCGCTGCCGCTCGGCACGCACGTGAACCTGACGTTCACGCTCCCCGGGGACAGCGATCCGGTGGATGTGTCGGGCGAGATCGTCTCCAGCGCCGGTCCCGACGATCTCCGTATGGGGGTCAAGTTCGTGAACCTCAAACCCGACGCGCAAGCGAAGATCGACGCCTACCTCGCCCGGGTCAGCAGCGCCGATCGCTGACCTGGCTGGCGGCCGCCTCGCCCTTTGGGCGCCCGCCCCTCCCACGCGCGCCTACTCCCGACCACTCTTGCCGTGGCGGATCTCGCCGATAACATGTTCGATGATGGCGAGACTCGCGACCGTGCTGCTTGCCGTGCTGGCGTGCGCGGGCTGCGGCGAGCTTCGCGGACGCAAGAAGATTCAGGAGGGCACGGCCGCCTTCAAGCGCGGCGACTTCGTCGCGGCTGTCGGCCGCTTTCGCGAGGCTGTCGCGTTCGTGCCGGAGATGCCGCTCTTGTGGTTGAACCTGGGCTATGCCTGTCGCGAGCTCATCGTTCCGGGCGCCCCCGCCGCCGAAAACCGAGCTCCCGCGCTCTGCGCGCTGGATGCGTTCAAGCACCTCCGTGAGCTCGCGCCCGCGGATCCGCGCGGCGATCGCCTCTATGTGCAGACGCTGTTCGACGCGGGCGAGTTCAAGACGATCGAGCGCACCTTCAGCCTGCGTCACGAGAAGAACCCCGCCGACCTCGACGTGGTGCTGGCGCTCGAGCAGGTCTACGTCAAGACGGGGCGATGGCGCGACGCGCTCACCTTCTATCGAAAGGCGGCGGCGCTTCGCCCCCGCGATCCCGAGGCTGCGTACGCGGTGGGGACGTTCATCTGGCAGACGCTGGCGGCGCACGGGGGCGGCCCAGCGGTGGACGCCTACGATCCCCGCCCACATCCGAAGCAGGACGCCGAGCAACCTCCGCCCGGGCCTCCGTCAGCGACGACCTCGGCCCCTTCGCCCATCGGCGCGCGCGCGTCGCGCCCGCCGCCCGCCGCCGAGGACATCGCGGGCGACGAGCGGCTGGCCCTGTGCGACGAAGGGATCCACGCGCTGGAGCGGGCGCTCGAGCTGCGACCGCGCTACCCGGACGCGCTGACGTACATCGGGCTGCTCTATCGGCAAAAATCCTTCGCGCTGTTCGACGATCTGCCCGCCTGGGAGCGAGCGGTGGGCCAGGCCGCCGCCTATTCGGCGCGCGCCGCGGAGAGGCCGTGAGCGTCGGCTTGGCGGGGATGTCGCGCGGCGAGGCCTGGCGGCAACGATCGTGGCGCCATGTTACGGTGGCCATCTCGATCGCGCTGCACGTGGCGGCGGTGTTGGTGGCGATCGCCTACTCGTTCTGGCATGTGGAGGAGCTGTCTCCGCCGTCGGTGACGGTGACGTTCGTGTCGGCGGCGGCCGCGCCGCCGCCGCCGCCCCCGCCGCCGCCGCCGCTCGGCGGGCAGGGCTCCCCGGCGAAGCGTCGGCCGGTCTCCCGCCCGAAGACCGAGGCTGTGCCGGTCCGTCCCACCCCCGCGGAGTCGCCCCACCCTCAGCCGGAAACGCCCGCCAAGGTTCCGGTCGCCGATGTCCCCAAGACGCCTACCACGCCGAACACCGCTCCCGAGGGCGCCCGCGAGGGGACAGCCCCGGGCGTGAAAGGCGGCGTCGCCGGTGGCGTCGCGGCTGGCGTGGCCGGCGGTGTCGTCGGGGGCGCCATCGGGGCGCCGCCCCGGGTCGCTCCGAAGTTCCTGCCTCCGCAAATGGGCGCGCAGCTCAAGCTGTCGGGCGCGGAGCCCGACTTCCCCGCGGTCCTGCGGCGCCCCGGGGCGAGCTTCGTGGTGGTGGCCAAGATCTGCGTGGGCGTGGCGGGCGGGGTCGACACCGTGACGGTGCAGAAGCGCGCCGATCCCTCGCTCGACAACAACGTGGTCACCGCCGTGAAGGGCTGGCGTTTTCGGCCCGCGACGGCGAACGGCGCCCCTGTTCCTTTTTGTTATTTCGGCCGATTCGAATTCAAATCCGACTAGGAGCGACCAATGAACTTCACCGTGATGGGGCTATGGAATGAAATGGGCGTCGTGGCCCGCGCCGTGGTCATCGTGCTCGTCGCCATGTCGATGTATTCGCTCGCCATCGCCGTGGAGAGGATCGTCACCTTCCGGCGCGCCAGGACAGCCTCCGCGGCGTTTGCGAGGGCGCTCGAGCCGATCCTGGGGCGGCCGGGTACTCTCCTCGCCGCGCAGGGGCTCGACCAGAAGTTTCCGGGAAGTCCGGTGGCGCGGGTGGCTGGCGCCGGGGTGGCCGAATTCGGCAAAGCGACCGACGCTTCGGGCGCGAGTGTCGTGAATTACGACATCGTGGACGCAGTGGTCAGGGCGATGGAGCGGATTCGCGAGCGCGAGCTTGCGAATATGAAACGCGGACTTCCGTTGCTGGCAACGGTCGCCTCATCCGCTCCTTTCGTTGGCTTGTTCGGAACGGTGGGCGGCATCATCACCGCCTTTCAAAAGCTGGCGGATCCCACCAAGGGTGGCGGTGGTATCGGGACGGTATCGGCAGGCATCGCCGAGGCGCTGGTCACGACGGCCGTCGGTCTTGGCGTCGCGATCATTGCGGTCTGGTTCTATAACTTCTTCAACGCGCGCGTGGACGAGCTGACCGTCGACATGGACGAGACGGCGTCCGAGCTGGCGGACGCGGTCATCAAGGACGGACGGACGAAGCGGGCCGCGGGCACGCCGTGATCGTCACCGGGCTTCGCGGTCGGACGGTTGGCGACGGCCGTGGCGGCAGGCGGCGGGCGCGCCGGGCCGAACCTCACAAGTTGAAGGCGGACATCAACGTTACCCCGCTCGTCGACGTCGTCCTGGTTCTGTTGATCATCTTCATGGTGGTGACCCCCATGCTCAGCAAGGGCGTCAACGTCGACCTGCCGATCACCCAGCACCACGACAAGCGCAACGACGACAACCGCGACATCGTGGTGGCCATCACCCAGCGCGGGGAGCTCTACGTCGGCAGCGACCGCGTGGACCTGAATGGGCTCGGCGCCGCCGTCGCCGCGGAACACCGACGCCGCCCCGAAAAGACCATCTTCTTGAAGGGGGACACGCGGCTGGAATATGGCGCCGCCCGACGGGTCATGGAGGCGATTCACAGGGTTGGAATTGCGGACATCCAGCTCGGCACCGAAGAGCGGAGGGAGCCGTGAGCTTCGGGACGGGTGGCGGAAAGGGCCCGTCCAGCGAGATCAACGTGACACCGTTGATTGACATCGTGCTGGTCCTGCTGATCATCTTCATGGTCCTCACGCCGGTGATGCTGAAGGAGATCGCGGCGGTGGTTCCCCGCAAGGCGACCGACGACCTGCCGGCGCCGGCGGGGGGCGGACCGATCGTGCTGCGCATGGATGCCGAGGACCATGTGTCGCTCGGGGGCGAGCCCGTGGCGCTGTCAGCCTTGCCCACCGCCGTCCGGGACCGCCTGGCGCACGCTCGCCAGAAGGTCGTGTTTTTCGACTTCGACGACCACGCCAATTATGGAAATGCCGTTCGCGTGATGGATCTTTGCAAAGGGGCGGGTGCGAAAACCCTGGGGATCGTCACACGCGACTGACGCCCCGGAAACAGTCCGTTTCATATCCCACTTCGCGCCTTTGACCCTCAAGTGTGGGTCCGATACGGACGATGACCGGGGCCGGAAACTTACAAGAACGCTCTGTACGGTGTACGATGACGCCCACGCCGGTACATCCGCTGCCAGAATACCCGGCTTTGGCAAGGAGCCATCAATCAATGGATCAGGTGCAAACCTCGAGCTGGAAGTTGCCGGTTGGTTGCGCGGTCGTCTTGGTGTCAATGACGGCGGGTTGCGCGCCCTCGAATTCGGTGCAGGCGGGGGCGCCGATCATGCTGTCATTTGGCCCGGTCAGCGCGGCTGCCCCTTATGACGCTTATGGATCCCCGGCCTATTTGCCGCTCGCGACCGATGCGGGGCCGGCCACGGTGCCGCCGCGGTCGAGCTTCCTGGCAATGTTCGATCGAATCCTCGATCCGACGACGCTCGAGGACACCGACGGGGGCGCCAAGGCGGGCGTCGCGGCGCTCACCTCGGACGTGGTGGGGGCGGTCACCGAGGTGACCACCAACTACACGCCGAACGGCGACCCAGTGAACCACGTCCTCGTTCCGCAGGGCCCCAGCATCATGGTGATCCCGACCTGCGGGATGCCGTCGGCGTCGCAGATGCTGCTGGCGCTCGACGTGGCTAAGCTCCGTTCACACGATCAGACCAAGACGGCGACGCTGAAGGATGGGGTCGCCGCGACGCTGGCGTTCGCCACGGATCCGTTCTCGGCGACCACCGACGTGCCAGCGCCAGCGCCCGCGACGAACGACCCCAGCGGACCGCCCCTGCCCGCCGTGGTCGACCCGACCCTGGTCGTCAACCTGACCTTCAGCAATCAAACGCCCCCCGGCTTGCCCGATGCCTGCCAATCCGTCCCTCCCCTGCCGTCGATCGCGTCTCACATTCACGTCGCGGGGACGGTGTCGGGGGTGCCGGTCGTGCCGCTCGCGGCGGTCGTCACCCAGGACATGGCCGATGCCGGCCACTGGGTGGTGTCGCCACCGGGAACGACGGCGGACGGTACCCCGGGGGCCTGGCCCGCGGGCGCGCTCATCACCGTCACGGTCGACGTGGGTGCGACCGATAGCTTCAACAAACCCCTGGCAACGGAGGCCTCCGCTTCCTTCCTGGTGAAGTCGTGAAATCCTCGCAAAGGCAGGGCGCGGTGAACATGAAATCGACGAGCTCATCTCTTTCCCGGTGGTTGATCGCGGGTATCGCCGCGGCGCTCATGCTCGCGGGCAGCGGCGTCGCCCGCGCGCAGGAGACCACGGGCCGCATCGTCGGCGTCGTGACCGACGAGGCCAGCGGAGCGCCGCTCGCCGGTGTCACGGTGGTCCTGCAAGGGAAGCAGGGCGAGGACGCGACGTTGACCGACGACCGCGGCAACTACGAGTTCGTCAATCTCGCCATCGGGACGTACGCGGCGCGCTTCTACAACGCGACGTCGTCGAGCAACGTCGTGCGCGAGGACCTGACCGTGTCGGCGGGGGCCACATTGCGAGTGAACGCGGCGATCCCCAGCCAGGTCGCCGTCCAGGAGACCTACGTCATCCAGAAGAAGGCTGCCGCCGTCGACGTCGGCAGCGGGCGTCTGGGCCTGACCATCGGCGAAGAGTACATGACGAACCTGCCGCTCGACCGCACCTTCGGCGACCTCGTCTTGAAGGCGCCGGGAGCGTTCCTCGAAACCTCGGGCGGGGTCTCCATCGCCGGCGCCTCGGGCCTCGAGAACGTCTACATGGTGGACGGACTGAACGTCACCGGGATGGAATACGGCGACATCATGAACAAGACCACGAACGCCTCGGGCGGCTCGAATCTGACCCTGGACTTCATCAAGGAGCTGCAGATCAGCACCGGCGGCTACCGCGCCGAGTTTGGCGGCGCCATGGGCGGCGTCGTCAACGTCGTCACGAAGTCGGGGACGAACGACTATCACGGGTCGGCCTTCATGTACTGGTCGCCCTACTTCCTGTCGGCAGATCCGAAGCGGGTGAACCACAGCGGCTCCGTGCTGAGCGGCACCGACAAGCCGGACTACGACACGAACGTTGGCGTCGAGGTCGGCGGTCCCATCATCAAGAACAAGCTGTTCTTCTGGGTGGGCTTCGCCCCGCGCCTGGAGAAGAACCACTACTTCCGGGACGTCACGCCGCTCATCGGATCCGACGCGCACGACGGCATGGCCGCCGCCGATCAGAGCGCCGCGGGAGTCATCTTGCGAACCCGAACCCGCGAGCTGCGCCAGAGCTACCAGTACGGGGTCAAGGTCGACTTCCTGCCGGCGCCCGAGCACAAGCTGACGCTGAGCTTGTTCGGGACGCCGACCGCGTCCGAGCACGTGCGGTCGCTGGCCGGCGAAGAGGCCAACAACGATCCCCTGTGGGCGCTGGAATCGATTCACAAGAACAACACGGACGTGACGGCGAACTGGATGTCGCAGTTCCTCGATCGCCGCATCCGCCTCGACGCGAGCGTCGGCCTTCACCGCGAGACCTACACCGACGAGAGCCCGTACTCCAATCTGAACAACCTGAACCAGCTCGAGTACCACGGCGGCAGCCTGTACGACTTCGAGCACATCGCGGGGTGCCAGCCCGTCACCTACGCGGACACCGGCAGCACCTTCGATCCCTGCCCGGTCGGTGTGAATCAGGCCGGCTACCACACGGGCGGCTTCGGGCAGGTCAAGACCTATACCGGCGATCGCTGGATGGCGGACGTCAAGCTGACCAGCTTGTTCAACAAGAACGAGCTCAAGGTGGGGGCGCACGCCGAGCTGAACACCTTCGATCAGACGCGCTACTACTCGGGCCCGCTCGGCGAGCGCAGCCTGGTCCAGATCTTTCCCCCGGGGGTCCTCGCGCCGTGGACGTTCTTCACGCTGCCGCCGGGCACGTACGCCTCGCAGTTCGATCCCTCGCGCGGCGGTGATCCATCGGTGCTGGCGGACCCGACCAAGCCGTACTACCGCGATCAGCTCACCGCCAACGTCAAGAGCGTCAACACGGCCTACTTCATCCAGGACTCGATCCATCCCACGACGAACCTGACCGTGGACCTGGGCATCCGGTACGAAAATCAGAAGATGTACGATTTTCGTGACAACGAATTCCTCGATCTCGGCAACTTCGGGCCGCGCCTTGGCCTGGTGTTCGATCCGAGCAACGAGGGTCGTTCGAAGCTGTTCGTGAACTACGGCCAGTTCTACGAGACGATCCCGATGAACCTGGCGGCGCGTTACTTTGGCGGCGAGGGCATCGTGTTGCCCATCTACTCCATTCCGAGCTGCAACCCGCCCATCACGCAATGGACGGGCGTGGGGGGAGAGTGGAAGGGCTGCAATCAGGTGGGGTCGACGTTCGTCAACGCGGGCGCACCGTACCCGGTGCAGTCGAACCTGCGCGGGCAGTATCACAACGAGATCATCGCCGGCGCTCAACATGCGCTGACGCCTGATTTCGTGGTTGGCGTCAACTACACGCACCGCTGGCTCGGGGGCGTGGTGGAGGACGGTTCGGCCGATCCGAACTTGCAGGCGGTCCTGGCGAACCCGGGGAACGTGCCGCAGGCCGCGCTCGACAACGTGCAGAATCAGATCACCGCGCAGACCGCCCTGTTGAACACCACGGCGGACCCAGCTCAGAAGGCGATCCTGCAGGCCCAGGTGGACAGCCTGAACACGGAGTTGCAGGCGCTGAAGACGCTGGGCAAGGAGCCGAAGCCCGAGCGGACCTACGACGCGTTGACGTTCACGGCGTCGAAGCGCCTGGCGCGCAACTGGTTGTTCCAGGGCTCGTACACGTACTCGCGGCTGATCGGTAACTACAACGGCCTCTACGACGCGGACAACAGCTACTTCGCGCCGAACGGCGGCAACGCCTACGATTCGCCGGACCTGGTCGTCAACAAGCGGGGGCCGCTGGCGAACGATCGGCCGCACTCCGGTCACATCGATGCCGCCTACCAGGTTCCGACCTCGGTCGGCACCGTGACGTTCGGCATCAGCTACTCGGCGTTCTCCGGCGTGCCGCGAAACTACGTCGCGTCGGTCGTCCAGGGGCAGCAGCTGATCTTCCTGCTGCCGCGCGGCGCGGCCGGCCGGACGCCCACGGTCACCCAGGCCGACTTCAAGATCGCCTACCACCGGGATCTGTCGAAGACGACCGCGGTCGAGGCCTTCTTCAACCTGTTCAACATCTTCGACAGCCGGACGGCGTTGCAGCTGGACGACAACTACACGTTCGACCAGGCGGCCCCCATCGTGAACGGCAGCGTCAGCGACCTGCGCTACGCGAAGAATTCAGCCGGGTTGCCCGTGCAAAAGAACCCCAACTTCGGTCAGCCGATCGCGTATCAACCTCCGTTTCACGGTCAGATGGGTCTCCGCTTCTTGTTCTGAGGCACTCTCCGCAGCCGGTGGGCGCGCGGGGTGGCCGGGTGGCCGGACGCAAGCGCGCTCGGGGGCCGGGGGGCGGACGCGGTCGCCCGGGAGAGTGCGCCTTTGCGGCATCCCGCGCGCTGAATGAATGGCACGCCGGTCGCAATTCGCGGACGGCATGCTCGCGCGCGTCTCGTCGGCCACGGTCATCGGCATCCAGGCGGCCCCCATCGACGTCGAGGTCGACTTCGCCGTCGGCTTGCCCGGCTGTCACATCGTGGGGCTCCCCGACGCCGGGGTGAAGGAAGGGCGCCTGCGCATCCGCGGCGCGCTCGAGAACAGCGGCATCAAGCTCCCCTCGCGGCGGATCACCGTCAACCTCGCGCCCGCGGACCTGAAGAAGGACGGCGCGGCGTTCGACGTTCCCATCGCGGTCGGCATGCTGTGCGCGGCCGGGGTGGTGCCGGCCGAGGTCCTGGCGGATTCGCTGTTCGTGGGAGAGCTGGCGCTCGACGGCCGGCTTCGTCCCGTGCGAGGCGTGTTGCCCATAGCAGTCTGGGCGCGGAAGCACGGCGTTCGGCGGCTGTTCGTTCCGCGCGCGAACGCGGGCGAGGCCGCCGCCGTCCTCGACGGCTGCGCCGTGTTTCCCATCGGGGCCATGGGCGAGCTGGTCGCTGCCCTCACGGCCGACGCGCCCGCTGTCAGCGAGCCGATCTCGGGGGTCACCGCGGACGCGCCCGGAGGTCCGGCGCCGCCCGATCTCGCCGAGGTGCGCGGTCAGGCGGTGCCTCGGCGCGCCCTCGAGATCGCGGCCGCCGGGGGCCACAATCTGCTGTTCGTTGGCCCGCCGGGCTCGGGCAAGACGATGCTCGCGCGCCGCATCCCCGGGATCTTGCCGCCGCTGACGTTCGACGAGGCGCTGAGCACCGCGATGGTGTATTCGGTCGCGGGCCTCCTCGGCGCGGGGCGCGCGCTGCCCCGCGAGCGTCCCTTCCGGGCGCCGCATCACACGGTCACCGTCGCGGGGCTGGTGGGCGGCGGCCCGGCGTCGCGGCCCGGCGAAATAACCCTGGCCCACAACGGCGTGTTGTTCCTGGACGAGCTGCTCGAATTTCAGCGCCCGGTGCTCGAGGCGCTCCGGCAGCCGCTGGAGGAGCGAGCCGTGAACATCGTTCGCGCGCGACGGACGGTGGATTACCCGGCGGACTTCATGCTGGTGACGGCCCTCAATCCCTGCCCCTGCGGGCACCTCGGCAGCCAGGTGCGCACGTGCACCTGTTCGCTGTCGGGGATCGCCGCGTACCGCGCCCGCCTGTCAGGGCCGCTGCTCGATCGCATCGACATGCACGTCGAGGTCGCTGCCATGGCCTACCGAGATCTCTGCGACGGTGCCCCAGGAGAAGGCAGCACGGCCGTGCGGGCGCGCGTGGTCGAGGCGCGCGCGCGCCAGCTGACGCGCGCCATGGGCGGCCCCGGCGGCGGCGCCACGAACGCACGTCTCCCCGCGAGCGCCCTCGATCGCCATACGGCCCTCGATGACGCCGGACACCGCCTGCTCGAGCGCGCCGTCGAGCGCCTGGGGCTCTCCGCGCGCGCCATCACCCGCGTGCGCCGCGTGGCCCGCACCATCGCGGACCTCGCGGGCAGTGACCCCGTGCGCGCCGGCCACGTCGCCGAGGCACTACAGTACCGCGTGCTCGACCGCCCCGTGAGCTGACGAGGGCACGCGCTCGCGACTCCTCAACTCACGGGAGGCCCGAGGTCCGAGGCCTGAGGCCTCAAACGACCTCACGACCACGGCTTGCCTTGCTTCGCTCACCAGGTGTAGCGCTTACCGTTGATCCTGTAGTTGAGCACGTAGTGGGCGGAGAAGAACGGGACGTTGTGGCTCTGGTCCACGCGGTATTGCTCGTAGCTCTCGGGGTTCATCCACTTGTTCATCCAATACGTCTTCTCGGGGCCGGCGGTGAAGAACGTCTCCTGCGTCTTCGGATTGACGAGCTCCCAGTCTATCTCCGCGCCGAGCTCGGGAAAGGCCCACCACAGGCGATCGCCGCCCACCTTCTCGAGCCCGCCGAGGACGAAGTCCACCAGCCGCGATGGATAGTGCGGCAAGCTGGCGGGAACCGCCCGCCCCGGAATTTGTCGGTAGACGCCCACCTCCGCGCCGATGCCTCCCGGGAAATCGTCCCGCCCCAGGAATTTCTGGCACCAGCCCTTCCATAGCTGGATGACCACCGGCTTCCCGTCGATGGTGTCTTGGATGACCTTGGTCGCATAGTCCGGCCACCACAGCTCGGCGAACGACGGCAACGCCTCGCAAGCCGTCTTCCACCACTCGGCGGTCTCGACGTAGGTGTAACCGCGGTCATCGCCATATTCCTTCGTCGGGCTGCTCTGTTCCGCCATTTGCCGTCCTCCGTTGATTGTCTCCAGTTGCGCCCGAACGGAAACATCTGTCAAGGCAAAACCTCCCGGCCGAAAGCAGCCGGCATCGGCGCACGGCTCATCGACGAACGCGCAACTAGTTCGGCGTCGATCCGAAGCCATCGTTTGCACCCTTGCACCCTGGACCCAAACGAAGGAGAGACCATGTCGAGCGTGAAGGAGAAGTTGAAGGCCGTGTCGGCCGCGATCGCCGCCATCGAGAAGCAATTTGGAAAGGGCGCGATCATGCCGCTCGCAGGCGGCGAGGTGGCGGAGATCGGGGTCATCCCGACGGGGTCGGTGGGCCTCGATCTCGCGCTCGGCGTCGGCGGTTTGCCGCGCGGCCGGGTCGTGGAGATCTACGGCCCCGAATCCTCGGGTAAGACGACGCTGACGCTACAGGCGATCGCCCAGGCCCAGAAGGCGGGCGGTGTGTGCGCGTTCATCGACGCCGAGCACGCGCTCGACATCACGTACGCGCGGAAGCTGGGCGTGCGTGTCGAGGAGCTGCTGGTGTCCCAGCCCGATTGCGGCGAGCAGGCGCTCGAGATCGCCGACAAGCTGGTGGGCACGGGGGCGGTCGAGCTGATCGTCATCGACTCGGTGGCCGCGCTGGTCCCGCGCGCGGAGATCGAGGGCGAGATGGGTGACGCTCACATGGGCCTGCAAGCGCGCCTGATGAGCCAGGCGCTGCGCAAGCTGACGGCAGCGACCGCGCGCACGAACACATGCGTTGCCTTCATCAACCAGCTTCGGCAGAAGATCGGCGTCGTCTACGGGAATCCGGAGACGACGACCGGCGGCAACGCGCTGAAGTTCTATGCGTCGGTGCGCCTCGACATCCGCAAGACCGGCGTGATCAAGAACGGCGAGACCGTCGTCGGCAACAAGGCGCGCGTGAAGGTGGTGAAGAACAAGGTGGCGCCGCCGTTTCGCGAGGCGGAGTTCGAGATCCTGTACGGCGCCGGCGTGAACTGGCCGGGCGAGGTGGTGGACCTCGGCGCCGAATCGAACCTGCTCGAGAAATCGGGCGCCTTCTATTCCTGGAAGGGCGAACGCTTCGCCCAGGGGCGCGAGAAGGCCTGCGCCTACATCGCCGAGCATCCGGAGATCGCCGAGGAGATCCGCCTCAACCTCATCGAGGCGCGCAAGGCCGAGAACCGATCGCTCGGCGCGCCTGGGACGACCAACGGCGCCGCCGCCACCGCCGCGGCCTGAGGGCGAGGCCCATCACGCGGGGTTATTCTCTAGTACACTGCCCGCCGTGATTGACATTCGCTTGCTTCGTGAAAAGCCCGACGAGGTTCGGGCCGGGTTTGCCCGCCTGGGCGCGGACGTGGACATCGCCGGGGTCATGGCCCTCGACACCCGGGTGCGTGATCTGAAGAACGAGTCACAGATGTTGCAGGCGGAACAGAACCGCATGTCCAAGGAGATCGGTCGGGCCGCGCCCGGCGAGGCGCGCGACAACGCGAAGGCGGCGAGCGGCGCCCTGAAAGAGAAGATTGAGAAGCTGGCGGCGGATTTGACGGCGGCGGAGGAGGCGCTGGACGCCCAGTTGCTCGAGTTGCCGAACCTGCCGCACCCCTCGGTCCCCGTCGGCAAGGACGACTCGGAGAACGTCGTCCTCCGCGAGGAGGGCCCCCGCCGCGCGTTCGACTTCGCGCCGCAGCCGCACTGGGATCTGGGGACGAGGCTCGGGGTCATCGACTTCGAGCGGGGAGTGAAGATTTCGGGGTCGCGCTTCTATGTCCTCAAGGGGTGGGGCGCCCGGTTGCAGCGGGCGCTCATCACGTACATGCTCGACCTGCACACGGAGAAGCACGGGTACACCGAGATCTACCCGCCCTACATGGTGAAGCGCGAGTGTCTGGTCGGCACCGGGAACCTCCCCAAGTTCGGCGACAACCTGTACCGCGACGCGGAGGAGGACTTTTGGTTCATCCCGACCGCCGAGGTACCCGTCACGAATCTCTACCGCGACGAGATCCTGCCCGAGGCCGCATTGCCCGTCCGCCACGTGGCGTTCACGGCGTGCTTCCGGCGCGAGCAGATGGCGGCCGGTCGGGACACCCGCGGCATCAAGCGAGGCCATCAGTTCGACAAGGTCGAGCTGGTGAAGTTCGTGCACCCGGACACATCGATGGACGAGCTCGGCAAGTTGCTGTCCGACGCCGAGGACGTCCTGCGGGGGCTCGAGCTTCCCTACCGCGTCATCCAGATGTGCACCGGCGACCTGTCCTTCTCGGCCATGGTGAAGTACGACCTGGAGCTCTGGGCGCCGGGGCAGAACGAGTGGCTCGAGGTCAGCTCGTGCTCGAACTTCGGCGACTTTCAGGCGCGCCGGGCCCGGATTCGCTTCAAGGAGGCGGGAGAAAAGGGGAAAAACCGTTTTCTCCACACCTTGAATGGATCGGCGCTCGCGCTCCCTCGGACCCTCATAGGGATCCTGGAGACGTATCAGCGGGCGGATGGTCGGGTCGACGTCCCGGCGGCCCTCCGTCCCTACCTGGGGGGCGCCACGGTCCTCGGGTAGGCGACGAACCGAGCTCCGACCAGGGCCAAAAAATTTGGTGCCCGCGCTTCCGCGATGAATGTCGCGGGACCGTTCCGTGGCTAACCACCCGTAACCTTTGATCTTGCACGCGATTTTGATACAGTTCTAGCCTTAGCCATGACGAAGGCCGACCTTATCGATACGGTTGCGGAGAAGCTGAAGTTGCCGCGCGGTCGCGCCGAGCTCCTGGTCGCGCAAGTGTTCGATAGTATGGTGGAAGCGTTGCGCCGCGGCGACGGGATCGAGATTCGCGGCTTCGGCAGCTTCTCGATTCGAGAGTACAAGGAGTACGAAGGCCGCAACCCGCGGACCGGCGAGACGGTGCACGTGAAGCCAAAGCGCCTCGCGTTCTTCAAGGTCGGCAAGGAGCTGCGCGAGCGCGTCAACGACGGCCGCTCCGAGGCCGCAGCGTCAGGCTCCTCGTCCGGCAACGCCAGCGCAGGCTGATCGCGGGCGGCGTCAGCCGATGCGCCAGGCCGTGCCCGCGGGGCCGTCCATCAGCTCGATCCCCTGCGATTTCAGCTCTGTGCGAAGCTCGTCGGCGCGCGCGAAGTCTTTTCCGGCCCGCGCCTGAGTCCGTTCCGCGATGCGGGCTTCCACCGCCGCGGCGTCGATGCCACGGCGCTGACAAAGGCGGGCGCGGCGGGCCAGCAGGAACTCCGACGGCGCGCGCTGAAAGATACCCAACGTCTTGCCGCACGTGAGAAGGTCCTCGCGCAGGCGCGCCAGGGTCCGCTGGCGCACGTCCTTCGGCGCCGACTTCGGCTCGTCGAGGAGCTTGTTCGCGAGCACGAACGATTCGTACAGGTGACCCACGGCGGCGGCCGTGTTGAAGTCATCGTCCATCGCCTCGCGAAACGCCGCGGTGGTTCGATCGGCGGGCGACACCACGGGGCCGGCCGCGACGGGTCCAGGCGGAAGACCCGCGGCGTCGAGGCGTTCGAGCGTCCGGTAAAAGTAGTCGAGCCGCCCCTCGGCCTCGTCGAGGTCGGGGAAGGGGGACCGCCCCTCCGTCTCGGGGCCGATCTCGAAGGACACGGGGCTCCGGTAGTGGACGCTCACGAACAGCAGGCGCAGCGCCTCGAGGTCATGCGTCTCGGCGACGCGCCGGATGCTGACCACGTTGCCGAGGGACTTCGACATCTTCTCGCCGCCGAAGTTGACCATGCCCGAGTGCAGCCAGTGCTGGGCGAACGTGCCCAGGCCGAACGCCCCCTCCGACTGGGCGCGTTCGTTCTCGTGGTGCGGGAAGATCAGGTCCGCGCCACCACCGTGGATGTCGAAGGTCTCGCCCAGGAACGTCTGCGACATCGCCGAGCACTCGATGTGCCAGCCTGGCCGTCCGGGGCCCCACGGGCTCTCCCACTGGGGCTCGCCCGGCTTCGCCGCCTTCCACAGCGCGAAGTCGAGCGGGCTTTGCTTCTGCTCGCCGACCTCGATGCGCGCGCCCGACTTCAGGTCGTCGGGGCTCTGGCCCGAGAGCGCCCCGTACGAAGGGAACTTTCCGACGGAGAAATAGACGTCGCCGGCGGCCGGGTAGGCGAGGCCCCGGTCGACGAGGCGCGTGATGAGCGCGCTGATCTCCGAGACGTGCGCGGTCGCCAGCGGCTCGGCGTCGGGCGCCGCGATCCCGAGCGCCGCCTGATCCGCCGCCATGGCGTCCATGTACTTGCGGGCCACCGCATCGGCGGAGATGCCCTCGGCGGTGCCTCGGCGAATGATCTTGTCGTCGATGTCGGTGACGTTGCGGACGAACCGCACCGCGAAGCCCGAGGCGCGCAGGTGGCGCACGATCACGTCGAACGCCACCAGCATGCGCGCGTGGCCCACGTGACAGATGTCGTAGACGGTGATGCCGCACGCGTAGAGCCCCACCTTCCCCGGGACGAGGGGCACGAAGTCGATCTTGTGCTTCTGGCGGGTGTCGTGGATGCGGAGGCTCATCGTCTCTCTCTCTCGCTCAGGCCGTCCTGCTGGTTCTGGCGCCGGGCCGCGACTTGGCCAGTCCGACGAGGTTCACGCTGGCGAACGCGATCAGGACGACGGCGATCGCGGCGTCGGAGAAGTGTTCGCGGGGCAGCTCCGCCTCGACGATCAGGTAGGCGTCGGCGGGGACTTGCACCGTGCCGAGCGTGCGAATGGTCGCCAGGCCGACGAGCGTCCGTGTCATGCCGCCGCCCCCCGCGCCCTTCGTGCCCCCGGGGGCCGCGGGGTCGACGCTGTCGGCCGCCCGGACGGCCAGCGTCGAGCCCTCCACGGTGACGTCGGCCAGCCGCGCCTTGACGGTCTCGCGGACCTCGCGAAGGTCCGACTGATAGTCGATCGCGCCCAGATCGTCCATCAAGCGATCGCGCTTGTCGGCGGGCACGGCGACGATCCACGTTTGACGGTCCTGCGTGGCGCGCCCTGGCCGAAGCACCTCGGCGCCGCGCGCCACCACGGCCGCGCGGGCCGCCTCGGGATTGGCGAAGCGCCCGACGGGTAGGCCCACCTCGACCTCTCCCGGGCGCACCAGCTCGAACGCGAGGATGTCGTTCGGGCCGAGCATGACGGTGTCCCCCGCGAGATCGGGCAGCGAGACCGACGGCGAGACGCCCGCCGCGACGATGCGGTGGACGTCGTCGGGCTTGAAGAAGTGGGTGGCGCCCACGTGGCCGGCGAAGTAGCTGCGGATGGCGTCCTCGAACGGAAGGTCCGAGAACCGCAGCAGGCGGCCCTCGAACACGTCTGCCTCGGCGCGGAACCCGGGCAACGGGTTCTCTCGCCGGTGAACGAAGATGCGGCTCTGCGTGCCGAGCAACCGGGACAGCTCGGTGAACGTCCACGAGCCCTTCGTGTCGACCTCCAGCGCGCTCTCCCGATCGGGCGTGCCGCGCACGCGGATCACGTGGTTCACGCCGTCGGCGAGCACGACGCGCCCGCGTTCGCTGGCCATCAGCGCCCGCGCGTCGCCCAGATCCGCCGGGTGCGGGGACGACAGGAAGAACGCGAGATCGCTGCGGGTCTTGACGACGAGGAACAGCGCCAGGACCGCCGCGCCGAGCGCGAGCGCGGGGTGTCGTATCCGAGGATTCGGAATGTCGGCGAACTCGTCCACCTCGCTGAGGCCGGCGGGGGTGGGCCGAGGACCTGTCTGGGCCGGATCGTCCATGGACGTGGAAAAAGCCGGCCGAGACTAGCACAGAAGGTCGGCGCGCCATGCTTGCCGGCATCCGGCGATTCCTATATGACGGCGTGCTGATGCGAGGGACCTTCGCGTGCGCGCTGGTCGCGGCCGCCGCGCTGGCGGCGGCTGGCTGTGGGAAGGCGCGGACCCCGGAGGCGGCTCAGCAGAAGCTGTGCAAGGCCGTCGGCGCGCGGGACGCGTCTGCGCTCTTCGAGGCGCTCGACGAGAAGACCCGGTGGGCCTGGATGACCGTGCAGAAGTCGCACCGCGAGGCGTACGACATCATCCTGAGCAACTACCCAGAAGGGGCGGAGCGGGAGCGCGAGCTGCGGCGCTTCGAGCGCGGCGCGGTGCTCGGGAGCGGGCGTGCCCTGTTCGCCGAGGCGTTCGGGCAGGCGGCGCTCGCGACGCTGGGGCCGTTTTGCGCCGGCGACGCCCGGTTCGAGCGCGGGCCCGACGGGGAGAACGCCACGGCCGTGCTCGCCTCGGGCGCGCACGCACCCTTGCGCCGGGGTTCGAAGGACACCTGGGGCTTCGCTGGCTTCGCCGACGACGCGGAGGATCGGCAGCGGCGGGCGCTGGCCGACGTCGACGAGGTGCGTGTCAGCGCCGCTGACTACGAGCGCGCCGCCACCCGCTCCGCCAAGTAGTCGCGTTGGAGCGCGCCTTTCTTGCCGTCGCGTCCGAAAATGGCCAGACCGGCGGCGCGTTCGGCGCTATGCAGAGGGCATCGTGCTCGCGGAAGGCGACAGGTGGTATGCGGCCCTCGCGGCGCGCGATGCGCGCTTCGACGGCGTGTTCTTCGTCGGTGTCAGCACGACCGGGATCTACTGCCGCCCCATCTGCGTGGCCCGGACGCCCGGCCGCGACCGCTGTGAATTCTTTACCGACGCCGCGCACGCCGAGCAGGCTGGCTACCGCGCGTGCTTCCGCTGCCGCCCCGAGGGCGCGCCGGGCCTCGGCTCCGTCGACGCGCGCTCACGGATCGTGCGGGCCGCGCTCACGCGCGTCGACGCCGGATGCTTGAACGACGGGTCCGTCGCCGCGCTGGCCGCGGAGCTGGGTGTCACCGCCCGGCACCTCCGCCGGGCCATCGAACAAGAGGTGGGCGTGCCGCTCGTGGAGATCGCGCAGTCGCGCCGCCTGGCGCTCGCGAGGCGGCTGCTCGCGGACACGCGGATGTCGCTGGCGGCGATCGCATTTGCCAGCGGGTTTCGCAGCCTGCGTCGCTTCAACGCGGCGTTCGCGCGGCGGTTCGGCCGGGCGCCGTCGCGACTGCGCGGCGCCCACCCGGCGGGCGCGTCCCCCACAGGACCGATCGACGATGCGGCGATCGCGCTTCGCCTGGCGTTTCGTCCGCCGTTACCCTGGCGCGCGCTCCTCGGGTTCCTGGGCGCGCGGGCGATCACCGGCGTCGAGGAGGTGACAACCGACGGCTATCGCCGCACGGTGCGCTACGGCGACGACGTGGGGATCGTCTCCGTGTCGATGGATCCAGGCGGGTCCTGCTTGCGCGCGTCGATCGCCACGGACCTCGTCGGTCACCTGATGAAGATCGTGGCGAGGGTTCGGCTGCTGTTCGACCTCGACGCGCGGCCCGACGTCGTCGCGGAGCGCCTCGCCGCGGATCCCTTGCTCGGTCCGAGCGTGCGCGCGGCGCCGGGGCTGCGCGTGCCGGGCGCGTTCGATCCCTTCGAGGCAGCCGTGCGCGCGGTGCTGGGGCAGCAGATCTCCGTGCGGGCCGCCACGACGCTGGCCGGTCGCCTGGCGGCGCGCTTCGGGCTCGAGCTCCGGCCGCCGGCCTGCGCCGCGCTGTCGCGCACGTTCCCCTCGCCCGGCGCGCTCGCGTCTGTGCCGGTCGCCGCGCTGGCGTCGATCGGGCTGCCGACGGCGCGTGCGGCGACGCTGCGGGCGCTGGCCGAGCTGTTCGCCGCGCCGGGCTTCCATCGCCACCTCGATGCCGGCGAGCGCGACGAGGTGGCGCGACAGTTGAAGGCGGTTCCGGGCATCGGCGACTGGACGGCGGCCTACGTGGCGATGCGGGCCTTGCACGATCCGGACGCGTTTCCGGCGGGAGATCTGGGGGTGCGAAGGGCGCTGGGCGGGCTCGGGCCGAAGGCGGCCGCGGCGCGCGCCGAGGCGTGGCGTCCCTGGCGCGCCTACGCTGTCATGCACCTGTGGTCGGCAGCGCCGCCACAAAGAAGTCAGGAGCGAACATGAGCGCGATCACCTTCATCGAACTGATGAGCCCCATCGGTCGGCTCCGCATCGTCACCGACGCTGACGCGGGCGCCATCTGTCGGCTGGACATGGAGACGCACGCGGCGTTCGCGACGCGCGTGGCGGGCGAGCGCGCGGACACGCCCCTGCTGCGCCTCGCCGCGCGCCAGCTCCGCGAATACTTCGACGGGGCGCGGAGGAGCTTCGAGCTGCCGCTCCGGGAGCTGGGCACGGCGTTCCAGCGACAGGCCTGGCAAGCGTTGCGTGCGATCCCGTTCGGTCAGACGCGCAGCTACGCCGAGCAGGCCCGCGCCATCGGGCGGCCGACCGCCACGCGCGCCGTCGGCGCCGCGAACGCGCGAAACCCCATCGGGATCATCGTCCCGTGTCACCGCGTGATCGGCAGCGACGGCAGCCTGACCGGGTACGCCGGCGGCGAGGCGGCGAAGCGCTGGCTGCTGGCGCACGAAGCCCGCACGTCGAATCGGCGGCCATCGGTGGTCCAGGAAGGGCTACGCTTCTAGAACATGTCACCGCCGCCGCCCGTCGTCGTGCGCCCCGCCGAGGTGAAGCTCTCCGCGCGGCTCAAGGCCAGCGCGCGCCATTCGGCGCGCGCGCTCGGGCTGGTGTGGCGATCGTCGCCGGCGGGCGTCCTGACGCTGGCGCTGCTGACGGTCGTCGCGGCGCTGTTGCCGCCGTTCATCGCGTACGTGGGCAAGCTGATCATCGACGTGGTGATGTCGGCGCGCGCCGCAGCGCCGGGCGCGGGGCGCGAGCTGGTGGTCGCGCGGGCGGTCCGGCTCGTCGCCGTCGAGCTCGGCGCGGTGGTGGCGATGGCGGGGACGGAGCGGGTGCTCGGGCTGGTGCGGCAGGTGATCGGGCTGCGCCTGGGGATCGACATCAACGTGCGCATCCTGGAGAAGGCGTTGCGGCTGTCGCTCCGCCACTTCGAGGACGCGGAGTTCTACGACAAGCTGACGCGCGCGCGCCGCGAGGCCTCGACGCGACCGCTGTCGTTGATTCAAAGCAACTTTCAGGTGGTGCGGAACGGGCTCACGCTGGCGGGGTACCTCGCGCTGCTGGTGGGCTTCTCCGGGTGGATGGCGCTCGCGCTGCTGGCGGCGACTGTGCCGGCGTTCGTCACCGAGACGCGCTTCTCGGGCGCGGCGTTCCGGCTGCGCAACTGGCGTTCGCCGGACGCGCGGCGGCTGACCTACCTCGAGTACGTCCTCGCGAACGACGAGCACGCGAAGGAGGTCAAGCTGTTCGGCCTCGGGCCGCTGCTGCTCGATCGCTACCGGCGAATGGCCGAGACGTTCTTCACCGACGACAGGCGGCTGGCCGTCAAGCGGACGCTGTGGGGGTACGGACTGTCGCTGGTGAGCACCGCCGTGTTCTACGGCTGCTACGCGTTCATCGTCGCCGCCACGGTGCGGGGCCGGCTGACGCTCGGCGAGATGACGCTGTATCTCGTGGCGTTCCGGCAGGGCCAGCAGAGCTTCCAGGCGGTGCTGTCGGCGGTGGGCGGGATGTACGAGGACACGCTGTACATGACGAACCTGTTCGACTACTTCGCCATCCCGACGGACAGCCCCGACGAGGTGCTGGCGGCGCCGGCGCCCGCCGTGTCAGGAAACGGCGTCGCGCAGGGGGGCGCCACGGAACGAGGCATCCGCTTCGAGAACGTCGGCTTCCGCTATCCGGTGGCGGGCGGCGGTGGCGCCGACGGGGGCGAAGCGGGGCGCTGGGCGTTGCGCGGGATCAACGTCTTCATTCCGAAGGGGCAGAGCCTGGCGCTCGTCGGCGAGAATGGCGCGGGCAAGACGACGTTCATCAAGCTGCTCGCGAACCTCTATCAGCCGACGGAGGGCCGGGTGCTGCTCGACGGCCGCGACCTGCGCGCGTGGGAAGAGACCGCGCTCCGGCGTCGCATCGGGGTCATCTTTCAGGACTTCAACCAGTACCAGCTGGCCCTGCGCGAGAACGTCGCGTTCGGCAGCGTGCAACACCTCGACGACGCCGAGCGCGTGGGTCGGGCGGTGGAGCAGGGGGGCGCGCGCGAGCTGGTCGCGGGCCTCGCGTCCGGCCTCGACACGCAGCTCGGACGGTGGTTCTCGTCGGGCGTCGAGCTGTCGGGCGGCCAGTGGCAGAAGGTCGCGCTCTCACGCGCCTTCATGCGCGACGAGGCGGACATCCTCATCCTCGACGAGCCGACGGCCGCGCTCGACGCCGAGGCCGAGCACGCCGTGTTCCAGCGCTTCCGGGCGCTGGCGGCCGGGCGCACCACCATCTTGATCTCGCACCGCTTCCCCACCGTGCGAATGGCCGACCGCATCCTCGTCCTCGAGGCCGGCCGCGTGGTCGAGGACGGCAGCCACGCCACCCTCCTCGCCGCCGGCGCCCGCTACGCCCACCTCTTCAACCTGCAAGCCGCGGGTTATCTGTGAAACGCGCGTGGCGGTGGTCGCGGGGGCCTCGCCCAGCCGGCTCACCAGGCGAGGATGGTGAGCGTACCCACCTGGTCCGCCACCGCGAGCCGACGCACCGACGCGCGCACGCTGATCTGGGCGATCCGCGAGGACGCGAGCCTCGCACGCGCGAGGACTTTCCCCTGGACGAGGTTCCAAACCACGAGCTCGCCGGTGAGCGTGCCGGCCGCGGCGATGTCGCCGTCGACGGAGAACGCCCCAAGCTTGCCATCGAAATCGCCGCGAAATGTCCGCTGCCCGGTGGTTGCGTCGTGGACCTCGACTCCGCTCTGATCGGCGACCACGACGCGCGCGTCATCGGTAAGGAACGCGAGGTCCACCACGAGATCGTTGGCGGACCAGGAAGCACTCGTCGCCAGCGACGGCAGCCGCCAGACCTCGATGTCGTCGCCGCGCAGCGCTGCGACGACACGATCGCCGCGCGGGCTGATCGCAGCGCGTCGGACGTCGCCGCGAGCGTGCCACTCCTGCGCCGCGCTCCCAGCTCCCGGGGGCAGCGTCCGAACAAGAAGGGTCCGATCGTGGAAACTCGCGCTCAGCAGGCGCGTCCCGTCCGCCGAGAACTCCAGCGCCGATTGCTCCGCGACGCGCGCGGGCGATTCAGCGCGGCCCGTCTTGCGATCGTAGACCTCGCCGCCAAAGGCGATGTAGCGACCGTCTGCGCTGCGCGCGGCCAGCGCCGAGCCGAAAAACTTGTGCTCGAAGTCCGTGCTTCCGGTCTTCCAGTTCCACTCATTCACCGCGCCACCCTCGGTGGCGACGAAGACGACATCGGGAGATGCGAAGGCAACCACCCCTAGGGTCCCGCTTGCCCCGCGGTCGAACGCGGGCGTTGATGAGGTGAACGGTCCGGCCCAGACCGTGACATTGCTCTTTTCGCGAGAGGCGGTGACCAGCGCCCCTCCCGAGGCGTCGAGCTCCAGTGCCGACGGGGATGCCTCGGCGCCCGTCGCGATCCGGGCCACGACGGTCGCCGTCGGTGGGTGGCACGCCGAGACGGCCGCCAGCACGACCCATGCTAGGGGCGACCGTCGCGCGCGGCTATTTGGCCGACACGAACCCATAGAAGAAATCGAGGCAATCCTTCACCCGAATCCCCGGCCACATCTGGGTGACGGCGCGCATCGGGGTGCCCCAAGTGTACACGTCGAACTCGACCGTCGCGTCGAGCAGCGCCTGGTCACCGTTGACGGCGGCGCCCCGCGCAAGCAAGGTCGTCGCGGAGGTCCCGTTGACTCTGATCTGGGAGGCCAGCACCACCCAGTGGTCCGGAATCGTCGTCTGGCCGTTGCGCCGACCCTCCAAGAGATCTGTCCGATGAACAGACAGACGTAGTGCCCTGTCAGGAACTTCTGGTGTGCGCCAAGCAGGGTGAACAGGTCTTTGTCGAAGAAGACGTTGGTCTGGTTTGCCACATGGGAGAAGATTGTGCGCTTGAACCAGAAGGCGAGATCGCTCGGCAGCGTGATTCCAGCCATCCGTTGGTTAGGGGACTGGTAGTCCTGGAACTGTGAGGAGTCTCGGAGGCTGGCAAGCTCTACATGGCAGCGATCACGGCCGTGCGTTTCAACCCCGTGATCCGTCGCACCTACGCCGCCCTCCGGACCCGCGGCAAGAAGCCCAAAGTCGCCATCGTCGCCTGCATGCGCAAGCTCCTCACCATCCTCACCGCCATGGTTCGCGACGGCCGTCGCTGGTCGCCGGACCTCTCCCCGACCCTCTCCATGCTACCGCATGGAGAGGGGGAAGGAATTCTCCTGTGCGAACGCGCTTGACACAGTTGCTCTCCCCGCAAGCGGTCCGCAAGCGGGGCGAGGTGAATCAGAAACGGTCGGAGCCTGAGTGACCGCGCGCCCGCACGGGTCGATGACCCAAGTTCGATTCCGTTGGCGCTTTCGTGGGTACCAGGGGTCGTCTCCGGTCCCGGCACTCGGAGCCGCTACCACGGCCACCTGCCCACGACCTATTCTTTCTTCATGCGCCTCGCGACCGACCTCACCGACGGATCGGCGGTTCCCTACTTCTTGTGGGACGAGCCGCTGACCCTGGACGAGCTGCGCCGACGACTCGCCGGGGACGACGATGAAGAACGCGTCCGTCTGTCCGCGAAGGTCATGCGCGAGGCACGCTTCGACGAGGCCGTGGGGTTGGTGCCGGTTGCGGCGATGGTGGCCGACTATCCGCGGTTGCGTCGGAATCTCGGTCGACGGCTGGCCTTCTGGGATTTCCTCAGCGCGGAGTGGCGGTCCCTTGGCCTCGTTCCCTAACCTGCTGAGCCCGCTCTGCTACCCGTGGGTCGCCACGGCGGCCAGCGGCAGCTCGTCTTCGTCGATGATCATGCCGCGGCATTTCGGTGAGCCACAGCGGCACGGCTCGGCCAGGTGCGCGGGGAAGGCGTAGTCGTAGGCGAGCTCCTCGCCGGCCGCGATGGGCCGGCGCGCGAGGACGCGGGCGTAGACCTCGCCCGTCGCGTCCACCCCGGTGTCGAGCGTCGCGTTGGGGTCGCAGGAGTGGTTGATCCAGCGGGTCTGGTCCACCATGTCGAAGTACAGGCCGTCGGCGATCCACAGCGAGTAGCGGTCGTCGACGCCGTCCCCCTCGCGCCAGGCGACGCCCTCCACCTCGGACAGGACCTCACCCGCGGCGTAAGGCCGGGTCGCCACGACACCGTAGCCGTCTATCGATGATCGAAACACGCGCAGTCCGGGAAGCTTCGGCATGACGCGGGAGTATGCCCCAGCACTAGGCCGCCCGTCGATTGCTGCGCGCCTCCCCCGCCGACGTCGATGTCGATGCCGATGCCTGCGCCGGTGACGCCGCACCCGTGCCCGTGCCCGAGGCATCGCCCGACGCCACGCCTCCATCACCGCTCCCGCCCACCCCCACGCCAGCGCGCGCGAGCAGGTCCGCGCGCAAGCGGG
The DNA here is from genome assembly GCA_964443975.1 of uncultured Myxococcales bacterium. Taxonomy (GTDB): domain Bacteria; phylum Myxococcota_A; class Polyangia; order Fen-1088; family Fen-1088; genus DASYCK01. The sequence continues at coordinate 12,984 of CAYUFS010000053.1, read as the reverse complement.
CCATGAGCTCGGGCCGCGACGCCAGCACCTGACTGGCGGCGTCCCGACCGTTGCCGAGGCGCTCGCCCGCGCAGGACAGCCAAGCCCCGCTCTTCTCGATCAGCCCGGCTTCGACGCCCAGATCGATGATCTCGCCGCTGAGCGAGATGCCCTGCCCATAGGCGATGTCGAACTCCACCTCGCGAAACGGCGCCGCCAGCTTGTTCTTGACGACCTTCACCTTCGTGCGGTTGCCGACCACGCGATCGCCGTCCTTGAGCGCGCCGATGCGGCGGATGTCGAGCCGTACGGAGGCGTAGAACTTCAGCGCGTTGCCGCCGGTGGTGGTCTCGGGACTGCCGAACATCACGCCGATCTTCATGCGCAGCTGGTTGATGAACACCACCAGGGTGTTCCCGCGCGAGGTCGCGCCCGTCAGCTTGCGGAGCGCCTGGCTCATCAGCCGCGCGTGCAGGCCCACGTGCGAGTCTCCCATCTCGCCCTCGAGCTCGGCGCGCGGCACCAGGGCCGCGACCGAGTCGATGACGACGACGTCGACGGCGTTCGAGCGCACGAGGGTGTCGACGATCTCGAGCGCTTGCTCGCCGCAGTCGGGCTGCGACACGAGGAGGTCGTCGGTGCGCACCCCCAGCTTGCGCGCGTACCCGATGTCGAGGGCGTGCTCGGCGTCGATGAACGCGCACACGCCTCCGGCGCGCTGCGCCTCCGCCACCGCGTGCAGCGCCAGCGTCGTCTTGCCCGACGACTCCGGCCCGTAAAGCTCCACGATGCGGCCGCGCGGCAGGCCCCCCGTGCCGAGCGCGATGTCTAGACCGAGGGATCCGGTCGAAACCACCGAAACCTCGGCAGGTGGTCCCGCGTCACCCAGGCGCATGAGGGAGCCCTTTCCGAACTGCTTCTCGATCTCTGCCAGCGCCCCTGAAATCGCCTGACGGCGCTCCGCGTTCGCTTTGCCTTCGACGTTCGTGACGGTCTTCGTGTCCATGGTTCGTGTCCCCTTTCCATGAACAAGACCTTAAGGTCTATCTATGACAAAATACGTCGCACATGAAATCGACCGAGAAAACCCCGCGCAGCGGGCGGCGCGCGGGGCCCGCCCCCTACGCGCCCGCCGTGCGCTTGCAAAGCGTGCGCGCGATGCTGGACGGCGGCGCGGGCGCGACCGTCTACGACATCGCCGAGCGGCTTGGCGTCAGCGTCAGGACTGCCCTCCGCTACCTCGAGGCGGTGCGCGCGGCGGGTGAGCCCCTCCACGAGGAGACGGTGGACCGCAAGAAGCTCTGGCGGCTGATGCCCGCGGGGCGCCGGGAGACGCTCACGCTGACGACCAGCCAGATGTTGAGCCTCTTCCTCTCGCGGCGAGTGTTCGACTTCCTGGCGGGCACCGGATTCAAGGAGGATCTCGACGACGTCTTCGCGCGCCTCGAGGCGACGCTGCGACGGCGGGACTTCGTCGCGGCCCGCAACCTCGACCGCAAGATCTTCGACGTCAACGAGGCGCCCCACATCTACGAGGGCCGCATCGAGCACGTCAACGAGATCCTCACCGCGCTGTTGCGCGAGGAGCGACTCGACATTCGCCACCAGAGCATCGGCGAGGGCAAGCGCGCGGTGCGGTTCGAGCCCTACACGCTGCTCGTCTACAAGAAGGGCTTGTATCTGGCCGGCCTCAGCCACGCGCACGGTGAGGTCCGGACCCTGGCGCTCGACGGCTTTCGCGACGTGTCCTGGCGCCGCGGCGACGGGTTCTCGTACCCGGCCGCCTTTCACCCCGCGGAGCTCGCCGAGGGGGCGTTCGGCCTGATCAAGGGCGCGCCGGCCACGGTGCGTGTCTTCTTCACCGAACGGGTGGCCCGTTACGTCACGCGGCGGTTGTGGCACAAGACCCAGACGTTCCGGCGCGTGGCGGGCGGGGTGGTGATGACCGTGCGGGTGATGGGGACGGTCGAGCTGGCGAGCTGGGTGTTGAGCTTCGGGGACCAGGCGGAGGTGCTCGCGCCCGACGAGCTGCGCGCCAGCGTGGCCGCCGAGCTTCGCCGCGCCGCCGAGCGCTATGCTGGCCTCGTGGCCCCGCCATCGTCGTCGGCATCGAGCTCGTCATCGCGGCCGCGTCCAGCGACGAAAGCAGGCCCGGCAACGTGATCGCCTCCCGGTCGCATGGCTGGGTCGCCATCGTCGCGTTCGCGGCGCTGGCGGGAGCGGCGGGATGCCGCCCGCGGCCGTCGTATTCGCAGGCGGAGATCGATCGCCACGTCATGCTGCAAGGGCTCGGTCCGGGCTTCCTCCTCGGCGTGGCGACCTCCGCGTACCAGATCGAGGGCGGCAACCACAACGACTGGACGGACTGGGAACGGGGGCGATATCCCGATGGGCGTCCGCACGTCGCGGATGGCGCGACCGCCACCCGGGCCGCCGACTCCTGGAACCTGTGGCGTCAAGACGTGACGGCGCTCGAGGAGCTCGGCGCGAACGTCTACCGCCTGGGCATCGAGTGGAGCCGCCTCGAGCCGGCCGAGGGCGCCTGGGACGAGGCCGCGGTCGCCCGTTACCGGGAGATGCTGGCGGCGCTGCGCGCGGCGCGCCCGCACGCGATCGCGCCGATGGTGAACCTGTACCACTTCACCTTGCCCGGCTGGGTGGTGGCGCGCGGCGGGTGGGAGTGGCCGGGCGCGCCAGCGGCGTTCGCGTCGTTCGCGGGGCGCGCCGGGGAGGCCTTCGGCGACCAGGTGGATCTGTGGTGCACGCTGAACGAGCCCAACGTCTACGCCACCAAGGGATACCTGTCGGCCGACTGGCCGCCCGGGGTACGTGATCCTAAGCGGGCCGCGCGCGTCCTCGCCCAGCTCTTGACCGCGCACGGCCTGGCGGCGGCGGCGCTGCGCGCGCACGATCGCGTCGACGCCGACGGGGACGGCGCCGCGACGCGCGTCGGGCTCGCCCACAACGTGATCGTCTTCGATCCGGCGTCGCGGGGACCGCTCGACGGGTTGGTGGCGCGCATCGCCGATCGCTTCTACAACCAGGCGATCCCCGACGCGCTGTCGACGGGCCGCATTCGCATCGAGCTGCCGATGGAGGTGACGCTCGACGAGGAGGCGCCGTCATTGAAGGGCCAGGGCAGCCTCGACTGGCTGGGCCTCAACTACTACACGCGGCACGTGGTGCGGGCGCACCTGGACCGCGCGGCGCCCTACGAGATCGTCGTCGATCCCGCGCGACCGCACAACGATCTGGGCTGGGAGATCTATCCCGAGGGGCTCGAACGGGTGCTGGAGAGATTCGCGCGCTTCGGCTGGCCGATCCTCGTCACGGAGTCCGGGGTCGCCGATCGCACCGGGGCCATTCGCCCGGGCTTCATCCGCTCACACATCTATGCGGTCGATCGGGCGCGCGCGGCGGGCGTCGACGTCATTGGATACATGCACTGGTCGCTGATCGACAACTTCGAATGGTCGCATGGCTACGAAGGTCGGTTCGGGTTGTACGCCATCGACTTCGCCGGCGATCCCCGGCTCGCGAGACGACCCACGCCCGCGGTGGCCACGTTCCAGGAGCTGGCGCGCAACATCGGCCTGCTCGCGAAATAGGTCATCGTCGACGGCTGGAGCCGAGCACGACCGCCGCGACCGACGACACGATCAGCGCGGACGCCGCGAACGTGCGCGGCCCCAGGGTCTCGTCGGCGACGGCCCACCCGAGCAGGACGGCGATCAGCGGGTTCACGAACGCGTAGGTCGAGGCGCGGGTGGGGCTGGTGTTGCGCAGCAACCAGACGTACGAGCCGAAGCCAGCGATGCTCCCGAACACCACCAGGAACAGGATGGCGAGCAGGGGCACGGGCGCGGCCATCGCCATCGCGACGTGGTGAAGCTCGCCGCGGGCCACGGAACCCGCCAGCAGCAGCGGGCCGGCGGCGAGCATCTGCATCGCCGTCGCGAGGAACGGCGACGCGGACGAAGGCAGCCGCCGGGACCACAGCGAGCCGACAGCCCAGGAGAGCGTCGCCGCGATCAGGACCGCGGTGGCCCAGCGTGGGCCGGCGGAGGTGACCGCGCCGGCGGCGCTGGCGGTGAAGCGCCCGCCGAGCAAGATCCCCACGCCCGCGAGACCGAGCAAGACGCCGAGCAGCACGAGCGGGGAGGGTGGCGGCGCGCGGCGTGCCAGCCAGGGGAGCAGCGTCATCCACAGGGGAGTGGACGCGATGATCAAGGCGGCGACGCTGGAGGGCACCCACTGCTCCGCCCAGCACACCGAGCCGTTCCCGACCGCCAGCAGGAGCCCCCCGACGATGAACGCGGAGCCCCAGTGGCGCGGGGCAGGGGCCGGGACGCCGCGTGCGCGCAGGAACGCGTAGAGCGTGCCGCCCGCCACGATGAAGCGGACGCCTGCCATCAACAACGGCGGCCAGGTGGCGACCGCGAGGCGAATCGCCAGATACGTCGATCCCCAGCAGACGTACACCGTCGCGAACGCGAGGAGCAGCGCCGCCTGTCGTGCCGGCGGCGCGGCGGCCGGTGGATGCTGGCTCACGGGGTATCGGTCGTCTCTACGGGACCCGACGGGGCCGGCCGCGTCATCCGGCCGATGCGGTCCGCGACCGCGGGGTAACGCCGCGCGAGCTCGGGCCCCTCCGCGAGCGTGAAGTCGCCGAATTCGAAGCCGGGGGCCACCGTGCATCCGACGAGGCAGTACGGCGCGCCCGGCGCCAGCTCGGTACCGAACCACGCTCCTGCCGGCACCACCACCTGGGGCCGTTCGCCGGCCGCGAGGTCGAGGCCCAGCCGCGCGACGTCCGAGCGACCGTCGGGATGGAGGCGCAGGATGTCGAGCGGGCCGCCCTCGTAGAGGTGAAAGATCTCGTCGGACAGGAGCCGATGCAGGAAGGTCGCGGGCGCGTCGGGGCCGATCAAGAAGTAGATGGCCGTCGAAGCGGCGCGCGGTCCTGTGTGGGTCGGCGCCGCCACTCCCGTCGCGGCGCGGTAGGTCTCGACGAAGAAGCCGCGCTCCGGATGCGGCGCCAGCGCCAGGCGCGCGATCAGCTCGCGGATTCGGTCATGCGCTGGAGAGGCCACGCCGCAGTTATGTCGGAAATCATCCTCGAAGTCATGTGCGCGGAGTCAGTGAATGGGCACGGGCGGCGGCGCCGCCGGGCGGCTCGGTGATCAAGTATGCTGGCCTGGTTCCGCGAAAGGACGACATCATGCTCGATCCGCCGAAGAATCCTGTCGTTGTCATCACGGGGGCGAGCGCCGGAATCGGCGCTGCCGTCGCCGAGCTCGTCGCGAAGCGTGGCGGGCACCCGGTGCTGGTCGCGCGCAACCGCGGCGCGCTGGATGCCGTTGCCGCACGCTGCGGCGGCGAGCCGCTGGTCGTGGTCGCGGACGTCACCCGGCGCGCCGAGGTCGAGGCCGTCGTCGGCGAGACCCTGAGGCGGCACGGACACATCGACGTGTGGATCAACAACGCGGGCCGCGGCATCTCGCGCGCGGTCTCGCAGATCACCGACGAGGACTTCGACGAGATGATGACGGTGAACGTGAAGTCGGTCCTGTACGGCATGCAGGCGGTGCTGCCGCATTTTCGCGCGCGGCGGTCGGGGCACATCATCAATATCTCGTCGATGCTGGGCCGCGTCCCGTTCGCGACCATCCGGTCGGTCTATGCGGCCGCGAAGCACGCCGTGAACGCGCTGACCGCCAGCCTGCGCTTCGAGCTGCGCGATGACTTCCCGGACATCGTGGTGTCGTCGGTCCACCCGGGCGTGGTCGCCACCGAGTTCGGCGTGAAGGCGCTGCACGGCGGCCCCGATTCGCGGCAGCTCCCGGGCGCCCAGCCTGTCGACGAGGTTGCCGCCGTCATCGCCGACGTGATCGCCAGCCGCGCGGTGGACGTCTACACGCGGCCCGAGCTCCGCAAGGTCGTCGCCGACTACTTCGCCGCCGACGACATGGCCGCCTTCGAGGCGAGATCGACGTTCGGCCCCCCGCGCCGATAGCCGCCGGGTCTCAGGGGGGCCTGTTCGCTTCTCCGTCGCCCTCGAGGTGGAACTTCTGCTTCGCCACCTTGCCGGGGCTGACGGTCACGTTGGTGGTGAAGTTGATGTTCAGGTCCGGGCGTCGCAGGTCGAGGCGATGCGCTCCGCAGGGCAGCATCAGCTCCACGGCGGGCGTGTGATGGCGGGTGTTCTCGCCATCGATCCAGACCTCCGCCCAGGGGGTCGAGCCCACCGTCAACAGGCACGTCGTCGCGGGCGGCGGGGTCGTGCCGGTCGGCTTCTGCGCCACCGCCGTGCCTGCCCCGGCGCGGACCGTCGTCGGCACGGGTGGGGGCCACGGGGCGGCGAGGGAGTCGTCGTGGCTCTTCAGGTGCGCCAGAAATCGCGTGGGGGCGTCGGGCTTCATCTCCACGGCGCGGCGCCACGTCTGAAACCCGGGCTTCGCGAGCTCGAACGTGTGCATCCCGACGGGCAAGGAGCCTCGCGTCCGGGTCACCGCTTGTTTCGTCGGGCCCGGGTATGGCTGGCCGTCGATCCACAGCGGGATGCCTGGTGGATCGCTGGCGATGTCGAACTCGGCCGCCGCCGCCACCGGGGCCGGCGCCGGCTGGGGCGGAGACGGTATGGGCTGGACAGCGAACCCGGATGGTGGCGGCGCGGGCCTGGCCGCCGCGGCCGGGGACGCGCTGGCCAAGGCTGATGAGCCCGCCGATCGCCCGGGGGCCCTCCTCACCGCCCGAAGGCCGGCGCTGAATCCGACGAACAGCAGCGCGAGCGATGCGGCGACGATGAGACGGGCGCGGTTTTTCCGCGTCGCGCCTGTCACCAGCCGCAACAGCTCGCCCGTGTGCCGGCCCAGGGTCGTGCCCCCGGTCGCCGCGGCCGTGCTCGTCTGTCGTGGCGGGTGGGGCTCCGCGCCGCGCGCGGATGGCGACACGAGGCGCGCCGTCTGGGCTACGGGCGCGGGCCGCGGAGCGGCAGGGGAGGCGGGGCGCCTTCCATCTGGCCCGGGGGGCCTGACGGAGGCGGGGGTCTCCGCGCGCCGCCGCGTGCCTGGGCCCTGCGCCGCCGCGCGCAGGTGCGCCGCGAGCTCGGCCACCGAGGCGTACCGATCCTGCTTCCGTTTGGACAGGCCCTTCGCGATGACCTTCTGCAGCTGCCTCGGCACGTCGGGGCGCCGCGCCGCGATCGGCTCCGGGTCCTGGTGCACGACCTTGTAGACGACCGACGCGAGCGTGTCGCCGGTGAACGCCGGAAGGCCCGTCAGCATCTCATAGGCGATCGCCGCAAGCGCGAACTGATCCGTCGCCACGTCGACGTCGCTGGTCTTCCCCTCGGCCTGCTCGGGGGACATGTACTGGGGCGTGCCGAGCACCACCGAGGTCTCCGTCAACCCGCGCGAGGCCGAGCGAATCTTGGAGATGCCAAAGTCGAGCACCTTCGTCCGCTCGGGCTCGTCGTCTCCGGGCTTGCGGGCGAGCAGGAAGATGTTCTGCGGCTTGAGATCGCGGTGGATGATCCCGTTGCGGTGCGCTTCGGTCAACGCCGCCGCCACCTGACGGGTGATGTCGACCACGCGGTCGATCGGCAAGCCGCCCTCGCGGTCGATCAGCTTCTCCAGATTCTCGCCCTCGAGGTACTCCATCACGAGGTACGACATCCCCGTGTAGGTCGTGTTGAAGTCGATGATCTGCACGATGCCGGGGTGGCGCAGCGCCGACGTCACCTGCGCCTCGCGGCGGAACCGAGCCTCCGCGTCTGGCTGCGCGCTCACCGTGGCGTTCAGCACCTTGACGGCGTAGCGACCCGACAGCCGGGAATGGCGCGCCTCATAGACCTCGCCCATGCCGCCATCCCCGATGCGACGGACGATCTTGTACGTCCCGTCCAGGACCGCTCCCGCCTCGACCAAGCTTGCCACGCGGGCAGCGATGTTAGCAGCCCGGCAGCCCGCTCGCCGCTTGGGCATCCGTTCGGTTAGACTCGACGGCCGTGTCCGAGCTGGTGCAAATTCGCCCGAGCGTCGCCGCGCGGGCGGCGTCGCCCGGGCCGCGGGCCGATGCGCCCGCCGGTGGGGCCGCGCCGCGCGGCGCGACACTGCTCGCGTACGTCGAGACGTACGGGTGCCAGATGAACGTGGCCGACACCGACATGGTGCTCGGGCTGCTCCACCGCGACGGGTACGCGCGCACCGACGATGTCGGGCGCGCGGATCTGATCCTCATCAACACCTGCGCCGTGCGCGAGAAGGCCGAGGACCGGGTGTTTCAGCGCGCCAGCATGCTGGCCGAGCACCGGCTGCGGCCGGGCGTCGTCCTCGGGATCACCGGCTGCATGGCGGAGCACCTGAAGGAACAGGTGCGCGCCCGGGCGCCCTACGTGGATCTCGTGCTGGGGCCGGACGGATACCGGCGCCTCGTCGACCACGTGCGCGACCTCCGCGCGGCGCGCGCCGCCGGTGTGCTCGACGCCGGCGTCGAAGACACGACGCTCGATCGCCACGAGACCTACGAAGGGCTCGATCCGGCGCGCGCGATGACCGGCGGGATAACCGGGCACATCACCATCCAGCGCGGCTGCGACAAGTTCTGCACGTTCTGCGTGGTGCCGTACACGCGGGGCCGCGAGCGGGGCACGTCGCCTCGCGAGGTGCTGCGCCAGGCGCGCGCGCTGGCGGCAGCCGGCTACAAGGAGGTGCAGCTGCTCGGCCAGACAGTGAATTCGTATCGCTACGAGGACGTCGGCTTCGCCGAGCTCCTGCGCGCCGTGGCCACGGTCGACGGGCTGGAGCGGATTCGCTTCACGTCGCCGTACCCGCTCGACTTCTCCGAGGACGTCATCCGCGCGATGGCGGAGACGCCCAAGGTCTGCAAGCACGTCCACCTGCCGTTGCAGTCCGCGTCCGACGCCGTGCTGGCGCGGATGCGGCGCGGGTACGACTACGCCGAGTTTCGCCGGCTCGTGCGCGCGCTTCGCGCCGCGATGCCCGACATCGCCATCAGCACCGACGTGCTGGTCGGGTTCTGCGACGAGACGGAGGACGAGTTTCGCCCCACCCTCGACGCGCTCGACGAGCTGCGCTTCGACGGCGCGTTCATGTTCGCCTACTCCGAGCGCGAAGGAACCACCGCGGCTCGCAAGCTGCCCGACACCGTCCCCGCCGAGGTGAAGCAGCGGCGCCTCACCGAGGTCATCGCCGCCCAGAAGCGCATCACGGGCGAGATCTACCGGGAGCAGGTCGGCCGGCGCGAGCGGGTGCTGGTCGAGGGGCCGTCGAAGCGCGCGCCCCACGAGTTCTTCACGCGCACGGACGCGTTTCGCCCGGTGATCGTGCCGGCGGGGCCGGGCATGGAGGCGGGCGCGCTCGTCGACGTGTTCATCGAGCGCGCCACCCTCGCCACGATGTTCGGCCGGCTCGCGTGAGGGGCGGATTCACGCCCGCTCGATGAGCTCGACCTTGTAACCGTCTGGATCGGCGGCGAAAGCGATGACCGTGGTGCCGTGCTTCATGGGTCCGGGCTCGCGCGTGATCCGGCCGCCGGCCGCGCGGATGGCGTCGCACGCGGCGCGGACGTTCGTCGTGCCGACGGCGAGGTGGCCGTACCCCGTGCCGAGCTCGTAGCTCGCGACGTCGTAGTTGTAGGTGAGCTCGATGGCGGGGTGCGTGTCCTCGGGACCGTACCCGAGGAACGCCAGCGTGAACTTGCCGTCGGGAAAGTCCTGCTGCCGCAGCAGGCGCATGCCGAGCGCCCGCGTGTAGAAGTCGATCGAGCGGCGCAGATCACCGACCCGGATCATCGTGTGAAGGATGCGCATGGCCGGATTTCTGGCATGGGGGCCGACGAAAGGCCAACGCTGACGATTTTACTTGCGCCTATTTTTTGGTGTTCTATAGTACCTAAATAATGAACGATAAAAGCCTTCGCCTCCTCCCCGTCACAGCGCTGTTCGCGGTCTTCACCGGCTCCTGTCTGCCTGCCCAGTCGTCTGACGACTCCGGGGCGGGTGGCAGTGACCCTGGCACGGGCTCGGCGGACGCCGGCGCGGCGTCAGCGTCGGTCTTGTTCGCGACGCAAGGCACGACCGTCGCCGCGCCGACGCTGGCGCCTCCCTCGGCGAAGTTTCAGGCCTTCTTGCAGCAGAAGACCCAGGGCATCCTGAACACGGCAGCCGTCACGCCGGCCTCCCGCGCCCTCGGCTACGTCCCGCCCCCGGTCCATCTGTCGGGGCAGAGCGCCGGCCTGTCCACGCTGGGGGCGCAGACCTTCCCCGCCAGCTACGACCTCCGCGGCACCGGCAAGCTCACCGCCGTGAAGGATCAGGGGGGCTGCGGCTCCTGCTGGGCCTTCGCCACGTACGGCGCCTCCGAGTCGGAGCTGCTCCCGGGGGAATCGGCGGATTTTTCCGAGGAGCACCTCAATGACTGGAGCGGCTTCGACATAGGGGCCTGCAACGGCGGCAACGCCGCGATGTCCATCGCCTACATGTCGCGCTGGGCGGGCCCCGCCGCCGAGGCGTCGGACCCCTACAACGCCGGCGCGTCGAGCAAGATCAATCAAGTCGTGCCGGTCACCAAGCACCTCGAGTCCGCGCTGACCATCCCCGACCGTACGGGCGCGCTGGACAACGGCGTCATCAAGTCCGCCATCATGACCTACGGCGGCGTCATGACGACGATGCTGTGGGACGGCTCGGGCTGGAATGGCACGACGAACAGCTACTACCTGCCGGTCCCCGGCTACTACGCGAACCACGCGGTCACGATCGTGGGCTGGGATGACAGCTACCCCGCCAGCAAGTTCCCCAAGGCTCCCCCCGGAAACGGCGCCTTTCTGATTCGCAACAGCTGGGGTTCGTCGTTCGGCGAGGCCGGCTACTTCCACATCTCCTACTACGACCCTTACATCGGCATCGAGAACAACGTGTACGACGTCCTCGCGGCCACCACGAACTACGCCGCCGCCTATCAGTACGACAAGTTCGGCGTGACGGCGACGCTGTCGGGCGGCGCCGCCCCCTACTACCAGGGCAACATCTACACGGCCACCTCCAGCGCGCCCATCACCGCGGTCGGTTTCTACACCATGGTGCCCGGGACCACAGTCGACGTGTCGATTCGCACCGCCCCCGTCGGCGCCAACCCGTCGAGCGGAACGCTGGTCGGCACGATCACCGGCGTGGCGGAGACCTTCGCCGGCTATCACACGATCTCGGTGGAGTCGCTCGGCGCCCAGGCGACTAACGGCCAGACCTTCTCGGCGGTCGTCAAGCTGACGGCCCCGCAGATGATCATTCCGGTCGAATACGCGTACTCCGGCTATTCGAGCCACGTGACCGCGAAATCGGGCGTGTCTTTCTATGGGCTCGACGGGCAGAGCGGCGTGGCCTGGACCGACGTGGGCGCCGTGTACAAGGCGAATATCCCCGTCAAGGTGTTCGTGGGCGCTGGCGTCTCGTGCGACGACGGAAATCCTTGCACGACGGACACCGGTACGCCGGGCAGCTGCGTGCACACCCCCGCCGCCGCGGGAACGGTCTGCCGCGCCTCGAAGGACGCCTGCGATACCGCCGAGGTTTGCACGGGCACGACGACAGTCTGTCCCGCCGACGGCTTCGTGGCGAAGGGGACGCAATGCCGGGCCGCCGCCGACGTCTGCGACACCGCGGCCGTGTGTAGCGGCACGTCGCCGAGCTGCCCGGCCAACGCGTTCAAGCCGAAGACGACGACTTGCCGCGCGGCGGCTGGTGCCTGCGACGTCGCCGAGATGTGCACCGGGAGCTCGGCCGCTTGCCCGGCCGACGGCGTGGCCCCCAAGACCTTCGCCTGCCACGCGGCGGCGAGCGCGTGCGACAGCACGGTCACCTGCGACGGAGCGTCGAAGACCTGCGCCGCCGCCCAGGTGAAGCAGAAGGGCACCGCGTGTCGTTCGGCCGCGGGCGAGTGCGACGTCGCCGAAGTGTGCGACGGGAAGGCGGCCACGTGCCCCACCGACAGCTTCGTCGCGAAAGGAACCCAATGCCGCGCGGCCGCTGGCGTGTGCGACGTGGCCGCCACGTGCACAGGCACCGCGGCCGCTTGCCCGGCGAACGGCTTCAAGTCCAAGGCCACTGTCTGTCGCGCGGCGGCCGGGCCGTGCGACGTCGCCGAGTCGTGCACGGGAGCCGCGGCCAGCTGCCCGGCCGACGCGCTCGAGCCCAAGGGTTTCGTGTGCCAGGCCACGTCGAAGCTGACGTGCACGGGCAGCGCCACGACCTGCACCAGCCATCCGTGACCAGACGCCTCTGTTAGACTCGCGGGCCTCTCACGAGCGAGGCCTTGCCCATGGACAGCGTTCCGAGCCCTTCCAGCCTCACCTTCGAGGACCTCGTCATCTGGTCGTTCGTCGGCTTCTTCGCCTGGTTCTTCGTGCGCTATGTCCTGCGCGGCTTCTACACCGTCGGTCAGAGCGAACGCGCCGTGAAGACCGTGCTCGGGCGCGCCGTGCGCATCGAGGGCGCCACCACCCTGCAGTCGCCCATCGCGGCTGACCTGCGGGACGACGAGAAGGCGCGCTACATCTATCCCCAGGTCCGCGTCATCCCGCCCGGGGGGCCTTACTTCAAGTGGCCCTGGGAGCAGATTCACAAGGTGTCGGTCGCCACGCAGACCGTGAACATGGCTTACGATCCCGAGACGCCGTCGGCGAACGCGGGCGGAACGGTGATCGACGCCGTCACGAAGGATCACCTCAACACGGGGCTGACGGGACAGCTCCGTTATCGCGTGTCCGAACAGAATCTTTACGGGTTCCTGTTCGGGGTGCGCCGGCCCATCGTCCACGTCATGGGGTATTTCGTGTCGGTGCTGCGCGAGCGCATCGCCAACTTCGCCGCCCGCGCCCGCGATCCGGCGGCCGGCGCCGTCACCGAGTCCGCCAGCGTCGAGGGCGTGTCCATCAACGATCTGCGCAAGAACCTGCGCGATCTGAACGAGCACATGGATCGCGAGT
>CAYUFS010000052.1:0-40521 GCA_964443975.1 uncultured Myxococcales bacterium | reverse complement strand
CGATAAAAGTAGAGTTATTACAGTATGTTGCGGCGACCCCAGCGGGATTCGAACCCGCGTTCTTGGCTTGAAGGGCCATTGTCCTAGGCCGGGCTAGACGATGGGGTCCGACGACGGAGGGACGGGAACTGAGGGGCGCATTCATAGAGAAAGGTCTCGTCGCGCGCAAGGAGATCCGACGGCGGGGAGAAATTCACGCCGTTTGTTGCCACATGCCCATGAAATGGTCAGGGGCTTGCATCTCGTTCGAGGCAACCAGGAGGTCGACTTGCGCGAAGGTCGCCAGCGGGCCATAGTGGTACCTGAACAAACAATCAGGGTGCGATCATGAGAAAGCTTCCTTCCATGGATGCTCAGACGCGATTCGGGCCGGGTTCGAAGCTGCGGGCCAAGCTGGTACGCCTCGAGGCGGATGGCCAGACACATCGCCGGGATTGCGAGTGCCCGCGTTGCGAGGCGGGCTTCACGCCGACCGACCACGATCGTGAGGTCGCCCGCGAAGTTGCCAGGCGCCGAGGGGCTGAGAAGCAGGGCAGGGCGGCGGCGGCCCGCGCCTGGGAGAGGAAGCGGGAGCGCGCGAGGCTTGCGCAGCTGGATCTCGCGGCGTACTTCCGTGCGGGAAACGCCGCCGCAGACGCTGAGGTCAGGCGGCTGCATGAGTTGCGCGCCAAGGTGATCGCCGACCGCCGTCTGGACGAGCTGCTGCGATTGCGGCGCGAAGGCCTTCCGCTCGGCTTGGCCCTGGCGGAGATTGATCGCCGGTTCGACACCGACGACACGTCGGGCGCGGAGAACGACAACGCGCGTTCCGGGCCGCACAGCACCACCAGCCCCGGCCCCGCGACGAATGTGCGCCCGCGTAGCGGCGACCTGTTTTCGTGACCGAGTCTTATTTTCTGTCGACGAGAAGTGGGCCCAGCAGGGTTCGAACCTGCGGCCTACGGATTAAAAGTCCGCAGCTCTACCAGCTGAGCTATGGGCCCGACACTTCCATTTTCAGTCTCGCGCCGAGGCTGACCGCGCCGGGGCTTTGAGACGGGCCACTGTATATCCCAAAGGGAGCCTCGGGTCAGGCCCCGCCCGACCGTCAGCAGAGGGTCGCGACTGTGTTCATGACCTTGTCGAGGTCGAGCGGCTTCTCGAAGACCGGGATCCCCGCCGGGGCGCGGTATGCGGCCGACGTGATGATCACGACCTTGGTTCTCGCCAGACGCCCCGACGCGCGCAGCTCGTCGATCACCTGCCAGCCGTCCATCACGGGCATGAACAGATCCAGCAGCATGACGCAGATCTGCTCGCCGGAGGCGGTGAGGGTCTCGAGGGCCTCGCGGCCGTTCGAGGCGGTGCGAACCCTGTACCCTTCGAGCTCCAGGATCTCGCGCAGGGTCTCGCGGGAATCGACCTCGTCCTCCACGACAAGGATGGTCGACTTGTCTTGCACCATCATCTCAACTTACCAGGTTTCGATCATCGAGCTGGAATTTCTGGCCGTTCCAGCGCGGTAACGTGACGGTGAAGGTGGTCCCTTCTTCGGCCGTCGAGGTGACGTGGATGTCGCCGCCGTGGGCGAGCACGATCTGCTGCGAGATGAAGAGTCCGAGGCCCAGCCCGCGCGCCAGCTCGCCGCGCGCGGTCGTGCGCCGAAAGGGATCGAAGATGGCCTGCAACAGCGGCGGTGGGATTGGCGGCCCGGCGTTGTGAACGATCAGCACCAGTCGATCGCCCCGGTTCGACAACGTGACGGTCACGGGGGTCTTCGCGTCGCCGTGTTCGATGGCGTTGCCGACCAGGTTCGAGACGACCTGCGACAGGCGCACGCGGTCGCCCGGCACCTCGTCCTCGCCGAGCGTGTTCCAGCGGATGGCCTTCTCGGGGTAGACCAGGCGGAGCTCATCCAGCGTCTCGGCGACGACGCCTCCGAGCCGCAGCGGCTTCCGCTCGACCGGGATTCCGCCGGCGAGCCGGCTGCGGGTCAGATCCAGCAACTGCGCCACCATGTGAGACATGCGCTCGACGCTGGACACGATCCTGTCGATCGCCTTCGGATCGCCGTCTCCCCTTCGCTTCAGCAGCCGCGCCGTCATTCCGACGGCGTTCAGCGGGTTGCGGAGATCGTGGCCCAGCATGCCCACGAACATCTCGGCGAAGCGGGAGGTGTCCTCCGCCTCCTGCCGTCGCTGCTGCTCTTGCGACAGCTGCCGCGCCAGCTTCTCGCGCGCCGTCGCCGCCTCGCGGAACAAGCGGGTGTTCTCGACGGCCAGCGCCGCGCGATCGGCGAGCGACTGCGCGAACGCCAGATCGCGCGGCGTGTACTGTCGCCCGGACTCGGTCATGGCCAGGGTCAGCGCACCAACCGATCGGCCGCCCACGATCAGCGGAACGCTGATGAGGTTCGGGCGTCCGCCGGGCTCGAGCGGCTGGAACAAGGCCCTTCCCGCCCGGATGACGGCGACCCCGGCCGTGGCTGCGCTCGCTGGGTGAGCGGACCCTAGCCCCGCCGCGCCGGCGGGCGGCTTCTCCGCCGCGGGCACGCCGAAGGTGGCCACGCGCTGGACCTCGTCGCCTTCCAAGATGTCGACCGCGCACCAGTCACCGAGAGGCGGCACCGCCGCCCGCGCCACCGCCGCCAGGGTCTTCTCGTAGTCGAGGCTCGCGCTCAGCTCGTCGCTCACGCGGACGAGCAGTTCGCGCCGCTCGTCGTCGCGCCGCTCGAACGTGACGTCGCGAAACACGTTGATCACCTGGACGACCTGGCCTTCGGCGTCGATGATCGGGTAGCCGCGGACATTCGACCAGCGCTCGTCGGACCGACCCTGGGCCGAAGGGCCTTCCGCCGTCTGCCGAACGCGCGAGCGGATGGTCACCGCGACCTCCTTCGCGCCCGCGGCCTGCACGGCCCTCGCGGCCGCTTCCTCGAGCGAGAAGGGCCGCCCAGCTTCGTCGAACGCCTCGAAGCGTCGGGCCAGCTCGGACGGCTTGGCCGCCAGCAGCGCGTCGAGCGACGGAAACCCCATCAGCGTCGCCGCTCCGGGGTTCGCGAAGATCAGCTTGCCGCTCTGGTCCTGCAGCGTGATCGCGTCGTCCATGCCGGTGAGGATCGCCCTCAACAAGCGGCGTTCGCCGTCGATCGCGCGCGTCACGTGCCCGGACCGTTCACGTTGCGCGTCGGCCGCGCGACGCTGGAGCAGCGCTGCTCCCAGGATGACCAGGGTGGCGAAGGCTCCCCCCACGAAGAGCACCATCGTCACTTGCCAGCGATGGAGGGCGGCGCTCTGGCGTTGGACGTCGAGGCGCGCCTCCTCGAGTTGCATGTCGTCGATGATCCCGCGCACGGCGTCCATGACCCGCTTGCCGTTCAACATGATCGGCGTCAGCCTGGCCGCGTCGTGGTCGCCGCGGTCGAACAAGGAGCGCTGGCGCGCGAGGATGTCGAAACGTTCCCGCAGCCGCGCCGCCAGCTGACGCAGGCGATCTTGCTGCAGCGGATTGTCCGTGGTCAGTCGTCGGACTTGCTCGAATTGGGCGGGCCACTGCGAAACAGCGCGGGTGTATGGCTCCAGGAATACTTCTTCGCCCGCGACCACGTAGCCGCGCATCCCCGTCTCGCCGTCGATGGCGGTCGAGCGCAGACGCTCGATGGCGATCCGTACCTCGTTCGTGTGGTCCATCCACTCGGTTGCAATGGACAGGTGCGACAGCGAATAGACTGACCCCGACAGCAACAGCAACAGCGGTAGGCCGACCACAGGAACCGTGAGCCACTGGCCCCGTCGAGGTCGCGATCTCACGGAATGCGCCGGCACGGTCCTCGGAACCTAGGCCTGCGCCCCATGGCGGGCAAGATGCGGACCGCATCCGCCCACTTGTCGCCACGGGGTGACCGAGGCGCGTGCTGCGTTACGCGATCCTCCCCCGGCGACCTGATATCGCCGACCCCGGAGCGACGGACGCGTGACGGGGGCTGGTGTGGGCCGCTCGGTCCGCGCCTTGCAATGACATCGGTTGCAAGGAAACAACCTCAAATCCCAGTCGGGGGGTGCGCGATGAAGTGTCGAAATATCATGAACGTCGATCCAGAGTGGATCTCGGCCGGCGCCACGGTCCTGGAAGCCGCGCAGGTCATGCGCGATCGATCCGTGGGCATGTTGCTGGTGTTCGATGCGGCGCTGGGCACGACGGCGGGGCCAGGGCGTTTGCGGGGCGTCATCACGGATCGCGATCTCGCGACGCGGGTGTGCGCCGACGACAAGCGGGCGAGCCAAACCCTGATCAGCGACGTGGCGACGACGGACATCGTCACCTGTCGCGCGGACGAAGAGCTGAAGGACGCCGAAGAGCGGATGCAGAAGACAGAGAGATCGCGCCTGGTGGTGATCGATCAAGGCGGCGAGACCGTCGGCGTTCTCAGCTTGTCCGACATCTTTCGGTACGAGAGCCACCGCCGCGCGGTGAAGACGGCGCGGGGTGTCCTGGCGCGCGAGGCGCGCGGACAGCAGACGCCCCCCGACCGGATCAGGTTGACGCCGTCCACGCCGGAGGACGAGGAAGCGGCGATGCGCCAGCCCTCCGTCATGGTGGGCGGCTCTCACCACGACTCGATGAAGGTATTTCCGACGTGACTGAAGTAACGGACGAAGAGGAGAAGCGAACATGAAGGGCGAAGTCGTACGGTCGGCCCCCGAGCAGCGAACCTTGCTGGGCAGTGGCCCTGCGTTCTACGGGAAACGACGCGGTCGTGAGGCTCTGCCGGTGCCACCGCCTCCTCCGTCCGCCGCGCTCGAGCCTCGGCGGGAGAGTGTCGTCTCGGCGCAATTCTTCCGGGAGGGCGAACGACAAGAGGCCCTTGGCTGGAAGGATTCTCCGCTGGCGGGCGACGCGACCTCGAGCGAGGCGCCCGTCGAGTTCTCGTCATTCGATCGGATCCCGAAGCGACGAGGGCCTCTCGTGATCACGACGGTGGTCGTGGCCATCGCGCTGCTGGCGGGGCTAGGCGCGGAAGCGCTGCGCCGTAATTCCGCACACGCCTGGGTGGCGGCGCACGCTGGACCGCGGGCCACGCACGCATGGGGCCGAGCCAGGTCCGAGTGGGTCACCCTCAAGGCCCGAGGCGCGGCCCTGACCGGAGGCAAGTCAGCATCAGCCTCCGAGCCCGCGCTCGCATCCTCCGGGACCGCGCCGACGGTGACCCTGCGGAACGTGGTGCAACCGCCCGTCGATGCGGCGCCCGAGGCCGGCGCCCACGACCAGGCGAAGGCTGTCTCAGGCATCGGCGTCACTGACGCTCTCCGGCCGGCGCCAGCTGTGCCCAAGGTGACGAGTCCTGGCGCGAGTCCTGGCGATCGTCCGCCGGCTTCGCCGATCACGACGTCACGCAGCTCTTCGACGCGTCGTCACGAGGCTGGGTCGCTCCCCGCCGGGGAGCGGATGCCGCGCCGGCCCCTGTCGTCCTGGGCGCAGGCCGAGCTTGCGATGGAGCAGGCGGTGCCGCCTCCCGCTCCTTCGCCTGCTTCCGCTCCTTCTCCTTCTGGGAGCGCGCCTGCCCCCGGGATCGAACCGCCCGGCGAGGCCGCTGTCGCGGGGGCTGGCGCCGACTCGATGCCAGCCAGTCCTTCGCCGGAGACCACGCCGCCGCCTTTCGAAGGCCCGGCCCCTGAACCATCAGCCGCCCCGTGACGTGCGCGCCCCGAGGCCACAACCGAGCCTGGCTGTGGGTCGCCGCCGCAACACCAGGTGGCGCGAAT
Source organism: uncultured Myxococcales bacterium (assembly GCA_964443975.1). Lineage (GTDB taxonomy): Bacteria > Myxococcota_A > Polyangia > Fen-1088 > Fen-1088 > DASYCK01. Next base: position 34,780 of record CAYUFS010000052.1, on the reverse strand, counting down.
TGCCCTAGAATGCCAATGTTCCCGGTGGCCCCTCCTGTGCTTGCGAGGTTTGCATGTTCCAAATGAAACGCTTGATCCTCGTTACCACCGCATCGCTTCCCCTCGCATGGGCGCCGGTGCTTCGCGCGCAGCCCCGTGGCGAGTCGGGGCCCCACATGGGGGGCCCACCTCCGTCGCACACGTTCGGGCCGCCGACGCATTCGGTCGCTCCTCCTCCCGCGCAACATGGACAACCGCCGGCCCGCGCGCAGGCTCCCGGGTTTCGTCCACCGCCGCCCCCTGCCCATGGCCCGCCGCGCGCCCCCGGCAGGCCGGCGCCTCGACCGGTGGCGCCCGTGGCGCAGGGCGCGCCGCCACCCGCGCCGGAGCGCCCGCACGTGGAGCGCTCGCGATGGGTCGGACACGACATGGGCCCGCACGACCAGCGGTTTCACGTGGATCACCCGTGGGCCGCCGGTCGGTTCCGCGGCGGCATCGGGCGCGGCCACTCCCACCAACTGCGGGGCTGGGATGGCGAGCGCCACCGCTTCTGGATCGACGGCTTCTACTTCGGCCTGGCGCCGTGGGAGATGGATTTCGTCGACGACTGGAACTGGAACGACGATCAGATCGTCCTCTACGATGATCCGGACCACCCGGGTTGGTACGTGGCGTACAACACCCGGCTTGGCACGTACGTCCACGTCCAGTACGACGGTCCGATGGGCTGAGCCCGGGCGGTTTAGACGGGCCCACCGCGGCCGAGAGCTCGCTGAAAGTAGGCGGGTGCGTTCCGACGAGCCGCCGCGTGCTAACGTGTGTGCGTGATCAACAGGGGCGGGCAGACGGCGGATTTCGCCGTCCTTGGAAATGGCTGATTCGGACGACATTCCGGCGTCCGAGATCACGCCGCCGTCGGTGTACTTCAACCGAAAGTCATTCCTGCGCGGAGCCGTGGCGGTGGCCAGTGTGGCCGCGACCGCGAAGGTCTACCGGAGCCTGAACGGAAAGTCCGAGACCGTCGTCGAGGCGCCGAAGCTGGAGGGCTTGAAGCAAGAGCCGCCCTCGTCGGCGGCCCAAGGCTTCCGCGTGGATGAGCCCATGACGCCGCTCGCGTCGGTCACGCACTACAACAACTTCTACGAGTTCACCACGGACAAGGACGGCGTGGCGGACCGCGCGCAGAACTTCAAGACCGCGGGGTGGCAGGTGACGGTGGACGGGCTGGTCGCCAAGCCGAAGGTCTTCGACCTCGACGAGTTGCTGAAGCTCAGCGCGCCGGAGGAGCGTGTCTATCGCATGCGGTGCGTGGAGGCGTGGTCGATGGTGATCCCGTGGGCGGGGTGGTCGCTCTCGAAGTTGCTCGACCGGGTGCAGCCCCTCGGCGACGCGAAGTACGTCGCGTTTCAAACGCTCCTCGATCCGGCCCGCATGCCCGGCCAGAAGACGGGGGTGCTCGACTGGCCGTACATCGAAGGGCTGCGCATGGACGAGGCGATGCATCCGCTCACGCTGCTGGCCTCGGGCCTGTACGGCCGCGAGTTGCCCGCGCAAGACGGGGCGCCGGTGCGTCTGGTGGTGCCCTGGAAGTATGGCTTCAAGGGCATCAAATCGATCGTGAAGATCTCGCTGGTGGCGTCGCAGCCAAAGACGACCTGGAACCTGCAGGCGCCGCACGAGTATGGCTTTTTCGCCAACGTGAATCCGACCGTCGATCATCCGCGCTGGAGTCAGGCGACCGAGCAGCGCATCGGCGAGTCGGGGCGGCGCGCGACGTTGATGTTCAACGGCTACGAGAAGCAGGTTGCGAGCCTGTACGCGGGCATGGACCTGCGTGCCCAGTTCTGAGGTGGCGGCGGCGTGGCAGAGAACCCCAAAGCCGACCTCAGACCGGGCATGAAGCGCCAGCACGACCTTCGGTTCGCGAAGTTTCTCGTCGTCACGAACGCGCTCGTGCCAGGCGCGATCCTGGCGTGGGACGCGGCCCACGGACAGATCGGCGTCAATGGCGTCAACTACGCCCTGCACACCACGGGGCTGCTGGCGCTGATCTTCTTGCTGCTGACGCTCCTCGTGACCCCGCTGCGCAAGCTCACCGGCTGGAACACGCTGATCTCGTACCGCCGCACGCTCGGCCTCGTCGCCTTCTCATACGCATGCGTGCACTTTCTGATCTTCTTCGGTCTCGATCGCGCCCTCAGCGTCTCGAGCACGCTGCACGAGATCTTCACGCGCCGCTACCTGCTCATCGGCACGCTCGGGCTCCTGTTGATGGTGCCGCTCGCCGTGACGTCGACGAACGGGATGCTGATGCGGCTCGGCGCGAAGCGCTGGAAGGCGCTTCACCGCCTGGTGTACGTCGTCGCGAGCGCGGGCGCGCTGCACTACTACCTGCTGGTGAAGTCGGACGTCCGCCAGCCGCTCGCGTTCGCGGGCGTGCTGGCGGCGCTGCTCGGGTTCCGCGTCATTCGCTACCTGCTCGATCGCGGCAAGAAGCGGTCCGTGCCCGCGCGCGCGCCCGTGGCGGCGGCCCCCGCGGCCGTCGTGACCGCCAGGCCGCGCTTCTGGTCCGGCGAGCTCCGCGTCGCGCGCGTGTTCGACGAGACGCCCGACGTGCGCACGTTCCGGCTGATGCGCCCGGACGGACAGCCGCTGCCCTTCGAGCACAAGCCTGGCCAGTACCTGAACCTGGCGCTGACCATCGACGGCAAGCGCGTCAATCGATCGTACACCATCGCATCGTCGCCGACGCGCGGACACTACTGCGAGGTCACGGTGAAGCGCAGCCCGGTGGGCTACGGCTCCTGCCACCTGCACGATCGAATCAACGTCGATAGCTTGCTCAAGGTATCGGCGCCCGCGGGACGCTTCGTGTTCACAGGCGCGGAGGCCGATCGCGTGATCCTGATCGCCGGGGGCGTGGGGATCACGCCGCTGATGTCGATCATCCGTTATCTGACCGACCGCTGCTGGCCGGGGCAGATTTACCTGCTGTTCTCGGCGAAGAAGCAGGCGGATCTGATCTTTTCCGACGAGCTCGCCTATCTCGGGCGCCGGTTTCCCAACCTGCATGTCTGCCAGACCCTCTCTCGCGAGGACTCCCCCGACCAGGGCAGCACCTGGCGCGGCGAACGCGGGTCCATCTCGCGCGAGCTGCTCGGCCGGTTCGTGCCCGACGTGGCGCGCGGACCCGTCTACCTGTGTGGCCCCGACCCGATGATGGCGGCGATGCGCGCGCTGCTGCTCGAAATGGGATTGCCCGAGGCGGCTCTCGAGACAGAGGCGTTCGTGTCTCCCCAGGCCTCGCAAGCGGCGACGGACGCGGCGGAGGAGCGCGTTTCGCCGATGCTCGAGGCGTCCGCAGTCCCCGACATGGCGCCGTCGCCGGGGGTGGACGGAGACGGCGCGCGCGTGCGTTTCCAGCGCTCCGGTCGGGTGTTTCCCCTGTCCGCGACGAAGAGCCTGCTCGAGCTCGCCGAGGACGCGGGCGTCGAGATTCCGTTTGAATGCCGGTCGGGGATCTGTGGCCAGTGCAAGACGAAGCTCGTGTCTGGACGCGTCAGCATGGACAGCGAGGACGCGCTCAGCCCGGCGGAGAAGACGCGAGGCTTCATCCTCGCGTGCCAAGCGCACGCGCTGGGGGACATTACCGTCGACGCCTGACCGCGCCGGACCTCAGGCAATCGGACCGCGAGCTCGCAGACCAGAGTCTGTTCGGTCTGTGGCCAAAAGTCGACGAGTGTCCGGACAGGTGTCCATTCGCCGTAACAGGAAGACACCCCGATGAGCCTGAAGGCCCGCCGATCCGCGGACGGGGCCGGACACTCGCTGGCTCGATCGTTGCTGATTACGGCACCGCCGAAGCCGGCCTTTCGGCCACTCACGAATGTTTCGCGAGCTGCTTCGGCGGAAGGCGAGCGAGTCATGAAGACGACCTGGAGACGAACGATGGGGGTTCGGTTCGGGACTGTGATCGCAGTCGCGCTGACTTGGCTGGCGGCGCCGCACGCGGCCCGCGCCGATCTGGTCGCTGGCTACGTGGAGGGCTACGGTGGCGTCTCCAACGCGGACACCGGCGTCAGCGGCTCGACGGCGTCGGGCCTGTCGCCGTCCCTCGGGGCTCAGGCGGGAGTCCGACTGCTGGGCCTCGAGCTCTACGGCGACTACAACAGCCCCGGAAGCGGGGCGATCGAGCGCGGCATCCTGGGTTTGCGCCTCGGCTTTTGGCTCACCGACATGACGCGCCTCGAGCTGCGGGTGGGCGGCGGCGCCATCGCCGAGCAAGGGGGCGCGCTGACGGGCCGCACGGTCATGCCCGTCGATCGCGCGGGCGTGGTCGGGCGCGTGGGGGTGAACCTCGAGCGCCGCCTGACCAGCACGCAAAGGCTGATGGCGGGCGTCGGTCTCAACGGGGAGTGGTTCACGGTGACCAACACGCAAACGGCGCTGCAGTCGGACGGGTGGATTCAGGGCAGCGACGTCCTCGCGACGCTGCACCTGAAGTTCGAGCTGGGGATCTGAGCAAACGCGTCGCCGCCCCCGCCTGCGCGCTCCCGCCTCGCTCAGTGGGGGCCGGCGGCGTCGGAGCCCACCGAGCGTTCGGCGGCCGTCTGGCTCGCGGCGGCGCCCGGGGGCATGGCGCTCGGGCGCTCGTCAGCGGGGGGCGGGGCCTCGACCTCCGTTCGCGCGCCGGGGGATTTTCCCGTGCTCGACGCGTGCTCGAGGATGGCGTTGATCTCGCCCCCCATCGAAAATATCAAGCCCGAGATGAACAGCCACGTCATGAGCACGATGACGCCGCCGATTGACCCGTAGGTCACGTTGTACGTCCCGAAGTGGGAGACATACGCGCTGAATCCCCACGTCCCAAGTAACCAGACGAGCGTGCCGCCGATCGAGCCCGGCGTGATGTACCTGAACCGCTGTTGCACGTCGGGCAGGAAGTAGTACCCGAGCGCGGCGATCAATGTGACGGTGGCGGCCGTGACTGGCCAGCGTAGCCATTTCCAGACGAACAAGTACTCCGAGCCCAGGCCCAGGTGGCGCGCGAGCCAGAACCCGGCGTCCCCGCCGGCCACGAGCGCCGCGATGCCGAACAGCAACAGCACGGCTCCTCCGACGGTCGCCCCGATGGCGAGAAGCTCCGTCCGCCAGAACGGCCGACTCTCCTTCACGTCGTAGGCCAGGTTCAGGCCCTTGCGGACCGCGTCCACGCCGCGCGAGGCGCTGTACAGGGTCACGAGTAGCCCCACCGTCAGCAGGCGCGGTCGAGGACGCGAGACCAGCGCCCGCACATGCTCGTCGATGACGGCCATCGCCTCAGCCGGCACGACCGGCCGAATTCGCTCGAGCAGTGTGTCAACGGAGTGCCCGAGCGGCAGGTACGCGGTCAAGGTCGCGAGGAAGAATAGAAAGGGAAACAGCGAAAAGACGAAGTAGTAACTCAGCGTGGCGGCGGTATCGCTGACCGTGTTGTCGTCGTACTTGTGGTAGACGCGCTTCAGGAATTCGCGGAGTGGAAGCTGGCCCCCGGCCCAGATCCTCATGGCGCAGTCGCCCCGACCAAGACCGACGAACGACGAATGATCATCGGGTCCCCTTGGGGTGCGCGGCGCGCCAGCGCAAGGGTTTGCGGGACCCGAGGCGCAGGTTTTTGGAACGCCAGTGCGAAGGTGACTTAGATTGAAGGACATGACCTCAACCTGGAATTGGTGTGTCTTCGCGCTTGCCCTCGCGGCTTGCGGTCCGTCCGCGGCTACGGGACCCTCGCCGCGTTCGCCAGCTTTGGTGGCCGGCGCCGACGGCGGCCTCCCCACGCCGGCCCCTTCCTCTCGGCACGGGATCATTGTCCCCAGCGACACGGGCCTCGGCTCTCAGCCAAGCGGCAGCGGCACCAGCACGGGCTCGAACGATCGCAAGCTCGACCCCACGCTCGGAGGCGGGCAATAGGGATCTAGCGCTTGCCCGCCGGGCGCGGCTGTCAGACAGGCTGACTTACCGGGATCATCGCCGGGGACTCGTCCTCGTTCGACGCCCGTGGTTGCTCTCCTTCCGAGGCCGGGACCACCAGGATGGGGCAGGGCGCGTGACGCACGACCTTCTCCGCGACGCTGCCGATCAGCGCGTGGCCGAGTCCATGACGGCCGTGGGATCCCACGACGATCAGCCCCGCGCTCTGGGTTCGCGCGTAATCGACGATCTCCGCGTCCGTCCTGCCGGTTTGCGACACGCCCGTGCACGCGATGCCTGCCGCGCGGACCCGAGCCACGGTGGCATCGAGCTGAATCGCGGAGCTGGCCAGGACCTCCGTGAGATCGACGGGCGCTGCGACCACATCTCCCGGCGGCGGCAGGACCCATATCGCCTCGAGATTGACGTGCAAGACCTCTATCGCAGCCCCAGTCAGCCGAGCGAGGTCCATCGCCACGTCGAGCGCTCGTTCGGATACTGCGCTGAAGTCGGTCGCCACCAGGATCAACCTGATCTCATGAATGCGCATCATTCGGCTCCATGCCAGATTCGGGCCCCCGAATCCAGAACTTCTACCAGGATTGGGCTCGCTCCGCCGCTGCCCTGAATGGCGGACACGGACACCTCAAGAACGCGGTGGGTTGTCGCGGTGACGACGGCGATGATTTGTTTCGTGGACGAAACGCCGTCCCCGCCAACCCGCTGGCAGGGGACGCGTCGCTGCGGTCGGCGGCGCGGGTACGAATCTTGATTCGAGACAACGTTTCATTGGAGGTCGAGACCCATGACCAAGAAGAACACTGTGTCCACAGGAGCCGACGCAAGATCCGACAACGCGGATGCGTTCATTGCCGAGCCTGAACGGGAGGAAGAGCCAGGCGACTCGCAGCCCGATGAGCTCGCCGAGTACCTTGGTGAGGGCTTCGTGTCGTCGGCGACCGGTGGCGAGGAAGACGACGTCTCGCGCGCCGATCTCGACTTCGACGCGCTCGGCGATATCGACGAGGGCCTCGTCCTCGGGGCTGGCTCGGATGATGAGGGGATGTCGGCGCCAGGACACGATGCGGAGCGCTCACGCTCGCCGATCCGGCACGATCGCGCCTCGCCGATGATCCGCCGCCGGCGCTGAGCCGCGCCGCCCGCGCGGGCGGCGACGTCACGGTCCCGTCATGGTCCCGTCATGGCGCGCAGATCCAGCAGGCGTTCGAGCTCGTCGTCGGGCAGGACAGCCTCGTCGCGGCAGAGCGAGCGGATCGTTCGTCCGGTTTCGACCGATCGGCGCGCCAAGACGGCGGCCCGGTCGTAGCCGATCTTCTCGGCCAGCGCAGTCACCAAGGACGGGCTGCGCTCGGCGAGGTCTCGGCACCGCGCCTCGTCCGCGGTTATCCCGGCCACGCAGCGGGTAGCGAACAGCCGCATAGCCGACGACAGGACCTCGATTGACTGCAGCAGCGCCGAGGCGATCACGGGAGTCATGGCGTTCAGCTCGAACGTGCCGGCCGCGCCGCTCCAGGCGACGGTGGCGTCGTGCCCCACCACCTCGGCGCACACCATCAGGACCATCTCTGCCATGACGGGATTCACCTTGCCTGGCATCAACGAGCTGCCGGGCTGCAGCGCCGGGAGCCGCAGCTCACCGAGGCCTGCCGTCGGCCCCGAGGCGAGCCAGCGCAGGTCGTTCGCGATCTTGGTCAGGCTGATCGCCAGCGACCGCAGCGTCGCCGAGAACGCGACCAGCGCGTCGCGCGTCGCAAGCGCCTCGAACAGGTTTTCGGCTTGAATCAACGGCAATCCAGTGTCCGCGGCCAGAAGCTCTATCACGGCTGGCGCGAACGCTCGGTCCGCGCCGAGGCCGGTCCCCACCGCGGTCCCACCGAGAGGGAGCTCGAGGACAGCAGCCTCGGCCGCGCAGATCCTTTGGCGGGCGTTCGCGATCATGCGGGAATATCCGGAAAACTCCTGCCCCAATCGAATGGGGACCGCGTCCATCAGGTGCGTTCTCCCCGTCTTCACGATGCCGTCGAAGGCCGACGCCTTCTCGGCGAGCGCCGCGTGCAGGACGTCGAGCGCCGGGAGCAGCTCGCGTCGGGTGGTCACGGCGGCCGCGAGGTTCACCGCCGTCGGGAAGACGTCGTTCGAGGATTGGCCCCGGTTCACGTGATCGTTGGGATGAACCGGGATCTTCGAGCCCACCACCCCCCCGAGCAGCTGGATGGCGCGGTTCGCGATCACCTCGTTCGCGTTCATGTGGCTCGAAGTCCCGGAGCCCGTCTGAAAGATGTCCACGACGAACTGCCCATCGTGACGCCCCTCGGCCACCTCGTCTGCCGCCCTGATGATCGCGTCCGCCAGGCTCGGCGCGATCGTCCCGAGCGTCTTGTTCACGTGTGCGGCGGCGCGCTTGATCAGCCCGAGGGCGTGAATGATGCTGGCCGGCAGACGCCGGCCGCTGATCGGAAAGTTCTCGACGGCTCTCTGCGTCTGGGCGCCGTAAAGGGCGCCGGCGGGGACGGCGACCTCACCCAAGGAGTCCCGTTCGGTCCGGAAGTCGATCTCATGGTCGCTCATCGAGTCCCCTCCCTGGATACCTTACGTCTCCCCCGCCGTGCGGGAAACGCGAAACGGCGACTTTCCGGAGGCGGGCCTCGCACCGCACCGCACGCCCCGCCTTGCGCGGCCGCGACGGCGGACCCACACTGGCGGGAATGCCCGAAGGTCTCACTGATGAACGCGACTCCATGGAAGCAGAGATAGACAGGCGCGTCGCCGCGCAGACGGAGCACCTGAAATCCGCGCTCGAGGGTCGTGACGATTTGCTGTCCGTGGCCGCTCATGAGATCCGGACGCCGCTCGCCTCCCTGCGGCTGTATCTCGATGCCTTGATCAAGACGGCCGATCGGGGAAACATCGACGCGGCCGAGGCCGGAATCCGGTTGCGCAAGGCGCAGCGGCAGTGCGATCGGCTGAACATCTTGCTCAGCAACCTCCTGGACATCTCACGCTCGCCCTCTCGGAGGCTGTCGCTGGTGCTGGAGTCGGTCGATCTCGTTGCGGTCGTGCAGGCCGTCTGCGACCGCTTTCGGGACCAGTTCGCGCACCAGGGGCGCACCCTGGAGACGAGCGCGTCGGTGTCAGCCCTGTGGGGAGAATGGGACCGTCTGCGCCTCGAGCAAGTTCTGACCAACCTGATCACGAACGCGCAGAAGCACGCGCCCGGGGCGCCCGTGAGGATCGATGTGGCGCCGCGCGGAGACGATCGGGTGGCCGTGACCGTGACGGACCGCGGCCCGGGCCTCAGTCCCGACGTGCGCAAGCAGCTGTTCGAGCGCACGAAGCCTGCGCCGTCCTCGCGCGGCACGGGGCTGGGCTCGGGGCTCTGGATCTCGCGCCAGATCGTGGAGGCCTTCGGGGGCATCATCGAGGTCGAGACCTCTCCGGGCGCCGGCGCCTCGTTCACCGTCGAGCTGCCGCGGCACCCGGCCGTGAAATAGGGAAGGCGGCCGCCCGAGCCGGCCGGACCGCTGGCGCGGGTTCAGCTCGCGCTGTTCGCGGCAGCGCCCGATCCAGCAGCGCCACCGACCTCATCCTCGTGGTCGACCTCGCGGTCGTGGTCGGCGTTGAAGCCCCCGTAGCGCAGCTTCTCCCAGAGCGTCTTCCGTGAGATTCCCAGTATCTCGGCGGCCCGGGTGCGCTTGCCGTCCACCGCCTTGAGCGCCCGCTTGAGGTACTGCAGCTCGAACTCGCGCAGGGCCGTCTGCAGGGGCCGAATCATCGTGGGCGCCGGCCCCACGAGAGGCCCGTTCGCAGCCCCGTCCGCCATCGTCGGCGGCAGGTGCTGAAGGTCGATCTCCTTGCCGCCGGAGAGCACCAACGCGTGCTCGACGGCGTGCGACAGCTCGCGCACGTTTCCCGGGAAACCGTACTGGACGAGGGCCGCCCACGCCGCCGGTGATACGTTCGGAACCGGCGCGCCGGGGGCGAGGAATCTCTGAATGAAGTGGCGCAACAAAAGCGGCAGATCCCCGGGGCGCTCGCGTAGCGGTGGAAGGTGAACCTCGATCACGTTGATGCGATAGAACAGGTCCTCACGGAAGGAGCCCGTCTTGGTCCTCTCGCTCAGGTTTCGATGAGTGGCCGAGACGATTCGCACGTCGACCTTGACGGACGTGTTCGTCCCGAGGGGCTCGAACGTTCCCTCCTGCAGGACCCGCAGCAACTTGGCCTGGGCCGCCAGCGGAAGCTCGGCGATCTCGTCGAGGAACAAGGTGCCGCCGTCCGCGGCCTTGAAGCGCCCGTCGCGCTTCTTCACGGCGCCCGTGAACGCCCCACGCTCGTGGCCGAACAACTCGGCCTCGATGAGGTTCTCGGCGAGCGCACCGCAGTTGACCACGACGAAGGGTTTGTCGCGGCGAACGCTCTGGGCGTGAATCATGCGCGCGACGACTTCCTTGCCGGTGCCGCTCTCCCCCGTCACGAGCACCGGGACGTCGCTGGAAGCGACCATCTTCGTCTTCTCGATGACCCGGCGAATCGCAGGCGAATCGCCCACCAAGGTGACGGCGGGTTCGCGCCCCGACAGCTCGCCGCGAACCTTCTCGAGCTCGCGCCGCAGTCCCAGGTTCTCGTCGATCCGGCGGAGTTGAACGAGGAGCTCGTCCACGTCGAACGGCTTCGTCAGGTAGTCGTATGCGCCCTCCTTCAGAGCCGACACCGCCTGGGCGACGTCCGCGTAGGCGGTCATCAAGATGAACTCGGTCGACGGTGCTTGTTTGCGTGCTGTCCGGAAAAGCGTCAGCCCATCGACCTGCGGAAGTCGGACGTCGCAAATGACGACATCGAAAACCCGCCGGGTGAGCAGGTCCGCTCCCTCGGCTCCGTCAGCCGCCGACTGGACGTTGTGGCCCGCGTCGCGAAGCATCTCTTCGAGAGGCTCGCGAAGCTCTAACTCATCGTCGATCAAGAGAACATCTAGCACTCGTTCACACCTCTGGTTGTCACTCGGTCGTCCCCGAAGGGTTGACCTTGACTCGTTGCAGCCCCGCAAAAAAGCACCGACCACATGACGGCTCGGCGCTCGAAACACAGCTTCGCAGCGGTGAGCCCTTCAAGGGGTGTACCAACGGGACGAGACTGTGGCGGCCGTCCGAATCCCCGTCGTTTTCGGCATTGCCGGAGCCCCGGAAAGGTAGCGGCCCCATCCCTGGTGTTACCATATCGTAACGAGAAGTGCCTGGATCGTTACGACTTCGTGCTCACAAGCCTTGCCCCACCCGGCCTACGCGGTTGCCGCAGGGGCCGCTGCGCCCGAAAGATCCTGTTTTTCGAGGCGAGCGCGCGGTCGCCCCGAGGCCACCGTTCGGCCCGGCCCACCACCCGCGCCATACAAAGCAAGGGCCATCGCTCCCGAGCCGAACGCTCTTCGGGGGTGGGCTGGTATGGGACTTGTATCGATCCGCGGCAATGACCAGGGAACTGACGAGCTCGACACGAATCCCCAGACACTAAGGCGGCTTGTGGAGACGTCGAAACAGGACCGTGCAGCCCCCCCTCGGGTCCTCATCGTCAATGGGCAACGGGACGATGCCTCGGACATGCTCGGCATGCTGGCGCGGCCGGGGATGGAGATCATTGACGCGCCGTCGGAGGCCGAGGCCTTGCGACAGATGGACGAGCATGAGCTCGCCTTGATCCTGTTGGACGTGTCCGGGTCCACGCCGGACGGATTCGAGGCGGCTCGCCTGATTCGGGAGCGCGCGGCCTCGCGACACATCCCGGTCATCTTGCTCATCGCGGCGAGCGACGACCCTCAGGCGGTCCAGGTGGGCGACGTGGGCGGGGTGATCGACTACCTGGTCAAGCCCCTGGATCCAAACGTGATGAGAGCCAAGGTCTCCGTGTTCGTCGAGCTCTACCGAACGAACAGGCAGGCGGCCGCGCGAGCGGAGGCCGCGCGGGTCGCGGAGCGCGAGCAGAGCGCTCAGGTCGTGAGGGACAGCGAGGCGCTCTACGAGGCGTCGTTCAACAGTGCGGCCGTCGGGATCTCGCACACGGCGGCGAACGGTGGCTGGCTGCGCGTGAATCCGCGGTTCGCCGACATCATCGGCTACGCGGTGGAGGAGGTCCCGTCTCTTCGATTTCAGGACGTCGTGCACCCCGCGGACGCCGACCAGGCCATCGCCGTGCGGGCGCGGTTGGCGCGCGGCGAAATCGACAGCATCAGGCGAGAGGAGCGCTACGTCCGCAGGGACGGGCGCGTCGTATGGGTCGACGTCACCGTGTCCTCGCTTCGGGACCCCAGGGGGGCCGTCAGCTCGTTCGTGTCGGTGATCGAGGACATCACCTATCGCCGGGACGCCGAGAGGCGGGAACGCCTTTTGGCCGACATCAGCCAGCCGCTGCTGAGCTCTCTCGATCACGGCGCGGACCTCGACCGGATCGCCCGCATGATTGTCGGCGAGATCGGACAGTGGTGCGTCATCGGTGTGCTGGGCGACGACGACCGCGCGATGGAGCCCCCGGCCATCGGGCATGTGAGCGAGCGGGACGCGGAGAAGGCGACCGCGCTACGAACGGCGCTGGGCAAGAGCGCGCCCTACCGCGCCTCGCTGGAAGATCCGCGCGGGTTGACGTCGTCCGCGCCTGTCGTGGAGCTCGAGACCGCATGGGGCGTACCGGGGGCCCTCATCGCCCAGCTCGGGGCTGGCGCGGCGATCAGCTTTCCCCTGGTCGCTCGGGCACGCACGTTTGGTCACGTCACGTTCCTGGCCGGCGAGGCCTTCAATCCCGGCGACGTCAAGACGGCCGAGGAGGTCGCCCGGCGGATAGCGCTGGCCGTCGACAATGCTCGCCTTTATCGCAGGGCGCAGGATGCCGCGCGTGACCGAGACGAGTTCCTGTCCATCGCTTCGCACGAGCTGCGAACGCCGCTCACGCCGTTGCGGATCCACCTGCAACGCCTGCTCGCGGCGGAAGGGGAGACGCTGCTCGGCGACTCGCACCAGCTCCACGGGGTCCTGCATCGATGCAATCGGAAGGTGCGGCGGCTCGAGGCCCTGATCGACAACCTGTTCGACGTCTCCCACATCACCTCCGGTAACCTGCGATTGCGGCGGGCTCCCGTGGATCTGGCGGCTGTCGTCCGAGAGGTGGTCACGCGGCTGGACGACGACGCCTCCGCGGCCGCCTGCGAGCTGGTGCTGGACGCGAGCGGCCCGATCGTGGGCCTGTGGGATCGGGCGCGACTCGAGCAGATGATCGCGAATGTCCTCGAGAACGCGCTCAAGTACGCCTCCGGTCATCCCGTGGACATGAAGATCGAGGCGAACACGGAGACGGCCTTGCTCTCCATTCGCGATCATGGCCTCGGAATCCCGCCAGCGGACCTCGAAGGTCTGTTCGAGCGCTTTCCGCGCGGCAGTGCTTCGCCTTCGCAGAGCGGGCTCCGGCTCGGTCTCTATATTGCGCGTCAGATCGTCGATGCCCACGGCGGCTCGATCACGGTGGACAACGAGCCCGGCGGCGGCGCTCGGTTCTCCATCGAGCTACCGCGGCAGGCGCCTGCAGCCACGGGGCGCGACGCCGGTGCAGAGCTCCTGGCGGCGGGCGCTGGACCTCGCGACCGCGTCTCCCGGGCGTGGGATTGATTTGCTGGACCCATCGACACCGAGCGAAGGCGAACAATGAGCGGCAAAACAGTCCTCCTGGCGGAAGACGACCAAGACATCCGCGACGTCGTGCAAGAGGTCCTCGAAGAGCGCGGCTACGACGTGATTCCGGCGCGGACGGGCCGCCAGGCGCTCGACGTCCTGGCGCTGGACTCCGCATCCCGGCCGGACGTGGTCATCCTGGATTTGATGATGCCCATCGTGACCGGATGGCAGGTGCTGGAGCAGATGCGCAGCCAGCCCGAGCTGGAAAAGATACCGGTGATAATCCTGACCGCCGTATCCCAGGACATGCCGAGCGGTGCGACCGCCATCTTGCGCAAGCCCTTCGACATCGATCAGCTCCTGGCAATACTGAAGGCCGACGTCCCCGGAATTGATCCGCCGACGTAACAGGCGGCAGGGCTTCGTTACCGCCGCGAGAGCGAAATGCAGCCAGAGGTGGGCGGTCGAGGTCTTGGGTCTGCGGGGACCGGCGAGAATCTCGATCCTTCTGAGACCCCTGCCGCGCGCGAACCGGCTGGCACGTGGATTGATGGACAACGGCGGCAGATACGAGTTACCCAGCGAAAGGAGACTGCGATGAGCCTGAAATCCCAAGTGGAGCACATGGCCGACGAAGTGAGCGGCCAGGTCGAGCACCTTCCGGACCGAGCCGAGGAGGCTCGCAAGATGGTGAGCGAATGGACGGAAGATCTCGCCGAGCGCGCCACGGCGATGGTCCGGGAACATCCGGGCCGCTCGATCCTCGGAGCATTTCTGATCGGCTACGCGATCGCCAAGGTGGCCAAACATGCCTAGAACCGACAGGGCCGCGCGCGCTGGCAACCTCGCGGACGCCGCCCCCCCGGCGGAGGCTCTGGTGCCGCGTGAGCTGACGAACCGGCTGTGGGCCGAGATTCGCAGGCGCCCAGGGCGTTCGCTGGCCATTGCCCTCGGGGCCGGCTACCTGGCCGGCGGTGGGATCGGGACGATCCTGACCGCGCGCCTGCTCGGGGCGGGAGCGCGGATTGCGATGCGGCTGGCGTTCGTTCCCGTGCTGGCGGATGGAGTCGAACGGGCACTCTTCGCCGGCCGCGAGCCCGATGGCAGCAACGTACACAAACATGCTTCGAAACAGGGATCACAAAAGGAGATGAACTCATGAAACTCGGCGACATTTCGGATTTGAGCAAGGACGACATTCTCGGGGCACTTGGTCTGACCACGCGTCCGACCATCTCGCAGCGGATGGTGTCCTCGATTGGGCTATTTGGCCTCGGGGCACTGGTCGGGGCTGGCGTGGCGCTCTTGCTGGCGCCGAGCTCGGGCGAGGATCTCCGCGAAGGGCTCGGCAATCGCATCCGGCGGGTCGTTCCCGAGGCCAACGGTCTGGGCACCGACTCGGCGGACTCGCGAAACCGGGACCGC
This sequence comes from uncultured Myxococcales bacterium, assembly GCA_964443975.1. Classification (GTDB taxonomy): domain Bacteria; phylum Myxococcota_A; class Polyangia; order Fen-1088; family Fen-1088; genus DASYCK01. The sequence goes on along the minus strand of CAYUFS010000052.1, from coordinate 19,757 downwards.
GAAGCCCGATCGTCGACCTGACACCTCGATGGTGGCGGAAACATGGCTTCATTGACATTGAGAGCACGGGAGCCGGCCGCCGCCGGCACGCCACGGGGAGAGCCGGGCCTGGCGGACGTGCTCCGGACAACCGCGGCTGACCTCTTGAGTCTCGGCGCCGCCGAGCTGAAGCTGATTCGACTGGAGGTGGCGTCGAGCTTGCGGGAGCAGGCGGGGCGCGCGGCGTGGCTCGCTGCCGGCGCCTTGCCGGCGGTGGCCGGTTACGTCTGCGCCGTAGCGGCGCTCGCGGTCTGGTTGACGCCTCGCTGGGGGCTGGCTGGCGCGCTCGGCGCGACCGCGGCTCTGCAAGTCGTGCTGAGCTGCATCTTGTTGGGGGTGGCGTCCAACTCGCGAGGGCGTGCCCGCGTCAAGGGGGCGCTCGGCACCGACGAAGGGGAATCAGACCCTGAAGGTCCGCGCCAGCGAGGCGGGGCGGGGGCACTCCGTGCGTGATATCGCCAGCGACAAGTTGGACGGCTTGATTGGCGGGATGGGCGGGAGCGAACGCAACGAGCTCGCTCGACTTCGCGACGAGGTGGCCCGTAGCAGGGAGCGGTTGGGCTCCTCGATTGCCGAGCTGGAGCGCAGGGTGTCAGTGGCGGGAAGCTGGCGCCGTTGGGTGCGGGCGCGCCCCTGGACGGCGGTTCTCGTCGGGTTGTGCGCGGGGTATCTGGTGGGACGGTCGAGGCGAAGGGGCGCGGTGCCCGGGCCCCGATGACCTCGAATCTGTATGAACGCGTTGACAAACGAAGGAGGGTATTTCGATGCTTTGGACAATTGCCGTCGTTCTGATGCTGCTTTGGGTGCTTGGGTTGGTTAGCTCCTACACGATGGGAGGCTTCATACACATCCTCCTGGTGCTCGCCGTGGTCGTCGTCCTGGTCCGGCTGATCTCCGGGCGAAAATCGCTGCCGTAGTCGTGCCCTAGAATCGAAGCGCGCTCTCGCCGAAGGCGGCCGACAGACGAGGGACGATCCCATTGGGATCGCCCCTTGTCTGTCGGCTATTTTCATTGCGGCCACCCGCCTGTGCTCGATCCGGTCGCCACCCATCCGCCGCTGGTTGGCTGTCGGGGGGGACGGCGGCGCGAATGCCATCCGTGATCCGCGAATGCCATCCGTGATCCAGGATGCAAGGGCTGGGGTTACGGGGCCGTTACCTGTTGGAAGGGGCGGTTTCGAGGCGTGGACGAGTCGAGCGGCCTGCCGGGGCGAAATACAGCGAATTCCCTGCGATCGCGGGGCGGCCTCGTCGAAAGTCGCCTGCGGCACGCGCTTTGCCGGTGGCAGTGTCCGTGATTTCACAAGCCCAAAGAGTCAAGTCAGCCGTCTTCGTCCCTCCGGCCAACGACAACCAGAGGCCATCCACGCCGCGTTCGTCCAGGGCCGAAGCCAACCCAGCCTCGCGCAGCCTCGACGCGTACGTCAGGGATTTGAGGCGCTACCCGTTGCTCGACGCTGCCGCGGAGGTGGAGCTCGCGAAGGAATTTCACAAGACTCAAGATCCCGTCCTAGCGCTTCGGCTCGTTCGGGCGAATCTGCGACTGGTCGTCAAGATCGCCTACGAGTACCGCCTGTCACGCCGCGACTTGATGGACCTGGTGCAGGAGGGGAACCTCGGCCTGCTGCGCGCCGTGTACCGCTTCGACCCCTACCGGGGCGTCCGGTTGTCATCGTACGCCGCGTGGTGGATTCGGGCCTATATGCTGAAGTTCATCCTGGTCAACCGGCGCCTGGTGAAGATAGGGACGACGCAAGCGCAGCGGCGGCTGTTCTTCAACATGAACCGTCAGCGCGAGCAACTGGAGCGTGACGGGAAGGCACACGACGCGCAGAGCATCGCCGCGGCGTTGTCGGTCCCCGAGCGAGAGGTTCAAGACATGGAGCGCCGCCTCACGGCCGAGCTGTCACTGGATTGTTCGATGCGGGACTCGGATCGCGGACGGCGGACGCTGGCCGACGTGATCCCCGCGGCCTCGAGCGACAGGCCCGACGTGCGCGTGGAGAACGGGGAGGTGGGTGCCCTCCTCCAGCAGAAGCTCTCCGCGTTTTCGAAGACGCTGGTTGGCCGCGATGCGGAGATCTTTCGCGACCGCCTGCTGTCCGAGTCCCCAGCCACCTTGGTGACCATCGCCGACCGGTTCAGGGTGACGCGGCAGCGGGTGTCGCAGCTCGAGAGCCGCTTGCGGCTTCGCCTGCGTCGCTTCCTCGAGGCGGAGTTCGGGGCTGATTGCCGAACGCTCGTCTCCGAGCCCTGAGGATCGCGAGCAACGCGCTCCCGAGCTCGGCCAGGCCGAGCGGCGCTCGTCTCGGGCGAGGCGTTTACCGAACAGAATCGGACCGAGACCATCGTGTCGGCGGTTCGAAGGAGTATTGGGGTGACAAAACGAAGAGGAGGAGCGTCATGACATTCTCAAGAACGAAGGTGCTGGTGGGGACGTTCGTCGTTTCGACGGCGTGGCTCGGCATCGCCGCGCTCACCGGGGCGCGCGCCGAGGACAGATCCGAGATGCAGAAGGACCGCGTCGACGACCAGGCCAAGAAGGAGAAGGACCAGGTCGATCAGCAAGCCAAGAAGGAGAAGGATCACGTCGACGAGCGGGCGCAGGCCCAGAAAGACGACATCGATCGCCGCAACGCCGACCACACGAAGCCCACCTTGGGGAACGACGTCACCGACGCCTGGATCACCACCAAGGTGAAGGCGAGCTTCGTCGGCGAGAAGGCCCTCAAAGGCGCAGAGATTCACGTCGACACCGATCGCAAGGGCGTCGTGGTGCTGAGCGGATACGTGCCGAACAACGGCGCGCGCGTTCGCGCCATCTCGCTGGCGTGGGAAACCAAGGGCGTGAAGAAGGTCGACGACCTGCTGCAGTTGAAGCCCACGCCCTAGTCAAGGCCGAGGAGCGTGCCCGCACCCCATCCGCCGGTCGCGACGTACCGGCTGCAGCTCTCGCGCGACGTCACGCTGCTGCGCGCGCGAGAGCTCATCGCATACCTGAAGGGCCTGGGCATAAGCCATGTCTATCTGTCCCCGCTGCTGGCGGCTCGGGCCGGGAGCACGCACGGGTACGACGTGGTGGACCACGCGCGATTGAACCCCGACTACGGCACCGAGGAGGATCTGGGCTCGTTCGCGGCCGCGCTGGCGGAGGCGGACATGGGCCTCATCGTGGACCTCGTTCCCAATCACATGTGCATCGCCGACGCGAGCAACGCCCGGTGGAACGACGTCCTCGAGAACGGGCAAGCGGCGGCATCGACGGAGTTCTTCGACATCGACTGGGGCCCCCCGAAGGCCGAGCTGGCCGGCAAGGTGCTGCTGCCCGTGCTCGGCGAACAGTTCGGGCGCGAGCTGGAGCGCGGGGCGGTGAAGGTCGCGTTCGATGGGGGGACATTCAGCCTTGGCTACGGCGAGCGCAGGTTCCCGCTGGCGCCACCGTCGTGGCGGCTCGTGCTCGAGCCCGTCTGGCACCGGGTCAGGTCGCGGGCAGGCGACGACCATCCCGACGCCGTCGAGCTGGAGAGCATCCTGCGGTCGCTCGCGAACTGGCCGGCCGGGCGAACCGGGGCCCGTGCCCGGCGGCACGAGCGCGACGCGATCGTGCGCCGGATCGAGAGCCTGACCGAGAGCCCGGTCGTGCGCGCGGACTTCGATGCCGTGGTGGCGTCGGTCAACGGCGTCGTCGGCGAGCCCAAGAGCTTCGATCGCCTGGAGGCCTTGGTGTCGGACCAGCACTACCGGCTGGCGCACTGGCGGGTCGCCGCCCACGAGATCAACTATCGTCGCTTCTTCGACGTCAACGATCTGGCTGCGATCCGGGTCGAGGACGATGAGGTGTTCCGCGCCGTCCACGAGCTGCCGTTTCGCTGGGTCGAGAAGGGTTGGGTCAGCGGATTTCGCATCGATCACGTGGACGGGTTGCTCGAGCCGGCGCGCTATCTGGCGCACGTGCGGGAGCGGGTCGGCGGGCCGCCCTTCTATCTCGTGGTGGAGAAGATTCTCGCGTCCGGCGAGAGCCTTCCGGAGGGGTGGATGACCGACGGCACGACGGGCTACGAGCACCTGGCGGCGGTGTCGGCGGCGCTGGTGGACCAGGACGGTGGCTCGCGGCTGCGCGCGCTGTGGCGGGAGCTGGCTGGCGGGGACCTTTCGTTTCGGGACGTCGTCTACGAGAGCAAGCGGCTGGTCCTCGACACCGCCATGGTCGCCGAGCTCACGGTCCTGGCCAAGCGCCTCGACGCCGTGTCGGAGCAGCATCGGTACAGCCGGGACTTCACGTTCGAGAGCCTGCGGGACGCCCTGCGCGAGGTCATCGCGGCCTTTCCCGCCTACCGGACCTACATCACGCGGGGGGCCGCGTTCGCGAGCGAGCGGGACGCCAGGGTGATCGCCCTCGCAACGGCCGAGGCGGCCCGGCGCAATCCCGTCATCAACAGGTCCGTCTTCGATTTTCTGGAGGAGGTGTTGCTGTCGCGCGACGCCGAAGGGGTGGACGCCGAGCAGCGGCAGGCGCGCCGTGAGCTCACGCTGCGCTTCCAGCAACTGACCGGCCCCGTGACCGCGAAGGGCGTGGAGGACACGGCGTTCTACCGGTTCTATCCCCTCGCGTCCCTCGCCGAGGTGGGTGGCGATCCCGATCGGCTGGGCGCCTCCGTCGATGAGCTTCACGTCATCAACCGCCTGCGCGCCCAGGCGAGTCCCCGCGGGCTGTCGGCGAGCGCCACGCACGACACGAAGCGGGGCGAGGACACCCGCGCTCGCCTCCACGCGCTGTCGGAGATCCCCGACGAGTGGCGGGCCGCCGTCGTCAGGTGGCGGGAGATGAACGCCGCGCACCGCGCGCACGCCGGGAGCGCCGAGGTGCCGGATCCGGCGACGGACTACTTCATCTACCAGTCGCTCGTGGCGGGCTGGCCGGCGGGGGAGTGGCGCACCGAGCCCGCGTTCCCGGCCCGCTTCAAGGCCTACATCCACAAGGCAAACGCCGAGGCGAAGCTCCATACGAGCTGGATCAACCCGAACGAGCCCTACGAGAAAGCGATGGACGAATACCTCGATGCCATCCTCGACGAGACGCGGAGCGGCGCCTTCCTGGCGGACGTCGAGGGCACCGTGGCCACCATCAGGCGCGCGGGGTTCCTGACCTCGCTGACACAAGTCGTGCTGAAGGTGGCCTGCCCGGGCGTGCCCGATGTCTACCAGGGGACCGAGTCGTGGGATCTCTCCTATGCCGATCCCGACAACCGCCGCCCGGTGGACTTCGGGCGTTGCGCGGCGGCCCTGGCCCGCGTCCGCGAAGACCTGGCCCGGGTGCCGGCCGCCGCCGCGGCCGCCACGTACCTCAGCGAGCTGGAGTCCGGCGTCATCAAGACCTTCGTGCTCGCGCGAGCGCTGGCGACGCGGAGATCGAGGCGCGCCGCGTTCGAAGGCCCGCGCTACGAGGGGTGCGCGGCGCATGGCCACCGCAGCCGCCATGTGGTCGCGTTCTCCCGCGGCGAAATGGGGGCCCGCGTCTTCGCCGTCGCGGGGCGATTCTTCGCGGGCCTCGTGCGGAATGGCGTCGACGGCGCTCTCGGAAGCGCCTGGGGTGGTGATGGTGTCCTGATCGGCGAGGCGCTGCCGAACGCGCGTTACCGCGAGGCGCTGACCGATCGAGAGATTCCCCTCGGGCGAGTGAACGGCGGGGTGGGCTTCGCGCTCGCGGACCTGTTCCGCTGCCTGCCGGTGGCGCTGATCGAGGAGCTCGCGTGAGCCGGCGCAGGAAGATCGGCGCCGAGGTTCTTCCAGGAGAGGGGGTTTCGTTTCGCGTCTTCGCACCTGATCACCCAGGCGTGGAGGTGGTCGCGAGCGACGCCTCCGGGGCGGAGCGCCGCTGGTCATTGAACCGCGACGCGGAGCCAGGATACTGGGGCGGGGTGGTCGACGGCATCGGCGCCGGGGCGCGCTACCGATTTCGACTCGCGGGCGACGACGGGCTGTACCCGGACCCTGCCTCGCGCTTCCAGCCCGAAGGGCCGTTCGGGTCCTCGGAGGTGATAGATCCCGCCTTCGCGTGGACGGACGGTGAATTCCCGGGCGCCCGGGCGGCGGGGCAGGTCATCTACGAGATGCACGTCGGGACCTTCACCCCCGAAGGGACCTGGGCCGCCGCCGCGCAGCGCCTCGAGCACCTGTCGAACCTGGGCGTCACGCTGATCGAGTTGCTGCCGGTCGCGGAGTTTCCGGGCGCGCGCGGCTGGGGATACGACGGCGTCAACCTGTTCGCGCCCTACCATGGTTATGGGCGCCCGGAGGATCTTCGCCGCTTCGTCGACGCCGCGCACGGGCGGGGGCTCGGCGTCATCCTGGACGTCGTGTACAACCACTTCGGCCCGGACGGCAACTTCATCTCGAAGTTCGCGGCTTCGTACCTCGCGGAGGTGACCACCGAGTGGGGCAGCGGGCTCAACTACGACGGTCCCGGCGCGCGACCCATGCGCGAGCTGGTCAGGGAGAACGTCGCCCACTGGATCGACGAGTACCACCTGGACGGGCTGCGCATCGACGCCACGCAGGCGATCACCGATAGGTCGCCCCGACACATCCTCGAGGAGATCGGGACGGAGGCGCGGCGCGCGGCCGGGGCGCGCCACGTCGTGGTGATCGGGGAGAACGAACCTCAGGAGGCCCGGCTGTTGCGACCGCGCGAGGCGGGTGGGATGGGGTTCGACGGGCTGTGGAACGACGACTTTCACCACAGCGCGGTGGCCGCGCTGACCGGGCACCGCGACGCGTACTACTCCGACTACGAGGGCTCGACGCGCGAGCTCCTGGCTGCCGTGAAGCACGGGTTCTTGTTCCAGGGACAGCGCTACGCGTGGCAACGCAAGCGACGAGGGCAGAGCACCCGTGGCATTCCGCCGCGCGCGTTCGTGGCGTTCCTGGAGAATCACGACCAGGTCGCGAACTACGGGCTCGGCAAGCGGTTGTGGACACGCAGCTCGCCAGGAGCCTACCGGGCGATCACGGCGTTGCTGTTGCTCGGCCCCTGGACTCCCATGTTGTTTCAGGGGCAAGAGTGGCAATCGACGGCGCTCTTCACCTACTTCGCGGATCATCCCCAGGAACTGGCGGCCCTGGTCAAGAAGGGGCGGCTCGAGTTCTTGTCCCAGTTTCCGCGCTACGGTGCGTCCTTGGCGGAAGACGAGCGCTGCGATCCCGGAAGCCGCCGCGTCTTCGAGAGCTGTCGGCTGGACTGGAACGAGCTCGCGCGGCCGGATCATGCGCGGGCGCTGCGGCTTCACCAGGATCTGATCGCCCTGCGGCGGGCCGATCCGACGCTGTCGCGGCAAGGGGACCGCGGCGTCTCGATCGACGGGACGGTCATCGACGACCGGCGGTTGCTGCTGAGGTTCACGGGCACGGATGCCGAGGGACGAGAGAGCGAGGGCGGGATGGACGATCGTTTGCTGCTTCTGAACCTGGGGACCGACTACGAGCGACCGTCGCTCTCCGAGCCGCTGTTTGCGCCACCCCGGGGCACGCGGTGGGCGCTGCGGTGGTCGAGCGAGGAGGCAGTCTACGGGGGCCAGGGGGTTCGCGGTCCACTCGTCGGGCAGCAGGTCTTCTTCGCGGGGCAAGCGGCGGAAGTGTTCGTTCCGGAAGCGGAGGTTGAGCCCGAGGTTGGGCGCAGCGAGTCCGCGCCATGATGCCAAACCGGATCGGCTATCGCCGGGGGGAAACGGCGCCCGAGTTGATGCTGCGTCGGGAGTGGCTGGTGACGAACAGCCTCGGTGGCTATGCATCCGGGACGCTTGCGGGAACGAACACCCGTCGTTACCACGGGTTGCTCGTGGCGGCGCTGCCGAATCCGATTGGACGCACGATGATGTTCAATCAGCTGATCGAGTGGATCTCGGTGCGGGGGGACACCACCGTTCCGCTCGGCGGCGTGGGCAGTGACGCGCTCAGCGAGTTTCGTATCGAGCAGGGCCTGCCGGTCTGGCTGTACGACGTTCAAGGGATCCGCATCGAGAAGCGGTTGATGCTGCCCTCCGGACAGAACACGGTGTGCGTCAGCTATCGCCTCATCGGCGACGGCGAGGGGGTGAAGATTCATCTGCGGCCCGCCTTGCAAGTGCGCTCTCACGATGCGCCCGTATCCACTGCCCCGTCCGTCTACACGCTTACCTTGTCGGAGGATCGCTTCGAGATCGTTCCGGGCGGCGAGTACCCGCCCCTGCGCATGTTCATCTATGGGGACCACACCGGGTTCGTGTTCGAGCCCGCCGCCAACAACCCCGTCGACTACGCGGTCGAGGCCGCCCGCGGCTACGAATCCCACGGGACGCTGTGGTCGCGCGGACGGTTCGACATCATCCTGCAGCCTGGACGGGCGGTGGCGTTGATGGCGTCCGTGGAGAGCTGGGACGTGATGGCCGCCCTCGATCCGGACGAGCTGGGCTTGTGTGAGTCCCGGCGCCGGCGCCGGCTCGTTCGCCTCGTGAAGATGGCTGCCCACGACGAGCTCGCGGCCGAGCTGGTCCTGGGCGCCGATCAGTTCATCATCGCCCCGGTGGGCCGGACCCGCGACGCCGTGCGGGCGCGCGCCACCGGTGAAGAGCTGCGCACCGTCATCGCGGGATATTACTGGTTCACGGACTGGGGTCGCGACACCATGATCTCGCTCGAAGGGCTGTGCCTCGTGACCGGGCGTCACCGGGAGGCGCGCTGGATCCTGCGCACGTTCGCCCGTTACGCGCGCGCCGGGCTGATTCCCAACATGTTTCCCGAGGGCTCGCACGAGGGCCTCTACCACACGGCGGACGCGACCCTGTGGTTCTTCCACGCCCTCGATCGATATCTGACCTACACGAACGACGGGGAGTTCCTGCGGGAGATGGTGCCGCTGCTCCAGTCGATCATCAGCCACCACATCGAGGGGACGAGGTTCCATATTCGAATGGATCCCCACGATGGCCTGCTGAGCCAGGGCGAGGAGGGTTACCAGCTGACCTGGATGGACGCGAAGTGCGGTGACTGGGTGGTCACGCCTCGCCGCGGAAAGGCGGTCGAGATCAACGCGCTCTGGTACAACGCCCTGGCGCTGACGGCGCGCTGGATGCGGGACGCCGAGCTGCCGGACGAGGCCGCACGGCTCGAGGAGCGGGCAGCCCAGGTTCGCGTCGCGTTCAACCGGCGATTTTGGTTCGAGGGCGGGGGATATCTGTATGACGTCGTCGACGGTCCGGAGGGCGGCCCGGACGAGTCGCTTCGCCCGAACCAGATCTTCGCGATGTCCCTACCCCTGCCTGTCCTCGACGAGTCCCGCTGGCCGGCCGTGCTCGAGAAGATCGAAGCGACCTTGTTGACCCCATATGGGTTGCGTTCGCTGGCCCCAGGGAGTCGCGACTATCAGCGCAACTACCACGGCGATCTACGCACCCGGGATGCGGCCTATCATCAGGGGACTGTCTGGAGCTGGCTGATCGGTCCCTACGTCGATGCCCTGCTGCGGCTGCATCCGGAAGCAAAGGCGCGCGCCCGAGCGTCCTTGCAGGGACTGCTCGATCACCTGGGCGCGGCTTGCATCGGCCACGTGGCGGAGGTCTTCGACGCCGAGGCGCCGTTTCATCCGCGCGGCTGCGTCGCCCAGGCATGGAGCATGGCGGAGCTCTTGCGGGCGTACGAGCGGACCCGCGAACAAGGGTAGGCGGCTGCTCCGGTGGTCCACGCCTGATGGTTTCGGCGGCGTGGCTGTCGGCGGTGTTCGTGGTCGTTTGGTAACGTCCTGCGCGCGCGTGGGCCCGTCCATGCGGCCCCGCAGCTGGCACGAGACTTGGAGTGGGGGTGGTCGTGGGAACGACACTCGCCAAGACGGAGAGCTACACCCGGGGCCATCCAGTCCTACCAACCCCGCGCGCGCAGGCGCCCGCCGCCCTGCTGGCGCCCGGGACGCTGTTACAGGACACCTACCGCATCGAAGGCGTGATTGCCTCGGGGGGGATGGGCGACGTCTACCGCGCCACGCACGAGCGGCTGGAGGGGGCGTTCGCCATCAAGGTCCTGCATCGTGACCTGCTTTCGGAGGGCGATCTGCTGACCCGCTTCCGCACCGAAGCCAAGATCATGGCGGGGCTGCACCACCCGCACATCGTGCAGGTGTTCGACTTCAACTTCACGCCTGACGGGACGCCGTACCTGGCGATGGAGCTGGCCGAGGGCAGCGACCTCCGAAACGTCACGGCGAACGGACGCAGGCTCTCGCCAGTCCGGGTGAGCGAGATCGTCAGCCAGATCGCGAGCGCGCTCGGCGCCGCGCACGCGCACGGCGTCGTTCACCGCGATCTGAAGCCGGAGAACGTCATGCTGGTCCCCATGGAGGACGACAGCGTTTGCGTCAAGGTGGTGGACTTCGGCGTCTCCAAGACCCGAAACATCCCCCATATCACCGTCGAGCCGACGCTGATCGGGACGCCCGAGTTCATGGCGCCGGAGCAGGCGCAGGGATACAACGAGCACATCGATCATCGCACGGACCAGTTCGCGCTCGGGACCCTGACGTACTTCATGCTGACGGGGCACGAGCCGTTTCGCGGCACGTCGCCCGTGGCGGTGCTGTACCAGGTGGTCCACGAGGAGGCGCCAGCGCTGAGGGGATTCGTGACCTGGTCGAGCGCGGGTGTCGACGCCGTCATCCGGCGCGCGATGGCCAAGGACCGCGAGCGGCGCTACCCCTCGATCCTCGATTTCGCGCGGGCGCTGGAAGACGCCGTGGTGGCCGACGTGGGGGTCGGGGCGGCCGATGGGCGGTGCACCCCCCTGCCGAGGAGAATCCGGCGCCTCGAAGCGAGCGATGCCTGCCCGGGCTTCGACTACGTGGAGGTGTCGCATTCTTCCCGCCGGCCGTGGCGAATGGCGATGGTCCTGCTCGCGGCAGTGTGCGTGGCCACCATTCTCCTCGGATCGGGCTCGAAGACCGGGCTCGATGGCCCGCGCGTGGCGGGCGCTTACCGGAGCTTCACCGACCAGGCGGCGCGCCTCGTGGCGCGGGTTCGGGCGGCGTCTCCGGCGTTCGCGAGCCCGACAGCCGGCCGCGAGGCGGCTCGATGACTCCGGGCCGAACGGGTCCGAGGAGGAATCCATGATGGAACAGGGCACGAAAGCGGCGTTCGTTTCGCCGAGGTCGACGACGTTGCGAATTCAACGTCTGCTGGCGACGCCCATCAACCTGATCAGGATCGAATTCATGGGCGACGATGTTCGAGGGCTGGCGCGCGTGGGCTCCGTCGCGATCTACGGCCCATTCGTCGTGTTCGGCTATCTCCTGCTGGTCGCCGGATTGGCGCGAGCGGCCGCGATGCGCTTCGGCTGGGGGTGGAGCTTGTTCATCCTGGGGACCGCCCACGTGTTGATCGGTGCCGTGGGGCTCGCGGCAGGAGGGCCCAAGGCGGCGCCGACGGTGTACCCGGTGGTCGAACCCGAGCTCGTGAAGGAGGAGGACGACGCCGCGGACACCCGCACGACCTTGGTGAAGCAGTCGTCGAGTCCGCCCGCGTTTCCTCCTCGTACCAGAACTTCCGTATAGCTACTGTTACCGGTGGGCCAAGCGGGCGAGGTTCGTCACCACCGAGATGAGCTCGTCCGGGCCCACGGGTTTGGGGACGTGCATCGTGTAGCCGGCGTCGAGGACCTGGACCCGATCCTCGGCGCGGGTGTAGGCCGTGAGGGCCGCCGCCGGGACGCTACCGCCCCGGCCTGGGGGCAGCGATCTGACCCTGCGAATCAGCGCGTACCCGTCTTCGCCCGGCATGCCGATGTCCGACAGCAGGACGTCTGGCACCTGTTCCTCGATGGCGCGGATCGCGTCCGCGACGTTGGAGGCGACGCGCACCGCGGAGCCGCATTCCTCGAGCACCGTTTGCACCAGATGGCGGGCGTCGGTGTCATCGTCGACGGCGAGGACCTTGAGGCCGAGGAGCTGCGGCGGGCGTTCGAGAGGGGGTGGGGTGGGTTCGCGACCTGCGCTTCCCGTGCGCGGGCGTGAGCGGTCCTGGCTGGCGGTCGCGGCGGGAATGGCGACGGTGAACGTTGCCCCGCACGTCTCGCCGGCGCTGGCGACGTCGATCCAGCCGCCGTGAAGCTCGACCAGGTGACGGCAGATGGCGAGGCCGAGGCCGAGGCCCCCTTGGGCGCGCGTGATGGTCCCGTCGGCCTGCCTGAACGGATCGAAGACATAGGGGAGGAAGTCCGCGCCGATTCCCTTGCCCGTGTCCCGCACCGTGATCTCGACGAACCTGGTCCGGTGTACGACGACGACATCGATACGGCCGCCCTTGCCGGTGAACTTCACGGCGTTGCTGAGCAGATTCCACAGGATCTGCTGCAGTCTGTTCGCGTCGCCGCGGACGGACTCCACCGCGGAGTCGATCGCGACCTGCAGGCGAATCTCCTTCGCTTCGATCCCGAGCCGGACCGAGTCGACCGCGGCTTGAATCACGCGGTCGAGGTCCACCGTGCTCACGTCCAGGCGGACCTTGCCGCTCATGATCCGGGACACGTCCAGCAGGTCCTCGATCAGCTGGGCCATGGCGACGGCATTCCGGTCGATGATCTCGATGGCGCGAGCCCGGCGGGACTCGTCGTTGGGCGTCGTCGCCATCAACCGTGCCCAGCCGAGGATGGCGTTCAGCGGCGTGCGAAGCTCGTGAGAGATGGTCGCCAAGAACTCGTCCTTGGTCCGGTTCGCGAGGTCGGCGGCTGTGCGGGCGCGCCGCTCGGAGTCGAATAATCGTGCGTTGTCGATCGCGATGCTGGCTCGTCGCGCCAGATCCTCGAGAAACGCGAGATCGTCTGGCGTGTAGGACTTGCCGGATTCGGCGTAGACCAGCGAGATGGCGCCGAATGTCTGGCCGCGGGCCTGCAGCGGGACGATCATCGCCGACCGCAGCATCAACCCGGCGAGGATTCGACGGTGCTCCTCGTCGCGCGCGGCGGCCATGACCATCTCCTCGGTGATCTGGGCGTGCAGCTCCGATTGTCCGGTGCGCAGGACGTGCGGAACCCCGGTGGGCTCGTCTGCCGAGTCCGGGTACCGCTCGGCGATCTCGTGGGCGAGCCGGACCTTCGCGGGGTCGGCGTGCGTCACGACGAGCCGCCGTGGCGTGGAGGTCTGGCCGTCGACCATGTCGATGGCGCACCAGTCGCCGAAGCGGGGGACCAGCAACTCCGCCAGTCTGACCAGCGTCGCCTGATAATCGAGGGACGACGCGAGCGTCGAGGTCGCGTCCGCCAGGAAGGTGCGTCGCGCCTCCTCTTTCTTCTTCTGGGTGACGTCCCGAAACACGAGCACGACGCCATGAACGCCGGATTCGTCGCGAATTGGCGCGCCGCTGTCGTCGATGGGCGTCTCTTGCCCGGGACGAGGCCCGAGCAGCACGGTGTGGTTCGCCAACCCGACGATCCCGCCCTCCTTCAACACCTGGTCGGCGGGGCTCTCCACCTCGCGGCGGGTAACCTCGTTGACGATGCGGAACACGGTGCGCAACGGCCGGCCCCGGGCGTCGGGTTCTTGCCAGCCCGTCAATCGCTCGGCGACGGGATTCATGAAGGTGACCCGTCCCGCGTTATCCGTGGTGATGACGGCGTCACCGATGCTGCGCAACGTGGTCACGAGCGACGCCTCCGCGTGCTCGGCGGCCCGCCGGCTCCGCTGCTCGGCCTCCAGTCGTTGCGCCCGGCGAACAGCCTGGGCGCAGTATCCCGTGAACGTCACGATGAACGAACGCTCGTCGGGCGGGAACCGCCGCGGCTGGTAGAACCCCATGCCCAGCAGCCCGAACGGACGACCCTCGACGATGAGGGGAACGCTCCAGAAGGCACGGGCCCGGGGGCCGCTTGCGTTGATCGAGGCGAGCGATGGATAGATGGCGTGGTATTCGTCCTCGCTCTCCGCCCACAGCGGGCGTTCGCTCGCCAGGGTGGCGAACGACGGACTGTTGTCCGCTGCGGTGATGCGACGGATGCGCGAGAGGACCTCCGGGGCCACACCCGCGTCACCGATCAGCTCGAGGGAGCCATCCCATTCATCGACCAGGTAGAGCGTGCAGGTATCGGCCGCCATCGCCCGGGCGCCGCGGCCGACCACTACGGCCGCCACCTCTTCGCGGGTCAGCGCCCCGGACAGGGCCGTGCCGATCTCCGCCAGTATCTCGAGATGACGGCGCACATCGAGCTCCGTGGACCGCAGGCTCGGCGCGTGCGCGTGCGCGCGCGCGCGCGGCCCCACGATTCCGCTCAGCCATCCCGCCGCCAGCACACCCGCGCCGAGGAGCGACACTGCGGCGCGGTTGGCCGCTAGCACGGCAGCCATGACGGCGACAGAGACGGTGACCGCCACCGCCAGCGCGGCGCTTGAACGGCTGCGGCGGTGACAGGAAGCGCCCGGATCCCGGTCACCCACGGCATCCGCCCGGGCCGAAGCGGCCAATACACGCAGCAGCCGAAACCGTCAGCTTCAACGCGCGCCCAATCTATTCACGCCCCGTCGCCGCGCAAGGCGCGGATTGACCGTACGGATCGATTTATGGGGTTCCCGTTTCGTAACGCCCAGGTGGCGCTCAGAAGATCTCGCCCGCGGCGAAGTAGGCGCCCACGGGCTCGCATCGGGCGACCAGGCGAGATCGGCGCGCACGACGAAGGTCTGGCCATGCTGCAGCCGTATGCCGCCGCCGATGCCGTACTTGAGGCCCAACGTACTCCGTCAAGCTCACGTCGAGCGCCGCCGGGGGCGGCGGAGACGCGTTGCCGATCCCGTAGAACTTCAAGGTCGTCTCGTCCGTGAACGCGACCCGCACGTCGAGCGTCCACCGCTTCTCTGCGCCCCAGTTTCGCCGCGTCAGCAGCAGGAAGTAATCCTGAAACGGGATGATCAGGTGCTGCTCGCGCCACTTGAAGGTGATGAACGCCCCGCTCTCCAGCCGCCAGAGGAAGAGGCCAGTGCCGGGTTGCAAGCGCGCCCAATCTCCAATTTCTCCGACCCCGACGCCCACGTCGCTGTCGCCCCCGACGAGCGGGACGAGGTTCAGCTCCCGCTTGCCGGCCTTGGGCTGTCCCTCGGCTGCCGGTCCCGCCGGCACGGGGGGTGGGGCGCCCTTCGCCCCGGCGGGCGGCGTCGCGTCCTCCGCGGCCCGGCCGGACGCGCCAAGGCCACACAAGACGATTGTGAATCCCAGCGCGCGCAAACGCCCCCCAGCTCCCACGATGCGGCCGTCCGCTTCATGGCGCGTGCCACCGCCTCGCGGGCAACGGGCTCGTCGGCGGATCATTGACGCCATTCGAGCGCGGTGCACGAGTAGGCGCGGGTCCACCGGCGCGCGCCCGGCCGCCTGGTTACCGCGCGTTCCCGCGGGGCACGGCCCCGTAACGTAGCGAGCTTCGAATCGCGCGGCACGGCCACCAGGGGCCGCCCGCCGCATTCGTGCCCGCCGATGGCACGTGGATTGAATTGACCCCCTGCGGGAGGCACTCATGACGAACCTGAAGCGAATCGTGGTCATTACTTTGTTGGCGGTTTGGACGTTCCCGGCGCTAGCGGAAGCGCACCCCACTGGGGCGACGTCGCCCATGCAGGCGCCGGCGCCTGCGTCTGTCCCAGAGGGCCTCGGCGCGCCTCGCGCTCAGCTGGTCGCGCTCGCGGATTCGCTCGCTCGTCAACCCGCGCAGACCGGCACCGAAGCGACGAAGCTGGCGGCTCGCGAAAAGCAAGCACCGAACCTGGAGAACTTCAGGGGCGGCGCCGTGAGCATCTACATCGGCAGCGGCGCGGCGCTGGTGCTGATCATCGTGCTCCTGCTGATTCTGCTCTGATGCGGGCGGGGCGTCGTCGGTGCCGCGCCGTCGCGCTCGCGACCATTGCCGCCGTCAGCGGCGCGGGCTGCTATGCAGGCAGCGCGCGCAACACGTCGTGGTCGCAGATCGCGCCGGAGAGGGGCTGGCAGATGGTGAACGATGTGCCCTTCATCCCTCAGCAAGGCGCGTCCGACTGCGGGGCCGCCGCGCTGGCGATGGCCTTCGCGTACTGGCGCCAGCCGGACAGCCTGCGGCAGATCGTCCTCGAGGCCCCGCCTCGGGACGGGGGCATTCGCGCGGGGGATCTCAGGGACCTCGCCCGTCGGCGTGGTTTTCAGGCGTTTCTCATCCAGGGGACGTTCGCCGACATCGAGGCCCAGCTCGGGCAAGGCCACCCGGTGATCGTCGGGCTGGCAAAGCCCCTGTTCGGAGGCAAGGCGCTGCTGCACTATGAGGTGGTGATCGGGCTGAACCGGTCGACGCGGCACGTCCTGGCGTGGGATCCGGGCGCCGGGCTGCGCGACGACTCCGCCGAGGGGTTCGCGCGCGAGTGGGCGCCGGCCGATCGGTTGATGCTGATCCTTTATCGGGCCGACGTCAGAGGTGGGGGCGGCACCGCGACAGCACCGCGGCCAGCTGATCGTCGAGAATCGGCTTGACCAGGTAGCTGTCGAACCCCACTTCGTTCGCGCGCTTCATGTGCTCCTCTTGGCTGTAGCCGCTCACCGCCACGAGCCTCACCGAGCCCGGAAGCTGCGCGCGAATTTGGCGCGCAACCTCGTAGCCGCTCATGCCGGGGAGACCGATGTCGATGAACACGACGTCAGGCGCAAATCCGTCGAGCGCCGCCAGCGCCTCGCGGCCGTCGCCAGCGGTCCTCACCTGGTGGCCCCATTCCGCCAGGAGCTGTTCGCTCAGCTCCGCGATGTCGAGGTTGTCGTCGACGAAGAGCACCCGCAACGAGCCCGCTGCCTCCCCCTGGCCACCTTGATCGCTCACCCGCTGAAGGTCAGCACACTCGCGGTCGATCGTCCAGGGAAACCCGTTCCCCGGCGTCGGTGGTCGGTGGCCGCGTCAGGCGAAGTGATGATAGAGTCGGCGTTCGTGAAACGTTCCGTCACGGTTCAGGTCGCGGGACAGCGGTACACCCTCAAGACCGACGACGACGATCGGTTGGTCAAGTCGCTGGCCGGGTACGTGGACGGCAAGTTTCGTGACATTCAGAAGGCGACGCGCAACCCCGACACGCAGGCCGTCGCGATCCTGACCGCGCTGCAAGTGGCCGAAGAGCTGTTCCAGACGCGCGAGGAATCGGCGGAGCTGAAGAGACGCGTCGGAGACAAGGCCCGGTCGCTGCTTGACTACCTGGCGAAGGTGGGGCGAGTATAGCGACCTGGTTTCAGGTTCGTTTCTTTTCAACTTCAATTCACACGATTGTGGGAACACCGCTTCGCCGATGGCGAACGTCTTCGTAACTACGCAAGAACCAGAGATTTCGACGTCGTCCCGGCGGTGGCAGTGCCATCCCGCACCCAGCGCCCGTGGCGCGGTGAGGGCCAATGGCTTCGGCCGAATCAGCAACTTCTTTGAATGAAAAACGTTCGCTCCGGCGAGCCATGGATGAACGACGAACGCGGCTCGCGCCCGAGGAGCGACGGCGGGCGGCGCGCGATCTCGGCGAACGGCTCTTCGACCTGCGCGAGCTGCGGGAGGTGGCGGCACGGCGCGGATGCTTGGCCGGCTTCATCGCCGTGCGCGCCGAGATCGACCCGGCGGATGCCATCCGGGAGGCGCGCCGCCGCGGGGTGCGGCTAGCCCTTCCTCGGGTGGCAGACGATCGCCAGCCGCGCCTCCGATTTCATCTCGCGACCAACTCCGAGCTCACGGCGGGCCGGTTTGGCATTCCGGAGCCGGCGAATGATCTGCCCGAGGTGGAGGCGGCCGAGATCGACGTGATGTTGGTCCCTGGGCTGGCGTTCGATCCCTCCGGGCGGCGCGTGGGCTTCGGGGGCGGGTACTACGACGAATGGCTGGGGCAAGCGCGCGGACAGCGCCCGCGGGTGATCGGCCTGGCTTACGACTTCCAGGTGGTCGAGCGCTGTCCCGTGGACGCGCATGACCAGGGTGTCGACTGCGTCGTCACGGACGCCCGCGTGCTCCGCCCCCCCGACGTCCGCGAGACGCCGGAAGGGCAGGGGCCCCGATGATCTCCGTCGCCATCGTCGTTCCTCTGTTGCTGGCGGTGTTCCTGGTGGCCCTGTTCGTGGGGCGGATGCTGCGGGCCCCGACCCTGGAGCCATCGGAGGGCGAGAAGCAGCGGTTGATAGAGGCGGCGAAGACCGAGGCAGAGGCGCTGAAGCGCAAGGCGGCGCTCGACGCCAGGGAGCTGGCGCAGAAGGCGCGCGCCGAGGTCGAGGCGCAGCAGAAGGCCCGGCAGAAGGACCTCGAGCGCCAGGCGGCCCAGCTCGGCGAGAGGGATCGGGAGCTCGATCGCAAGAAGCGGGACCTGGAGCGGCAGCTCGAGGAGTTCACCCGCAGCGAAAAGCAGATCGCCGCGCGCGAGACCGCCGCCGAGGCCTCCGCGCGGGCGGCGGCCGGCCTGGCCGCCGAGGCGAAGGCGCGCCTGGAAAAGACCGCGGCCCTGAGCCAGGCCGAGGCGCGGGCCGCGCTCATCGACGAGATCCGCGACGAGGCGCGCCTGGCGGCCGTCGCCGAGGTGAAGCGCATCGAGGACGAGGCCCGCGCCGAGGCCGAGAGTCGGTCGAAGACCATCATCTCGGCGGCGATCCAGCGCTACGCGGGCGAGTACGTCGCCGAGCGGACGGTGGCCACCGTTCCATTGCCGTCGGACGACATGAAGGGCCGCATCATTGGCCGTGAAGGCCGAAATATCCGCGCGATCGAGGCGGCCACCGGGATCGACTTGATCATCGACGACACGCCCGAGGCCGTGGTGATCTCGTGTTTCAACCCGGTGCGCCGGGAGATCGCGCGGCTGGCGCTGACCCGCTTGATCGCCGACGGCCGCATCCATCCGACGCGGATCGAGGAGTCGGTGGAGAAGGCCACGCAGGAGGTGGAGCAGCAGTGCCGTGACGCCGGCGAGAAGGCGCTGCTCGATCTCGGCATCGGCCGCCTCCCCCCCGAGCTGGTGCGGCTGATCGGGAGGTTGAAGTTTCGCTCGAGCAACGCGCAGAATCTGCTGCAACACTCGGTTGAGGTCGGGATCCTGGCCGGCGCGATGGCGGCCGAGCTGGGTCTGCCGGTGAAGGTCGCCCGAAGGGCGGGGTTGCTGCACGACATCGGCAAGGCCATCGATCAGGAGGCCGAGGGTCCCCACGCCGTGATCGGCGCCCAGACCGCGAAGAAGCTGGGCGAATCGCCGCGCGTCGTCCACGCCATCGAGGCCCACCACGGCGACGTGCCCCCGACGGACGTGATCGCGCACCTGGTGGACGCCGCGAACGTGCTGTCGGGGCAGCGGCCGGGGGCGCGGCGCGAGATGCTGGAGAGCTACGTGCAGCGCCTGCACGACCTCGAGAAGATCGCGACCAGCTTCCCGGGCGTGGAGCGCGCCTTCGCGATTCAAGCCGGCAAGGAAGTGCGCGTGATGGTGGAGAACTCGCGGGTCAGCGACGATCAGGCGCGGCTGCTCTCGAAGGACATTGCCCGCCGGGTCGAGGCGGACCTCGCGTACCCCGGACAGGTGCGCGTGGCCGTCATCCGCGAGACCCGCGCGACCGACTACGCGAAGTAGCAGGCGCGCGCGCACGGGCATCGCGCCGAGCGTTAGTCCCTAGAGCAGCGCCCCGGAAGTGAGTGACCACCCAAGAGTTCGCCGCGGGAGGGCCACGCCGAGCCACGCGCCCGCCGAGCGCCGCCAAGCG
>CAYUFS010000051.1:0-41579 GCA_964443975.1 uncultured Myxococcales bacterium | reverse complement strand
CGTCCTGGAAGCCGTCCTTGTCCTCGGCCTCGTTGGGGCACTTGTCGGTGGCGTCGGGGATGCCGTCGGCGTCGTTGTCGGGATCGGGGCAGCCATCCTCGTCCTGGAAGCCGTCCTTGTCCTCGGGCTCGTTGGGGCACTTGTCGATGTTGTCGGGGATGTCGTCACGGTCGGTGTCCTTGACGAGCGGCACCGACGGCGGGGGTGGCTCGGCCGATTCGCCGCCGAAGCGGTAGCTGGCCCCACCCAGGAACTCCCAGTCGGCCGAGTCCTTGTTGTCCTTCGTGTTCGGCAGGAACACGACGCGGGCGTCGAGGCGCGCGTCGATCTTCTTCGTCACCGCGTACTTCACGCCCACGCCGCCGTGGAAGCCGAAGTCGGTGTCCGGCGCGATCTCCGTCGGCCCCGGGTCGAACTGGGCCTTCGCGACCTGCATCCAGTTGACGCCGGCCAGGACGAACGGGCGCAACGGGCCGTGGAGCAGGTGGACCAGCAAGTGCATCTTGTAGGTCACCAGGTACAGGCGGTAGTTGTGGATGCTGTCAGCGGTCGGGATCAGACCCAGCTCGCCTTCGAGGGACAGCCAGGGCAAGAGCGTCCCGGCGGCCCGGATGCCAAGCTCGCCGGCGGTCTTGGGGTGGGGAACGCCTGGGGCGTCGGCGACGCCGAGCTCGAGGTCGTTGGCGAAGACGTGGACGCCCCCGAACACCCCGAGCTCCAGCTGGAGACCCTTCTGGGGAAGCGAGGATGCCGCCGGTGGCGACTGCTGCGCTCGCGCTCGTCCGCCCACCGCGAGCACCAAGAGCGCGGCGACAGAGAAGGCCACCGATCGCACAATTCTACGCCGTCCACTCATGTAGGCTCTCCGGGGTTAGGGCAGAAAATCGTGCCGGCACTATAACGCGACTCTTTGCCGACCTAAAGCCCTGGCCGTGCGTTTGCTGCCTGTTTTCGGCGTTCAGAAGGTCCTGCTTTCCGTCGCGCCCGGTCTTCGAATAGTTGTTTGGGCGTGGACGTCCGATCTATAACGGCCGGCGCCCGGACTCCGAACTTTCAACAGAAGGGACAAATGACATGAACCGGTTTTCACGGATCGCGATTCTCAGCGGACTGATCGCAGCATGTGGCATCGGCGTTTTCGTGGGAGGCGGGGTCGCGCTTGGCGAAGGCAAGAAACCGTGCACGATCGCGACGTCAGGGGACAGCCCCACCGCGAAGGCTTGCGCCAAGGGCGGGCGCGCCGAGGCCAAGGCCGTCATGAAGAAGATGGTCACGGACGCGAAGGCAAAGGGCCAGAAGTACACCTGCGAGGGCTGCCACAAGGACCTCGACAACTACGAGCTGACCAAGAACAGCAAGGACGACTTCAAGAAGCTGGAAGCCCTGCTCGGTCAATAGCGACAAGCGACGCGCCGGGACGTTCGGTGTTGACGGCGGTCGCCCGCGGCATATAGGAAGGGCGCGGCCACCATGAAGACGATCACTGAATTTTCCGGCACGGTTCTGCGCGACGCCGCACGCATTCGAAAGCTTCACCGACCAGCGCGACCCGCGCCCGCCGCGAAGCCCCTCGAAGGCGTGCCCACCGGAGGCGAACCACCTCAGGGTTCCTCAGCCGAGGAACCGCCAAGCGCGAACGCTCCGGACCCGGAGGTCTCGCCGGCCGAGGGCGCCGTCGAGGCCGCGCCGGATCCGACGCCAGCACCGGTCGGTGAGGCGCCAGCGACCTCCGTCGAAGGGCAGCACGTCGAGGAAGACAGCGCGCCGGACGCGGAAGCCACGGCCACGGCGGATGCGCCAGCCGAGGACGCCGCTCCCGCCCAGGAGGCGGCCGCGCCGGTGCCCGAGGTCGATCCGGAGATGAAGGCGGCCGACGATGCCGCGCGGGCTGAGGTGGAGGAGAAGCTGGGCATCAAGGAAGATCGCCTGGCGCGGTTGTTCGAGGCGCTCGACTCCGTCAAGGATCGCGTGGACAACGTCCGGTTGATTCGGGTGCTCCAGGGAGAGGACCCGCCACCGAATGCGCGCAAGGTGGCGGAGCACTACTACATCGCGGACATGGCCCCGAGCGGCGGTCAAGGGCGCGCCGATGATCACGGCGGCCACGGTGGACGTGGGGGCGACCGCAAGGGGGGGCCCCGTCGAGATCGTCCGGGACAGGAGGGCCGCGGGGGTGGTCCGCCGCGCGGCGGAGGAGGTGGAGGTGGTGGAGGAGGTGGTGGTGGTGGCGGCGGGCTCCGGGGTGGTGGCGCGCCGGGTGCCGGTGGAGGTCCGCGCGGCGCTGGCCGCGAGCGAGACGGCGGCGGCTTCGGTGGCGAACGGGGACCCTCGGGGCGTGATGTGCCCGCGGCGGGTCCCGGGTGGATGGTGACGCGCGCGCCTGCCAACGACCGGCACGGCGAACGCCCAGGCGCGAAGGCACGTCCGCGCCCTCCCGGGGCCGATCGAGGCGATCGCCCTGGCTTCGGGAGAGGGCCAGGCGCCGCGGGCCGGGGACAAGGCCCTGGTCGGGGCACCGCTGGCGGCGGTCCCGGCGGCGGGGGTGGTGGCGGCGGCGGTGGCGCGCCTGGCTTCGCACCCCGACGTCCAGCGGCCGGTCCGGGTGGTGGCGCCGGCGGTCCAGGGGGGCGCAGCTTTGCGGGACCTGGGGGCGGCGGACGCGGTCCCGGAGGCGGCGGTGGACCCGGGGGCGGCGGTGGACGCGGTCCTGGCGGCCCGGGTGCGGGCGGGCACGGCCCCGGTGGCCGCGGTCCGCGCGGTCCCGGCGGCAACGACGGCGGTCGGGGTCCCGGCGGCCCGGGTGGCACTGGTGGTCCCGGAGGTCCCAAGCGGGACGCCAAGGGCTGGCCGATCGGCTGACCCTAAGAGCGCCGACGACTGCCCTCCCGGCGGCCTTCCGGACCGCCTGCGGCGGCGAAGCCGCTTACCGCCTTCGGTCGCGCAAGGCGCGAAAATCGTCGAGGGTCGCGCAACGAAGGTAGATGTTCTCGAGCAGCTCGCGGCCCACGGTCGAGGTGGCCGTGCTGCCGTAGTCGTGTCCGGGATAGACCCGTGTCTCTTCGGGGAGCGCGGCGATTCGCTGCAGGCTGCGCCAGAGCTGCGCGGGATCACCGCCCGGGAAATCGGTGCGCCCGCAGCCTCCGACGAACAGCACGTCCCCGCTGACGAGGTAGCCGTCGGCCAGAAAGCAGGTTCCGCCCGCCGTGTGCCCCGGCGTGAAGAGCGCGCGCACGCCCCTGCGTCCGATCGCGACGTCCTGCCGATCGGCGATGAGCTCGATGGTCGCGGGTGCCCCCGCGAGCTCGTGCCGGACCGGCTCGAGCTCCCCGGCGCTGACGACGACGGTCGCCCCGGTCTGGGCGACGATCGCCGCCACGCCCTCGATGTGGTCGTTGTGGCCATGGGTGATGAGGGCCTTGGTGATCTTCAGGCCGCGCCGCTTCGCTTCGGCGAGCAGGCGGTCGACCTCCCACGCTGGGTCGACGAGGGCGGCCTCTCCCGTCTCGGGGCAGCTCAAGATCTCGCAGAAGTTCTGCAGCAGCCCCACTTCCATCTGAAAGACGTCGGGCGCAGCGGGGAGGTCGGCGGTGTCGTTGGGCGCGCTCATGCCTCGACTGATGCCTCATTTTTGCAAAAATGGGAACAGGGCGCTTCGCCGCCGCGAGGCCTCGGACCTCTGGCCTCGGACTTCCTGTCAGGGGGCCTGAAACACCAGGCTCGCGGCGCCGACGTTGTCCGCGCTGTCCGTGGCGCGCACGACGATGGCGTGGGCGCCCCGCGAGAGGGTGGGCAGCCGGATCGAGAACGGCTCGCTCAGCTCGTCCGCCATCCCGTCCGCGGGCGAGAACAAGTGCCAGTCCCCTCCGTCCACCGCGTATTCGAGCTGCGTGATCACGCTCGCGTCGTCCTCCGCCCGCCCGTCGAGCGTCGGGTAGCGTGCGGTCAGCCCGCGCACCACCGGCTTGCGGTTGTCCACGAGCAAGGGCACGGAGTCGAAGCCCGCCGTGAGCGCCCGCTCGCCCGGTTGCGCGCGCTCGTCCGACACCATCACGTGCACCACATAGAGGCCGTCGGGGACACCCTCCGTGTTCCAGTCGTACTCGGCCTTGGTCAGCGGCTCCCCGATCACCCCCGCGAGGGGTCGCCAGATGGTCTCGTTCTGCGCGCGAAAATGCAGGCGGTAGATCAGGTCGTCGCCGTCGGCGTTGTCCACCTTCCAGCGTAGCTTGAGGATCGGGCTGTGCGGGACGTGCGCCGCCGCGGGCGGCGTGGTCCCGGTCGCGCCCCCCGTGGATGCGGTCGCGTCCGCCAGCGTGAGCTCGGTGACGCGCGCCCGCTGATTCTGGGGCAAGAAGTACGTGGTCACGCCCCGCAGCCGCGCGCCCCCGGAACCGAGGGTGGCGCGGTATTGCACGTAGCGAGCGTCGGGGCTGGTGATCGCGCCGGCGCCCCCCCCTGCCTCATGCACCGCTTCGGTGGACGTCCTCGCAGCGAGCGACTTCCACGAATTCCAGCCGGCGTCCGGCTTCGACGTGTTCCCCGAGCGCGTCTCGAAGGTGACGTCGTTCCCTTGCCAGTGCAGCGTGCCCCAGCGCGCTTGAAACTCCGCGTCGAGCACCTTCGACAGGTAGTGGCCCTTGCCCGCGACCGCGGCGAACGCGTGATAGATGCCGCCCGCGTCGCCCGTTCCCACCCAGACGTCGGCTCCGGAGCGGACCAGGCTGAGGGCCTGACGCTCGGGCATGTCGATGACGAGCGAGGCCGTGCGATCGGTCGCCAGGCGATACACGTGACCGTCCGTCCCCGCCGCCGCCAGGACCGCGCCGTCTGCGGTCACCTGCAGCGAGGTCAGGTATCCGTCGGCGAGCGCGAACACCTGCTCGATGCGCCCGTCCGCTTCGATTCGATAGACGGCCGCGCGGGACTTCCTTTGTCCGGGCCGCGGCAAGGTCCCCGCGGATGGGGGCGGGCCGCTGGTGCTGAGCACGATCTTCGTCCCCTTGGCGGCCACCGGCGTCGCAGGCATCGCGCCGCTCGCCGGCTTGTCGAAGTCGTTCACCGCGACGAACAGCCCCGTCGGAGCGCGCACGATCGCGCGAACCTCCTCGGCCTCGAAGTCCTGCACGGCCGTCGCCTGACCGTTCGGGTGGACGCGATAGAGGATCGCGCTCTCGGAGGTGCCGGCCAGCAGGGAGCCGTCGCTGTCCATCATCATGGACACAACGTGCTTGTCGTGCGCGTCCCACACCTGACGGGAACGACCCTTGTCGTCGATGGCGAAGATCTTCCCGGGCGACCCGGTGCCGACGTAGGTCACACCGGCCTTGTCGTCGCGGACCAGCGCCCAGACATGGCCGGCCTCGACGACGCCGAGGGGTCGCGCCGCGCCGGTCTTCACGTCGACGGCGTAGACCTTCCCTCCGGGGGTAGCCCCCGCCAGCAAGGCCCCGTCGCGGCGCATGGCCAGCGCGGTCACCCACGCGGCGTCCAGCGTCACCAGCTTTCGCGCGGCTTCCGGGGCGCTTCCGGGCGGTCCCGACTTCAGCGGCAGGGAGAAGATCTTGCCCTCGTCGCCGGTCCCGAAATACGCCGTCGAGCCGTCCCGGCTCGCCACCCCGCACCATACGAACGCGGCGTCGACCGCGGCGCGCGCCGTGACCAGCCCCGGGACGATCTCGCCGTTCGGCAGAATCGCGGTGCCTTCCGCCTCACCCTCCTCGAAGTCCTTGGCCGAGGCCTGCCGGAAGGTCCTGGTCGCTCCGTCCGCTCGCGTGAGAAGAGACGGTGACAGGACCAGCAGGAACGAGATCGCGGGGACGACGGTTACGCGCGCGCGCGGCATGGGGCCGGCGATGTTAGCAGCCCCGGGCGGCGATTCCGCCGGGTTGTCGCTGACGTTACCTGCCTCCGACCGCGCTGCGGATCTCGCTGATCGTCTGGTTTGCCCCTTCGGGGTGCTCGGCCAGGTAGGTGTCGAGGAGGCGGACGAGGTCCTTCTTCTGCGCCTCGGAGAGCGGCTTCGGCTTCTTCTTCGCGCCCGGGGACGAGACGTTGCCGCCCGGTGCGGGGGGCTCGCGCGTCCTGTCGTTGTCCGCCGGGACCACGCCCTGTTTGCCGGCGGCGGCCTGCTTCGTCGCGGCGGCGATATCCTTCTGCAGTTGTTTCTCGCGCTTCTCGTCGCAGCCCTTCGGCTCGCAGTCGCCCGGGCAGCCGCACTTGGCCTTCTTGGCGCAAAAACAGCCGCCGGCGGAGTCGCGGTAGCACCCGCAGGCGTTCGGCGCGTTTTCGGCCGCGTCGGCCCGGGAGGGGTGGCCGAGCTGGACAGCCGCCCAGACCAGCAGGGCGCACAGAGGACCCGCGCACGCGAACACCAGCAATCGTTTGATCAAGCTAGGCCTCCGAGGCCGATGGTAACAACACCGCTGCGATCTTCCAGAAATCGGGTCCGAGCCCTGATGGCGACCGGCGTTCTAGACGTCTGGCGCGGGCGGGAATTCGGGGGGTCTGGCGCCGGCGAAGCGACGCGAATACGCCGTCAGCGCGCAAAGACCAATGGCGACGGCAAACCAAAGCGTGCAGGCGCGGGTCAGGAACGTCGCGGCCGCCGCGGTCCCGCGGCCGATGCCTGTGCCGAGGGTTCCCAGCAGCGCCAGCATGCCCGCCTCGGTGACGCCGAGCCCGCCCGGCAGAAACGACAACGCCCCGGCCACGGTCATCGCCGCGTAGATGAAGGTGGCCGCCTGCAGGCCGAGGAGCGCGCCCGGGAAACCCCGCACCACGACCCAGAACGCGAGGCACTCGAGGAACCACGAGCCCACCGACAGCGCGGTCGTGACGACGAGCGGCCCAGGCCTCAGCAAGGTCGTGGCGGCGCCGTGGAACTCGCGCAGCTTCGGCACGAAGCGCGCCGCCCTGGGCACCCGCTCGGTCAGCGCGAACAGCCGCTCGGCCAGGGACTCGCTGCCGATCACGGCCAGCACCAGGCCGACGGCGATCGCGCCGGCGCCGAGGAAGCGCCGATCGATGTGGAAGGTGAACACGCCGCCGAGGGCCAGGAGCAGGAGCGCCAGCAGATCGGTGATCCGCTCCGCGACGACGATGGGCGCGGTGCGGGCGGCCGGGATCTCGTGCGACTGTCGCAGCAGCAGCGCCTTGACGGCCTCGCCCAGCTTGCCCGGGGTCACCGTGAGCGCGAACCCCGACAGGAAGACGAGCGCGCTGTCGCGGAACGCGAGCCGCAGCCCCAGCCGCCGCAGGTAGTACTCCCAGCGCGCCCAGCGGATGCCGTAGTTACCCGCCGCCAGCGCCAGGCCCGCGGCAGCCGCCCCCCACGAGAAGTGCGCGAGCGCCGCGCCCACGGCGCGCGCGTTCGCCCAGATGGAGAACCCCACGTAGACCGCGACGCCCGCGACCACGCCCAGGATGACCCGGCCGAGAAGCCCCTTCATGACGTCATCGAACGGAGGCGCGCGCGCCGGCGGTCAGTCGTCGGCCTGGCCGACGCCACGCATCTTCTCGACGCGCTTGCGCTCGTTGTGATCGAGCACGCGCTTGCGCAGACGAATGGACTTCGGGGTAACCTCGACCAGCTCGTCGTCGTTGATGAACTCCAGCGCCGACTCGAGCGTGAACACGCGCGGCGGCGACAGGAACAGCTTCTCGTCGGCGGCGGTGGTGCGAATGTTGGTGAGCTTCTTCGACTTCGACGGGTTCACGACGAGATCGTTGTCCCGCGCGTGCAGGCCGATGATCTGGCCCGGGTACACCTTCATGCCCGGGCCCATGAACAGCTGCCCTCGGTCCTGCAGGTAGAACAGCGCGTAGGTGTTCGATTCGCCGGGATCCTGCGCGATGAGGACGCCGTTCGGGCGCGTCTTGATCGGCCCTGCGTACGGCCCGTAGTGCTTGAAGTTGTGGTGCATGATGCCGGTGCCGCGCGTGTCCGTCAGGAACTGGGACCGGTAGCCGATGAGGCCGCGCGCCGGACAGAGGTACTCGAGGCGCATGCGCCCTTCACCTGCGGGGGCCATCTCCTGCATGCGGCCGCCGCGACGGCCGAGCTCCTCGATCACCGGGCCGGAGTAGGCCTCGTCGAGATCGATGACCACCTCTTCGTAGGGCTCCTGGCGCTCGCCGCTGTCGCTGTCCTTGAAGATGACCTGGGGTTGCGAGACCATCAGCTCGTAGCCCTCGCGCCGCATCGTCTCGATGAGCACGGTCAGGTGCAGCTCGCCACGGCCCAGGACCTCGAAGGTGTCGGGGGACTCGGTGTCGTTCACCCGCAGCGCGACGTTCGACTTCGTCTCCTTGTAGAGGCGGTCGTGGAGGTTGCGCGAGGTCACGTACTTGCCCTCGGTGCCGGCGAACGGCCCGTTGTTCGCCATGAAGTAGATCTTCACCGTGGGCTCTTCGATCTCGAGCAGCGGCAGCACGACGGGCCGCTCCACCTCGGTGATGGTCTCGCCGACCGTCAGATCCTGCATGCCGGTGACGGCGCAGATGTCGCCCGCGGCGGCCTCCGCGAGCTCGAAGCGCTTCAGCGACTGGAAGCCCAGGATCTTCGCGATGCGGAACTCCTCGCGCTGGCCGTTGCGGTGGATGCAGAGCGCCTTTTGTCCCTGCTTCAGGCGCCCCGACTCCACGCGACCGATGGCCACGTACCCGAGGTAGTCGTCGTGATCCAGCGTCGTCACGTGCATCGCCAGCGGCGCGTTGACGTCCACGGAAGGCGGCGGCACCTTCTCGACGATCAGATCCATGAGGGGCGACAGGTCGCGGTGCTCGTCCTTCAGATCGCGCACCGCCCACCCCTCGCGGCCGGACGCATAGACGATGGGAAAGTCGAGCTGGGCGTCCGTCGCGCCGAGCGCGCAGAACAGATCGAACGTGGCGTCGACGGCGCCCTCCGGATCGCAGCCGGCGCGGTCGACCTTGTTCACGACCAGGATCGGACGCAGCCCGAGCGCCAGCGCCTTGCGCGTCACGAAGCGCGTCTGGGGCATGGGGCCCTCGAACGCGTCCACCAGCAGGCAAACGCAGTCCACCATCTTCAACACGCGCTCCACCTCGCCGCCGAAGTCGGCGTGGCCGGGGGTGTCGACGATGTTGATGCGCGTGCCCTTCCACGTGATGGCGGTGAACTTCGCCAGGATGGTGATGCCGCGCTCGCGCTCGAGATCGTTCGAGTCCATGGCGCAGTCGGCGATGACCTCGCCCGCGCGGAAGGTGCCCGCCTGGCGCAGGAAGCCGTCGACCAGCGTCGTCTTGCCGTGATCGACGTGCGCGATGATCGCGATGTTGCGAACGTCGCCGCGCACCGAGCGCGGGGCGGCGGGAACCGGGATCGGCAGGGTGTCGGACGTCTCGATGGGTGGCGCGGCGGAACTCATAGGGTCGGCAGAGATACCGTCCCCGGGGCCCGGATGCAAGGAAAGCCTTTGTTTCAGGGGTAACCGAGCTGACGCCGCGCGAAAGGGCCGGTTGTCAAGCGGCTGTCAGCTCGCCCGCCGATAGCTCGATGATTCGCGCCGAGGATGTCCGGAAGTCGCTCCACCGGCCCCAGGTCGGGCGCACCCGGAAGTACGTGATCCCGGGCCATGCCAGCCGCGCGCGCCCATCGGGAAATGCCTGGAAATAGCAGGCCTTCAGGCGCTCGAGCGCCTCGCCGACGGGCTCGTCCGCGGCGCCTTCGAGCTGCAACGTCTGCTCGTCGTCCCAGCCTATGACCAGCGCGGCGCTGCGGTCGCGCCGCAGGTTTTGCGCCTTGCGGGTGCTGCCGAGGGTGTCGAACACCACCTCGAGCGCGTCCGTCACGGCAACGCCCACCACCGCGGCCTGCGGCGCGCCGCCGGGACCGGCCGAAGCGATCACGGCCAGCCGCTGGCCTCGAATGAATTCGATCAGCTCGGGGCGGGTCATGGGCGCTTCACCCCGCGGTTCCGAAGCGCTTCGCCGAGCGCGCCCGCGCCTTCGCCGCCTCGACGGTGCGGTCGCGGGGGGGAGCGCCCGTCACCAGCGAGTCGACCAGCCGGCGGGCGACGCGGAACGTGTCCTCCACGGCGCGGGCGAAGGCGCGCTCGTTGTCGTGCGACGGGTGCGCGAACCCGCTCAGCTTTCGGACGAACTGCTCGCTGGCGGCGCGAATCTCCTCGTCGGTCGCCGGCGGGGCGAAGTTGAACAGCGTCTTGATGTTCCGGCACATGGCTCCTCCACGGTGGTGTGGTTGCGGTGGTTACCCAACAGGCTTACCAACAAGCGGCGACGGCAAGCGTGGCGGCGCCGTCGAGCAGCTCGTCGCCGAGGGCAGGTGGCAGTCGCTGCGCCAGCGCGAGCGCCAGGTCGGCGGCGCCGAGCGCGCCCGCCTCCTCGGCGGCGAGCCGTGCGCCGAGCGCGCGGGCGCCCACCGCCGTGGCTTGCGCCAGGAGTGCGGCGCTCGGACCCTGGGCCAGGGCGAGGGCCCAGCGGTCGCGGTCCGCCCCGGCCGAGGCGGGCGGGACCGCGACGATCGTGGCCAGGGCCGCCCGCTGGACCTCCGCCAGGACGCCGGCGTCGACGGCGAGGTCGCCGAGGTCGGCCTCCGCGATGCCTGTCGCTATCAACTCGGCGCGGGCGGCGACCGCCACGCAAGCAGGGGCATCCCGAAGCAGAAGCGCCAGCGTCGGCGGCGATTCTCCTTCCAGCGTGGCGCGCAGGTGGTCGACGTGGACGGCCTCGATCCCCGCGGGGAAGGGCGTCACAGTCTCGCGGCCGAGCTCGGTGGTCAGGCGCAGGCGCTCGGTCCGGGGCAGCGCGCGCAACGCCGCAAGCGCCGAGCCGCAGCGTGCGCGAGAGCGAGACGGCAACGGCCTCGTCAGGGCATCGTCTTCGTCGGCCGACGCCAGGAGGAGGGCTCCCAGGACGAATCCGCGCTCGGTGGCGTCGAGCGCGCAGAGGGCGGCGTCGGGCGGCGTGGCCATGCGTTTGCCGTGATAATAATGCCTCGATGGGTCATTTGGTGCAGCGCTTCGGGCGGGTGGTGCCGGCGGTGGTGGTGAACGCCAGCGCGGAGGCTCGGGAGATCGTGGAAGCGGCGCGACGCGAGGCCGCGTCGCTGGTGACCGCGGCGCGGGCCGAGTCGGAGGCTCTTCGCGCGGACGCGCGGCGCGCGGGCGAGGCCGCCGGTCGCGCGGAGGCCGAGGCCGCGTTCACCGCGTTGCAGGTGGCGGCGCGCGCCGAGGCCGAGCGCGTGCGGGTCGCGGCCCTGCCCGCGGCACAAGCGCTGGCGTCGCGCATGGCGGAGAAGATCCTGGCGCGCGTGATCGAGGTCGACCCGTCGGCGATGGTCGACATCGCGCGGGAGGCGCTGGAGGCCGCGCGCGCGCGCGCCGGGGTCGTCACGTTGCGGGTTCACCCCGACGACTGGGCAGCCGTCGAGGCGGCGCGGCCTGTCCTGGCCTCCCGCCTGGCGAGGGCCGTCGAGCTGCGGCTGGTGCCGGACGCGGCCGTCGGTCGTCACGGCTGCGTGGTCGACAGCCCGGCCGGGCGTCTCGACGCGCGCCTGGAGTCGCAGCTCGCGGCCCTCGAACGCGTCACGTTCGGCGCGGGACGGCATGTCTGAACATCCGCCAGACGGAGGGCCGCTCGGCGACCCACCTTACGGAGAGCCTGGCCTCGAGGATCTGAGGCAGGCGCTGGCGCGGCTCGACGCGGCCAGCCCGCTGCGAATGGCCGGTCGGGTCACGGAGGTCACCGGGCTGGTGGTGCGGGCCGCCGTTCCCGGGATCCGCGTGGGCGAGCTGGTCTGGATCGATGCTGGCGCGGCGCGGGTCCAGGCCGAGGTGGTTGGGTTCCGCGGCGACGAGGTGGTGCTGATGCCGCTCGGCGAGGTGACCGGCATCGGCCCCGACGCGCTCGTCACCCCGACCGGACGCCCTCTCGCGGTGCGCGTCGGTGACGGCTTGCTCGGGCGCGTGGTGGGCGGCCTCGGCGAGCCCATCGACGGTCTCGGGCCCGTCGCGGGCGAGACGTTCGATTGGCCGGTGGATCGACCCGCGCCGGATCCCCTGAAGCGGCGGCGCATCGCTCGTCCGTTGACGATGGGGGTCCGCGCCATCGACGGATTCCTCACCGTCGGTGAGGGGCAGCGCCTGGGCCTCTTCGCCGGGTCGGGCGTGGGGAAGTCGATGCTGCTCGGGCAGCTGGCGCGCCATAGCGACGCCGATGTCAACGTGATCTGTCTGGTGGGCGAGCGTGGGCGGGAGGTGGCGGATTTTCTCGAAGAGTCGCTCGGCGGTGCCGGCCGTGCCCGGTCGGTCGTGGTGTGCGCCACCAGCGACGCGCCCAGCATGGTCCGGCTCAAGGCGACCTTCGTCGCCACCGCCATCGCGGAATGGTTTCGCGCGCAGGGGCGGCGCGTCCTGTTCATGATGGACTCGCTGACGCGGTTCGCGCGGGCGCAGCGCGAGGTGGGCCTGGCGGCCGGGGAGCCGCCGGCGCGGCAAGGCTACCCACCGAGCGTGTTCGCGATGCTCCCGCGACTGCTCGAGCGCACCGGCAACGACGCCCGGGGCTCGATCACCGCGCTTTACACCGTGCTGGTCGCCGGCGGCGACATGGACGAGCCGATCGCCGACGAGGTGCGGGGCATCCTGGACGGGCACATCGTGCTGTCGCGCGCGCTCGGCGCGCGCAACCACTGGCCCGCGATCGACGTGTTGCAGTCGCTGTCCAGGGTCATGGGGGCCGTCGCCGATCGCGACCATCAGGCCGCCGCGGGCCGCGCGCGCGAGGTGCTGGCGACGTATGAACGCCAGCGCGACCTGATCGCGCTCGGCGCCTATCAGCGCGGCGCCGATCCGCGCACCGACGACGCCATCCGACGCATCGACGCCATTGACGGGTTCCTGCGCCAGGGGACCGACGAGGTGACGACCTTCGCCGAGACCCGCCAGCGCCTCGCCCAGCTGTCCGGCCCCCTTCATCGTTGACCCGAGGAGACACCATGTCCGAAGCCGACTGTCTGTTCTGCAAGATCCGCGACGAGAAGATTCCAGCCTCGATCGTTCATCGCGACGCGGAGGTGCTGGCGTTCAAGGACATCACCCCGAGGGCGCCGCTGCACCTGCTCGTGATCCCGACGCGCCATATTCCCGGGCTCTCCGACGGCAAGCCGGAGGACGCCGAGATCTTCGGTCGCCTGATGTTGACGGGGGCGCGCCTCGCCAAGGAGGCCGGCTTCGGCGCCACGGGCTTCCGTGTCGTCATGAACGTCGGCCCCGACGCCGGCCAGAGCGTCTTCCACGCCCACCTGCACGTGCTCGGCGGACGAGCGCTCGCGTGGCCACCAGGGTAGTAGGGATTTGGACCTACGCTTGCTCACCTCGCGCGCTTTCCGGGGCGTCTGCCTGGTCGCGATCGCGTGCGCCGCGGCCTGCGGCGACTGCACCCGCCGCGGCGACACGGGAATGTGCGGAGCGTGCGTGCGGTCCGCCACGTGCAAGCTCGGGTTGACCTGCGTCAACGAGGTCTGCGAGACGGCGCCGCCGTCCTGTCACGTACAGATCGGTCTCTGAAGGGGCAAGCATTTGTCCTTCTTGTCGAGAGACGATCTCCTGAACCCGAGGGGAAACCGCCCATGGTGCCCAGCCACTCTGCTCACCTCCCGCCACCCGGTTCACCGCTCGCCCCCCGTTACCTCCCGCCACCCGGTTCACCGCTCGCTCCAAAGGCGAGCGTAGCCCAGCTTGGCTGGGCGGAGCGAGGGGGGCCCGGGGGTGTGCGAGCTACACCCCGCACCACCCCGTTACCGCCACCCGGTTCGCCGCTCGCCCCCCGTTACCTCCCGCCACCCGGTTCACCGCTCGCTCCAAAGGCGAGCGTAGCCCAGCTTGGCTGGGCGGAGCGAGGGAGGCCCGGGGGTGTGCGAGCGGCAGCGAGCCACACCCCCGTAAGATAGACTCGATCGTCATGTCGCTCGGTCGGAGAAGCCTGAAAGACGCGCACCGGATTGTCGTGAAGCTGGGGACGCACGTCGTCACATCGGACGGCGTCGCCCTGGCGCTCGGTCGCTTGGAAGGTCTGCTGGCCAGCGTGGCGGCGTTCCGGCGCGCCGGGCGCGAGGTAGTGATCGTGTCGAGCGGCGCCGTCGGGCTGGGAATGCAGGTGCTGGGGCTCAAGGAACGACCGCGCTCGCTCGGGTTGCGGCAGGCGTGCGCGGCGGTCGGGCAAGGTCACTTGATGGCGTTTTACACCCAGGCGCTCGCCGCCTCCGGCATCAAGGCGGCGCAGGTCCTGCTGACGCAGGAGGATCTGGGCGATCGCGACCGCGCGCTGTGCGTGCGCACCACGTTGATGCGGCTCATCGAGCTGGGGGTCGTGCCCGTGCTGAACGAGAACGACAGCGTCAGCGTGAAGGAGCTGGTCGAGCACCAGCGCGCGCACGGCCAGCCTGGGGTCGCGCCGGCGCCGGCGGTGTTCGGTGACAACGACGGGCTGTCGGCCCGCGTGGCGATCAGCCTGGACGCCGATCTGCTGGTGCTGTTGACGAACGTGCCGGGGTTGCTGACGGCGAACCCGAAGGACGATCCGGACGCGCGCCGCGTCGGCGAGGTCGCGGTCGTCGACGAGGCCCTGCTGGCGATGGCGAGCGGCGGCTCGGCCGGGGGAACGGGCGGCATGGCCAGCAAGCTGGAGGCGGCGCGCCTTGCGACCAGCGAGGGCACGGCGGTGCTCATCGCGAACGGCACCGAGCCCGACATCCTCGATCGCGCCCTCGAAGGCGACGATGTCGGGACCCTGATCACGGGCACGGAGACCCGCGGCGCGCGCTGGCGGCGTATCGCCGTGTCCGAGCGGCGCCGCGGCGCCCTGATCGTCAACGACGGCGCGATGCGCGCGCTGACCACGCGCAAGGCGTCGCTGCTGCCCATCGGCGTCGTCGGCGTGGATGGCCAGTTCGAGGAGGGCGATCTCGTCGAGGTGCGTGACGGCAGCGGGCGTGTGCATGGGCGGGGCCTCGTGAACTACGGCTCGGACGCCTGCCGGGCCTTGTGCGGAAAGCAGAGCGACGAGATCGAGACCGTCCTCGGGTGGCGCGGCTACGACGCGCTCATCACGCGCGACAACCTGGCGATGGGCGCTGTCTGAGGCAACACCCGGTCGGGCGCGGTAATATCGCCGCCATGACCGAAGGTTCGGCGAAGTTCACGCGCGAGGCGGCGCTCGCGGCGAAGGCCGCGGGAGCGGCCCTGCGGGAGGCGCCCGCGGACATGCGCGCCGGCTTGTTGCGCGACCTGGCGGCGGCGCTCGCCCGCGAGGACGTGCGCGCGGCCGTGTTCGCCGCCAACGCGCGCGACCTCGAGCGTTCGAAGGCGGACATCGCCAGCGGCGCGCTCGCGCCCGAGTTGGTCAAGCGCCTGGCGCTCGATGCGAAGAAGCTCATGGCGGTGTCCGAGGGCCTGGGGCAGCTCGCCGCCATGGACGATCTCGTCGGGCGCGTCACGCTGCGGAGGGAGCTCGACGACGGCTTGATGCTCGAGCGCGTGACGTGTCCGCTCGG
The DNA here is from genome assembly GCA_964443975.1 of uncultured Myxococcales bacterium. Taxonomy (GTDB): domain Bacteria; phylum Myxococcota_A; class Polyangia; order Fen-1088; family Fen-1088; genus DASYCK01. Next base: position 26,044 of record CAYUFS010000051.1, on the reverse strand, counting down.
GCTAATCGGCGTGGTGTTCGAGGCGCGGCCGGACGCGCTGGTTCAGATCGCCGGGCTCGCCATTCGGAGCGGCAACGCCGTGCTGTTGAAGGGGGGACGCGAGGCGCAGGAGAGCAACCGGGCGCTCGGGACCGTGGTCCAGGAGGTCTTTCGCGCCCGCGGGCTCGATCCGCGCGCCGCCGTGTTGCTGGAGGATCGCGAGGACGTCGGCGCCGTTCTCGGGCTCGACGGCATCGTCGACCTGATCGTCGCGCGCGGTTCGTCCGAGTTCGTGCGGCACGTGCGCGCCTCGACGCGCATTCCGGTGATGGCGCACGCCGCCGGCATCTGCCACCTGTATCTACATCGCGCGGCGAATCCCGCGATGGCGGCGCGGCTCGCCGTCGACTCCAAGATGACGTATCCGGCGGCGTGCAACGCGCTCGAGACGTTGTTGTGGGACGAGGGCGCCGAGGGCGCGCTGGACGCGACTGTGGCCGCGCTGCTCGCCGCCGGGGTAGAGCTGCGCGCCTGCCCTGCCACTCGCGCGCGACATCCGCAGGTCACGCCGGCTCCCGACGGGGCGTGGGACACGGAATACGGCGCCCCCATCCTCTCGGTTCGGCGGGTGCGTGACATGGAGGAGGCGCTGGCGCACATCGAGCGCCACGGCTCGCGCCACACGGACTCGATCGTCACCGACGACGCGGCGGCGGCGCAGCGATTCCTGGCCTCCGTCGATTCCGCGGGCGTGTATCACAACGCCAGCACGCGGTTCTCCGACGGGTATCGCTATGGGCTCGGCGCCGAGGTGGGCATCAGCACGGACAAGCTCCACGCGCGCGGTCCGGTCGGAGTCGACGGCCTGCTGACGTACCGCTGGCTGCTGCGCGGAAACGGCCACTTGACCGCCGACTACGGTCCGGGCGGCAAACGCTTCACGCACCGCGACCTGCCGTAGCCGGCGCTGCGGGCTGCTTCAAGGGCCTCGGACTTCGACCCTCGGGCGTCAGGCGAGCCTCGGCGTAAGTTGCATGATCGCGGCAAGGTGCCCCCGGAAGCAGGAGGTCCGAGCCAGAGGCGCATTTGCCGCTCGGCCGGTCTCGGCCCCAATGGCACGGAGCCTTGGCTCGACGTGCCCGATTTCGTCCACTCAGAAACAAAAAAAAGCGGTGCGAGAAACTCGGATGCCGGCCCCCCCGGACCGAGTTTCTCACACCGCTGCGTCCCCTTCCCTGTTACCCCACCCCGGAAAAAACAAACCTATTCAGTTTTTCGGACTTCAAACCAACTACGTGATGAAGGACTTCCCCTATTCAATTTTTCTTCCCGTGTTGTTTCGTAGGTCACCGCCTTCCCCGCTTGCTCCCTTTCCACCCGCCCCAGACCCTCCGCCTTCACCAAGACCAACCTTTGCCTGCCTCCCCTGCCTTCTCCCCCCCGCCGCCTCCGCCCCCCGTCCCCTGCACCGTTTCGATGATTTGCTTATAGCTCTTCCGATGTTTCGGCATCCTTTCGTCTCCGAGAATCTTTGGTAACAACGGCGCGCCGGTTCGCAGGCCGCGGCTGTTTTGCGAAATCCTGAAATCGCGCGCTTTCCCGCGTTGTTCGCCGAAACTGATTCGCATCCCGCGCCGAAAACGGGAGTCGTGCGCTTCGTCGTCTGGGTCGCTGCTTTCACAATCGGCGCCGCCGTGTCCGCCACCGCGGAGGGATCGCCGCGGGCAGTCGCCTGCGCTTGTGCGCTGCCCGTGGCCGTGGCGCTGTTCTTCGCGCGTCGCCGTCACGCGCTTCTCGCGGAGGCGCTGCTCGCGTGCAGCATCGGTTCGTATGTCGGCGCGCGCGCGGCGGCGCGCGTCTCGCCGGCCGCGGCGCTCGCCGCCGTCGTCGACGGCGATCGGCCCGCCGCGCTCGAAGCACTGGTGACGGTAGCGCCTGAAGCTGTCGCGAGCGGCGCGCGCCTGCGCGTCGCCATCGAGCGCGTCGACGGCCTTCCAGTCCGTGCGAACGGAGCGGTGTCGGTTGCGCACGGCGTGCCGGACCTCCTGCCCGGAGACGTCGTTCGCTTCGTCGCGCGGGTGCGATCGCCGAGGGGCCTCGCGAATCCCGGCGTCGCCGATTCGGCGCTCCAGGCGCGCGTGAACGGCACGGACTGTCTTCTGGCGGTGGCGCGCGCGTCGGACCTGGTTCGGGTGACTGATCGCGACGGGTCCATCACGTTCTTCTCGCTGACGCGCTTCTGGCTCTTGCCGTTTCGATGGGCGGCGCGCGCGCGAAAGGCCCTCGACCGCGCCATCGATGCGGCCACGCCCGCCGGCGACGCGCGGGCCTTGTTGCACACGGCCGTGCTCGGCGAGCGGCGCGAGACCGACGCGCGCGTCGAGGACGGATTCCGGGCCGCCGGCGCGACGCACGTCTTGTCGGTGTCGGGGCTGCACCTGGCCGCCGTGGCCTTCGTGTTCTTCCTCGTCGTGCGGCGCGCGTTCACCGCGCTTCCGCGGGTGCCGCTCTGGATAGAGCCGCGCAGGCTCGCGGCGCTGCTCGCACTACCCGCGATCGGCTTCTATACGATGGTGAGCGGCGACGCGATCGCGACCGTTCGCTCGGCGGTCATGATGGCGATTGGCTTGCTTGGCGTCGCGTTCGGACGGCGGATGACGCCTCTGGTCGCGGTGGCCGCGGCCGTCGCGGTGCTGATGGCGTGGTCTCCGCTCGTGCTGTTCGACGTGTCGTTCCAGCTTTCCGTCACCTCGGTGTTGGCGCTCGGCCTGCTCGCGTCGCGGCTTGCGCCAGGGGGCGTCGCGGCTTCATCGGTACCCGCTCGGATGCTCCGCGGGGTGGGGCGGCTCGGGGCGGCCACGGTGGCGGCGGGCGCGACCACCGCGCCGCTCGTCGCGCATCATTTCGGCGAGGTCACCCCGGCGGCGCCGCTCGGGAACCTCTTGTTGGTGCCTCTGGTCGAGATGGTGGTGGTGCCGTTCGGTCTCGGCGGCGCGGCGCTGGCGGCGTCGCTCGGGGCGGGCTGCGGCCGTCCGTTCCTGGGCATCGCCTCGGCAGGTGCGCGGCTCGCGCTCGCGATCGCGGAGCGATTCCGGCGGGCGGCTCCGGTTTGGACGACCCGGGCGCCCAACGTGCTCGAGACCGCCAGCCTGGTGGTCGGGATTGCGCTGGCCCTGGCGGCCATGCCGCGGCGGGCGTCGGGCCGCCGGTGGAAGGCGGCGGGGGCAGTCGCGGCGTTGATCCTGGGTGTGTCGAGCCTGGTCGTGCGCGACGTGCTTCGGCGGCGGGATCCGAGCCTGGTGGTCACGTTCCTGGACGTCGGGCAGGGCGACGCCGCCGTCATCGAGGCCCCCGGGGGCTGGACGATGTTGATCGACGGCGGCGGCAGCTACGATGGGTCGTTCGATCCAGGCGCCCGCGTCGTCGAGCCCTTCCTGCGCGCGCGTGGCATCACGCGGATCGACGTCGTCGCGTTGTCGCATCCTCACCCCGATCACCTGGAGGGGCTGCACCGGGTCCTGGCGCGCTTTCCCGTCGGTGAGTTGTGGACGAGCGGGGACGACGGTCGCAATCCATCCTACCGTCGCTTGATCGAGACGGCCCGCGAGCGCGGCGTGCGCCTTCCCGTTCCGTCGTCGCGTCGGAACGGCGGGCTGGTCATCGAGCCGCTGGGGCCATTCGTGAACGAGGGCAGCGTCGAGCGCGTCGGTCCGCCCGAGGGGACCACCGTCAACGACGCGTCGTTGGTCTTGCGCGCCGCCTTCGGTGGACGCTCGTTGCTGTTCGCGGGGGATCTCGAGGCCGACGGAGAGGGGGAGTTGGTGGGGCGAAAGGGGGAGGGACAGGTCGTCGCCTCCGACGTCTTGAAGGTACCGCACCACGGAAGCCGCACGTCGTCGAGCGCGGAGCTTCTGGATGCGGTTCGCCCGCGGCTTGCCGTGATGTCTCTGGGGTGGAAGAACCGCTTCAACTTCCCCAGCCCCGAGGTGCTCGGGCGCTATCGAGCCCGGCAGGTGAGGGTGCTGCGCACCGATCGGGACGGGGCCGTCACCGTGAGGGTCACACCGCAGGGCGAGCTGGTCACGACCTGCGCGCGGGACTGCCCCTGAAGAGACACTGGTTCTCGTTCCACCCACGGCCGACCATCCGACCCGCTGGCTGCGCCGGCACTGCGCTCCGGTGCTCGCGTACCGGAGTACGCTCCGCCCCGTTGCGCGCGCCGGCTTCGCCATCGGGCCGGCTTGTCGGCGGGGGACTAGGGCCTGTTAAGCTGTCGCGCGCAATGCCATTGCGTTTTCGCATCCTCGCCGCCCCGGGAGGCAGCCGGCCCGTGTCCGCGCAGGGCCTGGCGGCGGATCTATCCGCAGGTCCCGGCGAGGAGCGGATCTTCGAGGTGCCCGCGGCTGGCGTGGAGGTTCTGCTCGGGCGCAGGCCGACGAGCGACATCGAGCTTCCGTTCTCCAGCGTGTCGGCGGATCACGCCCGTATGTTCAAGGGCGATTCGGCGCAGGAGTGGTGGCTGGAGGACGAAGGCAGCACGAACGGAACCTGGCTCGACGGACAGCGGCTCGCGGCGCGCCGACCGGTGCCGGTCCGTCCCGGTCAGCGGATGCGGGTCGCGACCGTCGACATCGTGTTCGAGGGATGGTCCGCGAGCTCGCGAGGCGATGAGAGCACGGGCACGCTCGCCAGGCGGCTGATCGCCGACCTATTCGGGGCGGCAGGGGGCGAGGTGCCCTCGCTGGCGGTGGAGCGGGGGCCGGCGGACCGCGCGAACCTCCGCCTGGCCGACCGGGATCGACGCTACGTGGCCGGGAGCGCCGACACGTGCGAGCTGGTGCTGAGTGGCGAGGGCGTCTCTCGCGAGCACGCGGCGTTCGTGCGGCGGTGGGACGGCGTCTTCGTGTCCAAGCTGGGATCGAAGGGCGGGGTGGTGGTCAACGGGACGCCAATCGCTGGCGACCATCGCATGGCCGACGGCGACCGGATCGAGCTCGGGGCGGTGACCCTCCGGCTCGCGGATCCCGAGGACCGATACCTCCGTCGCATTCAGGCGGCTGGAGAGGGCGCTGAGCCTCGAGCAGCCAGCGCTCGGCCCCCTCCGCTTGTCGAGGAGTCGCCGCGCCGCTCGCCGGCAGCGTCCCAGCGTTCCGCGATGACCGCGGCGGAGACGTCGGTGCCCGACGCCGCCGAAGGCGCCCGGCCCACCGCTGGCTCGCACGCGGTGCGACCACGGCCGCGGACCGGCGCGCATCGAACGGCCGCGCGGGGCCCTACGCAGCTGCGAACGCTAGCCCTGGTGCTGGTGGCGGGAATCGCCGTCGCGTCGCTGGCCGGTCTCATCCTGCTTCTGGCGGGATGATTCACGTCGTTTTTCGGGAAACCGCCTCCGCCAGGCTGCCGATATCCGCTCATGTGCCAGGCGCGGGACGCGACGAGCAACGAAGCGAGCGACGGCCGGTGCGTCCGGCGGCGGGTGGTGGTGGTCATCATCGCCGCCGGTTTGCTGACGGCGATCACCGCGCCCGCGTCGCCCTGCGCGGCGGGCGAGGCAGACGAGCCCGTGGACCCGGTGCCATGGTGTCACCAACGTGAGGATCGAGCGTGCGCCCTGGTGCGCGAGACCGACGAAGGCGTCTGGGTCTGGACCGAACGATTCCGCGCCACGGAATCCACCGGTCCCCCCTGGTCCATCTCGCTGGGACCAGGCGGGCTCATCGCGGGTGGGCCGGTCAGGATCGTGGCCAGCTCCTCGAACGCGAGCGAGCGCTCGACGCTCGACGATCCCACCTCCAACGGCGCCCCCATCCTGGAGTGATCCGACTCGCGCCTAACCGCCGCAAGCGAGTCGTCAGCGTTTCTTGCGACCTGCCTTGCGGGCCTTGCGCGAGTTCTTGCGCTTCTGCTTCTCCTTGGCCTTGTCGACGTTGCGACGCGGAGCCTGGAAATGTCCTCGCTCGGCCGAGGGCGTGTTCATCATCGAGGCCAGCTGGTTCACGTCCAGGCCGCCGAGCTTCTTCAGCTGCGCCAGCTGTTTGAACCCGGGGATCTTGCCCAGCAAACCCGTCGACATCCCGATCTGCATCATCATCTGACGCATCGTCGCGAAGCGGTTCAACAGGTCCGCGATCTCGTTCTCCTTGCGCCCGGAGCCGCGCGCCACGCGGCGGAGGCGGCTCTGGTCGTAGAACGCGCTCCGCTTCTTCTTGCGTTTTCCGCCGTCTACGACCTCCTCCCAGCTACTGATGACGAAGCGCTCGGGGTGGCGCCGCTCGTCGTCCGTCATGGACGAGATGATCGCCTTGATGCGATCGAGCTCGCGGTCGTCGACCTTGGCGCCCTCGGGCATGGCGTCCGCCATGCCGGGGATCTTGTCGACCATCTCGGAGAGCGACCCCATCTTCTTCAGCACGGCGATCTGTTCGAGGAAGTCGTTCATGTCGAACTTCCCCTTCAACATCCGAACCGCGTCTTGCTCGGCCTTCTCCTCGTCGACCACCTCCTCGAACTGCTGGACGAGGCCGACGACGTCGCCGCGGCCCAGGATGCGGCTCGCCATTCCGTCGGGACGGAACTCCTCGAGGCGATCCGACGATTCGCCCATGCCGACGAACTTGATGGGCTTGCCCGTGATCGCCTTCACCGACAGGGCGGCCCCGCCGCGGGCGTCGCCGTCCAGCTTGGTCAGGATCACGCCGTCGAGGTTGAGCCGGTCATTGAAGGCCTTCGCCGTGCCCACGGCGTCCTGACCGATCATCGCATCGATGACCAGCAGGATGTTCGCGGGCCGCGCGCGCTTGTCGATCTCGGTCAGCTCCTGCATCAGTGGCTCGTCGATGGCCAGCCGGCCGGCGGTGTCGAAGATGATGACGTCGCGCCCGGTCTCGGCGGCCACCCGGACCGCCTTCTCGCAGATCGCCGGCGGTGAGCCGCCCGGCTCGGAGTAGACGGGGATGCCCAGCTTGTCGCCGATGATCTGCAGCTGCTCGATGGCGGCGGGGCGGTAGACGTCGGCCGCGACCAGCAGCGGACGCTTGTGGTTCTTCTCCAGAAACCGCGCCAGCTTGCCCACAGTCGTGGTCTTGCCTGAACCCTGCAGGCCGACGAGCATGATCCCCGTCGCGCCCTTCTTGGCATACTTCAGGCTGGTGTCGACGGGGCCCATCAGGTCCACCAGCTCGTCGTGGCAGATCTTGACGAAGTGATCCTCGGCGCTGACCCGCCGAACCTTTTCCTTCGTCGAGGCCTTGACCTTGACGATGACCCCGATCGCCTTCTCCCTGACTCGATTGCAGAAGTCCTGAACGACGTCGTAGCCGACGTCGGCCTCGAGCAGCGAGTCGCGCACGTCCTTCAGCGCGTCGGCGACGGTCGCCTCGTCGAGCTCTGCGAGGCCCTGGAAGCGTTGTTTTGCGGTGCGGAAACCTTTGGTCAGCGTCTCGAACATGAGCGGGTCGGGAATCTAGCTTGTCTGTGCCTCCGTGGCCAACGGCCGCGGTGACCGCGCTTCCCACCAGGCGACCCACCGCCGGCGCGCCGCCTCTCGCTTGCGCCTGGGGAGCTCGGGCGAATAGCCAAAAGTGTCGTCCGACAGGTGCCGCAGCTCCTCGAAAGCCAGGAGGCGCGTCGCGATATCCTTCTCGCCGAGCGCGTCGAGCAACCATGCGGTCCGGGTACGCCTCGCGTTGCGCTCCCACCAGGTCTTCCAGGCGGCGGCGTCCTCGAAATCGAGGGCCGTGATCGCGATCAACGCACGCCGGGCCGCGCGCCCCACCGACGAACCGGCGAGCCTCGAGATGAAGATGGGGATCGCGCCTTCGTCGCGCATCTCGGCCAGGCTCTCGATCGCCGCCAGCGCCTCAGGCGCGTCGAGGGTTGCCGTGTAACGGAGCTCTTGCACGAACTGTTGGGCGACGGGGTGGTTCATTCGCCGTCGCAACACGCGCAGCGCCAGTGTGCGTCCCTTGTCGTCGGCGTCCCGGGCGCGTCGGCACAGCGCCACGGCGGCCGAGTTCGCCATCACCTCGGCGGGGGTCAGCTCGGCTTCCTCCGGCACGCCGTCGGACAGGGGGAATGACGCGAGCACGTCGACCCGGGTGGGGACGCTCACCGAGCCGTCGCCCGTCGGATCGTCCGAAGCGCCCTCGACTTCCATCTCCAGGTCGACGGTCGCTCCTGGCAGCAGCTCTCCCGAGAGGTCCATCACCTGCCCGAGCGGCGTGTCGGCGAACGCCCCGCGGGCCGCGAGGCGGTGCAAAGGCGGCGGGCCTGCCGGCAATCCATTCGCGCCAGTCGCGGCGAGGCTCGCGCCCATGGCCCCACTCTCGGGCAATCTGCGCCGGGTAAAGCCGAAGCTCTTTCGTGCCCGTTCGGCGCCCATGGCCCGCGCCAACAGGGGCGCGTAACGCTGTGGCAAGGGCTCGCCATAGACGCGCTGGCGGAGGGCGAACAGGCGCAGCTCGGGGATCACGAACAGGTTGGCTTCGAAGCCGTGGGCGGCGGCCAGGTTCCGGATGGCGTCGGTCGCGACCGGCTCGGCGCACAGCAGATTCAGCCGCAGCGTGTCCGCCCCGACGGGAACGAAGCGCATCGCCGCCGTCTCGTGCGACGGAAGCGCCGGTCGTTCCGCGACCTCGGAGCCGTCGGCGAGGCGGGGCGGAGGCACGGGCAGCCCGGTGACCGCCGCCAGCCGAGCCCAGACCTGCGCCTCCGTGAGCGCGCCCATCTCCAGCAACGCGGTGTCGAGCCCGCCCCCGTAGACCCACTGGCGCGCGGTCGCCGCCCGAACGGTCGCCTCCGGCAGGACCTTCTGTTCGATCAGCAACGTCTCCAGCCGCGCCGACATGGAACCTGACATATACCGCGAAGGGCGCGGCCGCCGCGACTGTCCGGCGTGCCGCCCGCTATTTGTCGAGGATGACGTACGTACCGGCGAGGTGATCGTGGAGCGCGCGGTGCTCGCGATCGAAGATGGCCCACAGCCACCCGAGGCCCCCCGGCAGCACGCTCACGGCCATCGCCAGCACGCGAATCAGCCCCCTCACCGGACCGGGCGGACGGCCGCGCGTCGAGATCAACCGGATTCGACACAGACGCATGCCAATCGTCTGCCCGGACATGCTGGCGAAGTAGAGCTGATAGAGCACGGTCAACCCCAGGAACAAGCCGATGGCCCCCACGGCCATGGGGCTCCGATCCAGGATCCCCGCGACCAGCAGGTCGGGGCCGATCTCCTTGCTGCGCGGCATCGGCGTGCCGAGGATCAGCGCGGTCATGGCCGTGACCGCCAGGGTCAGCACGAGCAAGATGCATGCGTCGACGGCAGCGGAGACCAGTCGTCGCGCGAATCCCGTCACGCGGACCCGCATCACCCGATCGGACGGCACGCGCGGCGCGGGGGCCGCGGCGGCGGTCGACGGGATGACGACGGCAAGGCTCACGGCGATTATCTTGCGAAGCAGCGCGGCCGAGGGCAAGAATTTCTCAACCAAGGCCGCCCACCCGACTTTGGATCGCGGCAAGCGCCGCGATCGCCGCTGTCTCGGTGCGAAGGATGCGCGGTCCGAGCGTGGCGACGCGGAATCCGGCGCCGGTGGCCAGGGCCACCTCCTCCGCGGTCAATCCTCCCTCGGGGCCGATCAGGACCGCGACCCCCGGCGGGTGCCGCGGGACGAGGTCGTGCAGCGGCGGAGCCGCGGGGGCCTCTTCCCAGGGAACGACCCGGATGTCGTCCTTCGCGAGCGCCGCGACCGCGTCGGCCAGCGAGCTCAAGGGAGCGATGGCGAGCAGCTCGGCGCGCCCACACTGCCGCGCCGCCTCGCGCGCGATGCGCTCCCAGCGTTCCGGACGGGCTTGCTGCCCGGCCGCGCTGCGGGCCGTCCGGACGGGAGCGACGCGGACCGCGCCGAGCTCTGTCGCCTTCTGGACGATGAGGTCCATCCGTTCGCCACGCGGCAGACCCTGCAACAATGTCACCGGCGCCGTCGCGGGATGCGCGATGTGGCGGCGCGCGCCGAGCGTCAGCGTGAGGTCACGGGGTCCAACCCGGGCGACGGTGGCGGCGATCTCCAGGCCGCGTCCGTCGAACAGATCGAGTGCCGCGCCCGCGCCGAGCCGGAGCACGCGCGTGAGGTAACGATGTGCCTCGCCGTCGAGTGTCACCGACGCTCCTTCCAGCTCCCCCGACGCGACCCAGATGCGCGGCATCCTTGCCCTTCGTCACCTTCGGGAAAAGGTGAGGCCCGACCACTCGTCGTCCTCCTCGTGCGTCTCTGGCTCGAACCCGGCTGCGATGTACGCCGCGGCGATAGCTTCCACGTCCTTCGTCAGCAGGCCGGACAAGATGACATGCCCGCCGTGCGCCACTCGCGCGGCCAGGACGGCCGCCAGCGGTCCGAGCACGTCCGCCTGGATGTTCGCCAGGACCACGTCGAACGGGGGAGCGTCCCCGAGGACGGCCAGATCGCCGGTGGCGATGGTGACGGCTGTGACGCGATTTCGCGCCAGGTTCTCCTCGGCGCATGCGGTGGCCTCGGGATCGACGTCCACCGCCACGCCCACGGCGTCGGGCCACAAGCGCGCCGCCGCGATGGACAGGATCCCGGAGCCGCACCCGAGATCGAGGAATCGCCGCACCGGCTCACCATGTGCCGTGCGAGCTACGTCGAGCGCTTCGGCGAGGCGAATCACCAGCCTGGTCGTCGCGTGCCCGCCGGTTCCGAACGCACGTCCTGGATCGAGATCGATCACGCGGTCGCTCTCCGCCACGACCCCCGGATCCCAGCTCGGTCGCACGATGAACGAGCGGCCGACGCGCGTGGCCCGGAAGAACTGTTTCCAGACGTCGCGCCATTCGTCTTCATGGGTCGTTCGCTCCGACACCGTGACGCCGCCAGTCGCCAGTCCCGCCTCGTGGGCGCGCGCCACCGTTTCGTCGATGGCGGTCCGGGCTAGGGCGCGATTCTCCGGCGCCACGTGGGCCACGATCACCGCGCGCCCGGGCTGCGCGCTCAGCAAGGTCCCGGCGTCACGCAGCTCTACCCCTTCAGCCAGGTCCTGAAGGACCGTGGCCACTATGTCTCCCAGCTCCGCCGGCAGATCGACCGCGAGCTCGAGCCAGGTCGTTCGCCGCTCCGTCACCCGCGCACCACCCGGGCGCGGCGGGTTATCGAACCACGCGGCGCTTCTGCTCGCGGCGACGCCGCTTGCGCGCCTCACGCATCTTCCGTTTTTTCTTCACGGAGGGCTTCTCGTAGTAGCGGCGACGCTTGATCTCTTGAAGGATGCCTTCTTTCGACATCTTCTGCTTCAGGATCTTCATCGCCTTCTCGATCGAGTCGCGCACCTCTACCTCGAGCGGTCGGCCAAGCAGTGTCTCCAAGAAATCGTCCTCCAGGTCGGAAAAGGGAAAGGGCGGGCATTTAACCCGACCCACACCAGCCCGTCAAGCGCGGCAAAAATTCCGACCAAAACCGGCCGCCGGATACAAGATCAGAGCTGACCTATCCGATGACCTATCCGATAAGGTGGGGGAGCAGGCTGTCGGTCGAAATCGGCCGATCTTGAAGGGTTTTTGGACAGACAGGCCTCCAGATTAATATGTGGAAATCCACGAAAAAACGAGGACGCCATCAGGTCCATTCTGTAATTCACAAGACATCACTAGTCGCAAAGGTCAGAAAAATAGATGGTTTACCCCTTGTAAGTGGATCATCTTTTGTACGAGTATGCGCGCCCAACAGACAGATATTTCATCGACGGGGTGCGCCGGACAACGACACACTATCGAAACAATCAGCCCTCCTCGGTGGCTGACGAGGCGTCGACAGGGACGGTAACGGTAAAGGAGTCAACTATGACGTTCACGGGTGCGAAGGTTTTCACGGCAACGAAGGCCAAGGATCGGGAAGAGCTGGGGGACGTTTTGACGAGGTGGCTGAGGGACAACCCGCGCCTGCGCATCATCGACAAGATCGTGACCCAAAGCTCGGACAACGAGTTCCACTGCCTGTCGATCACGATCTTCTACGACCTGGCCGCGGCCTAACAGCCTGGTGTGAAACGAGTCCCGAGCCTGGGCGACCAAGCCGGCGCGGGTATACTGCGCCGATGGGGCGTTTCGGGTTTCTACTCAAACGTGGCAAGCCGGAAGCGCGCGATCTCGCCGCCGAGCTGATCGCCCTGCTGCGCGCGCGCGGCAGCACCGCCTTCGTCTGCGACGAAGAGGCGAGCGGGTTGGCGGGCGCCACCATGGTTTCGGAGGCGACGCTCGCGGCGTCGGTGGACGCGCTCGTGGTGCTGGGAGGGGATGGGACCTTCCTTTACGGGGCGGGGCTGGTGGCAGACCGGGGCGTGCCCCTGTTCGGGGTCAACCTGGGCAACTTGGGCTTCATCACGCACTTTCAGCGCGCCGAGGCCGTCGCGTCCCTGCAGGCGGCGTGTGACGGCCGGCTACCCATCGACGAACGCATGCGCCTGCACGTGACGGTGACCGCCGCCACGGATGGCCGCATCCTCGAGACTCGGAGCGCCGTCAACGACGCCGTCATCAGCCAACCGGCGATGGCACGTCTCCTCGACCTGGAGGCGCGCCTCGACGGTGAGGTCATCACGACCTACAAGGCCGATGGACTGATCCTGGCAACCCCCACGGGCTCGACCGCCTACAACCTGGCGGCGGGGGGACCCATCCTGACGCCCGATCTCGAGGCGATCGTGCTGACGCCGATCTGTCCACACACGCTCACGAACCGGCCGCTCGTCGTGCGCGCCGACCGGCGCGTCGTGGTGCGGAACGTCTCGGACAGCCGTGCCCAGTTGACGGTGGATGGGCAATGGGGGCGTCCCATCGGGCCGGGGGAGTCCATCGAGGTCCGCAAGGAGGCGGCGCCGCTGCGCCTGTTTCGAGGAAGTGGCTCGTTCTTCTCGATCCTTCGCGAGAAGCTGTCCTGGGGCGAGCGCAGGGCCTGAAGCAGATCGAAGCTAACGCGGCGACGTGCCCCGGGTCGCGGCCACCCGTTCGAGGACGTTCGCGGCGAGCGCCGTCCAACCGGTTTGGTGGCTGGCGCCGAGGCCGCGGCCGTTGTCGCCGTGGAAGTACTCGTGGAACAGCACCAGCTCGCGGAAGTGAGGATCGCGCGCGTAGAGGGCGGAGCCCCCATGGCAAGGCCGCCGGCCGCTGGCGTCAGGCAAGAACAGCCGGGCGAGGCGCGTCTCGATCTCCTCGGCGACCTGCAGCAAGTTGAGCTGGCGACCCGAGCCCACCGGACACTCGACGAGCAGCGTGTCTTCGTAGAAGTGGTGGTGGCGCTTCAGCGCCTCGATCAGCAGGTAGTTCAACGGAAACCAGATCGGTCCGCGCCAGTTCGAGTTTCCGCCGAACAGCTCCGTGTCCGATTCGCCCGGCGCGTAACGAACCTCGTGCCGCTGGCCCCCGAGCTCGATGGCGTAGGGATGCCCGGCGTGAAAGCGGGACAGCGAGCGAATCCCATGCGGCGAGAGGAACTCGTCCTCGTCGAGCAGGTAGCCGAGCACGCGCTTCAAGCGCTCGCGCGTGGGGATCGCGAGCAACCTCCGCTCGTTGCCGTCGTGGCGCGTGACGCCGATGTTCTTCGCCAGCTCGGGCTTGTTCTTCAGGAACCAGTTCAGCCGCTGCTGCAGGTAGGGCAGGCTCTGCAGCTGGGCGTCGTCGAGCGCTTCCGCCGCGAGCACGGGGATCAACCCCACCGCGGAGCGGATGCGCAGCGGAATGACCCGGCCCTCCACGAGGGCGTGGTCGTAATAGAACCCGTCGTTGTCGTCCCACAGCCCCGTTTCACCGAGCTCGTTCGTGGCCTGCACGATGGCCACGAAGTGATCGAAGAACTTCGATGCCAGATCGGCGTACGCCCGATCCTGCCGGGCCAGCTCCAGCGCCATCGCCAGCATGGTGGTGCAGAAGAAGGCCATCCAGGCCGTGGCGTCGGCCTGCTCCAGCCGTCCACCTCCCGGGATGGGCTTCGAACGGTCGAACACCCCGATGTTGTCCAGCCCCAGGAAGCCCCCCGCGAACAGGTTGTCGCCGTCGATGTCCTGTCGGTTCACCCACCAGGTGAAGTTGACCAGCCCCTTCTGGAACGCCGCCTCGAGGAACTGGAGGTCCTTGCCGCCGCCGCTCTGCTCGGCCAGTCGATACACGCGCCAAGCCGCCCAGGCATGGACCGGCGGATTCACGTCCCCGAACGCGAACTCGTAGGCGGGGAGCTGGCCGTTCGGGTGCATGTACCACTCGCGGCCAAACAGGATGAGCTGCTGCTTCGCGAAGTCCGGATCGATCCGGGCGGTGGCCACGCAGTGGAACGCCAGGTCCCACGATGCGAACCACGGGTACTCCCACTTGTCGGGCATCGCGATGACGTCACGAGCATAGAGGTGCTTCCATTCCCGGTTCCGTCCGCCGGCGCGCGGGCGCGACGGCGCGGGCACGCCGGGATCCCCATCAATCCAGTGCTCGACGACGTAGTTGTAGAACTGGCGTGACCACAACAGGCCGGCGTCCGCCTGCCTGACCACCCGCCGCTCGTCCGGCGTCAGCCCACTATCACCCTGGCCTTCGTAGAAGCGATCGGCCTCGCGCATGCGGCGCTCGAAGATGGCGTCGAAGTCCGCCCCGATCCCTGGCGTGGCGCCCTCCGCCTCGGACACGAACCGGCACCGGATCTCCCGCTGCTCCCCTGGGGCGAGGTCGAGCTTGTACCAGGCCGCCGCCTTGCTACCGAAGCCGGCGGGGTTGGCCGCGTCCGCCTGACCATCGACGACGACGCGATGGAAGGCGTCCTTCACGAAGCGCGAGCGGTTCGGCGCCCCAAACAGGCGCTCGGCGTTGGTCTCGTTGTCCGTGAACAGGAAGCGGGGCGGTTGCCCGTCGACAGGCTCGCAGGCGAAGCGATAGCGACCGAGGGAGGGGTGCAGGGCGTGAAGCTCGCCGCCCGCCTGCTCGATGCGCCCCTGCTCCCAGTAGCCCTCCCCCTTGCGGCCCCAGGCCCACGTGTTCCGCTGCCAGAGCGTCGGCAGCACGTGCAGCGTGGCGGCGTCGGGACCACGGTTCGCGCAGGTCAGTCGAATCAGGATGTCCTCGGGGCCCGCCTTCGCGTATTCCACGAAGACGTCGAAGTAACGTCCATCGTCGAACGCGCCGGTGTCCTCGAGCTCGTACTCGGGCTGCGAGCGCCCGCGGCGTTCGCTCTCGGCGAGGAGCGCGTCGTACGGAAACGCCGCCTGCGGATACTTGTACAGCGCCTTGAGATACGAGTACGTGGGCGTCGCGTCGAGGTAGTAATAGAGTTCCTTCACGTCCTCGCCGTGGTTTCCCTCCGGCCCCGTCAGCCCGAACAGGCGCTCCTTCAGGATCCCGTCCTTGCCATTCCAGAGGGCCGGCGCGAAGCACAGCCGGCACTCGCGATCCGTGAGCCCGAGCAACCCGTCCTCGCCCCAACGATAGGCGCGGCTGCGCGCGTGGTCGTGCGGCAGGTAGGTCCAGGGGTTGCCGTCCGCCGAATAGTCCTCGCGGACGGTCGCCCACTGCCGCTCGGCCAGATAGGGCCCCCACCGCTTCCAGTTGATCTGGCGCTCCGCGTCCGCCTTCAGCCGCTGTCGCTCGGGATCGATGTCGACGTCCGGACCGTCGCCGCTCATCGCCGATCCGCGAAGCTGACCACGCGCTTGATCCCCTCCGTCGGCCCGAGCAGCAGCGACTGGCACGCCTCTGGCGCGTAACGACCGGTGATCAGCGCGGCCACCTGCGCCGGCCAACGGCTGTGAAACTCGTTCAGATCCAGGGCCGCCTTCTCGAAGGCATCGCGCCCGGCGTTGACCGTGCCGTACACGAGCTGGTTCTTGAGCACGAGGTTGCGCATGATCAGCTCGGCGTCCAGCTCGATCGGGCCCTTGCGCCCGGGAACGCCGGTGAAGATGAAGATGCCGTTGACCCCCAGGCTCTCGATCGCCTTGAACGCGATCGTCGCGCTGCCCGTCGCCTCGTAGATGAGATCGACGTTGCCCACGGTGCCCGGCAGTCCGGCGATCGGCACGTCCGCCGAGCACAGGTAGCGCCCGCCCACGGACTCGACCCACCTGGCCTTCGGGCTGTCGGCTGGCTCCAGCGAATACACCCACGTCTGAAAGCCCCGGACCAAGAGCGCCATCGCGCCCAGGAGGCCGACCGGGCCCGCGCCGAGCACGACGGCCCGCTTCGCGAGGTCGATGCCGGGCGGGCGCGCGGTCGCCTGCAGCCAGGGCAGGCGGTCCTGGACGTCGCCGACCTCGATCAGCGCCTTCTCGGCGATCGTCAGCGGCTCGAGCAGGACCCCCACCTCGCGCAGGGCAGCCGGAAGGACAATCATGTAGCGCTCCTCGTCCACGACTTGCTCGGTCATGAAGCCGTCGCGTCCGTTGATGCCGCGCTCGGTGAAGGCCCCCGTCAGGCAGAAGTCCGGGCGGCCGATCGCGCAGGCGGGGCAATCGGGGTGGCCGCACGGCCGGCGCACCATCGTCACGACCAGATCTCCGGGTTTGATTCGTTCCACGCCGCGGCCGACCTCGACCACCTCGCCGAGCGACTCGTGACCGATGACCAGGTAGGGCGAGCCGGCGCGGGGCGTTCCGTAGTCGAAGCGGGCGATCTCGCGGTCGGTGCCACAGACCCCGATGTCGAGCATCGCGAGGCGTACCTCGGTGTCGCGCTCGAGGTGAGGCTCCGGATGATCGGTCACCACCCGCACCGCCTTCTCCTCGGGAAACACCGCGACCGCTTTCACGGGTCATGCTTTACCTCCCGTCTGAGGGAAGGTCACGAAAAAAGGGGCGCGGCGTCGGCCTGGCCGCCCCCACGAGTCGGCTCCTCGCGATCGCGAGCAACGGGCTTTTCGGACGGCCGATGACCGGATAGAACAGCCGTCGTGATATCCCTGCTGCGCATATCGGGGTTCGCGCTCATCGACGAGCTGGAGCTCGCGCTCGGTCCAGGGTTGACCGTCCTGACGGGCGAGACCGGCGCCGGCAAGAGCATAGTCGTCGACGCGCTCGCGCTCCTGCGCGGGGGCCGCGCAAGCGTGGACGTGATTCGAACCGGCCGGGACGAGGCCCGGGTCGAGGCCGCCATCGAGCTTCCGGCCGACGCGTCGGTGCGGGCACGGCTCCGCGCGGAGGGGCGTGACGGCGACGGCGAGCTGCTGGTTCGCCGGGCGATCGCGCGCTCGGGGCGCGGGCGCATTCACGTCGGCGGCGCCCTCGCCACGGTCGGTGATCTCGCGGCGACGGTCGGGGGACTGGTGGACATCGCCTCGCAACACGATCAGCAAACGCTGACCGATCCAGAGCAGCAGCTCGCCATCCTCGACGACTTCGCGTCGAACCGCCCCCTGCGCGACGAGATGGCGGCGGCGTACGCGCACCTGCAAGCCTCGCGGGCGGAGCTGGAGCGCTTCGACGCCGACGCCCGCACCCGGGCCGAGCGCGAGGACTTGCTGCGCTATCAGCTGAGCGAGATCGAGTCGGCGCGGCTCGAAGCTCCGAACGAGGACGAGCGCCTGAAGGCGGAGCGAGAGCGATTGCGCGGCGCCGAGAAGTTTCAGGCCGCCGTGGCGCGGGGGGAGGAGGTCCTGTACGCGGCCGAGGACGCGGTGGCCGGACGGATCGCGAGCGTGATTCGCGAGCTCGGGGCGCTCGCTTCCCTCGATCCGACGCTGGCGCCGTTCGTCGAGCGCCTTCGCGAGGCGGCGGCGCTGGTGGAGGACGTGGCCCGGGAGCTGTCGCGCTATGGCGACTCCGTGCGCTCCGATCCGGCACGCCTCGCGGAGGTCGAGGAGCGGTTGTTCTTGATGAGTCGGCTCGCGCGCAAACACGGCGGAACGCTGGCCGACGTGATTGCGCGGGCCGCATCGATGCAGCGCGATCTCGCGGAGATTGGTTCGTTCGAGGATGGGCTTGCGGAACGACGGGCCGCCGTCGTCACCGCGGAGGCGAGGGCCGGGGCGGCGGCCGCCCAGCTCTCCGAGTCGCGCCAGCGCGCCGCGATAGGGCTGGAAGAACGGGTAAACGCGGTTCTGGGAGAGCTGGCGCTCGGTTCGGCGCGCCTGCCGATCTCCGTCGAGACGCGCGACGCGCTGTCGGCGTCGGGGGCGGAGCGGGTACGCTTCCTGTTCGCGCCGAACCCCGGCGAGCCGCCGCGGCCGCTGGCGAAGATAGCCTCGGGCGGTGAGCTTTCGCGCGTCATGCTGGCGATGAAGCAGGCGCTGTCCAGGTCCGACCAGGTGCTGACGTACGTCTTCGACGAGGTCGACGCGGGCGTGGGCGGCGCCACGGCGGAGGCGATTGGTCGCAAGCTGAAGGTGCTGGCCGCGGACCGTCAGGTGCTGGTCATCACCCACTTGCCACAGATCGCCGTCTTCGCGGAGACCCACTTCCGGGTGACGAAGCATGTCAAGGCGGGCGGGGATCGCACTGTCGTCTCGATCGACCGCCTGGGAGACAAGGAGCGCGTGGCCGAGGTGACGCGGATGCTGTCGGGCGCCGCCACCTCGAAGCAAGCGACGGCTCACGCGGACGAGATGCTGAGGCGCGCGCGCGCGTGATCACCGCGAGGCCAGCGCCGCCGCCGTTGCTGCCGGAAGGGGGGTCGCCGTTGACCACCGCACGGCACCGTGTTACGGAAAGGGGCGCGGTTTCGCCGACTTGCCCAGCACCGGAAGTCGCGGAAACGCAGGGTTCGCAGGTCCAAAACGCTTTGTCACCCAGACGCAAGAGACGGTCCGCCGAGGTCAGGAACTCGCTCCGCCTTTTCGGCTTGTTGGCCGTCCTGGCGGGCGTCAACGTGTACGTGTTCTTCTTCAACCACGGCACCGCCCCGCGCGACGTCCTCAAGGCCTCGTCCACGGCCAAGGCGGCAGATGGCAAGGCAGGGACATTGAAGGAAGCGGCGCAGGCGGCGACCGCCGACCTGTCCGCGACGGCCTCGGCCAAGATGGTCGTGCCGGCCGGTGGGGCAGCGACGCCCGCGGCCGCCTCGAAGAAGGCATTGGTCCCCCAGCTCGTCGCGCCGGCGGCGACGCCGTCACCCGCTGCAAGGACCAAAGGCGGCCTGGCGGCGACCAGCCACCCAAAAGAGCATCCCGGGGGGAGCCCGGGGCTGGACGACGAGGGGTCGCTCAACCCGGAAAAGAAGATCGGCGACGCCGAGACGCTAGGGCAGATTCTCGTCCGTGAGGGCTTCGAGGGCGAGTCGCCGAAGATCGTCGCCGCGCTGTCACGCCTGTTCGATGCCAAGCTGATTCGCGGCGGTCAGACTTACCTCGTGCGCGCCGACGAAGGCGGCGAGCCAGAGTCGTTCGAGTATCGACCGAACGCGGTGACCCGCTACGTGGTGTCGCGGGGAGCGTCGGGGACCTGGGTCGCGATTCGCGTCGATCAGCCGGTCGAGACGAAGATCGTGACCGTCGCCGGGAACGTCGATTCTTCCCTGTACGAATCCGTACAGAAGGCCCAGGAGGGGAGCGCGCTCGCTGGCCTGCTGGTGGAGCTCCTGGCGTGGGACGTGAACTTTTACACGGACACGCATCCCGGCGATCACTGGAAGGTGATCGTCGAGAAGCAGTATCTCGGCGGGCAATTCTACCGCTACGGACATATCCTGGCGGCCGAGTACGGGGGCCGTGTGGGGATGTTCCGGGCGTTCTACTGGAAGGCGAACCGCCCCGGCGCCGAGGGACGCTACTTCGACGAAAAAGGTCAGGCGATCAGCAAGACGCTGTTGAAGACGCCGCTGCGATTCGTGCGCATCAGCTCGAAGTTCGATCGTCACCGCTTTCATCCCATCCTGCACGTGGAGAAGGCGCACCTCGGCATCGACTACGCGGCGCCGGTGGGAACGCCCGTGTGGGCGTCGGCTGCGGGCAAGGTCGTCGAGTGCGAGATGAAGCGAGGCTCGGGCAACACGGTCGTCCTCGCCCACCCGAACGGCCTGACCACCCGCTACTACCACCTGTCGCGGTTCGCCCGGGGTATGAAGGCGGGCAAGCTCGTGAAGCAGAAGGACGTCATCGGGTTCGTCGGCACGACGGGGCTCTCGACCGGTCCCCACTTGCACTTCAGCGTGACGAAGAACGGGGCGTTCGTGGACCCGAGCAAGGTTCAGGTCAACCGCGACGCGCCCGTCTCCGAGCCGGGCGCGTATCTGGCGGCGATTCGGCCACGAATCGCGACGCTGCGCGCCCTCGACCCGACCGCGCTCGCCCGGAACTGAGCGCGGCCTCGCGGCCGCCCACTTCATCCGGTGACCGCGGAGCAGCCTGCTATACTGGCGGAGCGATGGGCCGAATTTTGATCGGGTTGTTGAAGGGTGGCGTCGTCGGTGCGGCCGTCGGGTTCCTCGCGAACCGCGCCGGCATCACCTCGGGTCTGCTCGCCATGCTCGTCTACGGTGTCGTCGGGGCTGCGGTGGGGCTGATTTGCGGCAAGCCGGTGTGGCGTCAGGACACGCTGTGGACGCCGCTGTTGAAGGCCGTGTTCGGCTTTGGCGTGGGCGTCGGGGTGACCTTCCTGGCCCGCAAGTTCCTGTCCGGCGTGCACGTTCCGATCGCCGCCATCCCGGGCGCCATCGAGCACGCGCTGCCGGAGGTGCCCGCGCTGCTCGCGCCCGCGATCGGCATCCTCTACGGCGCGTTCGTCGAGCTCGACGACGCGGGCGGGGGCGAGGCGAAGAAGCCGAGCCGCCGCTGAGCGGAGCCGATCACACCCGCTTCGCGGCGCTCGTCGGCGGTCCGACGTGGTCGTCGGTCTCGGCTTCGTTTTCGGTATCGTCCTCGTTGTCGAACGCGCCCAGCTCCGCCAGGACCTCCTCGTCGCGGGGGGCCTCCGCCAGCGGCGGTGGCTCGAGGCCGCTCTGCTGGGCGCGCCGCTCGGCCAGGCGCCGCCGCAGGAAGATGATCTCCTCGGTGAGCCCGAGGGCGATGTACGCGGCGATGAGCGCCAGGAAGATGAAGACGTCGTGGACGCGATTCATGCGCATCACGATCCACACGGCCCCCACCAGCAGGACCACGCCGAACGTCTTCTTGGTCGGGCGGATGTCCTTGAAGGACCGGAAGCGAATCCGCGACACCATCAGGTACGAGAGCGCCAGCACGACCGCCGCCACCAAGACCTGGCTTGCCGTCTGATACATCCCGACGCCGTGGCTCACCAGCACCATGAAGACGACGACGCTGGCGGCGGCCGGGATGGTGAGGCCGAGGGTGTACTTCCCGGGGTTCTTCTGTCCGTGGGCCTCTTCCCGGCGCGACAGGACGTTGAAGCGCGCCAGCCGCATCGCGCCCGCGCACACGAACAACCCGGCGATGAAGATGCCGAGCCGGCCGAAGCTGGACAGCCCCCACTTGTAGATGAGCAACGCCGGCGCCGCCCCGAACGTGATGAGGTCCGACAGAGAGTCGAGGTCGCGGCCCAGATCGGTCTGGGTCTTGGTCAGTCTCGCCACCCGCCCGTCGAACGTGTCGAAGAAGAACCCGAAACAGATGGCCAGCGCCGCCAGGTAGAGATTCGTGCCACCCTCTCCCGACGCCGACAACGACATTGAGACGAACCCAGAAAAAGCGTTCGACAGAGTGAACAGATTCGGAAGAATGTAGTAGGTCTTCCGGAAGTCCACGGCGGTCCAGATGATAGCACCCGTCCATAGGCCTCCCAAACCGTGATTGCCTCAGGCTTTTCGCTGCTTCGGTCGGCGTTGCACATGGTGTTCCTGGTCGTCGTGACCGTCATCGGCGCGCTGGCGTCCATCGTCAGCGTTCCGTTCGATCGGTCAGGCGGGGCCGTCCTCCGGTTCGCCCGGTGGTGGTCGCGGGTCCTGCTGTGGACGGCGGGGGTGCGGCTCACCGTGCGCATGGCGGCCCCGCTCGATCCGCGACAGCCCTACGTCTTCATGGCCAACCATCAGTCGACGGTGGACATCTGGGCGCTGTTCATCGCCGTGCCGGTCGACATCCGCTTCATCGCGAAGAAGCAGCTCGGCTGGATTCCGCTGTTCGGGTGGGCGATGGCAGCGGGCCGTTTCATCTTTCTCGACCGAAAGAACCAGGCCGCCGCGTTTCGGAGCATCGATCTCGCGTGCGAACGGATTCGCGCCGGTAGCTCGGTCGCGATCTTCCCGGAGGGGACGCGCTCGCGTGACGGAATGCTCGGGCCGTTCAAGAAGGGCGGGGTTCGGCTGGCGATGGCCGCCGGTGTTCCTGTGGTGCCGATCGCCATCCGTGGAGCGGGCGAGGTGATGCCGCCTGGCCGCTTGCTCGTGCGTCCGGGACCGGTCGTCGTCACGATCGGGGCGCCCATCCCGACGACGGGGCTGGGCGCGTCGGATCGCGACGCGCTGCTAGAAAAAGTCCGTAAGGAGATCGAGCGCGACTCGGGGCAGCGATCCCGTGAGGAAGTCGCGCCGCCCACCACAGGCCCGCTCGAGCCCCAGACGGCTGGCAACGACGGTCGATAGCCGCGCTGTTTTTTAGTAGATGACGTGAACGAGGGTGAGGCCGGCGGCGGGGGCGGTGACGCCGCCCGAGGCGCGGTCGCCGGTTTCGAGGGCGCGCAGGATCGCCGGGATGTCACGCTTGCCGCGGCCGACGTCGGCCAGCGTTCCGGCCAGGATTCGCACCATGTTCTTGAGGAAGGCGGTCGCTTCGACGTCGATCTCGACGAGCGCGCCGCGCTTCGCGAGATCGAGCCTGCGGATCACCCGGACGGTGTTTCGCCGGTCGCAGTCGGAGGCGCGAAACCCGCGGAAGTCGTGCTCGCCGCACAGGACGCGGGCGGCCTCGCGCATCGCCTCGAGATCGAGCGGCCGGCGGCAGTGCCAGCTCGACCGCGCGTGCAGGGGCGAGCGCACGATGTGATTCCAGATGCGATAGCGGTAGACCTTGCCGCGCGCGGAGAAGCGCGCGTCGAAGGTCTCGGGGGCCTCGGCGGCGTCGATGATGGCCACGTCCGCGGGCAAGAGCGAATTCATCCCGCGCAGCAGGCCCATCGCCGGAATGCGCGACGCGAGCGAGAGGCTGGCCACTTGGCCGGCCGCGTGGACGCCGGCGTCGGTGCGCCCGGCCCCCCGCACCTCGACCCGTTCGCCGAGCAGCGCGTGCACGCCATCCTCCAGCGTCCCTTGCACCGTGCGCTGGCCTGCCTGCCGTTGCCAGCCGGAGAAGTCGGTCCCGTCGTACTCGATCGACAGGCGCAGCTTGCGCGGAGGAGTCTCGGTCACCCCCTCTGCCGCCATCATCGTCCCCGACGCTCCTAAAACTCGAACATGATGCCGGCGTTCCAGGTGTCGTCGCCCACGTGCAGGCGGTGCGCCTGTCCCAGCCCGGTGGCGTCGAGGTGTTCGTACTCGAAGAACAGGTAGGAGTGGTTGACGCCCAGATCCTCGTCGAACTGATTCGCGGAGTTCTGATCGAAGAAGTCGAGCACAAGCGACAGCCCGACCGTGGCGTGCCAGCCCAGCGTTCCGCCCTGACCGCTGCCACCCGTCGGATCGCTCGGCACCTGACCGTTGCCGTTGTGGATGGTCCAGTAGACGTAGTCGAGGCCCAGCTTGCCGTAGGGGACGAGCGGCACCTTGTAGCGCTCGTACGCGACGTCGAAGCGATAGATGGCGGACAACGAGAAGGGCAGCAACCGCAACGACGACGTGTCGCTGGTGACATTGGCCGCGCCGTCGGCGGTCAGGTTGTTTCCCGTCTCCTTGAAATAGCCGATGCCGACGCCCAGCGCGGCGGTGCCCACGTGCCGGATGAGCTCGTAGTCGAATTCCATCGTGGTCATGAGCTTCCGGCTCGACCCGAAGAAGTCCTTGTAGGGGGTGCGGCCCGTTCCCTCGAACTCGGAGTCGATGTCCGGCTTGTAGGGGCCGAACTTCAGCTCGAAGGCGAAATGCTGGGGGCTGGCGTGGCGCCCCCGGTCACGCTCGCCTTCGATGACCTGGGCGCCCGCCGTCGCTGGCAGGACGGCGCCAATTAGAAGCACCGACGCGATCGAGCCCGGGCGAATTCGCGGTCGCGTCACGAGCGCCTCCGCCGGCGTCGGCGGCGCACGGCAATCCCGAGCGCGACCACCGCCGCGGCGAGACCGCTCGTCGGTGCGCCGCCGCCCAGCGATCGGCCCGCGACGGCGCATCCCCCCGTGGCCTGTCCCTGCGGATCCCCGTTGCGGTACTGGTGGTAGAAGTCCAGCGTCAGTATCGGCATGGTGTACGGCGGAGAGGGGAAGCCCAGCGCGGCGTTGCCGTGCTTGTCGACGGCGGCGACGGCGATGCCGTAGTTGACGCCGTTCTCGAGGATCTGCACGCGAGCGGAGGTGGTGCTCGCCGACAACAAATCGGAGCAGACGAAGTGCGTGTTGATGTCGACGAGCGCGGTGGGCGACAGATCCGTGGCGCCGGCGTTGCAACTGTCGACCGACGTGTCGAAGGTCCCGTCCTTGAACACCTGGTACTGATCCGCGCGGGTGCAGAAGACCTGATAGCCGAGCAGATCGGGGATGCTGTTGTCCGGGTTCACGTTCGTCCAGTCCACGATCAGCGCCTCGTTGGCCCCCGTCACCGAGACGGGCGTGGGCGTGGGGGGTGGAGTCCCGTCGATCACCACGTTCAGCTGACCCGTTCCGACGTCGAAGAGGCCGGGCGTCGTCTCCACGAACAGCCACACGGGCTGGCTGAACGCGTCGCCCACCGCGCAGGGATCGTCGGCGGTCGTGAGCACGGTCCCCGTGGTGCCACCGGTGCCGGTCGCGCCGCCCGTCCCCATGGTGCCGCCCGTGCCCGTGTCTCCACCGCTACCGGAGACGCCACCGGTCGAGACGATCCCGGTCGTATCGACGCCGTAGCTATGCGCCAGGACATCGACGGTCGTCTGGACGAGCATCCCCGTGAGCCGAAATTGCGAGAACGACATGCTCGCCATCTTCAGGCAAGAATTGATGATGGTGAGGTTGTTGCACTGAGCGCCGAGGTACATCGTGACGGTGTCCGTGCCCGCGATGGTTGCGGCCGTCGCCGCCGACGAGGCGTTCAAGATCGCCTTCAACCAGACGTCCCGCTTGCACTGACAGCTCGCGCGGTTGAGGAAGAACGCCTTGTCGACGTCGCTGAGGTTGGTCCCCACCTGCTTCTGGACGCCGATGAAGAAATCCGTGGACGTGAGGGTGCCGCCGGTCGTGCCGACCGTTCCCCCGGTCCCGATCAGTTGGGCCCGGGCAGCCCCCGACGACAAAACGCAGGCGAGGCCCACCGCGAGCGCGACCCTGCCGGCGACCGCGCGCCGGGCGCCATTTCGGACGTTCGTGCGATTCATTGGTTGGAGTCCCACCCTCGCTGCGCGGGTGGCTGCAATCCTGGTGCCTTCCGTCCACCCGCCAAATGATGCGCTCGCCGCGGCGGGCGGTGTCCCCCTGGCGAGCCGCGGTGCAGGCGCGCGCCAATTTGGCAGCCGCGATCCCGGGCGGCCTCGATACCCAGCTCACGCCGCGCGAGAGGCCGGGCCGGCCGCGGGCGCGCCCAGCCTCGCCAACCGCCGGGCGAGCTCGGCGACACGGGCGTCGTCGATCTCGCGCCGTCCGAAGCGCGCCTGCGCGTAGAGCTCCGTCAGCTCGGCGAAGGCCGCCGCCCCCTCCACGGCCGCGGCGTTGACGCGGGCGGCGTACTCGCGTGGTGTCTCGGATGGTTGCCGGCGGAGCCCCTCGTGTCCCAGGCGCTCGAGGGCCCGGCGGTAGAGCCTTCCCACGGCATGAGGCATGGGCGGCGACGTGCCCGCGGCCCGGGAGCCCTGGCGCCTCCGCCGCCGGTACGTCCACCACGCCAGCGCCCCGACGACGCCGACGCCCACCGGCAAGGCGAGCCGCCGCCACTGGAAAGCGTGGCGTGGCTCCCCGGTCCACCCGTGGGCGCCCCCCACGCCGCGCTGGAGATTTCGCGCGAGATCGAGCTGACGTCCGAGGTCGTAGCCCATCACCCAGCGCCCCCAGAAGAACTCGATGGAATCGAGGAGCTGCCGCA
>CAYUFS010000050.1:0-41892 GCA_964443975.1 uncultured Myxococcales bacterium | reverse complement strand
CGCAGTTCGACCCGCTGACCGAGCTGCGCAAGGATCCCATCGAGATCGACGGCCTGGGCATGGCCGTCTACGACGTGGCCAAGCAGCTCATCGCCATCTCGCCGGACATCCCGGACGAGACGGCCCAGGTGCTCGATCAGCACAAGGACCCGGCCCGGCTCGGCGACATTGTCGCCGCGACGGTCGATCTGTCGCCCGAGGAGCGCGCCTCGCTGCTCGTCGAGGCGGACGTGGCAGAGCGCCTGCGGCGCTTGCTCGTGCTGTTGCAGCGCAAGGTCGAGCTGATCAAGGTCAAGCAGAAGATCGACTCGCAGGTGCGCGAGGAGTTCTCGAAGCATCAGCGTGAGGCGGTGCTTCGCCAGAAGCTGAAGGCGATCCAGGACGAGCTCGGCGAGGGGGAGGACTCGAGCGACCTGGAGGTCTTCGATGAGAAGATCAAGGCCGCGAAGATGCCCGAGGACGTCGAGAAGACGGCCCGCAAGCAGCTCGAGCGCCTGAAGCAAATGGCGCAGTCGTCGGCCGAGTACACGGTGCAACGGACCTACCTCGAATGGCTGGTCGAGCTGCCGTGGACCAAGCAGACCGACGATCGCCTGGAGCTGGATCAGGCGCGCCAGATCCTCGACGCCGATCACTACGACCTGCAGAAGGTCAAGAAGCGCATCCTCGAGTACCTGGCCGTGCGCAAGCTCGCGCCAGGGAAGAAGGGGCCGATTCTGTGTCTCGCGGGCCCCCCGGGCGTCGGCAAGACGTCGCTCGGGAAGTCGATCGCGCGCTCGCTCGGGCGCGAGTTCGTTCGCATGTCGCTCGGTGGCGTGAGGGACGAGGCCGAGATCCGCGGCCACCGCCGCACCTATATCGGCGCGCTACCGGGACGCATCATTCAGGGAATGCGGCGCGTGGGGACGAAGAATCCAGTCTTCATGCTCGACGAGATCGACAAGCTCGGCTCCGATTTCCGGGGCGACCCGTCGGCCGCGCTGCTCGAGGTGCTCGACCCCGAGCAGAACTCGACGTTCTCGGATCACTACCTCGAGGCGAACTTCGACCTTTCGAACGTGATCTTCATCGCGACGGCGAACATGCTGGACCCGATTCCCCCGGCGTTGCTGGATCGTATGGAGGTGCTGGAGATCCCCGGCTACACGCGAGAGGAGAAGCTCCAGATCGCGCAGCGGCACCTCGTGCCGAAGCAGATCGCCGAGCACGGGCTGACCGACGAGCAGATCAAGCTGCCGGCCGATGCGCTGACCATCGTCATCGAGCAGTACACCCGCGAGGCGGGCGTTCGCAACCTGGAGCGGGAGATCGCGAACGTCATTCGCGCCATCGCGGTGAAGATCGCGGAGGGGCATTCGTACGAGCCGACGCTCACGCCGGACATGGTCTCGGAGATCCTGGGGCCGCAGAAGTACTACTCGGAGGCGGCCGAGCGAACCGAGATCCCGGGGGTGGCGACGGGCCTCGCATGGACGCCGACGGGGGGCGACATCCTGTTCATCGAAGCGTCGCTCATGCCGGGCAAGGGAAGCCTCATCCTGACGGGGCAGCTCGGCGACGTCATGAAGGAGTCCGCGCGGGCCGCGATGTCCTGGGTGCGCACCCACGCCGACGACCTGGGGATCACCGTGGAGTTCGAGAAATCGGACATCCACGTGCACGTGCCCGCCGGGGCCGTGTCCAAGGACGGACCGTCGGCCGGCGTGGCGATGACGGTGGCGCTGGTGTCGTTGCTGACGGGGCGGCGCGTGCGGGGTGACTTCGCCATGACCGGCGAGATCACGTTGCGCGGGACGGTCCTGCCGGTCGGCGGCATCAAGGAGAAGGTGCTGGCGGCCCACCGCGCGGGAATCCGCCGCGTGATGTTGCCGGAGCGCAATCGCAAGGACATCGTGGACATTCCGGACACGGTCCGCGCCGAGATGGAGATCGGGTTCGCCAAGAAGATGGACGAGGTGCTGGCGGTTGCGCTGGAGTCGGTGCAGGTCGTCGTCCCGGGCCCCGACGCCATCACGGCGCCCGAGGCGACCGCGCGCGCCTGAGCCGCGGCGGCGAGCCACACCAGCAGTACGAGACAATCAAGAATCCACGCCGCCGAGGGGCAACCTCGGCGGCGTTTTCATTCTTGGAGCATCAGGCCGAGCGCGTGCTCCGGGGATTCCGCGATCCAGGTGGGAGCCTCGGCCGCGAGCAGCTCGCGCGGTACGTATCCCCAGGCGGCCGCGAGGGCGGAGGCGCCGAGGGCGCGTCCCATGCGCATGTCCGGGAGGCCGTCGCCCACCACGACCGTGCTCGCGGGAACGGCCCCCGCTTCGGCCATGAGCGCGAGCGCCGCGGCAGGGTCAGGCTTGCGTGGAAAGCCATCCTTGTCGCCGATCACGCGAATGAAGGGCCAGGATCCGCCGGGCAAGAGCGCTTCCAGCAACCGCCGCGCGACCGTTCCGAGCTTGTTGGTCACCACCGCGATGGCG
Organism: uncultured Myxococcales bacterium; assembly: GCA_964443975.1. Taxonomy (GTDB): domain Bacteria; phylum Myxococcota_A; class Polyangia; order Fen-1088; family Fen-1088; genus DASYCK01. The sequence continues at coordinate 39,421 of CAYUFS010000050.1, read as the reverse complement.
ACGCCTGCGGAGGTCAGCCCCTCCAGCATGACGGTCACGCCCGGGTAGAGCTCCGACAGCACGCAGGGGTGCCGTTCGTAGTGGGAGGAGAACCGCGCCAGCAGCGTCGCCACCGTCGCGCGGTCCGATCCAGGCGGCAACGCGCGCTCAATCAACTTCTCGGAGCCGTCGCCCACGAACTTGACGATGGTGTCGTTCGGCAGCGTCGAGAACCCCGCCCCGGACAGCGTGGTGTTGAGCGCGCTGGCGATGTCGGGCAGCGTGTCGGCGAGCGTGCCGTCCAGATCGAAGATGACCAGCGCGGGGCGACGCGAACCGGTCACGCGGCGCGCTCGGCGACCAAGGCCAGCTCCATGGCGCCGAGAAATTGCCCGAAGTGGGTCGACTCCGCCGCCAGCACGGCCTCCATCCGCGGGCGCCAATCGCCGACGGCGCGCGCGAGCCCGTCTTTCATCTCGCCGAGGTGACGATCTTCGTCCTTCGTGATCGCCGCGACGGAAAACCCGGCGCGGCCCGCGGCCAGGCAGCGGTCGTAAAGTGGATAGAAGACCTGCGCCCTGACCTCGATGGCCGCGCTGGTCAGCAGATAGTTCGCCTCGACCCGGACGTCATCCGCCAGATCGGCGACGAGCGCCTCGGCCCGGCGATCCAGCGCCTGAAAGTACGCCTCGCCCGCCTCGCCCGCCAGCGTGTGCGCCTCGGAGAACGTGGTCACATCGACGCCGGCCGCCGCCGCCAGGGCAAGCGCCGCCTTCTTGAGCCGGAGCGCGTGAACACCCTCGTCGAGTATGTGTTGCAGGCCCTCGAGGTCCATCCGGTCCGCGCGGCGGCTCTTCAACATCTTGCGCACGCCGATGTACTCCATGCGCGACAGCGTGTTCACGAACCGCGCGTGAAGCGCCGGGGTGGCGACCAAGTCGCCGAGCAGCGTCGCGAGGCGCCGCGTGTCTCGGTGATTCCTGCAAGCTTCGATGTATCCGTTCATGATGGGCGCCGAGGCGCCGGGACAGCCTACGCGCGACCGATTCTGGCGGCAAGGTCGCGACGCGGCGGCACCGCTGCGGGAATGCTGCGATTTGCCCTCGCGGACGCGGATGACGCCGCTACAATCGGCGCATGACGACGCCAGCCCTCAAACACAACAGTTACTTCGACGGCCAGGTGCAGAGCGTTGGATTCTCGCGCAATGGCCGCGCCGCCACCGTGGGCGTGATCGCCCCCGGCGAGTATCACTTCGGCACGGATGCGCCCGAGCGCATGACGGTCATCAGCGGCGAGCTCGGCGTGCGGCGCGACGGCGCCGGGCAGTGGCAGAGCTATCCCGCAGGGACGGCGTTCGAGATCGCCGGCAAGAGCGGCTTCGACGTGCGCGCCACCGACCCGTCCGCCTATCTGTGCGAGTTTCTGTAGGCCCACAGCCCGGATCGCGCGTCGTCGCCGCGGTCAGGCGTCGTTCGGATCGTTGCCGGGCTTCCACTTGATGCTGCACCCGATGCTGGGCTTCTGGAGCGCCGCGGGCGCTTTTCCCGTCAGCAGCGCATCGACGGCGGCGCGAGCGTCCTTCCCCGTCACGGGGAGGTCGTTCTTCGGCCGGCTGTCGTCGAACTGGCCCCGGTAGGCGAGCCTTCCCGTCGCGTCGAAGACATACAGATCGGGCGTGCATGCCGCCCGGAACGCCCTGGCGATCGCCTGCGACTCGTCGAAGAGGTAGGGGAACGAATACCCTGCCGCGCGCGCCTCGCGAGCCATGGCGTCGGGCGCGTCGTCCGGGTAGGCGACGCTGTCGTTCGCGCTGATCGCCACCAGACCAATGCCGCGTTCACGGTAGTCTCGCCCGAACCCCGCCAGGCCTTCGCGCAGGTGCTTCACGTACGGGCAGTGATTGCAGATGAAGAGCACGACGCTCGGCTTGCCCGCCAGCTCCGCGGACGACACGAGCCTTCCCGAGACGGTGTCGGGTAGCGCGAACTCGGGCATGGGTGTCCCGAGCGGCAACATGAACGATGCGACAGCCATCGAGCCCTCCTCCTGCGGTGGGAAGAAATCTACCCTGCCCGGCGAGGTGGCGCGACACCGCTCATCGCGGCGGGGTACTACTTCTTGGCAGGCTTCTTCGCCGACGCGCGCGACGCCTTCGCCGCCGCTGACTTCGCGGCGACCGCCGCTGGCGCCTTGGGCGTCGCGTGGCCTTTTCGCTTCTTCGCGCTCGCCAGGATGTCGACCAGCTTCCCTGCGGAGAACGTCGACAGCTTGGCCAGGTAATCCTTGTCCTTGCCCTTGCCCAGCTCCTGGGCAGCGGCCGACGCGAGGTTGTCCTTGCCGCCCGCGCTCTTCACCTGCGTCGCGACGCCATGCAGCCGGAGCAACTTCCGGTTCGCGGCGCTGAGCAGGCGCTTCCGCAGGTCGTCCTTCGACTCGTCGCCGGAATCGAGCAAGCCGACGATCTTGTCGACCAGCTTGTCCTTGCCGCCAAACTCTTCTTTGACCCGCGCGAGCGGGCTTGTGGTCGCCATGTCCAGGTTCTCCTTCGAAGGGGCGGATATCTACCCCAAAAACCCGCGGAAGGGAACTGCCCGCGTCCGGCTGCCCGCCCGGCCTCCGTCCGGCGCCCTCACGGATGGGGGAACCCCGGCACGGCCCCCTGCCTCGCCAGCGCCAGCAAAGCCCGGAGCCGGTCGACCGCGTCGCTCGCCTGGCTCGGCGACAGCCGGACCGTGAGCTCGCAGGTCATGTCCGCCGCCTTGGCCGTGATCCCGTCGAGGTAAGGCCCCACGCCCAGCAACAAGGCCTGCGGGCTCTTCTTCGCCGCGAGGATCGCCTCGCCCACCTGCCTGGCCATGGCCTCGGCCTCGGCGTGCGTCGCCAGATCCGCGAGCAGGTGAGCCTGCACGCCCGAAGACATGTCGAGCCCCAGGGCCAGGCGGCTCACGCTGGCGGCATTGGGGAGTGTGGGATCGGCGGCCAGCGCCGTCCGGGTGGCGGCCGGGACGATGGCGGCGGCCCAGATGGCCCGGGTGGGATCGGCGCGCTCGACCAGGTGGACGAGCGGAACGTTCGAGGTCGCGTCCTTGTTCGAGGGCGAAGGGGTGGACAGCTCCGCCATGCGCTCGGCCCACCCGCCGGTGCCGAGCACGAACGTGCTCGCATCGACGAAGAAGCCTGCCGTCGTCGGCTCCTTGCGTGTCGCCCACAGCGTCCGGCCGGCGTGCCGAAACGAGAACACGTCGTCGCCCTGCTTCGCCACCTCGTCGCGCACGTAGCCAATCAACCTGTTCTCGTCGAGTCCGCGCCCGCGCAGCACGAGCCCCATGCCCCCTTGCACCCGCGCCTCCTCGGGGAACGCCACCACCAGGGAATCGACCTGGCTCAAGGGATCGAAACCCGTGCGGCGGGCGAGCTCCTCGATCTTCCGCCGGTCCGATGGGTCCGCCGTGGCCAGGCTTCCGAGCTGGGACCACAAGGTGGTGGCGCGCAGGCGGGCGAAGTCCACGCCCACGACCACGTGCGTTTCGACGGGGAACGAGCCGAGCAACCGCATGGCCGGGCTCTCGACTCCTCGCTGTCTCGAACAACCGCCCCGGCAGGTCGCGAGGCCGAGCAGCAGCAGCGCGCCGACGAGTCGGCCCGGCGAGACGCGGCTTTTCATCTGCATGCCTCTATCACAATTCGATGGGCGCCCGCGGCGGCCGCCGGCGCCCCCCACGGACATCTGGAATTTCGGAGGACACTTCCGTCATAGTGCGACGATGCCGTGGCAGAAGATGCTGTTTCGCGACGAAGGCGTCTGGGTCCGCGTCAACGACGACGGACGCCCCGTCCTCGATCGCGACGGGCGCGCGGAGATGAAGTACCGCGAGGCCGACACCAAGACGTACCGCCCAGGTCCGGCGAACCTTCGCCCCGACCCGAGCGGCGGGCCACCCGCGGAGCTGTCCGCGCCCGAGCCGGCGCCGGCGAGCGGCGCTCGGCGGCCGAAAGGCCACGGGGCCCACGTGGCCGAGGACAAGCGCGCGCTGCAGATCTGGACTGACGGCGCGTGCTCGGGCAACCCTGGACCCATGGGTATCGGGGTCGTCATCATCGACGGCAAGGAGCGCGAGGAGGCCGGCGAATTCCTGGGGACGGGGACGAACAACATCGCCGAGCTGGTCGCCATCGAACGGGGTTTGGCGCTCGCGGCGAAGCGCGTCGCCGACAACGATGACCGCCCGGTGCGCGTCTACAGCGACTCGAGCTACGCCATCGGGCTTCTGGAGAAGGGATGGAAGGCGAAGGCGAATCAAGAACTGGTGGCGCGCGTGCGCCGCAAGCTGGCGGCCTTCCCGGCGGCGGTCGAGTTCGTCAAGGTCGCCGGACACGCGGGCATCGCCGAGAACGAACGCTGCGACGAGCTCGGGCGGCAGGCCATCCTGCGCGCGCGCTGACCCCGCCCGCCCCCCGGCGAGCGGGGTCGTGGTCATCGCGCGAGGACGGGCTGGGCCATCGCGCCCCGCGGTCCCTGGACCAACGGCGCCTGCGCGTCTCCCGACAGCGTGCCGAGCTCGACGAAGGCGCCGTCCTGCATGATGATGAACGGTCGCTCTTCGAAGCGCAGGCCGCCCCGGCCGTCGTGCTCGATCACCTGCAGCTTGCCCATCCCGTAGCCCATCGGCCCGCGGCTGTAGTAGTGCGCCTGCAGGCGGTAGGGAAACGCGCGCGCGCCGGGGGGGTTACGGATGGTGAAGCACTCCGGGCCATAGCCGGTCGTCACGTCGGCGTAGAGCTCGCCGCCGGACGGCAACTGGGGCGCGCTGTAGAAGGCGTGGCCCCCCTTGCCGTCGTGGATGTGGAAGTCGACGTCGTTGGCGTCGGTCTCCCAGTTGAGGACGAAGCGCAGCGACGGCGCCGTCTCGGCCTTGCCCCCGGCGCGCGCCAGACGGGCGCGGATGTCGTCGGCGCGGGCGGGATCCGCGTGAATCCAGGCCGCCGCCGCCAGACCGAGGTCCTCGGCCAGGATCCGCTCGACGCCGCGGAAGCGCCCGGCGGGATAGCTCCGCGCCGCGCCGACGGCGATCGCCTCGAAGGCCTCGCGCGGGTGACCTTCCTTCAGCAACGCGAAGCCCAGCAAATGATGGCCCGCGGGGTGATCGGGGCGTTGCTCGACGGCCTTGCGGTACGTGTCGACGGCGAGCGCCAGCGCACCGCTAGCGCGCACCCGCTCGAGCCGCTCGCCGGCGAAGCGGCGCATGTCGGCGCGACCCGGGAACAGATCGATGATCGAGCCATACGCGCGGGCAGCCTGCGCCGCGGTGCCGAGCGCCTCCCAACACTCGCCGAGCGCCACCAGCGCCAGCACGTCGCCCGGATCCCGGGCCCGCCAGGCCAGCGCCTTGGCCAAGGCCGCACGCGCGTCGCCGCGCTGGAGCAGGTCCATGGTCTCCTTCAACGCGCCTGTGAGGGGGGAGACGGAAGGCGTGACCGCCGCGATCGCCGGTGCCTCCGCATAGGACCCGTGAGGGACGGCCCGTTCGCGAGCGATTGAGGCGCGGGCCGCGGGCGCCGGCGGACTCGCGGACACGGCACCCGATGACACCCCCCGCAACCCGCCCATGCCTTGTCCCAGCGGAGCGGCCTCGGCCGCCCCGCTCCCGACAGCTTGCGCCCGACCGAAGGCGTCGTCCCCTGGCCCCGCCGAGACGTCCCGCAAGACGGCGTTACGTTCGAGCTCCGGCGCCTCCTCCTGGCGGGATTCCGCCGCCGACGACACGCGCTTACGGGCCAGCCCGTCGGCGCCACGACCGGCCTCCGCCGGTCGCGCGTCATCCTTGCCGACAAGGGTTGGCTTGGCCATCGCGGACAGCGCCTTGTCGGCGGCGGCGCCCTCTCCCGCTGACGCAAGCGGCGGGAGGACGCCGAAGTCCGTGCGACGCGCTAGCAGGATCCCCCCGGGGCCAATGGTCAGGATGTCCGCCAGGGCGCGGCGCTCGATTCCGAAGCGCGCGTAGTCCTGCTCCGTCTCCAGCACCAACAACGACGTGAACGGACACAACACGCGGAACTTCACCGACAGCTCGATCGCTTGTTTCTTCAGCGCCTCCGACATATCGCGGTCGAGCCCGGGGAACTTCTCCGGCGTGTCGCGCATCTCGATCAGCCTCGCGATGCGCGCGCGCACCCATGCCCGCTCGACGAGCGGGCGCTCGACTGGGGCGAGCGTGCCGTCGAGCGACAAGGCCCTGCCCCCGACCTTCACGCGGAAGGGCTGACCGGCCGGCAGGTCGGCGTAGACGAGCGTCTGGTCCCCAGCCTGAACGCCGTCGAGGGTGCTCGGCCAGACCCAGCCAGCGCCGTCGATCTCGACCTTCAGGCCCGAGCGCGTGGCGCGGGTGAGCCGGCTCGCCGACCGCGACGACGGATCGGTCCCGTCGAGGACGACGCCGTCGCGGGCGAGGCCTGCCGTCACCAGGCGCGCGAGGAGCGCATCCTCCCGGATGCCACCGACGGCCAGCACGTCGAGGCGTTCGACCCCAGCGCCACCGAGGGCCTTCACGCGAGCGCGCAGCTTCTCGGCGGACGTCTCACCGGCGGTGGCCACGCCGTCGGTCAGCAATAGCACCCGATTCCGCTGCTCGCGCTTCGCCGCGCTCGCTAGCCACTCGAGCGCCTTGTCGAAGTTGGAGGCACCAAGGGCGCCTCGTCGCATGATCCGCTCGCGCACGAGTCCACCCATTCCGCTGGCCTTGCCCGTGTAGAGCGGCACCACGTCCTGGTCGAAGGCCGCCACCGAGATCGCCGGATCGCCCGTCTTGCGAAGCTCGGCCATCAATCCCTCGAAGGCCTTCACCTCATCGGCCAGTCCCAGCGCGCGGGAGGCGCTGGTATCGATCAGCACGAAGAGCGCGCCGACCTCGTCCCGCTTCGGCGTATCGGCGACCGGGACGATCCGCGCCACGACGAGATTGTCGTTGCGCAGCCCCAGACGCCCGGCGACGTGATCGTGCGCGACCTCGAAGTCGCGGTCGGGCTTGAAATCACGCTTTTCGACCTCGACGACGTCGTACTGGGCACGCCGCCCGCCCAGGCTCGAGAGGGTCGCGGCCGCGGACACCGGCGTCTTGCCGACGAGCGCGCGGACCGACAGCGTGCCGAGCCTGGGCAACCCGGCCAGGGGCAGCCGGTAGGGCTCGCCCGAGGCCCGCAGCTCCTGCGAATACGACACGATCAATTCCTTGTTCGCGCCCGGGGGAATCGGGAAGACGCGCGCGGAGAATTCGTTCCCCGCCTCGGCCTCGAGCAGCGCCGGATCCTGCCGGCGGTGCAGGAAGTCCTCGTAGGCGACGCGCGCCGCCTGCTGCTCGACGACCTCGCCCTCCTGCCAGCGATCGCCCACCCGCATGGCGAAGCGGCTGATGGTGGCGCCGGACGGCAGCGTGATGCGAAACCGGCCTTCTCGCACGCGACCCTCGGGGTTGCGGAAGACGAGGTGCAGCTCGGTGAAGGCCAAGGGGTCCTCGACGACCGCTTGCGCGGACAAGGACACGAGCTCGAGGCCGGCCCCGTCCGAGGCGGTGAGGCTGATGGGCGCGGCGGCGCCCTCGCCAGCGCTGGTCTTCTGAAGGACCTGCGCCGACACGGCGGCAGGGCCCCGCGGGCCGGCCAGCGCCAGGATCGAGACCAGGGTTGAGAAAGGCAGGGACCAGACACCGGGGCGTTTAGGCATCGTCATGGCCGGTAAAACGAACGGCGCCCGATTTGGATCTACGATTCTTCCTGGCGGGTGCGCGATGCCAGGGAGTCGACCGCCTGGGACAAGGTCTGGAAGGTGGCGCCCTCGGCGCGTGCCTGCGCGAGCGTGGCCTCGAGGGCGCGTCGCTTGGCCGCGAGGGGACGGCGAAGATCGGGCTGGCGCCCGACGAGGGCCGCGGGAAACCCGTCGCCCTCGGCGTCGGCCAGGTCGATCCCGTGCAGCTCGAGGTTGAAGATCGGGCGCGTGAGCGCCGCCGCGACCATCCGCCTCCGCAACCAGTCGGGCGCCGTGACCACGCTGGTGCCGATGACCGGCAGGCGCAGGCACCGCGTCACCGCCATGGGGATCTCGAGCAGCGGCAGATCTCCACGGCGGTACGGCGCGCCCACGGCCGGGTGATAGGGGGAAGGCGGCGCCCGCAGGACGGCTGGCGTGTCGAGGTAGCTCCCCGAGGGCTGGCGCAGCACCCGCATCCCGGCCATGACGGCGGCCTTCGCGGCGTAATACGGGATCGACGGAAACGCCGACGAATCGTAGCGGTACGCGCGCTCGCACAGGAGCTCGAGCACGGTGGCCGACACGGCGTAGCCTGGGGCCCGGAAGCCGGTCGGGGGGCTCCCGCCGCAGGCGCCGATCGCGTCGTGCGCGCGATCGATCTCCTCGGCGATCTCGGCGCGGGCGCGCCTGACGAGATCGTACGGATGGGTGTGCGTGTGATTCGCCAGCTCGTGCCCGTCCGCCGCCAGGGCGGCGAGCTGGGCCGCCCCCCCCGGATCGTCCTTCAGGTCACCCCCGACGACGAAGAACGTAGCCTTGATGCCGGCCTGCGCGAACAGCTCGCGGAAGCGCGGCAGACAGCGGCGGAGGATGAGCCGGCGCGCGGACTCTGGCGGCTCGCCCGGGAGCGCGTGGATGCGCCAGTAGCAGGCGATCGCGTCCAGATCGACCGAGACCGAAGCAATGGTATTTTGCGCCTTCATGATCGGCCAAACGAAAACACGCAGCGCCCAGGTGGGCCGCCCGGCCCGAGCGGGACGCCGGACGAAGAGGGTCATTACCACGGCCCCGCGCCCCTCCACCAAGCAGACGGAGTCGGCGATCCGCTACCACGTCGGGATGGCCGAGCCCGGTCACCACGAATTCCAGATCGAGATGCGGGTCCCCGCGCTCCCGGAGCGCCCGCACGTCGAGCTCGTGTTTCCTGCCTGGGCCCCCGGCAGCTACATGATCCGCGACTTCGTCAGGCACGTCTACGGCCTCGAGATCACCGACGAGCGGGGCCGGCCGCTCGATCGAGAACGTCTCGACAAGCAGCGCTGGCGCGTCGCCGCGGGTGGCGTGGCCTTCGTGGTGCGCTATCGGGTGTTCGCGTTCGAGGCCAGCGTGCGGACCTCGTTCCTCGACGACAGCCACGCCTACTGGAACGGCACCAGCCTGTTCTTCGCGGTCGAGGGCGAGACGGCCCGACCCCATGACGTCACCGTCGCGGCGCCGGGGGGCTGGCAGGTGTCGACGGCCCTGCCGCGGCTGCGGGGCGCGCCGGCCGGGACGTTTCGCGCGGGCGACTACGACGAGCTCGTCGACGCGCCCTTCGAGGTCGGGACCCACGCGCGGCTCGGCTTTCGGGTGGGGCGGGTGGTGTTCGAGGTCGCGCTCTACGGCCGCACGAACGCCGACACGCGACGGCTCGTCGACATCCTGCGCCGGGTCGTGCGCGCGACGGCCGAAATCTTCGGCGGGCTGCCATTCGAACGCTACGTGTTCATCATTCACGCGCTGCCCGTGGGCAGCGGCGGGCTCGAGCACCACGCGTCGGTGACGATGGACATCACCGGGCTGTCCTTCGACGAGGAGCGAGGCTACGTGCGCTTCGCGGATCTGGCCGCGCACGAGTTCTTCCATGTCTGGAACGTGAAGCGGCTCCATGATCCCGTGCTCGGCCCCTTCGACTACACCCGCGAGTGTTACACCCGGCTGCTGTGGTTCCACGAAGGCTTCACTGACTACCTGGCGAACGTGATCATCTTGCGCGCCGGGGTCCTCGACGAGAAGGGATTCTGGCGCTGGATCGGCGAGGACTGGCCGAGGTACGCGTCGCGGCCGGGGCGGCGCGAGACGCCGCTCGACGAGCTGTCCTTCGAGGCCTGGATCAAGCTCTACAAGCCGGCTGACAACCACTTCAACAACGCTGTGAGCTACTACGAGAAAGGCCTGTGGGTCGGGATGGCGCTCGACCTCGAGTTGCGCCGCGCCAGCCGCGGGCGCCGCGGGCTGCCCGAGCTGTTTCGCTGGCTGTGGGACCGCGCCGATCGCCAGACGTCGACCGTCACCGAAACCGACGTCCGCGCCGCCGCGCGCGCCATCGCCGGCAAGCCGCTCGACTGGTTCTTCGAGCGCTACGTCCACGGCACCGCGGACCTCGACCTGCCCGCGCTGTGGCGCCAGGCCGGCCTGACCGTGACGCTGGCGCCGCCCTGGACCGAGGCCGCGGGCGAGCCTGATCCCGTGCGCCGCGCCCGGGCGCGCAGCTGGTCGGGGGCGGTGATCGAGGGACGGACCCCCGCTGGCGCGGCCGAGCGGGCCGTCGTCAAGAACGTCCTACCGGCCTCGCCGGCGGCGGCGGCGGGTCTGACGTTCGGCGACGAGGTCGTCGCCCTCGCGGGAGATCGGGTGAACGCCGCCACGTTCTCGAAGCGGCTCGGCGACCACGCCCCGGGAGACTCGGTGACCGTCACCTTCTTCCGGCGCGATCGCCTCTTCGAAACGCGCCTCGTCGTCGCGGCCTCGCCCGAGCGGAAGCTGCTGCTCGAGCCGGCCGCCCACGCGAGCCTGGCGGCGCTGGCGATTCGCAGGGGGTGGCTGGGCATCGGCGCGACCCGCAAGCGGTGAGCGAACGCCGGGCCACGGGCCACGTCGCCGCGGGTCAGGCGTCGTTCTGACGGACGGAGACCGCCAGGCGGGCCACGCTCTTCAGCACGTGCGGCACGCGCTTCACGAGGTTGATCGAGGGCGGACGTTTCTCGCGCACGGTGAACGGGATCTCCAGCACCTTGCGGCCCTCGCGGTGGGCGCGGATGACGAACTCGCTGGCGAACACGTCGCGATCCAGCACGCACCGCCTCGCCACGTCGATCAGCGCCTCGCGCCGGAACGCCTTCAGTCCGTGCGTGTCTGTGCCGGGGTAGTGGCAAACCGCGCGCAGCATGCCGTTGTAGACGCGCGTGGCCAGGCGCCGCACGAGCGGACGCTGATCGTGGGAGCCCACCATGGCCTTCGAGCCCACCACCAGCTCGGTGTCGGTGCGTTCGAGCAGCGCGAGCGCCCGCGCGTAGAACTCGGTGTCGCAGAGATCGATCTCGTCGCAGATGACGAACGTCCCCCTGGCGTCGAGGATGCCGGCCTTCATGGCCAACCCATAGTTCGGCTGACCGACCGACAGCATTCGCAAGTTGGGCTGCTCCGCTTGCAGTTGCTTGCCGATCTCGACGGTGCGGTCGCGCGACCCGTTCTCGCACAGGATGATCTCGTAGCTCCATCCGAACGGTCGCAGCTTCTTTTCCAGCTCCAGCACGGAGCCCTGGAGGATGCCCTCCTCGTTGTACACAGGAATGACGATCGACACGTGGGGGGCAAGGTCGGGGGTGGACATGGGGCCTCGCTGCGGAGACGGCTTACCACGGATGGTCCGGGCCGAGCCACGCGACGAACGTGACCGGTGCGGGAGCGGGAAAGGCGGGCCGAGCCTGCCGAACTGGCGAGTCACGAGCGACACCGCCAGAATGCCGGACGTGGACGGAGATTCAGCAGCCCGAGCGCTGCAAGACGGCAATGTGGTCGAGCGGACCAAGGAGCTGGACTTCGAACAGCGGGCCCGGCTGCGCAGCGTCAGGCGGGTCACGATGACGTTGTCGTTCTTGCGACTCATGTTGCGGCGACTGTGGGCGGGCACGCAGCCTGCGGGCGCGCGCGCCGTGGCCCACCCATCCGCAGGGACGGTGGCGCTGACGCTGGTGGGCCACGCAACCGTGATGATGACGACGCCCCGGGCGCGGATCATCACCGATCCGGTGCTGGAGCCCACGCTGTGGGGACTGCCCCGCGCCCGCGCCGCGGCGGTCGACCCCGGGGATCTGGCGGACGTCGACCTGATCTTGATCTCGCATGCCCACCGGGATCACCTCTCGCTGGCGTCGCTCGCGCGGCTCCCGAGGCGCGCCACGCTGGCGGTCCCCACGGGGTGCGCCCCCCTCGTTGCCAGGCTCGGCTTCGAGAAGGTCGTCGAGCTGGCGGTCGGCCAGGACCTCGAGCTGAAGGACGTGCGGGTCACGGCCGTGCCGGCGCGCCATTCGGGCGCGCGCGGCCCCTTCGATCGGCGGCGGCGGGGCGCGAACGGGTACGTCGTCCGCACCGGCGGCCGCAACATCTACTTCGCGGGTGACACCGGTTACTTCGCCGGGTTCCGCGAGATCGAGCGGCGGTTCTCGCCCGACGTGGCGCTGTTGCCGATCTCCGGCTACCAGCCCGCGCCCTTCCGCGACGAACATCTGTCGCCGCTCGACGCCATCTGCGCGTTCGAGGATCTGGGCGCGCGCATCCTCATTCCGATCGCGCACGGATCGTTCCTGCTATCGTACGAGCCGCTCGACGAGCCGCTCGCCTGGATCCAGGAACTGGCGCGAACGCGGACGCCGCGCCTCGCGACGGCCCTCACGGTGTTGGCACACGGACAGACCTGCTTGGTCCGTTAGAAGGCTGCCGTGACCCCGCCGCCGCGTTGTAGACGGCCGCGCGGGGGGCGGCTATTGTCCCCGGTTCGCCGTGGATAGACTCCGTCGCGTTCCCGCCTGGGCCTGGGCACTGCTCGTCTCCGTCGCGCTCGTCCTCCCCAGGCTCGGCGCTTTCGGGCTGTGGGAGCCCTGGGAGCTTACCCTCGCGGAGCAGGCGCGTCAGACCGCCGACACCCTGACCGCCGGCAAGGCGGTTCACCTGCTGACCCAGGCGCAGCTGATTCCGCTGCTGCGGGCGCTCGGCGTGCTGGTGTTCGGGCCCACGGAGCTCGGCGTCCGGCTGTTCAGCGCGTTCTCGGGAATCGCGGCGTTGATGGCCGTCTATTGGGCGGGCGTCGGGCTGTTCCGGCATCGCGCGGCGCTCATCTCCGTCCTGGTCCTGGCGGCGACGCCGCTGTTCGCGCTGTCCGCCCGCCAAGCGACGACGGACATGCCGCTGGTGGCCGCGCTCGCGTTGACGCTGGGGGCGCTCGGTCGCTGGGCATGGCCTGCAGATGGGAGCCGCCGCGCACGGGACCTCGGCCTCGGCGTGCTGGGGCTGGTCGGCGGGTACATGGCGGGGGGGGCAGTGATTGGCGTCGCCCTGCCCTGCCTGGCGCTGGTCCTGGCGATCGTCGCCTGCACGAGCCTCGACGTTCAACGCGCGCCCGCCGCCACCATTGACGACGTGGCCGCCGTCCCCGCCGATCCGGCGGCGGCGAACGACGGCACGGGGGCGCTGACCGTCGCGGGCGACGGTCCCGACCTTCCGGTGGGCGGCACGTTCGGCTCCAGTTTCCGCGGGACGCGGCTCGTCCCCGTGATCGCCTTCGGCGCCTTGGCCGTCGTCACGTTGACCCTGGCGTTCACGCGCATCAAGCCGATCGAGCTGTCGCCGTTGCTCGGAGGAACGCCGCACGCGGGTCCACCGTCGACCACGTTCGAGTACCTGGTGAAGCAGCTCGGGTTTGGGTTGTTCCCCTTCAGCGTGGTGGCGTTCTTTGCGCTCGGGCGTCCGCTCGTCCGGCTCGACGACGAGGACGACGCGCGGACCAATCGGCGCCTGGCCTTCGCGCAGACCTACCTGTTGCTGTTCGCGGGCTTCGGCTTCGCGCTGTCGTCGCTCCTGGTCCTCCTGCTCGGCGAGGGGCGGTTCGCGGCGCTCCCCGCCGTCGGGCTCGCGATCGGCGCGTTCATCGACGAGGCGCTCGAAGGCAACCGCTCCGAGCCCGTCGCGGGCCTGCTGATCGCGACTGGCACGATGGTGCTGGCGCGCGATCTGTTCTTGTCGCCGGACGATCTCGTGTCCGTGCATCTGCTCGGCGAGACGGTCAAGTGGCCGCCGACCATCTCGGTGGGATCGATCTTTCTCGGGTTCGGCCTGCTGGTCGCGGCCGGCACGTACGCCGGGCTGGCCGCGCGCGGAAAGGCGCTGGGAAGAGTGCCCGGGCCCGATCTGTCCCACGCCCGGCCCTGGCGCCGCGCGCTCGAGCAAAAAGGCATGGTGGCCGGGCGCTACGGGCTACAGGTGGCGGTGGGGGCGACCGTCTTGTTCGGCTTCTGGTTGACGCAGGGGCTGATCCCCCGGCTCTCCACCCACCTGTCGTTCAAGCCCGCCATTGAGTCTTACGCGAAGTACGCCCGCCACGGGGAGAAGTTCGGCCGCTACCGCATCGAAGGAAAAGGGACGGCGTTTTACTCGGGGCTGTCGATGATCGAGCTCTCCACGCAGGATCGCGTGGTCGCGTTCCTCAAGGACGCGACCCGCGTGTTCGTGCTGGCCTCCGCCGAGGAGCTGGCGCCCCTCGACGCGGCGCTGAAGACGGCGCGGGTGCCCTATTTCGCGGTCAGCGCCGCGTCGTCGCGGTTCCTGCTGCTGAGCAACCAGCTCGAAGCGGGCGAGCAGGACGAGAACCCGCTGCGAAAGAACGTCTGGGTCGCGCCGACGAGTCCGCTCACGAACGGCGGCCAGTGGAACCCGGCGGAGAGACCGCCCTGGACCTGGCGGGTCCCGGTGACCGCGATGTTCGACGACGCCGTCGAATTCGTGGGGGCCAACTTCCCCGAGACGGTGCGGCGACCTGGCAAGATTCCCCTCGAGCTGTTCTTCCGGGTGAAGGGGCGTGTCCCCCCCGGCTACAAGATCTTCGTTCACGTCGACGGCCCCGCCTCGCCGCGTCTCATCGGCGATCACGATCCCGTCGGCAAGACGTTCCCCACCGCCAACTGGCTGCCGGGCGAATACATCCGGGACGCCTACGACATCGACGTGCCGTTGATGACGACGCCCGCCGGGACCTATCACCTGTTCTTCGGCTTCTGGCCGGGTGGTGAAGGCAAGCGACTGAAGGTCACGCAGGGCCCGAATGACGGGTCGGACCGAGTTCCGCTCGGCGCGATGGAGGTCAAGTAGCGCGCGCCGCGCGCTAAGAGTTGCCCTTGGGCTCGTCGTCGTCGCTGAGATACGCGAACGTGCGCACCATCTGGACGATCTGCTCCCGTTGCGGTGGGGTCAGATCGACGAACTGCACACCCATCCCGGGATTGATGTTGTCGTAGCTCGCGGGGCGGAACGGGTTGATCCACATCACCCGACCTTCCAGGTTCAGCTGGGGCCCCCCGCCTGGCGGCGTGAAGCTGAGGTTGAGAAGCGTGCCCGGCGGCTCGGGGGCGTTCGTGCGAATGAAGATCCCCATCGCGCTGATGTCGGTGATGTAAGCGAACAGGAACGTGTCGGCGCTCTTGTAGTCGACCTCGATGTCGACCATGACCCGGGTGTGCACCCGCCGGTCGGCCCCGGTCGCGCGCCGGTCCGCGGGGACGTCGAGATCTCGACGCCGTCTGTCTCTGTGTCTTCGCGTCGTCATGGGGAGGGCGCGCGCCCGAATGCCCTCTTAGCCCAAGACGGCCGAGCGAACAATAGACCCGCGACTATCCGAGGCGGCGCAGGTCGTCCTGCCAGGGCGATCGATTCGTCTCGTCGCAGAGCCACGAAAACACGGCGCGCGCCTCGACGTGCTCCTCGAGCGCCACCTCCACCATCGTCCGCGGCACCTCGTCGATCGGCATCGCCTCCCACGCGAAGCCGGCGATCCCCTTCGTCATCGCAAGCAGGCCGCGGGTGTTGAGCCGATCGTGACAGCGCCACGCGCGCTGCTCCATGGCCAGCGCCGCGTCGCCGAAGTCCGGGCGCTGCCGGAGAACCGTCGGCAATCCGACCTCGTCCAGGCCGGCGGCCCAGCACAGCCACGTGAGCGCGGCCCAGTCCCTTCGCAGCCCGCGCATGAGTTGCAGCATGTGGTCACCCTCGCCCGCGAGGCCCGCGAGCTCATCCACCGTGATCTCGATGGACTCGTCCTCATGCCCGGCCGCCGCCGGATCGCCACCGCTGTACTCGTCGGCGGTCATCGTGAACGACCAGCGCGCGAGCGGCAGCGGTCCGTCCGGCAACAGCGGCGCGAGATCGGGGAGCATGAATGGCTTGGCAGGACCGCACCGTCGCAACAGCTCGGCCCGGCCCGCCGCGAGCCGCGTCGCGTAGCGCTGAATCACGTCGCGCACCTCGCCGACCGAGCGCGCGATGCCGATCGCCCGCGATTCGTCGACCCCCTCCAGCTTCGCCCGCGCCGGCCAGAAATCGAAGCGGGGGAAGTAGACACGAAAGTAGAGGTCCAGCACGGTCCCGGATTCGGGGCTGGCAGCACGGACGATGGCGACGTCGGCCACCGCGGCCTCGGGCTCGCCGAGGGCGCCGTGGACCAAGATGCGGGACGTTCGCGCCGCTAGCAGGTCCGGCGCCAGCACCAGCGCGGCCGTCACAATATCGAGGGCGGCACGATCGTGACCAGCCAGCGCCGACGCGAGCGCCGCGAACAGCGGCGCCGGGGCCCCGCCTCGCTTCAGCGCGTCCACGAGGACGTGGACGCCCTCGGAGACTCGCGCGATCGCCGACTCCGCGAGCTTCTCGGCGCGCGCGGAGCCGAGCGGCATCGTCCACGCGGCCCGCGCGCGCCCGAAGTCCGCGGCATCACCGCTCGACGCCGTCGCGCGTGCGGCTGCGACCAGCGCCTCGCCCACGCGACCTTCGGCGTGCAGGCGCTCCGCGAGCGCCCACCACGACGCCGCCGGCGCGCGCTCGGGCCCCAGGACGGCGTCGGCGAGCGGCCGCTCTTCGTCGAGCGGCGCGCCGAGCTCACGCGTGGCCCGCACGGCTCCGCTGGCGTCGAGAAAGCGCCACGACCCGACGGCCTGATCCCCGTGATACGCGCCCTCCTGCGCGCGGATCTCCGGATCCTCGAACAGGCCGATGGGGAGCTCGCGCGCGCGGCTCGGGCCCTGCAGGCGCCCGTCCGCGTACGTCTCCTCCCACGCCAACCCGCCCTCTCCGTCGAAGCCCTTCGCCACGCCGTGGCGTTTGCCGGCGATTGACTCCTCGACCAGTTGAAGCGCGCCCGAGGCCGCCCACACTCGGCGGCGAATGGCCGGCTCGGCGCCGCCGAGCGGCGTGATCTCCTCCCACAGCGCGCTGCCCTCGTTGAACCCCGCCCGCGGCGACACGCCGGCCGGCCGCGGCGGATACGGCGCACCGCTGCCCAGCAGGCGGACGCCCGCGCGATCGAACCACAGCTGCTCCGACATCACGTCCGGGTGGTGGTCGACGCGGAGCTGCCAGGCGCCCGGCGGAACGCAACAGACCTGCAGGTACTCCGGCGTCGGCGCGTCGCAGGAGTACAGGTGATGGGTCCCGCGCGGAACGCCGTCGGCGTAACATCCCGTCCGCTGCAGGCTGCCGTTGGGGTGAAAGCGCCAGAGCGCGCCGCTCAGCTTTCCACCGACGCTCTCGCCCATCGAGCGCAGCGTCCCGTCATCTCGCCAACCGCGAAACCACCCCGTGGCGTCCGCCGCCGTGCCGGCACCGGGCCCGAGACGCCATTCGCCCTCCTCCTGCTCCCAGCGCGCCGCCTTCGGGACCCCCGGTGGTCGCGGAGCAGCGACCGGGCCACCGTCGATATCGTGCGCGGGGGCGCTGTCGGCAAGAGTGGTCGTCACTTCACACCTCCGGCGGTTTGCTCGTGATGCCTCGGCGGGAGGCGAAACGATGAGCGCCGAAAAGAAGAAT
Source organism: uncultured Myxococcales bacterium (assembly GCA_964443975.1). Classification (GTDB taxonomy): domain Bacteria; phylum Myxococcota_A; class Polyangia; order Fen-1088; family Fen-1088; genus DASYCK01. The sequence continues at coordinate 21,810 of CAYUFS010000050.1, read as the reverse complement.
AGGACCGAGCGGGGACAGTTGCCAGCGGCCGCGACTGGCAGCTACCGTGAGAACCCGAGCGACCGTTTGACGGTGGTGTTCTGGATCGGCTGAACGCCGTTCGGATCGAGCCGCCATTTGTCCATGTACTGAACGGGCGTCAGCAGCTTGACGTTCGAAGCGGAGAGCAGCGACGTCAACTCCGCGTCCGCGTACCTGCCGGGCACGCCCTTCAGGAAGGCTCCCCACAGGCCGTCCCAGTGGACCGGGAGGTAGGCTTTGGGATTGATGATCGGCAACACGAGCCGCGCCACCTGGGCGCCGCCGGTGCCAATCCACAGGTTGACGGAGGTCAGCCCCGCGTCCGCCATTGCAGCCCGCAGGTTGTCGAGCGGTGCGCCGTAGCCGACCCCATCCACGACGATCGGCGCGGCGAGGTCGGTGGGGCTGGCGGAGTTCTGGAAGAACCAGCTGAAGGGGCCGCCCGCCCCATCGACCGTGAACAGATACGCCCTGCCACCGCCGCCATTCGGAAAATCCTCGGACACGCCCGCATGAAGCCCGCCCGTCGCGGGATCCGGGACGGGGGCGGTCGTCAATTCGACGGGGTTGTGTTGCTCGGGATTGCTCGTGGAGTCGCCGCTGTGGTTCCAGCGCACGATCCGCAGCGTGACGCCGTCGGCGAGCACAATCTTCTCGCCGCCCCAGACGGCGGTGCACCGGGTGCCTGGGATGCCCTGAGCGACCGCCTGGAGGCAGGTCGTGTTCGAGCCGATGATGGGCGCCCCGGTCAGCGCGGACCACGTCGCCGTGTCGAACGAGTGGTCGAAGTGGCTATGCCCGGTCAGCAGCAAGCTGACCTTCGAAGAACCGCCGAGCGCGTTCATCACCCGCGTGACGGCGGCGACGTCGGGCTTACTCGCGCCGCGCGTGAACGCGAGGCCGCCTCCCCCGCCGTAAAAGCTCCGGGACGAGAGCCGCGTGATGTACCCGTCGGTCATGATGCCGAGGGGACCCAGCTCGTAGTACATGTTCGAGATCGACATCCAGGTGATGTCCACGAACGTTGGCCCCGTGCCCGGCGCCGACGACGAGGGCGCAGCGGCCGCGCCTGCCGAAGTCATGCCGATGAGCCAAAGCGCTGCCAGAGCCGTCGTGATTCCTCGCCTCGAATGCATCATGTGATGTCCCCCCCGCGAACGAACGAAGCCGGGCCGTGTTATTCCCGACGAACGATTCATCAACGCCGCCGCGCGGACAATTATCGAAGGAATTTCCTTCCCAACCGGCATGGTGATATTGTCAACTGGTCCCCCAACCATGCAGGTCCATCTGGCCAAGACGGACATCACCACCATGCCGGTGGATGCCGTCGTCAATCCCGCGAATTCGCTAGGAATTATGGGCGGTGGTGTGGCAGGCGCGCTGTCTCGGAAAGGTGGACCATCCATCCAGCGGGAGGCGATGTCGCTGGCCCCCATCGCGGTTGGGGCCGCCGTGGTCACGAACGCGGGCCAGCTGCCGGCGAAGCGCGTCATCCATGCGCCGACCATGGAAGAACCCGGCACCAAGGTGGCCGTCGAGAACGTTCGCCGCGCCACCCGGGCGGCCTTGCTGGCCGCCGCTCACCATGGCTTCGATCTGGTGGCGATACCAGGCATGGGCACGGGCCTCGGGGGCGTCGATCCTTCCGACGCCGCCCGCGCCATCGTCGACGAGCTCCGCGCCCACCGGCAGCCGAAGCCCGCCACCGTCTACCTGGTCGACCTCGATGACGAGATTCTGTTCTGCCTGGAAGAGGCGCTCAAGGTCGCGAGCGGATAGTCCCGAGGGGTCCTAGATGAAGATTCTCGTCACATGCAAGCGGGTTCCGAATCCCGAGCAGAAGCTCAAGCTCACTGGCGGGAAGCTCGATCTGTCCGGGGCGACCTGGCAAATCAACACCTTCGACGAGTACGCCGTCGAGACCGCCCTGCGCCTGACGGAAAAGGGCAAGGGCGGCGAGCGATCCGGAGAGGTCGTCGCAGTCGCCGTGGGGCCAAAGGAGGTGTCGCAGCAGCTCCGGGGCGTGCTGGCGATGGGCGCCGACCGCGGCCTGCTCGTCGCGGGGGACGACGCAGCGCTCGACGCGGATGCGGTGGCGCGGGTCCTGGTCAAGGTCGTCGAGCGCGAGAAGCCTGACCTGGTTATCCTGGGAAAGCAGACGGTCGACGGTGACTCCAATCAGGTGGGGCAGATCCTGGCCGGGTTGCTGGGGTGGCCGCAGGCCACGTTCCTGGCGAGCATCCGGGTGGCGGCCGACGCGAAGACCGCCGTCACCACCCGCGAGGTCGACGCCGGTGTCGAGGAGAAGCGCGTGCGCTTGCCGGCCGTGGTGACGGTGGACCTGCGCATCATCGCGAAGAAGGCGGTGCGCAACGAAGCCCTGGCGGGACCCGATGCGGAATGGGAGGAGACGCAGCGCTATGCGTCGCTGAAGGGGATCATGGCGGCGAAGAAGAAGGAGCTGAAGGAGCTGACGCCAGCGGAGCTGGGCGTGACGGTGGCGCCGCTCGTCCGCGTGCTCTCGACCGAAGCGCCGCCCGCCCGCAAGGCGGGCGCTCGCGTCGGCAGCGTCGAGGAGCTGGTGGCGAAGCTGCACAACGAAGCCAAGGTGATCTGATGGGCAGCGTCGTCGTGTTCTGCGAGGTTTCGGGTGGCGCCATTCGGTCGGCGACGCTGCCGGGGGTGTCGGCGGCGCGCGCGCTCGCGGCCGCGCACGGCGGCGGCGGAGTGGTGGGCGTGGTCATCGGTCACGGCGTCGGGGCGGCGGCGCAGGACGTCGCGCGCTACGTCGACCGGGTCGTGGTCTTCGATGACGCCCGTCTGGCCTCACCGCTGGCCGAGACCTATGCGCCCCTCCTGGCCGCGGCGGTGAAGAGCGCGGGCGCGACAGCCCTGGTCGGGACCGCCACGTCGACGGGGAAGGACGTGCTCCCGCGTGCGGCGGCGTTGCTCGGCGCGGGGATGGCGTCGGACGTGATCCGCGTGGACGGCGCGCAGCGCTTCCGCCGTCCGGCCTACGCGGGAAATGCGCTTTGCGATGTTGAAATTGCGTCGCCGATCGTCGTCGTCAGCGTGCGCCAGACGGCCTTCGCCCCGGCGACGACGGCGGCGGCCCCCGGAGCCCTCGAGGCGGGTCAGCTCGGGACCATCGACGCGCTCGGCGCCGAGGTCATCGGCGTTCACGCGACGAAGAGCGCGCGGCCCGACCTCGGGGAGGCGAAGATCGTCGTGTCGGGAGGGCGCGGCATGAAGGCCGGCGAGAACTTCAAGATCTTGGAGGAGCTCACGGACCTGCTGGGCGGGGCGCTCGGCGCCAGCCGCGCCGCTTGCGATGCCGGGATGGTGCCCAACGACCTGCAGGTGGGGCAGACGGGAAAGATCGTCGCGCCGCAGCTCTACGTGGCGGTGGCGATATCGGGGGCGATCCAGCACCTGGCCGGCATGAAGGGCTCGAAGGTGATCGTCGCGATCAACAAGGACGGCGAGGCGCCGATCTTCCAGGTCGCGGACTACGGCCTCGTCGCCACCTGGGAGGCGGCCATCCCCGCGCTCATCGCCGAGGTGAAGAAGCTGAAAGCGTCCGCGGGCGGCTGATGGCCGCGGGGGCGCCAGGGGACGCTCTGGCGCGAGCGGATCCCGACGCCCTTCGCGACGCGCTCGTCCGGTGCGCGAAGGCGGGCGCCTGGAGCGCCCGCGCGCCGCAACTCGCCCCACTCCCCGACTGGGATGCCCTCGTCGCGGGCGCGCGCGCGCAGCACGCCCTGGCGATCGTGGGGCGGGCCCTGCGCGCGCTTACTGACTGCCCCGCGGTGTTGCGCGAGGAGCTGGAGCGAATCGATACAGGGTGCTGGGCCACGCTCACGGTGACGTCCGCCACGATCGGCCCGATGCTCGCGCGCGTGGCGGCGGCGGGGATTCGCGTCGTGGTCTACAAGGGTGCCGCTCAGGCGGCCCGCCACTACGACGAACCGTGGGGACGGGCCATGTCCGACGTCGACGTCCTGGTCCGCCCCGAGGACGAAGCCCGCCTGCACGCGCTGCTGTCCGGGGGCGGGTTCGCGATCCTGGCGTCCCCGCCCGGACGAACGTGGACCGCGCGCGCCAGCCACGAGCGGACCTTCATCGCCCCGGCGGCGGGCGCGCGCATGCTCGACGTCCACACCGCGCCGGCCCCCCCGGCGCGCTACCGATTTGCGGTGCAAGAGATGGTGGCCCGCGCCACGGCGGGGACCTTGTTCGACGCCCCGGTTCACTTCATGGCGCCGGAAGACGAGCTGGTGGTCATGGCGGCCAACCAGGCGTACGACCACTTCCGCTTCGGGCTGCTGCGCTTCCTCGACGCGTGGCTGATCATCGAGCGGTCGACCATCGACTGGGACCGCCTGGTCAGCGTGGCGCAGGGGGCAGGCGCCGCCGCCGCCGCGTGGCTCACGCTCGCGAACGCGCGCCGGATCGCGGGCGCCAGCGTGCCCGACGCGGTGCTGGCGCGTCTTCGCCCGCCGGCGGCGCGGCGCATCTGGCTGGAGGCGCTGCTGGACACGAGCGGCTCCGGCGAGCCGCGCAGCGCGCTCCCGCGTCGGCTCGAGCAGCTCCTGCTCGTGTATCCGACGGTGGACCGGGCCCGCGACTTCGTCCGCTTCGCCGCGCACCACGGAGGCCTGCGCGCCCTGGACGCCGCCGGCGCGTACTGGCAGCGGCTTCGCCCGGGAGGGGGGGCTAAGGCGTCGACGCGATGAGGCCGATGGGCTCGGTGACGCGAGGGCCGCGACGGAAGAAATACGTTTCCATGAAGGCCAGCGTGGCCTTCATCGTTTCGAGCGTCGGCTCCGTGCTCGGGAGCGGCTGGCGCATGACGGCCGTGAACCCGACCGCGTCGATGCCCGCGGCCTGCGCCAGGAACAGCGACCGATCGAGATGCGTCGTCTGGCTGCACACGGTGGCGCTGCCCACGTGATAGACGCGCGCCGCGCGTTGCATCGTATCCAGCGTCCGCAGCCCCGCCTCGTCCGTCAGGATGTGCGCGGGCTCGACACCGTGGGAGAGCAGCCAGATTCGAGACGAAGAGATCTCGTCGCCGCCACTGGGGTCACCGCCAACGCCCGAGACGAGGATGTCCCTGACCTTGTGCGCGCGGTAGAGCGCCAGCGCCGCCAGCAAGCGGGAGCGAAGGTGGTCGTTGATCCGCCCGGCCTTCCCGCCCACCCCAGGCACGATGGCCACCTCGCGCGCCGGCACCTCGGACAGGGCATCGTAGATCCGGCGCCCGCCGTGCCGGTGAACCCACCAGCTCGAGACGATGACGACGGCCACCGCCGCGACCATGGCGCCCGCGACAACGGTCGCCACCACCGCGACCGCCTTCGTCCATAAGGGCCGCATCTCGGAGGATCCTCGGGAGGACGCGGGGGAGACTTGAGTCGGGGGGTCTCGGACCTCCGATCAGCGTCCGCGATTCTTGAAGTACCCAAGTCGGCGCCTCGCGTGGACAGAGGCCACGAAGCGAATTTCGTCGGCGTCGTTGACCTCAAACCGCCAAGAGTAGGGAAAGGTGACAAGGCGCCACCGACGGTAGCCGTTCTCTTCGACAGGCCAGCGTCTGGGTGCTTCCGTGACCCGTTGGATGATGGCGTTCGCCTCGAAGGCGAGACGTTGGGCGGTACCAGGCGGGGCTTCGGCTTCGTAGTAGATGACGGCGTCGACGAGCTCCTCGATCGCTTCGTCGAGAAAGGTCGGACTAGCCGCCACCGAGTGCTTTCATGACTCGCCTTTGAAGCTCTTCCAGCGGATGGAAGACGGCTTCGCCGCGCTCGATCTTCTCCCGTCGACGAGCCAGCTCCTCGTTCCAGAGGCGCTCGGCGTCTTCGTCGGGCGCGGCGTCGAGACTCTCGAGCAGCTCGTACGCCAGGCGACGACGCTCAATCGGATCGAGGCCCATGGCGGCGTCGAAAATGTCCGTCGTTTGGATCATCCCAGTCTAGTTCACGAACCTAGCGGCAGGCCACGAAGTTCGGAGAAGCGTGGCACCCGCGCCCCGCCTCGCCATCGCTCACAGGCAAGACGAAACGGCTGTGGCGAGCATCGACGAGCGGCCAGCGCTGCGGTGCCGCGAAGACTAGGGAGAAAGCGCTCACGACCGCAGACAGGAAATCGTCGCCGAGCCCTGGTCTTGCTTCGTCGTGCTCGTCGGCAGCGTGGTTCATCTCCACGTGCGCGCTGCCGAGAATCCTTTGCCCGGAAGAAAGCGTCCGCTCACCCTGACCTGTCGGCCCGAAGCCTCTCCGCCCCCCTGGGCCATCCCACTCTATCCCTCGATTGGGAAGCAGAACTCTCCAGCCGCCTTCAGTACTTCTACGCCAAGCTCTTGTAGCGTCAGGGGCGCCAATGTCCCGGATGCTTCTGCCGAGTCCACCCCGCCCTTGAACTTGAAGACGTTGAACTTCATTGTCCAGCGCTTGTCCATCTTCTCTATTCTGATTCCTGTCCACAGACTTTCGAAGACGGCGCGTGACTTTTCGCGACACTGTAGCCAGTCGTCTAGGCCGGCCCTTCGTTGTGAATCTAGCTCCTCTCTCGTTGCAACGAGCGCTAACGGATCAACCGCGATATCCTTAAAGAATGTCGCTAGGTTGTTAACCTCGACATCAAATGGAAGCGGCCCTGCGAATTGTTCCGAGACGAACTTCGCAATAACACCAAGGTCATTCGCACCGCTTAGAAGCTGAGGAGAAGTGGCCAAATCACCCGACACGACGACTCGAAGCCTTTCTCGCTTTCGGTCGCCCACCCAGTACACTCTCCCCCTCTTGACCCAGGGATAGGAGGGTGTCGCGTCCCAGACATCCTCCAGCTTGCGCGAATCAGACAGAAAGAGTCTTCCGATTGCTTCAACTTCGTCGTTGGCCGTATCCGCCCCCCCCTCCGCACCTCACCCTTCGACATCGGCTCCTTGCCTCCCTTTCGCACGTTCGCTCCTCCCGCCGACTCTGCCGCGTGGGGTTCTCGTGCCACTTGGTCCTGTTTCCGGTGTGCACAACCCACGGCGAAGAGGACGACGAGTGCCACAATGTCTGACTTTGCAGGCATCGTCTTTGTAGGCGACTTGTACATTCCGAAGTCCATCTGGTTGACAATATACCAATTGGTCATCTGTTGAATGTAAGAGAAGAACCGCACCCAGGTTGATTTTCGAAGCAACCGAAGGGCTTGAGTGACCGATGGACTTCGGAGGTGCGCCAGATGCCTGACGGGGCTGCACCTACTCGGGTTTCGCTCTGGCGATGAAGGCGTCGCACTTGTAGCTCCAGTCACCCATGTCCCGATGAGCAAGATGATAGATAACAGGGGAGCGCGCCGCGTCAGCGGGGTGGCCGATATCGGCCTATCGTGGGCAATCTCCGCCGGTGCGGTCTCACCCCGGGCCGGCGCCGGGCGGATCCAGAAGGCCCTCGCGGACGAGGCCTCGCGCGGCCAGCGTCGACAAGAACGCGGCCACATCGGCCTCGGCGCGCTGTTCGTCGATACCGAAACCGGCGGCGAGCTCGCGGGCGACCTGTGCCGGCGATCGCCCGCGGACGAGACCGCGCCAGATGGCGGCCGCCGCGCCGTTCAGCGCGACGCTGGTGCCTTCCCGCAGGTCGACGATGACGGGAGCCCCATCGACCTCCACGGTCACGGCGTGCAGCGCGGTGGCGAACAGCGTGTCCATCATCGTCCCAGGTCGCGCGCCAGGCGATCGACGAAGGCCCGCGTCGCGGCCTCGCTGGGCAGGGCCGTCGCGGGGGAATGGGCGAGCGCCCGCGCGATCTCGCCAACCGTCCGCTTGCCGTCGATGAGGGCCAGCGCCGCGGCGGCGGTCCGGCCTCGCGGCCCCAGCGTGAGACGTCGCTCGTCACCCTCCAGCTCCTCGAGGGAAGGCGAGCGCCCGGCCAGGGTGTCGAGGTCGAACGGGTGCTCGCCGACCGCGCCTCGCCAGCGCCAGGTCTGGCCGTCGCGGGTCCCGATCTCCACCTGAACGCCCTCCCCGATCCGGCCATGCAGGGGCTCCTCGAGCGGAAGGAATCCCTGCCACCAGCTGGGAGCCACCGAGGGCGGGCGATTCGACAGGCCGGTGCCCTCCGCCAGCTCCGCGTCGAATCCGACGGCGAACCCGGTGACCGGCCCCTCACGCGTCAGCAGGAGCTCGGCGCGCCCGGCAATGAACGGCTCCTCGGTCTCCGCGAGATCGACGGTGACGAGCGGCCGCGGCGGCGCGCACAGCTGCTCGGGCAGCAGCGACGCGAAGTGCAGCTGCCGCGCCGCGATCGCGTGCATCGACGAGACGTCGGCGCCGTTCACCCGCTCGCGCCAGAACCCGACGAGGCGGTGGTGGAGGGCGGCGTCACTGACGGGCGCCGCCCACAGCGTCAGCCGCCGAGGGATGATCCTCCCGCCGGGCGCGAGGAAGCGCTTCCGCGCATCGGCGAGATAGCCCACGATCCCCTCGTCGAAGGCGGCGTTGCCGATGGTCTCGCTGACGACGACGTCGACCTTCTCGGGCAGGGAGAGCTCGGTCGAGACGCCGCGCAAGACCTCGACCCGGCCGGAGAAGCCGTTCGCGGCCACGATCTGCTCAGTCCAGCGACCGATCTGCCCGACCTCGATCGCGTAGACCCGCCGCGCGCCGGCCCGGCAGCAAAGCAGCGAGAGGATCCCGGTTCCGCACCCGACGTCGGCCACGACGGCGCCTGGACGCACCGTTGCCGCGATCGCCTGCTCGAACCGTTCGACCCGCGCCCGATCGCCGAGCATCCTGGCGTGGTAGTCGACGACGGTCCGGAGATCCTGCATGCCCGTGAACAGTAGCGCAGGAAGCCCGGTCTCGCCGACTCCTGTGAGGCTTGGACTAGGACGGCGTCCTTCCACGCGCCGACGATTGAATGCTGTCGAGCGCGCGGAACGTCGCCCGCGTGGCCACGTGCCGCACCCAGGCGGCCTTGCCATCAACCAGCCACGCCATGCGGACAAACCGCTGCCACGGCGACGCGTGCCGCGTCCGCGACCACACGAACCGCCCCCACCGCCAGCGCGGGCCGACCGGGGCGTGGTCGCTGACATGGGCGATGGCCGGCGCGAGCGTGCGGAGCGACTGGACCCACATCGCGAACGCGGCCTCCATCCGCCAGTGGCGCGCCCGGGCGGCGAGCTCGTCGAGCTTCAGAGGGCTCCGTTGCAGCAGAAAGAGCCCGTCGAAGAACGAACGGAGCGGAAGCTCGAAGGTGTGCTTGGCCGCGTGAGCCGCGAGTGTCAGGAATAGATCGCCGTCATCGGGCACGAGCAGGCCCGTGGGAGCACGGCGGGCGCGTGCGAAGAGACCGTCGGCCCCTTCGTAATCGATGTCGAGGAAGGAGGCCTCACAGACGAAGCGATGAATCTCCATGGTCACGCCGGCGGCGTTCGAGAACGTGCGCACGTAGTCGTGCCGGGCGGTGTAACCACGCCCGGGGAGGACCGTTTCAGCGAATCCGGCCCCGATGATCAGGGCGCAGGCCTGCTGCCAGCGCGACGCGGGGACGAGGAGGTCGGCATCGATCATCGACCGCTCCCCAAGGTCCAGGGTGGATTGAATCATGGCCATCCCCTTCAGGAGGACCACCGGGATGCCGACCTGACGACAGAGGTCGGCGAACGTGCGCGTCGCACGGGAACGGACGACGTTCGAGGCCACGCACATCTGGTGCTCCCACAGCAGCCGCTCGCGCGCCGCTCGGGGCACGGCCACCCGCCCCTGACTCACGGCCGCGCCCAGCAAGGGCGCGAGGTCCTCGGCGAAAGCGACGCGGGCGCAATCCTCGTCGAGCTCGATGACCGCGGAGGTCTGCCCTCGGGTCGTCACGAGCGCGCTCACCAGCGACCGGACGGCGGTCGAGATCGATGCGTCGAATGGCCCGTGCGGCATGTTCGGTGGTGGCGCCGGCGCGACCCGTTCGCGAGGCCGCGGTCGACCCGGCGTTCACCCGGCGGGCAGCGCCTCGACGAGCCCTTCCTGCCGGAGGTTCTCAACGAGCGCGTCGACATCCTTGCGCACGGTCATCGCGGCGACCCGATACTTGTCGGAGAGCTCCGCGGCGATCTGCGCGAGATCGGTTCCACGCTCGATCCCCCGGCAGACAGCGGCGCCGACGTGGTTCAGCTTCCAGGTCTTCCCCGTCTCGAGATTCACGACCAGCAGCCCCTCGTCGATGTCGTGCGTCGCCACGTCCGAACGAAGCTGAAAACGAACGTGGCCTTCGCTCATGGTCACTGAGCTACTATATCATCTGGCGCCCGCCACGAACCGCGCTCATTCGCCTGTACCACCTCCAAGACTATCTCGACATGATGAACGATCCCCATCGGATGGCGCCGTTCGACGCAGCCATTCGCAGCATGGTCCAACCCGGCGACGTGGTGCTCGACCTGGGCGCCTCGGGCGAGGACGCCCTCTCCGCCGCCATAAAGCTGCTCGGACGCCACCCGTCGCCGTGAGGTCAGCGCTCGATCGTTCGCTCGTGCGCGAGGACTTCGCCGCCGCCACGTTCGCCGACGGAGGTCTGTTGTTGCACCTGCCCTCGGGGGACTTCTTCCAGCTGGACGCGGCAGGAGCCGCGATCTGGTCCGCCTTGATGGAATCGAGGTCCAGCGACGAAGCCGTCACCAGGGTCGCCGCGGGGCTGGGTGGCGCCGAAGAGGAGGCCCGCCCCCTCATCGAGCGAACCGTGGCCTCGGTCAAAGCGATCGACGCCAAGCCCACGTCGGAGCTTGGCCGCTTCGACGACGAAGGACGCCTGTTGTCGCTGCGCGAAGGCACAGAGACCGCATTGACGTTCGACAGGGAGTCCTTGGTGCTGGCCGCGGGAAGCGGCTTGCGGGACAAACCGGATGAACAGGTCGCGGCCGCGCTGCGCGTGTTCGTGCCCAAGTTGTTCGCGGGTTGGTATCCGCTCGCGCTTCACGCCTCGGCGGTTGAGGTGGCCGAGCGAAGCCTGCTCTTTTCGGGCGACAGCGGCGCCGGGAAGACCACCACCGCGCGCCTGATTGCGGCAGAGATCGCCGGGAGCCGCCTCATCTGCGAGGACCTCATCCTCCTTACGGACGACGGCGGACAGTTGGTGATCGTCGACGGCGCGGAGGCGGTGATTCAAACGTGGATGAGCGAGGCGACGGAAGCCCTGGTCGCTCGCAGGGACGCCTCGGTCGACGCTCGGCCCCTCCGGGAGGCGTTGCGCGAACGTCGCGAATACCTCCCGCTCGGCAAGATCATCTTCTTGGACCGGGCACGTCGTGGCGGCGCCGACTGGGCTCTCCGCGCTCTGTCTCCGTCCGGGGGCCTGCGACACCTTTTCGTCAACAGCTTCATCCACTCGTCGACCCCGGAGAGCCTGAGAGCGCACCTCGCCGCGTGTCGGGCGCTGGCGGTCCAGACCACGGCGGTCGAAGCGCTGTCGATCCCCGCCGGCCTCGCTGATCTGCGCGCCAGCCTGCGCGCTCAGATCGAGACGATCGCGTCGTAGGGTTTGTGCCTGCCGTCGATCGCGGCGGCATCTCCCAGCCAGGCGTGTCCTGATCCCTGTCCGCCGCTGCTCCGGAAGCCCATCTTGACCACGTCGCGCGCGGCCCCTGCGTCCATGGAGATCTCCAGCAAGACGCGCCGGTAACAGTTCGGCCCGCCGCGCCATAAACGATCGATGATCGCAATCATACCGACCAATGCGCGGCGATCTCCAATCGATCGAGTTCTTGCATTCCTGCCCAGGCCGCGGGCCAACAGCACGGCCCGCTTCGGTCCCACCGAAACCCGCAGTCCCTCAAGGAGAAGCGCCCTCCTTAGCAAGGGACCTAGGTCGGAAACTTTACGCCAAAAGCAAATTCGAGGACCTAACCCCATCATTGCCGGTGCGTAAACCTAGCGCCGTCTGACGTCATACTCGCCCCCATACCAGCGAGGAGCTCATGGACATTGCCGAGAGGTATGAGGACGGGCGTATCGTAGGGACGTGGCCCATCGGGCACCGTTTGGTTTTCCTGGTCGGGAACAAGGGCGTCTGCCCCGACCTTGGCGTCGAGCGTCATAATCTACCTCCAGCGGTGGATTCTACCGTCAAACCCGCCTAAGCCAAGCTTCAAGAGCGGCCACGTCGCGGATTTGCCGCCAAGGTTCCCAAGGTTCATAGGGGACGGCGGGCAATCGAGCCGTCGGGCAGCTGGAAAGCCGTCTATAGTCCTCAAGGGCAAGTCGCCTATTCACGAATCCTTCTGAAGCCCACGGCCCCCCTGCTAGAAGACCCTCGATCTGAACGGCCGCGCATTGAGTGTTCAACAGGTTTCCCTCGTTGAAATCCGCGAAGGTATTCCGTAACCTCAATCGCTCTGGCAGGATCCCGATGAGCCCAAGTCTTTGCCACTGGCGATCGACGTCAGACGGTGCGCGCAGATGCCAGGGGATAGCCATGGCAAGCGCCAGGAGGGACCAGGAGAGGTACGGATAGCGAAACTCGAGCCCGCGTTCGGCTGCTCGGGCGTCTTCATATTCCAGGGTCCAGACCAGGTTCGGGTCGGCTGCGGTCTTTTCCCAGATTGCGTCAGCCATCCAGCTCCCCGTAGCTGGCACATTAGCCGGCGGCGGAGTGAGCTCACCCGGCAAGTCCAGCCACGCCCTTCCGAGGCGAGGCCCCAGCCAACGCGGCATCCTGCCTTCCGCGGGAGTGGCGTTGTCCCGATTTGTTCCCCACGGCACCGCACCGCGAGCCACCCGCCGCGCCTCGAGCAGTGATCGTCGGAAATGGCGAAACTCCCACCGCCACGGCCGGCCCCGCACGATCTGGAACAGCCCGCGCGAGAAGCCCATGAACCTCCCCTCCCGGAAGCAGTCGCGAAAAAATCCACTCTCGCAGGAGATCTGGTTGCCGCCGAGCCCGGAGAGCAGCACGCCGGCGCCGAACCGATCCGCCACATCGAGGTCGCCCTGGTACGAGCCGCCGATGGAAGACCTTCCAAAGGGCCAGGCAACTCGACCCGCTTCGAGGTCGCTCGTCTCCGGCCGCAGCCCATCCCATTCGTGTATGGCCAGGCCGAGCCAGCGTCCCAACTCCTGGGCGATCGGTCCTTCGTCGCAGCCGAGTCCTGGAAATCGTGCGGTGGCTAGAACTGCCTTCCGGCCGCTTCCCTCCCGCGCGAGGTGGGCCGCGCTCAGCGAGGCAACCGACGCCGAGTCGAGGCCTCCACTGACGTGACAGACGACGTTGCCCGAGTCAGGAATCCTCTCTGCGACAGACCGGGCGAGCTCTTCGCGCAGCGCCTCGGCGTAGTCCTTCAGCGATGCGAAGACGGGTGACGTATGCGGCGGCTCCAGGTAGCGAACACTTTGGACTCCCGAGGGTGCGATACGCAGGAAGTGTCCCGGCAAGACGCGCTTGATGTCCTGGAAGAAGGTCCGCTCCCGCGTCTGGTAGTGCCCGAGGAGGTTGTCCAGAATGGTCACGTCGTCAGGCTCGCGGCTGATGCCAGGCCAGGCCAGAACGCCCTCCACGTCCGACGCGAAGACGATAGTGTCTTTGTGGGCGGCATAGTGGAGGCGCCGGATGCCGAACGGATCCCGAACCAGCCAGAAGGTGCGCTCACGGGAATCCCAGGCCAGGAACGCGAAGTCTCCCCTCAGCCGCGAGAAAGCATTCGGCCCCCAGCGCCGGTAGGCGAGCAGAACCAGCGCGTGATCGCTTATCGCAATGGACACCTGCTCGCCCAGTTCCGCCCGCAGGACGTCGCGGCGGTCCAAGCGAATCGTCCCGGCGATCCCGGAACCACTCTGCTGGTCGACCGCGATTGCCTGAGAGTCGCCACAGGTATCCAGGAACACCGTTGCCCCCACCAGGCGGTGGACCGACCGCTCCCACGGGGGACAAGCCGGATAGCGCGCCCCCCACTCGGATTCGAGCGCCTCGGTTGTGGGACGGTCGTCAGCCTCGAGGTGGAGCAGACCAGCCAACCGAACAGGCATCGCCTACGGAAGTCGGCGAGGCGGGCAAAAACCGAAGCTGACTACCACAGGACCATCACGCGGCCCTGGAAGGGAACATTGAAGGTCCCGTCGTCAGTTTCGCCGATGGCGATGTCGCCATAGCCATCGCCGTTGATGTCCTTGATGGGACTGTTGTAAATGGTCACGCGCTTCACCCAGTCGGCAGGCAGGGGGATCTTGCAAGTGGCCTGGAAATTGTCGACATAGACGGGGCTTGGCAGACTGGCCACAGTGGCACCGTCCATGATGTAGACGATGGCCGGATGGGTGCTCTCGAACGCCCCCCCGAGGACCAGATCCGGCTTGCTGTCGCCGAGGTACGAGATGGACGCGCCCGAGCCAGAGAATCCCCCACCGAGGGTGATGGTCCCAAACGTGTCAGGACCAGCCAGATCCGTGAAGCGCTGGGGCGTGCCGGATAGAGGCGCGGCCGCGGTGCCATTCAAGAAGGACAACACCGTCCCGGCGCCCACCGGGAAGTTGTTCCCGGAGAGCACACCCAGGCCGCCACCCAAGACAGCCAGAATGCTGCCCACGTTTTCTTTGGCGCCGCCCGTGTAGGGAACTCCTGACGGGGCGAGCGCCGTTCCGTTCCACTTATACGTGACGATGGCCCCGGTGTCCGTACCCGCACTGGGCGCTCCCACCACCAAGGTGCCGTTCGAGGCTCCCAGGCCTACCAGGCCATAGCCGAAAAACCCCGAAGCTCCGGCGTTCGTCAGGACCACAGCCTTTCCGGCTGTGACCAGGCTCGACAGCGTTCCGCCGACGAACGGCTTGGCGCCAAACACTACCAGCACCGCCCCGGCGCCGCCTCCGGCCCCTTGCGCGCCGAGCCCGAAGTCTCCCACGCCGTCGCCATTGATGTCGCCGAGCTTCGCGATGGGGAATCCGAGGAGAGAAGTCCCGTTGAAGGTCGTATCCGCGGTGATGACGTAGTCGGCCGCGGTGTCCATGACGGTGGCCGGCCAGGGGTTCGTCGTCGGCCGGCCCTTGAAGATGAAGATCTTCGGTGTTGACTCGAACGAAGAGGACACCGCGATGTCTTCCAAGCCGTCGCCGTCCACGTCTCCGATGTTGGCGATGCTGACGCCGAAGTATTGCGTCGCGCTCTGGAAGGTGACCGTCGGGGCGCCTCCCGCGAACGTCGGCGATCCGGCGAAGATGTAGGCGTGGGAGCCGTAACCATCGCTCGCCAGCAGATCCGAGTTGGCATCACCCACGAAGTTGCCCGAGCCGTCGAGATAGTACCCAAACCCCGCGTAGTTCGCCGGCGTCGACTGCGGTCCGCTTATGATGGTCTGTTTGAACTGCGCCCGGATCGGGCAGGGCGTGGTGGTGCAAACCGGCGACGGCGGAGACGGCGTCGCGCTGACGATCGCGCTCCTGTTTCCGGCCGCGTCGGTCGCCGCGATCGCGAAGAAGTAGTCGTTCTCGATGTACAGGTCGGGCACGTCGCGGCTCTCCGTCATACCGGGAGCCAGCGGCGTTCCCGTGATGGGGATCGGCTTCGCGACGGTCGGTGTATCGAAGTTGGGTGCGTAGACAACCACCTGACCGACCCTGAGCTCGTAGCCAGCCGCGCCCGTTGGCGCGGTCCAGGTCACCGTGAAGGTGCTCTGGCGACGATCCTTCACAACTACCTGAACGTTCGCGGGCGCGGCGGGCGCCGTGGTGGCGACCACCACCACCCGTGTCGCGACCCCAACACCGTTGGCTCCGATCGCGCTGGTCGTCGCCGTGATCGTCACGGGGTTGCCGTCGGGAATCGTGACCAACAGGTTCGCGGCACCCGCGACGATGTTGACGGTACCGAGCGGCGCCGTGGCGGAGGACGCCGTGAACGTCACAGTCCCGGTGGTGGCGGGCACTCCTCCCACCGTCACGCCCGCGGTCAGAAGCCCTTGCCAGCCGGGCGTGGTCGCGTCGGCATCCGCGATGCACGACGCGACAGTGCTTCCTGCGACGCAGAGGTTCTTCCCTACCGCGGGCGCTGTGAACGTCACGACCGGAGGCGTGCCCACGGTCACCAGGCACGGTTGCGCCAGCGTCGCGGTATTTCCCGCCGGATCGGTGGCCACCGCGGTCAGCGTCGTCGCCCCGAGCGGGAACGCAACGCCAGTGAAGGTGACGGCGCCCGCCGCGAACATGGGCGCGGAGTAGGTCACCGCGGTCCCCGCGTTCGGGGTGGCGGTCAGGACGACCGACGCCGTCGACGACAACAGCGTCACGTTCTTGGTGACGGCCGTCGCGCTCTGAACCGTCGTGTTGCAGAGGGGTGTCGCCGAGTCCGCGAGGGTCGGCACCGACGTGTCGACCCAAAGGTCGACCTCCGGGCTGGCGCCGATGGCGGCGGTGACGCTGTCCTGCACCTCGACCACCAGGGCGGTTGCCGTCTTCACGGTGCCGTCCGCGTTGAGGGCGCTCTCGGGAAGGGTGGCGTTCGTGAACTTCGCGACCTGCGTGTGGCCTGGCGGGCAGTTGTCCGCGGTGACCGCGGGGACCGTCGTGACCGTGGTCCCGACGGCCGCCAGGGTGTTGCCTGCCGCGCCGACCTTCAGGGTGGCCACCCCGGCCGTGTCGCTGCACGCGACCACTGTGAACTGGGCGCCGGCCGTCGCGGGATCTTGATCCTTCAAGGTGTTCGACGAGCCGGCCGCGAGGAGGTGCTTCGTGGGATCCGCGAACGGCGTGGAGTCGCCCGCAGGCGAGGTGATCAGGACGCCAGGAAGAGTGGTCGCGCAAGAGATCTGCGATACCGTCTTGGTGGTCGCGTTTCCGGCGCCGTCCTTCAGCGTGACCGTCAAGTCGACGGGGGAGTTGCTCGGGCACAGGATGTTCACGCAGGCGTCCGTCCCGACCGCCGCCACCGCGACGAAGCCGGTGTCCGCCACCGGGGACGCCGTGCCGACCGCGACGGACAGGTTCAGCGCGGCCGCGCCGAGGGTCACCGGAAGCCCGACGGCGTCGGCAGACGTGGTCTGCGCGCAGACCTTGAACGCGCCCCCCACGAGCTGCGCCGGACCGATGAACTGGCCGTCCGCGGGCGACGACACCGTGAGGGTCGGCGGGGTCGAATCGACCTTGAACGGCGTGGCGGCCGAATGTCCGATCACGCCGGCCTTGTTCGTGCACGTGGCCGTGACCGTGAAGGTGCCGTCCGGCACCAGCGGAACGCCGGCGAACTCGGCCTTGCCGGTCATGACCGTGGCCTCCGCCGTGGTGCTGACGGTCGGCGTGGCGGTGTTGGTGATCTTCAACGAGACCGTCTGCCCGTCCTCGATGGCGGTGGTGACCTCGAAGGCGACCTCGTACGCGCCGCCCGGCGAGCTGACATTGTCGCCGCCTTTCGCGACCGGGACACCGTTGAGGGCAGGATGCGTCGCCGTGATGACAGGCTTCGATATCGTACAGGCCAGACCGCTGCCGCCCCCGGCCCCGCCCCCGCCTCCAGCTCCTCCGACCCCTCTGCCCCCGGCGCCTCCCAGGCCCGTCGACGGCTTGTTGTCGCCACAGCCCCCCGCGAGGCCGGCGATCGCCATGCCGGCAACGATGATCGAAACGTAAGTCACACCAGAATTAGCGAGCCTGCCCATATGACGCCTCCAGAGGGTCTAGGAACCAACACGACCGCGGCACTTTAACTGCTTTACCTTGGAGAGGCTAGTGGCAACGGCGTTCAGGTGAGAAGGCCCGAAGTCGGGGGTCCGAGGCCTGCACTGTGAGCCTGTCGAGCGCGACAACAGCTTGAAGTGCGCAGCTCTCGCTTAAATAAAGCGGGCCCGAGCGTGTGGGTCCACCGCCCCCTGACGCCGGGGCCCGCCGTGCGCTATCCTCTACGGGATGACCACCGCTCTCCCGAGGGAGCGCACGACCTCGTTCGCGGAACTGATCGCGGCGTTGGAAGCGAACGTCGCGCGCTTGATCCGGGGCAAGCCCGAGGCGATTCGCCACGCCGTCATCGCGCTGATCGGGCGCGGGCACCTGCTCATCGAAGACGTCCCCGGGGTCGGGAAGACCACGCTCGCGCGGGCGCTCGCGACCTCGATCGGGGGGACCTTTCACCGCATCCAGTTCACGAGCGATCTGCTGCCCTCGGACATCGTGGGCGTCTCGGTGCTCGACCAGGCCGCGGGGCAATTCGCGTTTCACCCCGGGGCCATCTTCGCGAACCTGGTGCTGGCGGACGAGATCAACCGCACCACCCCGCGCACGCAGAGCGCGCTGCTCGAGGCGATGAGCGACGGCCAGGTATCCGTCGACGGCCAGACGTATCCGCTCGATTCGCCGTTCATGGTGATCGCGACGCAGAACCCGGCCGAGCACTACGGGACGTACCCGTTGCCCGAGTCGCAGATGGATCGGTTCTTGTTGCGCATCCGCATCGACTACCCGTCCGCCGAGGACGAGCGACGCATCTTGATGGAGTCTCCGAGCCGCACCGGGGATGCCCTGGCCGAGCTCGAGCCGGTGCTGCGCATCTCGGACGTCCGGGCGCTTCAGGACGCCGCGGAGCGCGTCCACCTGGAGGCGGATCTTGCCGACTACATCGTCGCGGTGGCGCGCGAGACGCGGCGTTCGCCCCACCTGGCCCTCGGGGTGTCGCCGCGCGGACAGCTCGCGTGGCGAAACGCGGCGCGCGCCGTCGCGCTCGTGGACGGACGCGACTACGTGCTCCCCGACGACCTGAAGGCGATCGCGGTCCCGTCGCTGGCCCACCGGGTGGTGGTCGCCGCGCAGGCCGATTCGCAGGGGCGGTCCAGCCAGGACGCCGAACGCATCCTGCTCGACCTCATGGATCGGGTTCCGGCGCCCGCCTGAGCACTTGCCGTTGGGACGATTCGCGCGCGCCGGCTGGCGATGGATCACCCCCGGGCGCCGGTTCCCCCCCACCCGCGAGGGATGGTACTTCCTGATCGCGACCTTGCTCGTCGGGCTAGCGGCGATCAACGCGGGGCTGAACCTGCTGTTCCTGATCTGGGGGATGATGTTGTTCCTCATCCTCGCGAGCGGCGTGCTGTCCGAGATGTGCTTGCGCGGTCTCGTGGTCCGTCGCTCGATGCCGCAGTCGATCTTCGCGGAGGCGCCCTACTTGATGGGGATCTCTCTGACGAACTCCAAGCGACGGCTGCCGTCGTTCTCCGTCGAGGTGGAGGACCTCGTCGCCGGGCGCCCCATCGAGAAGCGGTGCTACTTCTTGAAGCTTCCGGCCGGGCGCATGCAAGAGACGGCGTACCGCCACGTCGCGCCCCACCGGGGCCGGCTGCGATTGTCCGGCTTTCGGGTGTCGACGCGGTTCCCCTTCGGCTTGATTCACAAGTCGAAGGACGTCGCGGCGGGCACCGATCTCCTCGTCTACCCGGCGATGGTCCCGGTGCCCGAGGACCTGCTGCGGGGCTTCGCGTCCCAGCACGGCCGCGGGCAACACAAGTGGCGCAGCCGCCGGGGCGAGTTCTTCGGGCTCCGCGAGTTTCGTCAGGGCGACGACCCGCGCGACATTCACTGGCGCACGTCCGCGCGTCGCGGCGGGGCGTTCGTTCGCGAGACCGAGGACGACGAAGGCCAGGAGGTGCGCCTGGTGCTCGACAACCGTGGGTCGCCGGGCTCCGCTTCGTCGACGGCGTCACCGCGCGGCGCTCCTCCGCACGCCCGCGACGACGACGACCCTGCCCCCGACGAGGCGTTCGAGCGCGCCGTCTCGCTGGCGGCCTCCGTCGCTTGCGAGATGCTTCATCGCGGCTATCGCGTCGGCCTCGCGGTCAGCGGCGAGGAGATCACGCCCGAAGGAGGCCCGGCGCAGGCGACGCGGATTCTGCGTTTTCTCGCGTTGCTGGAGGTGGTCACCGCCGACGCGCCTGCCCCGCGCGCCGGTCGCACCGGCGCCGTCATTCGCATCGCGGCCGGACAGCAGCCGGAGCTGGGGCTCGGGCAAGGGACGGCCGCGCCCCGGAGGATCGCGTGAGATTTCAGCTGTCGCACAAGCTGACCACGTACTTGCTGGTCATGGTGGCGACCGCCACCCTCCTCACGGCGAACCTGCTGTCCCCGGCGGCGGCCCTGGTCGCGCTCGGGTGCGGCGTGGTGTCCTGGTTCAGCGATCCGGGCTCGAAGCTGTACGGGTGGTTGGGCCAGGCCACCCCGATCCTCCGCATCGGCGCCGCCGGCTTCTTCGTCATGTCCACCTATCAGGTCTGGGCGCGCATCCCCGACCCGGATCTCTCCCCGGTTTTGAACCTGGTGCTTTTTCTCGCCGTCTACAAGCTCTTTCAGCGCACCGCGAACCGCGACTATCTGCAAATCTACGTGCTCGCGTTCTTGATGGTCCTCGCCGGCGCGGCGTTCGCGCAGAGCTTCCTGTTCGCCTTCGCCTTCGCCGCGTACGTGGTGATCACCACCTGGACCTTGATCCTGCTGCACCTGCGCCGGGAGATGGAGGAGAACTACCTGGTCAAGCACTCCGGCAACGCCCCCAGCCACAAGGTCGGTGTCGCCCGCATCCTGAATTCGCGGCGCGTGATCGGCGGGCCGTTTCTCGCCATGACGGCGGTGGTGGCCCTGGTGATCTGCGCGGGCGCGGTGCTGACGTTCGCGCTCGTCCCGCGCGTGGGCACCGGGTTCGCCCTCGGGGGGGCGCGCGCCCGCAAGAACCTCGTCGGATTCTCCGACGAGGTTACGCTGGGGACGTCCGGGTTTCTCTCTGGCGAGGACGACACGGTGGCGTTGCGGGCCGTGCTGCCCCGCCTGACGGCGCTGCGCTCCGAGCGCGAAAGGGACGCCGAGCTCGATCGCCTGTACTGGCGCGGAACCGTTTACGAGACGTACCAGAAGGGCCGGTGGCTGCGCGCTCACCAGGAGGCGCTGCGGACCCAGCTCGAGGAGACCGACGGTCCCGTCTGGATCGAGGAGCCGCACACGCGCCGCAGGGACGAGCCGCTACCGGCGCTCGCCGACCTCGACCGGCAGGAGATCGACATCGTCGGGATCGCGGCTCCGGTCGCGTTCGCGCTCGACCGCCCGCTGGCGTTCGAGCTACCGCCGCCGAAGCTGGGGGCGCTCGCCGATCTGCGCCTGGTCCCGCGCTGGTCGGGCGAGGTCGCGTTCCAGAACACCGGGCTCGACGGCCGCCCGAGCGACCCGACCGCCGACCTGCGCGTCTTCGCCGGGGCGCACTACGTGGCCTACTCCCGCGATCCGTTCGCGAAGGTGGGCATGACGACCGGCCGCGCGCTCGGCGACATCGCACCGGCGCTGCTCGACCCCTATCTCGCGCTGCCGCCGCCGCTGGCGGCGCGCATCACGGAGCTCGCGCGGGGCGTGACGTCGGGCCACCCAACCCCGGCAGGCAAAGTGGTCGCGGTCATGGAGTGGCTCGACAAGACCCACGAGTACAGCGTCGATCTCGGTCATCGCGGCGGGACGGCGGACCCGATCGAGAGCTTCCTCTTCGACCACAAGAGCGGCCACTGCGAGTACTTCGCGTCGGCGGCGGCCCTGATGCTTCGGTCGGTGGGGGTGCCCACCCGCTACGTCAACGGCTTCCTCGGCGGCGAATGGAACGCCGTCGGGCAGTACGTCACCGTTCGCCAGAACCGCGCGCACGCCTGGGTCGAGGCCTACCTGGGCCAAGGGCAAGGGGAAGGCGGCTGGATGCGCGTCGACGCCACCCCGGCCGTGCGCGCCGGGGGACGGATGAACGGGCTGCGGCAGCTCCTCGATTCCATCGAGTTCTTCTGGGGGCGCTGGGTGATGGGCTA
>CAYUFS010000049.1:0-42888 GCA_964443975.1 uncultured Myxococcales bacterium | reverse complement strand
TTTCCAGTGTTTTTCACGCTTTCATGCGCTCGAAGAATGTCCCTTCAGGGTTAGCCAGACGAGCGATGGAAGTGAAAGTGACAAGCGAAATCGTGGCCGCGGTTCTTCTTCTTGCACCGCGTAGTCGACAGCGGCGAAGGATGAGCCGATCCAGTTCTCATTCCGCGACGATGGCTGCAAGGAGACGCAGGATCTAACAGTTGACATCGTCAGCAAGACGAAAGCCACGTTCGACCTTCGATGGAAGACCGCTACATGCTCAACCCACCTGCGCGGCATCGGAACTCAGGAGCAGGGAGATCTCGAGTCAGGCTCGGAGGGCGACCTTGCATCCTTTGTCGACGAGTTCATCTCGACGCCGAAGGGAGGACGTTGGGTGAGCGTAAGGATCGAGAAGGACACCAGGAAGCGGGCGACGGCCATCGTCGCGGAGTGTCCCCGCGTGTGTCCGCGCACGGAGCGTCCTCTGATGCACCGTGCGCAATAGAGGCGCTGGCTAACCCGGAATTGCAGCGGGCGGGGCTTCGCCCCGCTGAATTCCAGTATCGTTGAGCGGACATCGAGGCGCTATGAGAACGCGAAGGTGCCTTTCGGATCTAGACCTCCACGCGTGTCGCGCGGCTATTCGTGGTGAGGTCCGAGAAGAAACCTTTTGGATGGACAACACGCTGGCGGAGGGAGCGGTGTTCCGTGAGCGAGGTGCGGCCCTGGACCTGCGCTTCAAGAGGGCGACGACTCGACTTGTAATTCACAACTGGTTCGCACTCAGCCTCTTGGAGGCTGGGCCGACTGGCACGACAATCGTCGTAAGGGAGCATCTCGGCGTCGGCCCGGCTTGGTGGATCCCAGGGCTGGCTGGGGGCTTGTTCTTCGGCCTGTTCGCCATCTCTTCTGTTCGATTCAACCCGCTGGTCCCACTCATCGGGAGTGCATTCGTAGAGGGAATGACGCTTTTGATGAGCGCCTTCGCGGCCGCAATCGAGGCCACCGAGGATCGGCTGCTCCTCTCGTCGTTTTCAGCCCGTGTCGCACGCATCCGGGATGAGGTCTAGCCAGGGCTCCTGGCCGCCCGCCCAACCCGGCGTTGCAGTCGGACGGCCGCGTCGGTCGCTGCGCTCCCCCTCGCGTCCGCTGCTGAACGCCAGTATCGTTAGCCGGATGTAACATGAGGCCGAGGGGCGATGACGACCACTGATCGAATCACTGCGGCGACGTCACCTCCGACGATTCGTAGCACCGGTATCCCGGTTGCCGCCATCCTCGACATGGTTGCGTCTGGAATGACTGCTGCTGAGATCGTCGCTCGAGAATCCGCTCTCGAGGTTGAAGACGTTGGAGCAGCCGTCGCGTTCCTGGGGGCCGCAGTCGCGAGACCGGATGCGGCCTCTGGCGGCGCACGACGAGCTCTCGGCGTCACTCGCCGGCAGCTCGTCCGCTACCTAGACGTCATCCTAATCCCGCGCCCAAGGTTGCGTCGGGGCCCGCCGCCCGAAGGCACCGTCTAATGCCGTTGCAGCGGATGAACGCGAGACCCTGCGGTTGGCCCGATTCACGAAGACCGAATGCCGGCCACCTCCGCTAAGGAGCTCGCAGCCCTTCGCTTGAAGGTGTCAAGCTGGCCCGAGAGATGGCGAAACGTACTGCCTGCCTCCCGATCTCCGGTCGGTGAAGTCAGCCCCCGCCGGTGAGTACTGACTGCGGACCACGAAGGAGATCGTTCGGGATTCTGACTACCTCGCGACCTGGCTCATAGCTCCGCCCGAGGAGTAGCCGTCCAACCCAGCCGCTGCAATCGGCCGGGGGTGTCAATCGCGTCGCTCCCGCTCGCGCCCGCCGCTGGACGGCAGTATCGTGCTTCGCTTCGCCGTTCAGACGCTGAGGGGGACACCATGCGCGCTGATGCCAGACTCATGCTTCCGCTCATCGTCGCGGTGATATCCTTCGATGCGGTGGCAAAACCGACGATGGGCACCGGGGAGGCGACCTGCGGTCAGGAGATGGCGGCGGATTCAGAGGTGCCCGAGAAATTGGCACGGCTCATGACCCACGTCTCGACCAACATGGAGGCCCATGCCAGGTGGGTGGGTGCCAGCGTCGGCGGAAAACAGGAACATGATCGGCTGATGGTGGTGGCGCGCGAGTATGCAGCCATCGCCGCCGCGGCGAGCCGCGCAGCCCAGGCGATGAAGGACATGAAGGGTATTCCCCCGGTCGAGCACGATCCAACGCTGCTCGATCGGGCCGGGCAAGTGCGCTGGATGCGGGCCAAGATTGAAATGCAGCTGGAGTTTGCGCAGCTCATCACCAGACATGCCGAGCTATCCAAGCGGGTGCTCGCCGATATGGAGCGCAAATGACCCTCGGCAGGAATGAAGGGGCGCGCCTGATTGGCCGCGGTCGTGAGCCACGACACGCGATGGAGATCGATCGCCGCGCTCAGATTTCTGAGGCGGGATCCGGGCACGTCTGAGGGAGGGCCGCGACTGATCCGGGCCTCTCGAGGGTACAGGGAGTGGCAAGACCCGTTTCGGCCCTCGCGGTCGTGGCGGAACGACAATTGCTTCACGAGGTACCCATGCCCAAACTCGCCGCTGCGCGCCTTCTGCGCGCCCGTTCAGGGAACTTGCTGGTTGGCCCACTGTTGCTCCTCGTTGGCACGGGGATGATCTGCGGCGCGTGCTCCGTGGACTCGAAAGGATTCGGAGACTTTGACGCCGGGGCAGGTGGAAAGGCCGCCGCGGGTTCGGGCGGGCGGGTGGCGACGGGATCGGGTGGATCCCTCGGGAGCGGCGGCCGGGGAACCGGCGGGGTCGTCGGCACAGGCGGAATCATCGGCACAGGCGGAATCATCGGCTCCGGAGGTATGCCAAGCGGCGGACACGTCGGTTCAGGCGGTGCCGGAGTCGGCTCGGGCGGTAGCGGCGGGGGCACGGGCGGCGCGGCGGGTGCACCCGACGGAACCGGCGGTGGCGGGAACGGCTCGGGCGGCAAGGGCATCGGCGGCGGAGCTGGTGGCACGATGTCGGGCTCGGGCGGCAAGGGCACAGGCGGTGGCTCCGGTGGAAGTGGCGGACGCGGAGGCGGTGCTGGTGGCGGTGGCGGCGGGAAGCAAGGCGGTGGCGGACAGGGCGGACAGCCGGTGGACAACACGACTTGCGACATGCTGGTCGCGGACTACGCGGAGGCGCTCGTCGAGGCGCGCGCCTGCACGCCGGGGGCCCCGATGCAGTGCAGGCAGAACGCAAGCGCCGGCCTGAGCGGTTGCTACGGCTGCCCGATATTCGTGAACGACGCGACCAAGCTGAACGAGATCCGCGACGAGTGGATCGCGAAGGGTTGCAACTTGCCAATCGTGTTTTGCCCGGCCATTGCTTGCGTGGCCCCAGGGCCGCCCACGTGCACTTCGAGGCCTGGGGGAGCGCCGGGTGGCCAATGCGACACGGGCCTCGTGATCACCCCGCTCGACGGACGGCCGCCGACGCCCTGAGGACCCAAGAAGCGCGGACCCCTCTCCCCGGCCCTCTCCCCGCTGCGCGGTCCGCTGCGCGGTCCGCTGCGCGGGGCTAGGGAGATTCTTGTTCGTCGAAGCAGCCGGGGGGACCGCGGGGGGAACCCGATCCGCACCCGCGAGCGCCGAAGGCGGGTCAGATCTCCTGGCCCTTCCACTGACTCTGGTACAGGTGCTGGTAGAAGCCGTGCTGCGCGAGGAGCTCGCCGTGGGTGCCGCGCTCGATGATGCGGCCGTCGTCGATGACCAGCACCTGGCTGGCGTCGCGGATGGTGCTGAGGCGGTGGGCGATGACGAAGCTGGTGCGGCCCTTCATCAGCCGCAGCAAGGCGCGCTGGATGCGGACCTCGGTGCGCGTGTCGATGCTGCTCGTCGCCTCGTCGAGGATCAGGATCGCCGGATCGGCGAGCAGGGTGCGGGCGATGGCGAGGAGCTGTCGCTGGCCCTGGCTCAGATTGCCCCCCCGTTCCGCGAGCACCGTCTCGTACCCGCGCGGGAGCTGGCGGATGAAGTGGTCGGCCTCCGCCAGGCCGGCCGCCTGCATCACCTCGTCGTCGCTGGCGCCGAGGCGCCCGTAACGGATGTTGTCGAGGACGGTGCTGGCGAAGAGGTAGGTGTCTTGCAAGACCAGCCCCAGCTTGCGGCGCAGGTCGTCCTTCCTCAGCGCGCGAATGTCCGTGCCGTCGAGCAGGATGGCGCCGCCGTCGATCTCGTAGAACCGCGTCAGCAAGTTGATGATGGTGGTCTTGCCGGCGCCGGTCGGACCCACGAGTGCCACCACTTGGCCAGGCAGCGCCTCGAAGGACATGCCCTTGATGACGGGCGAGCCGGGGACGTACGAGAACGTGACGTCCTCGAAGCGTACGTGACCCCGCACCTCTGCGAGCGGAGCCGCCCCGGCGGCGTCGTCGACCTCGCGCGGCTCGTCGAGGATCTCGAACACGCGTTCGGCCCCCGCCAGCGCCGCCTGGATCGTGTTGTACAGGTTCGAGAGCTGCCGCAGGGGGTTGATGAAGCTCTGGCCGTAGCTGATGAACGTCGCGATCACGCCCACGCTCACCAGCCCGCCGAGCGCCAGGAAGCCGCCAAGGCCCGCGAGGACGATGACGAACAGGTTCCCCAGCACGGAAGTGAGCGGCATCAGCAGGAGCGCATACGTGTTCGCGTACACCCCCGCCCGATACACCTCCTCGTTGCTGCGCCGGAAGCCGGCCACCACCGCGTCGCCGCGCCGAAACAGCTTGACGACCTTTTGCCCGCTGATGGCCTCCTCCATCACCCCGTTCAGCTCCCCGAGCGCGCGCTGCAGATCCTTGAACCCGCGACGGGTGTAGACGGCGACGAAGCGTGTGAACCACAGCATGATGGGGACCACCAGCACCGACGCGAGCGCCAGCCAGCGGTCGAGCACGAACATCGCCACCAAGATGCCGGCCATGGACAGGACGCTGGCCAGCAACGAGGTCACGTTCTGGGCCACCGCCTGGTTGATGGCGTCGATGTCGTTCGTCAGCCGGCTCATGAGCTCGCCGGCCGGCCGCCGATCGAAGAAGGCCAGGGGCAGCGCCTGCAGGTGGCCGAACAGGTCGCGGCGGAGGTCCTCGAGCGCGCGCTGCGAGATCCCCGCCATCGCCCAGTTGCCGATCACCTGGAACAGGTTGTTCAGGACCGCGGCCACCAGCATCACCACGCCGATCCGCGCCAGACCGCTCGGGTCGTGACGGGCCACGAAGCGATCGAGCGCGACACCCAGCAGGTAAGGATTGACCAGGCCCAGGAACGTGTAGACGAGCACGCAGGCGATCACCCCCGCCAGCGTCAGGCGAAAGCGCCGGAAGTACGCCGCGAGCCGCCGCAGCGCGCCCCGCGCGTTCCGCGGTCGTTCGATCTTGCCTCCGGGCCGTGGACCCATCAGCGCGGGCATGGCGGCGCGGACGCGCTCTGTCCCCAAGGAGGGCGGCGGATGGGACGAGCTCGGCGCCGTCATGGCGCTCCCGTCGCGCGCGCGCCGTAACGCCGCACGAGGGCGAATGGTCGTCGCAGGGAGCGCATGCGCCAACGAGTCTAGTGCCTCGGACCGGCAGATTAGTCCCTCGGGCCGGAAGATCGTTCCGGGGTGCTGTGAAGCCTGTTCTATTTTGCCCGGCTTTGATCTAGTCATGAGGCCGTGACGACGGAGGGTGGGACCGGGCGATCGCCCGGACAACGCGCGGGCAGCCGGGCCCCCGCGATCCTCGCCGCGCTGACCATCGCGTTCGCGGCGGGCGCGATCGCCTGGACGGTGGTCTCCGCGTCGGCCCTCTCGCCGACGTTCGATGAGCCGCACCACCTGGCGACCGGGCTCGAATGGTGGCAGTTCGGGACATACCGCTGGTGGACCGAGAACCCGCCGCTACCGAAGGTCGTGACCGCCCTCGGTCCGTTTCTGGCGGGCGTGCGCCTGCCCGGGACACCCGCGACGCTGTCCGGCCCCTGGTCCGCCGGGATCGAGCTGCTCGACGAAGGCGGCGCGCGGATCTTGATGCTGGCGCGCCTGGGGACGATCCCCTTCTTGCTGATCGCGCTCGGGCTCACGTTCGCCCTCGCGGGCGGGCGGAAGCGCAGCTTCCCTGCGTTCCTCGCGACCGCGCTCGTCGCCACCTACCCGCCGCTGCTCGGTCACGCCGGGCTCGCCACGACGGACGTCGCGGCGGTGGCCACCGTGCTGGGATTCCTGCTCGCCCTCGATCGCTGGGCCGACGGCCCCTCGCGCGCGCGCGCTGCGGCGCTGGGGGCGGCCCTGGCGCTGGCGTCGCTGTGCAAGCTGACCGCGCCGCTGCTCTGCGCGGTGCTCGGGCTCTGCTGGCTCTGCGGCCGGCGCGCGTCCCGCGGCGCCTGGTTGGCGGACGGCGCCACGCGCCGGCGTGACCTGGTCGCCCAGGCGGCGCTCGCGGCGATGGCGGCCCTCGCTGTCGTATGGGCCGGCTACCGGTTCTCGACCGGCCGCCTGGACGACCTACCCGCCATGGACTACATGGGCACGCCCGTATTGCCTCCAGCCGCCGAGCGCTCCGCTCTCTTCGCATGCTTGTGCCGCGTTCCGTTGCCAGCGCCCGAATTCTGGCACGGGGTCCTGTTCCTCCGCGCCCACGACGCTCACGGGCACCTGGCGTATCTGTTCGGGCAAACGCGAGAGCACGGCTTTCGGAGCTTCTACCTGGTCGGCCTGCTGCTGAAGTCCCCGCTGCCGTTCTTGCTGCTGCTCGCGGCAGCCGCGGCCGCGACCTGCCGCCGCGGCGGCCGTGTCGCGCTCGGACGGCGCGGCCTCGGGGCCGCGCTGGCGGGGCTCGCGGCCCTCGCGTTCTCGGCCATCATCACGGTCAACATCGGCCTGCGCCACCTCCTGATCGTGGTGCCGCTGCTGGCGATCTTCGCCGCCCGCGCCATCGCACCCTGGTTCGAGGCGCTCGCGTCGCGACCTCGGGCGATCGCAGGGGCCGCGCTCGTCGCGCTGCTTGTCGCGCAAGTCGCCATCGTCGGTAGGGCGAGCCCCGAGCTCATGGCGTACTTCAACCCCCTCGCGGGGCGGGAGCCGGGCCATGCCCTCATCGACTCGGATCTCGACTGGGGGCAAGACCTCCGCCTTCTCCAGCGTGAGCTGCGCGCGCGCCGGATCGTATCGGTGCACTACGGCCTGTTCGCGATCGTGAACCCCTGCGACCCCGACATGCCCGAGCTGTTACCCCTCTTGCCGGGACAGCCGGTCACCGGCTGGGTCGTGCTGAGCGAGCAGTTCTACCGCTCGGGCCTGCACTTCAGCTTCCGCCGTGAATCCTGCGCGCCGCACGCCCACTATGTCTTCCACGAAGACCCCGAGAACGCCTTCGACTGGCTCCGGTCTCTGCAGCCGGTCGCACGAATCGGCGCGTCGCTGCGGCTCTACCATGTAAGGGACCCTCAGAGGGGACTTTAGATCCCCCGCGGGACTGCGGGCCCTCAACCAAAGGTGAATGCGAAGGCGTCCACGCCGGCATGCGCAAACTCGATCTCGAACGTTCGATCGACGATGGGTCTCGACTGCCGGATCAGCTGATACAACCGCTGCTCGACGATCGTGCCGGTACCGTCGCTGTGGACGTCGACGCCGTGGGCGGCTCCTGGCGGCCGCCCATCGAGCGACACACGAAACGGCACCGCGGCTCCCGGGCGGGACGGTCCGATGACCAGGTGAACATCGCGCGCATGGAAGCGGTAGCTGATCCGTCCGCGGTCACCGCTGAGGCCAACCGCCTGACTACCCATCGTCCAGTCTCCGGCGAGGGCCCATTCATTCAGCGCCAGTCGTCGCGGCGCCACATAAGCTCGGGGCCGATCGGGGACAGCGCCGCCCGGCGACGCGAAGCCCGCCGTCCGATCGTGGCCCAGATAGGTCTCGGTGGACCTCGAGCTGTCCCAATCCGCCGCCGCTTCGACACCTGAACCCTCGACCGACACCAGCCCCTCGCCAGGCTTGGCGAGGCCCGCCTCCGCGAGCAACCCTTGAATGGCCAGCTCCGACTGCTGGTACTCGCCCTCGCCAAAGTGATGGTAACGAAGCTGCCCATGCGTATCGATGAGGTAGAGGGCCGGCCAGCAGTTGTTGCTGAAGGCGCGCCAGATCGAACGGTCGTTGTCCATCGCGACCGGATAGTCGATCTTCATCTGCTGCACCGAGCGGCGTACGTTCTGCGGGTTCCTCTCGAAGGCGAACTCGGGCGTGTGCACGCCGATCACGGCCAGCCGCCCGCTGTACTTGCGTGCCCAGGCGCGTACATGGGGAAGCGTGCGCAGCCAGTTGATGCAGGTGTAGGTCCAGAAATCGGCGAGGATGATCTTTCCGACGAGGGTCGCGGCGGTCAGGTGCGGTGAGTTGATCCACTCGGTGGCCTGGGGCAGGCTCGCCAGTTCGTGGGGAGCGCCGGCGTCGGCCCCGCCTATGCGAGCGGCCCGCGGGTCCGTCATTGCCAGCACGGCCGCGCCGAGGAAGCGCCGGCGACCGAGGTCCGGCTCCTGCGTCGGCGTCTCACCCCCTCGCGTGCCCAGCGCCTGCATATCCCGTGAAGACGAAGTTGCTCGCCGCTGGCGCTCCATCGCGGTACCTCCCTCCGGGGGGACGAGACCAGAGACGCGAACCATTGTCCATAGGGCCTCCGCGGGGCCCGCGGCGGTCCCGAAAGGCTGAAGGCCGTCGCGGCCGGGAGCGAAAGGAATGGTGGCGTGGGCGCCAAAACAGCGTAGGACCAGGCGAACGCCTGCTCTGAAAGGACTGGAGCGCCGACCATGAAGACAGACTCACGACGAACCGTGATTCAGCACCTCGCGTACGACCTCTATGAGGCTCGCGGCCACGTTCCCGGACACGAGGTGGAAGATTGGCTGCGGGCCGAGAAGGAAATACTGGCGCGGGAGTCCAGCCCGCATCCCGGCGGGCATCGCCCCACGCGGGTCAAGGGATTGTTGGCCGGCGACGAGTCCGGTGAAGACGCCTTCGAAGAGTCCGTCGCGGGCTCGGACGTCGGTGGACGAAGCAGCGAGAGGACCCTCGGCAAGCGGAACTGAGGTCGGCCGAACCGGCGGCACCTCCGGGCGCGTTGCAGGGCGTGGCGCCCGACCCTCAGTACCCGCCCGAGAATCCGGGAGAAAGGTAGACCTTGTCGATGTAAACCGGACTCATGCTGTCCGGACATCGCATCTGAAGGCTATTAATGGGCTTGCCGTCGTAGGGCGAGGTCGCGGGAGCGTTGAACGAAGCGCTTCGTGGAATCCAATTCGGGGCGAAGTTATTGGGGATGTGAACATCGGAATTGACGATGAAGTTGTCGCCGTCGTCCTCCCCGGTGCAATTCTGCCCCGTCCACCAGAAGATGGCGCAGTAAAAGACGTCGATGTCTTGCATTGGATTCTTGAGCGAGAAGCCAAACGTGTACGGGCCTCCCCCCGCGGGGACGTTCGCGCACGCTTGCGGGTATCCGTAGTTGTCCGTCAAGCCGTACTTCACGATCGACCCTGAAAAAGGGCAGCCATCCGCATCGTCACCGGCATATTCGACCGCGGAGGACGGTCCCCACAACGAGAAGTCGGATGAATCGAACCCCGGGCCGGCATTTATGAAGAGATTCTGAGCCGTGGGCTGTGGGCAGAGGCAGGACTGGGAGGCTGCGCAGCAGCGGCCGCCGCAGGTGTGCGCGCACTCATTGTTGCTGGCGCACAAAGCGCCGTCGGCCTTCTTCGGAACGCAGCTGTTGGCCCCCGCGCAGTAGTAGCCGCTCGCGCAACCCGTGGTGCCGCTGCAGGTCGAGCTACACGCGGTCGGCGACGCGCAGGAGTGGAAGTTCGAGCAGTTGTTCGCCAATGGAACATTGCAGCTCGCGTTTCCGTTGGAGCCAACGGTACCAATGGAACCGCCACAGGTGCCGGCCGGCTTCAGCACGTCGTTGAGGCACGATGCCGCCGTCCCGCAAGCGCCCGCCTTCACGGCGCAGGTCCCGATGGTCCAGGACGAGCTGCTCTTGTCCGCGGAGATCATGCACGTCTCGTTACCGGTCACGCACTGCGGATCGTTGCCCGCCGGACAGGGATTGGTGGCGCCCATCTGACACTTGCATGTCGATGTATCCGCATTGTCGGGCGTTCCGTTGCAGTCGTTGTCGACGGACGACGTGCAGTTCCGGGCTGCCGCCGACACGGCCCCCGTGCACGCACCCCAGGTCCCGCCCGTGCACGTCTGCGAGCCGCGCTTGCAGATGCCAATGTTTGCGGCCGGGCCGCAAGGCTGAGTGTTTCCGGTGACGCAAGCACATCCTTCGTTCGGCATGCCGTTGCAATTGTCGTCGTTGCCCGGAGCGCAGGTATCGGCGGCCGCGGGGGCGACGCCGCCCCCACAGGTCCCCCAGTCGCTGGTCTTGTTGTCGGCCGCGACGACGCAGGTCTGGGTTCCCGGTTTGCAACGCCCGTTGCCGTCCTTGCCGGGATGCTCGTCGCAGGCGCGCGTCGCCGCCTTGGCGCAGACGCACACGGCGTCGAGCGTGTTGTCCGGCATTCCGTCGCAGTTGTTGTCAGCAGCCGACGTGCAGTCGCGGGGGGCCGCGAACACCGCCCCGACGCATGATCCCCAGGCGCCGTTGGTGCACGTCTGGGTTCCCCGCTTGCAAAGTCCGACATCGGCCGCGGGACCGCACGCTTGCGTGGCACCGGAGACGCAAGGGCAGCCTTCATTGGGCTGGCCGTTGCACGTGGCGTCGTCACCCTGAATGGCGCAGGAGTCCTTCGCGGCAGGCTGGAGGCTGCACGGTCCCCAGGCCCCGGCGACGCACGCCTCGGAGCCGTCGCCACAGTTTCCGAGCGCGGCGTGATCGGGATCGTCCTTGCAAAGCCGTGTGGTGCCCGCGGCGCAGCCGGACATCGTCCCACCGCCCGAGCCCCCTGACCCACTGGCCGTGTCGGGTGGCATCGACACGATGTCGAGCGGGGCATCCGCCGCGTCCATCTGAGGCCCAACGATGCCGCCGGTGCCGGTGCCGGCGGTGCCACCGCCGCCGCCGCCGCCCGGAACGCCCCTGCCAGCGCTACCAGGACCGCCGGAGTCGGGAGCGCCGCCGTCCTTGGGGTTCTGGAAGGTCTTGCAAGCGGGCAGCCCGAGGATGGCCGAGAGCACGAGCACTTTGTTCCACGCCAACAGCGTTCGAATCCACATGTGTTTCTCCACAGACCGCAAACGTCCCCGATTCAACCTGTCAGAAGCGGAACGAACAACCTACACCGCGGGTGCCCGGATCGGGCAAGCAGGCCACCCGTTGACTGGCAGGCGCGCCCCCATCATCCA
This sequence comes from uncultured Myxococcales bacterium, assembly GCA_964443975.1. Lineage (GTDB taxonomy): Bacteria > Myxococcota_A > Polyangia > Fen-1088 > Fen-1088 > DASYCK01. Next base: position 31,540 of record CAYUFS010000049.1, on the reverse strand, counting down.
GCACGAAGAACAGGATGACCGACGTCGCCGCCAGCGCGCCGGCGGCGGCGAATCCCACGTACTCCAGCGTCTGCTCGTGCTTCCCATCGTTCAAGAAGCGCGTACACAGCTTGCCCCCATTATCGGGCTGCCGCGTGTCGCACGACATCAGCATGAACGAGTCGACGTTGTCCGAGTAGTGGCCGTACTCCACCTTCCCGAAGATCGCGGCCCCCACCGCCAGGGCCGCCGTTCCGAGGACCAGTGGCAGGCGCACCGAACGACGATGCTCGCCCGCCGGGGGAGGCGTCTCGCCGCCGCCCCCCGGTGCGGTCCCCTTGGATCCCACGGTCGCATCGGGCCCGGCCGACGTTGAATCCGCGGGCTTGTCTGCCGAAGTGTCCACCCGGCGCGCGACTGACCTATCGTCGTGCGCGCCGGCCGGGGTCGCGTTCGCCTCCACCGGCAGATCGTCGAAGGCTTCGCGCGTGGTTTCCCCGGCCCGGACCGTGGTCGTCCGCCGGATCGGCAGGCGTCCAGGCATCGTGAGATCGACGGCGACCGTGCCCGTGGTGGTGGCCAGGGGCCGCGGCAACGGCAGGGTTCCCCGCGCCGCCCCGTCCAGCCGGATCTCGGCGCCCGGCGTGCCCCCGAAGATCTCGATGAAGCCAACGTGATCCGCGATGCGAGTAACGGATTCATCCAGGATCGCGCGGTTCTTCTCGATCCAGGGGTTGCCATGAATGGCCAGCGCCTCCCGCAGGTGCTCGGAGGCGGGCACCCATTTCCCGAGGGCCTGCTCAGCCAGCCCCATCTGGGCCAGGGCCCGGGGGCTGTGGCCGAGCTCGTAGGCCTTTTCGAAGAACCGCAACCCGGCCGCGTCGTCCTGCTTCCGCCGGGATTCGATCCCCCGCTTGATCAGGTCGTCGCTCTCATCGGCGCGAGCGCTCCTCGGCGCCAGGAGCGCCACCACCGTGAGCATCCCCACGCCGACCCACCGGGAAGCCTTTGTCTTATTGTTCCTGTCCATCGAACGAGGGTGGTTTCTATCATGGTGGGTGGTCTTCCCCCAGAAGGCGCATGGAAAATGCAGGGCCACGACGCCGGGGCGAAGCGGGATCTCACGGGAATTGCGCGAGTTAACGCGCATTGATGCATTTTGTTGGAACAGCGAGTTTCGGTGACGGACGGGGTGGCTGCCCTCCACAGATGTTGATAGAACGCTGCCTGGGTTGGCCGTACTCCCCCAATTTTTCAACATCGGTGAGGTTCGCATGAAAAGCTCTTTCGCCAGGTGCAGCAATGGGCTCGCGCTGCTGTCGTTCTCCTTCGTGGCTCTCCTAGGCTGCGGCTCATCCAGCTCCGGGGGCGGCTCGGGCGGCACTACCGGAACCGGCTCGGGCGGCACCAATGCAACCGGCACCGGTGGCACCCTCGACGGCACGGGTGGCAAGGTCTCAACGGGTGGTGTCACGAGCACGGGCGGTGTTGTGAGCACCGGCGGCGTGACCAGCACGGGGGGCGTCGTCGGCACCGGCGGCGTCGTCGTCAGCACGGGCGGAGCATCCACGGGCGGAGACGTGGGCACCGGCAGCGGGGGAGCGGCAGGCTCACAAGTGGGCTCCGGTGGAACGCCCCTTGGTGGCGGTCCTGGAACGGGCGGCAAGGTCAGCGGCGGCGGCATGACGGGCTCGATGGGCGGGGCAGGCCCGATCGTGGCGGGCGGCGACTCGAAGTGCAGCGGGGCCCCGACCATCGGGAAGATGTGTGAAGGATTCGAGGGCACGAACTCGATGACGTTCAGTCTGAGCGGAGGCGCGAAGGGCGTCGTCGACGCGACCAAGCCCTATCGCGGCAAGATGTCAGCCCACATGACCACGACTAGCGGAAACGAGATGGCGTTCATCACGGAGATGGCGACGTTCGATCCAGCGGGCACTCCGGCCAAGAACAACGAGATGTGGGGGCGGGTCTTCGTCTGGATCGACATCACGGGGACGCCCCCGATCAGTCACACCGTCTTCATGACGCTCGAGGACCCCATGAACACCGCAACCTCGGCGCAATTCCACCTGGCGGGGGGCTCCCGCGGCGTCCTCAGCGCGCAGATCCAGGAGCCGAACGACAAGTACAAGCCAGCGATGGTGCAGTCGCAGGCGATGGCCGCACCGGGCTCGATTCTGTACCCGTTCAAGCCCGTCCAGTGGCAATGCTGGGAGTGGCACACCACCGCCGCGAACACGATGGACTTCTGGGTCGACAACAAGCCCTACACGTTGATGTCGGTCACCGCGGCGGACAAGTGGACGTTCCCCACCTTCAAGAACTTCCAGGTGGGATTCATGCAGTTCGGCACCACACCGGCGGCCGAGCTGTGGGTCGACGAGGTCGCGATCGATACCGCCCGTATCGGCTGCGACAACTGAGCTAGCGTCCGCGCCCGCGCCAGGCTGCGCCCGGCGCGGGACGCCCCCTTCAGGGGGAGGTGTTGAGCAAGACGTGCACGTGCCGAAAGGCCCCGATGACGACGTCCGTCTTGCCATCGCCGTTCACGTCTCCGAACGCGATCGGCCCGCCGATGGTCACGGGCAGGGTGATGGCTGCCGCGAGCTTGCCGTGCCCGTCGTTCAAATAGATGTTGCTACCGGCCGTGCAGACGTCAGGCAGCGCATCGCCATTCAAGTCGACTTGTCTGACGTCGGTGCTCACCGTCGCGGGATATTCCGCCGGCGGCGCGAAGGGCGCTCCCCCTTCATTGGAGAAGACGTCCAGCGTGACGGTTCCGCTCCCGCCGAGGCTCTCCTCTCCCACGATCGCGTCGAGGTCCCCGTCGGCGTCGAGGTCGGTGAGCGCGATCGCGTCGGGCAACCCCGCCGTGCCGAGGAAGGTCGGGGCGCCGAACGTGCCGTCGCCCTGGTTGAGGACGAAGCTCAGGTAGCCGCTCTCGAGGCTGACGACGAAGTCCGGATTGCCATCCCCGTTCAAGTCGCCCGTGGCGAGAAACCGACCAAGGGGGCGCGTGTTGTGCTGGGGTAGCGGCGCGGGGACGCCCGCTCCGTGGGAGTAGGAGATCGCCGGGCCAAAGGTGCCGTCCCCCGCCCCGAGAGATACCGAGATTCCGGAGGATTGCAGGGCTGCGAAGTCCGCGAGCCCGTCGCCGTCCAGATCCCCGAAGTAGGCAAGCGTGGGGTCGAAGCCCCGCGTGGGATGCCCAACCTGTGCGGCAATGGGGCTCCCGAAGGTTCCGTCGCCGTTGTTCAACGCGAAGGTCACGCCCGGTGAGAGGCTCCCGGCGGGTGAGGAGACATCGAAGGCCAGGTCGGGGCTCCCGTCGCCGTTCAGATCCCCCACCAGCAGCACCGAGGTCGCGACGATGGAGTCGATGGCGACGGGTGCGCCGAAGGTCCCGTCGCCGTTGCCCCGCATGACGACCGGGCTCGAATCGATCGCCTGAGGAACCTGCCCGGCCACGACGTCCAGGATTCCGTCGCCATCCACGTCCGCGAGTGCAACAGATGCGAAGCGGCTGGTCTGGTAGTCGAGATCGGAATCGAAATCGAAGAGCTGGAGGAAGGACAGCGGAGGCAGAAGGACGGGGGTCCCGGGGCCGCCGCCACCCGACGCCCCCCCGCGACCCCCGCCACCAGCCGCTCCCGCCGCGCCGTTGCCCTTCATTCCACCGCTCGGCGACGCACCCCCCACCGCCGTGTCTGTTCCCCCGCCACCGGAGATCGCCAGGTCCATCACGGCCGCGTCGGGCGCGGCGCCGCCGCCGACACCTCCCGCCGCCGCGGGCGCCCCCGACCCTGCTTGATTCCCCGGGCCGCCATCGAGGGAGCGCAACAGTGCGTCCGACGAGCTGCACGCCGCGCCGAAGGACAGGAGCAGCGCTGCGATCGAACCCGGCGATGCGAGCTTGGTCATGCCCTGGAAGTGTGCGATTCCGCCAAACCGGCTCACGCTCAGAACCGAATCCCCGCGCCGGCGAAGAGCGATAGCCACGGGCCACCGACCGCCAGCACCGTCGTTCCGTCGGCGACGCCGCGCGAGACGCCTGGATCCAACCCGGCCTCCGCTGCGAGCTGCACATCGACGTGACCGAATCCTGCGCGGACCCCCGCCGCGACGAGCGGTCCGCCCCAGCGACGCAAGACCCGAGCTCCGGCCACGCTCGTCGCCATCGCGGGGTGGCCCTCGAGTCGGGCGAGACCGAGCCGCGCTCCAATCGACAGCGTGCCGGTCAGATCGCGACCACCCACGCGGGCTCCGCCCATGGCGGCCATCGAGCCGAGCGTGCCCGTGACCTGGCCCAGGCCCCCCACGTCACGGCTCGCTGCCGCAACCTCGGCGCCGAGCGCAACCTCGTAGCGGTCGCCAATCTCGCGCTCCACCTCGACGCGCCCGCCCCATGCGGTCGCGCCGTTCGACGCGAGAAAGGTTCGCGCACATCCACCGATCGCGATTCGCGACCAGGGCTTGCGAACGTTGGTCCCCGGCGCCGGAGCACGTACTCTCGTCGCGATCGCAGGACCGAGACCCCCAGCGTCCACCCGACGGCGGACCTCGGGGCTGAACGACGCCAGCAGCTCGAGGCCAGCCAGCGCCAGCGCTCGTGGGGTCGCGTCGCCTGGAAAATCCGCGAGGTCCATCGTGCGCTCGAGCGGGAGGCGCTGGCGCGTGCCCCTGCTCTGCAACCGGGCCAGCGATCGATCGCAGGTGATCACCAGATGATCGTTGTCGTTGTCGTTGTCGTTGTCGCCGTTGTCGCCGTTGTCGCCATGGCTGGCTGCGTGATCGAGGCTGTCGGGGGCTCGCAAGAGATCGCCGATTTCCACGGTCAGCGCGCGCCTGACGTCGGGCGCGATGGCGGGCCGGCAGCCGTTCACCTCCAACATGACGCGCCTCGGAGGTCCGCCGGCGAGATCGCCCGGCTGTGCGCTCGCACGCGGCTCGGCGACCGCAAGAATTGCCATCCAGAGGCCAAAGCGGAGCGGGACGGCCGCCCGCACCCGGCGCCAGGGGCAACGAAGGCGGCAGTGTCGCGGGCCAGTCAATCGATCCCACCGAGCGCCTTCACGGAATCGACGCGACGGCCGCGCGGGTAAGTCCGCACATATTCGGTCGCCTCCTCGCGCGCCCGGACCCGATCGCCCGCCCTGGCCCACGCTTCGGTCTCGCGGGCCAGCGCGTCCTCGGCGAAGGGACCGCCAGGGTCGAGGGCGCGCGCGCGGGCGAAAGCCGCCGCCGCCTCGCGCGGCTGGCCGAGCTCCATCATCAGCACCCGTCCCAGGGTGAACGCGGCGAGCGGCGCCCGAGGATCGGCATCGTGGTCGCGGAGCAAGCGCCGCAAGATCGCGGCGCCCTCCTCGGCGTGCCCCTGCAAGCGCGCCACGTCGGCGGCGGCCAGAAGCTCGCCCGCTGAATCAGCGGTGACGACCGGCGGCGGCGGTGGCCCCGATGGCGCCACCGCGCTGGCGGGTGGGTCGGGCGCGAGCGCGGCTTCGGGGGGCGCGACCGTAACGACGGCATCGGCCCGCGGCGGGGCGCGCTTCCCCCCCGATGCGCGCGCGCTCGATGTCGTCGCGGTCTCGAGCCGCGCCTCGACCGCGAGGGGTGGAAACCAGCCCGATTCACCGAGGTGGAGCAGCTTCTCCCCCACGCCCCAGTCGACCCGCACCGTCCCTCGCTCGACGGTCACGCCCACCCGATCGGCGATCCGCTCCACCGTGAACACGGTCCCGAGGACGGTGATCGTGACGTCGCCCGCATTCACAGAGAAGGCGCGCGTCGTCGAGCGCACGACGTCGAACCGCGCCCGTCCGCGTTGCAGCTCGATCAGCGAATGACGGGGCGAATCCTCCACTGTCGCAAGGACGCTGCCGCCGTCGAGCGGCGTCGCCGACGATCCGTCCCGCAGGTGGATGGTCGACTCGCCGCCCGGGACAGATTTGCTCGCGACGAGAGCGCCGCCGGTTGGCGACGACGCCGGGGACGACGTCGGGGACGTCGGTGATGACGGGGCCCGCAATCGCATCGCCAGCACCACGCTCACCCCGACCACGGCGATCGCGAGTCCCCCCCGCACGGCTGTTCCACGGCGGCGAATCCTCCGCTCGGTCGCCCGGATCAGACGCTCGACGTCCCGATCCGTGAGTCCCGGATCAATCAGAGAGCCCACCTGCGCGATGCGACGCGCCAGCCCGGAGGGATCAGTCATCGCCCAACCTTTCTTCGAGCGTCGCGCGCGCGCGCGCGATCCGTCGCTTGACGGTCGCCAGCGAACACCGGGAGAGCTCGGCGACCGTCTCGAGGTTCTCGCCCTCCACGTGGTGCAGACAGAAAGCCAGCCGATCGTCCACGGCGATGTCGTCGAGGACGCGGTACACCTCGACGAGCAGCAGCTTGTCGGCCGCGGACGCGCCTGGATCGACCAGTTCGGTGTAGTCCGCGGCCGCGTCCATCCCCAGAAAACGGTGCAGTCGCCTCAACCGCAGGCGCCTCCGCACCAGACGCACCGTGATGGTGGCGAGCCAGCCCTTGATGGCCTCGGGTTGCCGCACGTCGCGGTAGCCCCTGGCAGCCGCCAGGAACACGTCCTGGATCAGGTCCTCAACCTCGTCGGCCCGCCCGTCGAGCCGCAGGATCACAGCCGCCACATACCGGCAATATCGGCGGTAGAGCCCGTCGACGACGCCGCGCTCACCTTCCCCCCGAACCAGCTGGAGGGGGGCATTCCTGTTGGCGGCCGGTTTCATCGTGGTTCGCCTCTCAGTGCATGGCCCGCGAAAACCGGCTCACGGAAACTCCGTGCCCTTGCCCCGTGTCGTACCCAGGCAGGCTTCAGCTCTGGCGAGACGCCCAAGCGGGTGTCTCGACGCCGAACTGCTTGGCGTACTCGGCGTTCAATCGCTGCCAGCCGCTGAACCTCATGGCGTCGGCGCCGACCACGCGTCCCATTGGCCGACCGGCGAGCGAACGCTCGAGCACGTCGAAGCAGATGTGCCAGCCCGCGGCGCCCATCGAGATGAAGCCGCGGTCTATGTTGTGCCAGAGCGTGAGCCGCGTGCCGCTGTCTCCCAGCGGCTGCAGCTCCCAGCGGATCTCCTGTCCACCCCAGTTGAACTCGAGCAGCGTGGGCGCGTCGGCGCGCTTCACCTGGGTCTCGGACACCTGCGGCGTCGGCACCCCCACGGTCGAGAGCTTGGCGGTACCGACGGCGGCGAGGTTACGGTCAGCGTCGAACGGCGCCCATTCGCGGAGATGCTCGGGCTCCGTGAGCGCCGTCCAGACCTTCGCGGGAGGGTGGGGGAGATCGCGCACGAGAACGAGCGTCCACGTGTCTCCAGCTTTGCGCACCTCGGCGCCAAAGGCGGCCCCTGGCGCGTAGGGATCACGGTTGTTCATGTCGCTTCTTTCCTTTCAAAGAGGGGACCTTGTCCATCGTGTCGAGATGTTGCTCCAGGGCATCGACGTGCTTCGACCAGAAGCGCCGAAAGGGACCGAGCCATGCATCGAGCTCCATGAGCGGCTCCGGTCTCAGGCGATAGAGGCGTCGCTGCGCTTCGATACGTGATTCCACGAACCCAGCCTCCCGCATGACGCGCAGGTGCCTGGAGACGGATGGCTGCGACAGCCGCAGCTTGCGCTCGATCTCGCCAACGGAGCGTTCGGACCCGAGCAGGAGGCTCAAGATGGCCCGCCTGTTGGGCTCCGCGACGATGGCGAACAGCGACTCCACGACTGTTTTCAGCGCGCCCGCGAAGGCTTTCGCGAAGGCTTTGCTTTGCCTGCGCGGTTCAGGGTGATCGCCTGGCGAACGAGCGCCGTGAACGCTGACTCGTCAAGCTCCTCGCCCTCGTGAATGTCGATCGCGCGCCGGACACTTCCGTCGAGGCTCGAGTTGAACAGGTGGGCCGGATCCTTCAGCGAGGCGCCCTTGGCGAACGTCAGCTTCACCACCTTCTTGTAAGACTCGCCCGTGCAGATGATGCCGTCGCGGGACCAGACCGGCGTGCCCATCCACTTCCACTCCTCGACGACGTCTCGGTCTGCTGCCCTGATGAGCGCGCGCATCCTGGCGAGGGTTTCCCCGCGCCAGTCCCCGAGCTCGGCGATTCGCTTCGAGATGAGCTCGGATGCCGAAGGGTCCTGACTCGCGGCCGTCTTCTTCGTGTTCTCTTTCATCTTCTCAGCTTGGGAGCGGCGGAGGTGAGTTGCACAGACGCACATATATCCGAACGTTTATATTCTCGTCAAGTGATACTCCGAGGAGGCGGCACGCGCCAAGCTCGATCGGGCAAACGGGCCTGGAAACGGTGTATTCTTCCCGAATGGACGCCCCCCGCCTCGTGACTCGGTTGGTTCTGGTGGCCTCGATCGGCCTCCTCGGCTGCGGTTCTGGTGACTCAGGAGATCTGTCCGGCTCGGGTGGGTCCGGTGACAGTACCGGCGGCGTGACCGGTTCAGGGGGGAAGACCTCCACGGGAGGCGCCCCCGGCACGGGGGGAGCGGCGACTGGCTCGGGCGGAGCCTCGACGCTGGGCACGGGCGGGTCGCTGCCCGCCGAGACCGGAGGCGCAACGGGTACCGGAGGCACGCTGGCGACGGGCGGATCGGTCGGCGCGGGGGGAATGACCGGCAGCGGCGGCGTGACCGGCACCGGAGGCACCCCGACGGGCGGGGCCGGCGGCTCGGGTGCGACGGGCGGTGGTCTCGGCGGCAAAGGGGGCGCGGGGCCCGGCAGCGGCACCGGCGGCACGGCGCCGGGCACGGGTGGCGCCGCCGGGGCAGGCGCAGGAGCAGTCCCGCTCGATCCGGCGTTGATGTCGATGTGCACGGGGACGAGCCCCATCATCTGCACCATCCCCGTTCCGGCGGACGGCAACTACACCGTCACCGTCGAGCTCGGCAGCGCTGCCGCGGCCTCGAGCTCGCGCGTCCAGGCCGAGACGTATCGCATCGTCGTGCCCGAGCTGGCGCTCGGCGCGGGGGCGTTTTCCCAGCAAACGTTCAGCGTCAACGTGCGCATGGAGAAGCACGACGGCTACTCGGCGCCGTCCAAGGTCCTGAACCTGCGGATCGATGGCGCCACGCCGGCGCTGCATGGGCTGGGGTTCGCGTCCACGCCCAACATTCCAACGATCTTCGTCGCGGGGGACTCGACTGTCTGCGACTGGGATCCCATCTATCTCGCGGCGAACAGCAATACCGCCGGGATCCTCGAGCGCGGGTGGGCCCAGGAGCTGTCGCAGTTCCTCAAACCTGGAATCGCCGTGGCGAACTACGCGGATTCGGGCGAGACGGCCGGTAGCTTCTACGGCAAGTTCTGGACGCCGGCGAAGGCGCTCTTGCGTGCCGGCGACTACGTGTTCGTGCAATTCGGCCACAATGATCAGAAGTCGACGTCGGACGTGGCCGCGTTCTCGTCGAACATGATGAAGTACATCACGGACGCGTTGGACGCGAAGGCGACGCCCGTCTTGATCACGCCTCCGGGGCGCAAGTCCGCGTCGACGGGGAACCCGGGGTTCGATGGCCTGGACCAGCAAACCCGCACGCTCGCCATGTCGCAGAAGGTCACGCTGGTCGACCTGACCATGCTCTCGCTCGCCTATTACGCGACCGTCCCCAACAAGAGCGACGTGTTCGCGAACCCGAGCGAGTCGACCCACTTCAGCGAGACGGGCGCCACCGGCCTCTCGAAGGCGGTCACGACCGATTTGAAGGCTGGGACCCTGCCCCTCGCGGCGTTCGTCAGGTAGCAGCGCCCCTCGGAAAGGCGATGGAGAAGCTGGCGAAGTGACCGACGCAGGACTCGCGTTTACTTCTGCGTCGTCTTTCAGGAACGCGATCCGAGCGCGTGCCATGATGCCGTCGTGGAAGACCCACGCGCCGCTTACGAGGTTCGGCTGGAGGCGCGCCGATTCACGGGGGCGCGCCTCGATCGCGTCGATCTCGCGCTGAGCGGTCTTCGCGGCCTCCTCTTGGTCGTGGCGGTGGGACTGGCGTGGCTCGCGTTCGGCCGTCACGCGCTCCCCGGGCGCGCGTTGCTGGTCCCCGGCGCGGCGTTTCTGGCGGCGGTCGTCCTTCACGATCGCGTCGCCACCCGCCGCGCGCGCAACGCTCGCGCCGTGGCGTTGTACGAGCGGGCCCTGGCGCGCCTCGCGGGCAAGTGGGCCGATCCGCGCTTCGAGGACGGCGGGCGGTTTCTCGATCCCAAGCACCCGTTCGCCGCCGACATGGACCTGTTCGGTCCGCAGTCGCTGTTTCAGCTGCTGTGCACGGCGCGCACCGCGGGCGGCGAGGCGATGCTGGCGGCGTGGCTGACGAGGCCCGCGCGACCGGCGGAGATCCTCGCCCGCCAGGAAGCCGTCGCCGAGCTGCGGCCCCGCCTCGAGCTGCGCGAGGCGTTGTGGGTCGCCGGCGAGGACGTCCGCGCCGGGATCGATCCGGACGGTTTGGCGGCGTGGGCCGCTGCGCCCGCGCGCCTGCCCGGTGCGTGGCTGCGCGTGGCGCTGCTCGCGTTGTCCCTGGCGATGGCCGCGTCGCTGGTCGCGTGGGGGAGCGGTCGCTTGCCTGGCCGCGCCGCGGGCGCTTGTGCGGCGCTGGTGCTGGCCGTCTCGTCCGTGCTTCGATCGCGGGCGTCTGTGGTGACGGACGCGATCGGCCGGCCGGAAGCGCACCTGGCCTTGCTGGCGGTGCTGGTGCGCGTCTTCGAGAGGTCATTCACGGGAGGCGCGGCCCTCGGGGCGGCGCGGTTGCGCGACCTGCACGAGCGGATGATGGTGGACGGGCGGCCGGCCTCGCGCCAGATCGCGCACCTCGGGCGGTTGGCGCGCCTGCTCTTGTGGGAGCGGAACCTCGTCTTCGCCCCGATCGCGTACGCGCTCTTGTGGCGGCCGCAGCTCGCCTGCGCCATCGAGGCGTGGCGCCGACGCAGCGGCCCCCGCGTCGCGGTCTGGCTGCAGGCCCTGGCCGAGGTCGAGGTGCTGACCTCGCTCGCCACACTCGCGTTCGACCACCCCGAGCGGCCATTTCCGGAGCTCGTCGACGAACGGGAGGGACCCCTGTTCGCGGCGACCGAGCTTGGCCATCCGCTGCTCGGCGAATGCGTCGCCAACGATGTCCACCTCGGAGGCGCGACCGACGCCGGCGGACCCTCCGGACCGCGCTTGATCGTCCTCAGCGGCTCGAACATGTCCGGCAAGAGCACGCTCATGCGAACCGTGGGCGTGAACGCCGTGCTGGCCATGGCGGGCGCGCCGGTCCGGGCGCGACGCCTGCGGTTATCGACGCTGACCCTCGGGGCGACGTTGAGGATTCAGGACTCGTTGCTGGCGGGGACGTCTCGCTTCTACGCGGAGATCAGCCGGCTGCGCCAGCTCGTCGAGCTGGCGCGGGGCCGGGTCCCCTTGTTGTTCCTCGTCGACGAGATCCTCGCCGGTACGAACTCGGCCGATCGCCGCCTCGGCGCCGCCGCCGTCTTGCGGGGGCTGGTCGAGCACGGCGCCATCGGGATCGCGAGCACGCACGATCTCGCGCTGACGGAGATCGTGGCGGACTTTGCCGGTCAGGCGGTCAATCAGCACTTCGAGGATCACCTCGAAGGAACCGAGCTGCGCTTCGACTACCGGCTGCGGCCGGGCGTCGTGCAGCGGTCGAACGCGCTGGCGCTCATGCGCGCCGTGGGCCTCGACGTGTGACGCCACCGTCCCGGCGCCGATGATATGGTCCCGCGCGTGACCAAACCAGCGGCGGCAACGGGTGGATTGCCCGTAAGACGAAAGCTCACCCGAGCGGCCACGCGGCTGTGCGTTGCCGTCGGTGTGGGCATGGCGACGGCTGCCTTCTGGCCGGCTCATCACAGCCTGGCGGTGCGGATCCTCGCCGGGTGGGACGCCGGGGCGCTCTCCCTGCTGTTCGTCATCTGGGGCATCCTCCTCACCAGCGATCCGCGCGAGACGAAGCGGCGCGCCGCCTCCGCCGATCCCGGGCGCACCGCCGTGTGGCTGCTCGTCCTCGTGGCCTGCGGGATCGGGCTGTTCGCCGGCGCGGTGGTCATGCGGCACGCTTCGGCGATCGAGCCGCTGCGCCGCGATCTGTTGATCACCCTGTGCCTCGTGGCCGTGGTGTCCGCGTGGACGCTCACGCACACCGGTTTCACGTTGCGCTACGCCCACCTTTACTACCGCGACGACGAGGAAGGCGAGGGCGGCCTCGAGTTTCTCGGGAAGCACGCGCCGTCCGATCTCGACTTCGCCTACTTCGGCTTCACCGTGGGCATGTGCTTCCAGGTCTCGGACGTGGGGGTGTCGAGCCCGCAGATTCGCCGCCTCGTCCTCGCCCACGCGCTGCTGTCGTTCGCCTACAACACCGTGATCTTCGCGCTGTCGCTGAACCTGCTGCTGGGCCTCCTCGGCTGACCCCGCCCGCCGTCTGCAGGCTGCCCCACTCGATCAAGATCTTCAGCGCCGTCGACCGCCGCCGTTGCCACCCCGGCGTGCCGGGCCGCCGCCGCGGTTGCTGCCGGCGCGGGGCCCGTTGTCCGGTGGTCGCCCCGCTGGCGCCGCCGTCGCGGTGCCCGCGCCGGGGCCGCGCTGGCCCTTGTCGCGCCCGGCGCGCCCGCGCTCGGCGTCGCGACCCCGGCGGCCGGCGCGGCGGGACGGCTGGGCGCTCTCCTCGGGACCGGTCACCGTGCCGAGGGTGCCGCGCACGAAGTGTTGAAACAGCGCCTGGCCGGCGTCCGCGAAGCGCAGCAGGCGGGCGTCGAAGCGCGCGAGATGCTCGGTGACGTTGCGCAGATCCCGCCGCAAGATCATGGCGGCGTTCGTGTTGGCGGCGACATCGACCACCTGGGGCAAGTCGATGATGGTCGGCCCGCGATCCGCCATCAGCACGTTGTAGGCCGACAGATCGCCGTGCACGCGCCCGGTTTCGAGCAGGCCCTTCACCTGCATGAAGATCTCCAGGTGCAGGCTCGTCGCCTCGTCGGGCGTGAACGCGAAGTCCGCGAGTCGCGACGCGGGGGCGCCGCTCGCGTCGACGAGCAGCTCCATGAACAGGACGTCCTCGTAGAGGAAATACGGCTCTGGAACCCGGACCCCGGCGGCGAAGGCGTCGCGGAGCGCGCGAAACTCCATGCCGTGCCAGCCGTCCTCCAGCAACCCGCGTCCGTAGGTCGTCCGCTTGTCCATGGCCCGGCGATCGCGCGTGTTGCGCGTCTGATTGCGACCCTCGGTGTAGCTCGACACCTTCTTGAAGGTGCGATCATCCGGGGCCTTGTACACCTTCGCCGCACCCAGTTGCCCGGCGCGCTCGACGACGTAGACGGTCGCCTCCTTTCCGCTCATCAAACGCGAGTGGACGGCGTCGATGATCCCCTCATCGACGAGGTGACTGATCCCGTCCGTCTTCTGCATGCGGGCCCCAACCTGCCACCTCGCGCAGGCGCGCGCCAGTTTCGCGTCGGCCGGCTTGCATAATTTCGGACAAGGCTTACGGTCGAAGGGCGGCGACTCGTGGCGTTCGCCGCGCCAATGCAGACCTTCCCTCGTGTCCCGGCGCGTGCGTGGCACGAGGCGGCGGCGGCGTTGACGGCGTCTGGTCATGCCGTGATCGAGGGCGCGCTCCCGGTCGAATGCTGGCGAGGCCTACGCGACGAGGCCGAGCGGCTGCTTGGCGCCCACGCCTTCTCGAGGGGCCGGATCGGGCATGGCAGTGGCCGCCACGAGGAGCGGGCGACCCGCGGCGATTCCTTGTGCTGGTTGGAGCCCCACATGCCCGCCGGTGGGGCCTACCTGCGGTGGATGAACGAGCTGCGCGTGGCGCTGAACCGCCAGCTGTTCCTGGGATTGACGGGGTTCGAGGCCCACTACGCGCACTTCTCGATCGGCGCTGCCTACGGCGCCCACCTCGACCGGTATCAGGACTCGAACGCGCGCGTGTTGTCGGCGATCTTGTATTGCAACCAGGACTGGCCCGACGACGCGGGCGGCGAGTTCGTCATGTACGGCGACCACGACGCCCCCTGCCTGACCCTGGCCCCTCGCGGTGGGACGCTGCTGCTGTTCTTGAGCGCCGGCCGGAAGCACGAGGCCAAGGCGGCCATCCGCGCGCGCTGGAGCGTCGCGGGTTGGTTTCGCGCGGGAGCCTGACCACAAAACATCGCCGCGCCGTTGCATCGAGCTGCGCCCTCGTGAGATCCTCGTGACGATGCCGGAAATCTCCGAAGCCATCCGAGCCTTTGCCGAGGAACCGGACCGGTTCGTGCACGAGCCCCCGGCGCCCGTGCATCGGATTCGACGGGCGTCGTTCACGCTGATGCTATCGCCCACGCGGACGATGTCGAACGTGTCGTGCGTGCGTACGTCGGAGGGCGAGCTCGACGCCACGATCGCCGAAGCTCGCGAGCTCGTCCGGGCAAAGGGGTATACGCGAAACGTCTGGAGCATCGGCCCGTCCACGCGCCCGCACGGGTTGGCCGCCCTGCTGTCGGCGCGCGGCTTCGTCCCGGCGGATCGGCCGCCATTCGAGTCGAGGGCGACCGCCATGGCGCTGGTGCGGCCGCCGCCTCGGCCTCCAGCTGGCGTGGAGGCGCGCGCGGTGCGGGACTTCGATGAGTATCTGGAGATGTGGCGTCTGGCGATCGAGGTGTTCAACGAATCGGCGGAGGCGGCCGCCGGCTGGTTGGCGGCCGCGCCGGCGCTGTGGGAGCAGCTCGACGGCGTCAACCGGTTCGCGTACGTCGCGGTGATCGACCGAAAGCCGGTCGGCTTCGCGTTCGCCGTCGGGGGACCAAGCGGCCTCCTGCTCGGCGGGGGAGGGGTCGCGGCCGCCGCGCGCGGGAAGGGCGCCTATCGAGCGCTGCTGGCGGCGCGATGGGCGGACGCGGTGAGGCTGGGGAAGCCGGCGCTGGTGATCCACGCCGGCGCGATGTCACGCCCGATCGTCGCTCGCTGCGGATTCGAGCCCGTCTGCGAGGTCCTCGTCATGGAGGATGCGCGAGTGGGACAGGCTGGGTAGGTCGGGTTGGCGGGCGTTCCGTTTCAGCGCGCGAGCCCCGCCTTGAAGCGCTTGCCCTTGATGCGCCCGGCGCCGAGCTGCTGGATCGCGCGCATCGCGCTGCCCTTCGCGATGGCCACATACGAGAAGCGATCGTGAATTTCGATCTTGCCGATCTCGCTGCTCTGGAAGCCGCCGGCCGCGCCGGTCAGCGCGCCCAGGATGTCGCCGGGGCGCATCTTGTCCTTGCGGCCGCCGGAGATGTACAGCGTCTCCATGGTCGCGTCGGCGGGGATGGGGGACTTCTCCGCGAACGGCTCGGGGGCGGATCCCCGCGCGGGCGGCTCCTGTCGCTCGAGTGACGCGCCGATGGACGCCTCGATGGCCCTCAGCTTCGCGCCGTCCTGGGGCCCGATCAGCGACAGCGCCAGCCCGGGCTTGCCGGCGCGGCCCGTGCGCCCGATGCGGTGCACGTAGATCTCGGGCTGGAAGGGCAGCTCGAAGTTGACGACCAGGTCGAGGCCGTCGATGTCGAGGCCGCGCGCCGCGACGTCCGTCGCCACCAGCACGCGGAGGCTGTGGTTCCGAAACCGCGCCATCACGAGGTCGCGCTCCTTCTGCTCCAGGTTGCCGTGCAAGCTGGCGCAGCTGATGCCTGCCGCGACGAGCGCCGCTTCGACGCGCGCCACCGTCGCCTTGAGGTTGCAGAAGATGATGGCTGACGCGGGGGGATTCGCGCGCAGGGCGCCGAGCAGCGTCTCGAGGCGCCGGCCCTCTTCCACGGGATACCCGACCTGGCGCAGCTGCGACGAGGGCGCCGCCGCGTCGGCGACGGTCAGGCGAACCGGATTCCGCTGGTGAGCCCTGGTCATCGCCTCGATCGATCGCGGATAGGTCGCCGAGAAGAAGATGGTCTGTCGTGGCTGAGGCGCGGCGGTGAGGATCTTCTCCATCTCTTCGCCGAAGCCCATATCCAGCATGCGGTCGGCCTCGTCGGCGACGAGCGTCTTCAGGTCGCCGAGGCCGAGCGAGCCTCGCGTGATGTGGTCGAGCGCCCGGCCCGGCGTTCCCACGATCACGTGGACGCCCCGCCTCAGCGCCGCCAGCTGAGGATTCATGGGCTGGCCGCCCGAGAGGATGAGCACCTGAAGCCCGGCCTCGCGACGCCCGAGCTTGCGGAGGTCGCGCGCGACCTGCGTGCAGAGCTCGCGGGTGGGACACAAGACCAACGCTTGCGGGCGGCGGAGCGCGAGGTCGAGGCCCTGCAGGATGGGGAGCGCGAACGCCGCGGTCTTTCCGCTGCCGGTGGTGGATTGCCCCACGAGGTCCCGGCCCGCGCGGAGCAGGGGGATGGCCCGCGCCTGCACCGGCGTCGGCGTGACGAACCCCAGCTCGGCGACGACCTGACGCAGGGTGGGGGACAGCCCGAGCGCGGCGAACCCCTCGGCGGCCTCGGCGGAGACGGGGGAATCGGGCGGTGTCATGGGGGGGCTACTAGCAACCTGGCGCAGAAAGTCCACGGATTTGAGCCAGCCCCGACTCCCCCCGCGCTTGAATAATAGAAAATAGTCTCGTATAAGAGACGTGGCGGGACGAACCAGGTTTCGCAACAACGTCGAGGGGAGGGACCCATGAGCCAGATCCGCGAAGAAATCTTGAAGGCGAACGCCGCCTATGTGTCGGATTTCGGGAGCCGAGGCAAGCTGGCGCTGCCGCCCGCGCGGCGCTTCGCGATCTTGACCTGCATGGACGCGCGCATCGACCCGGCCAAGCTCGCCGGGCTGCGGGAGGGAGACGCGCATGTCATCCGTAACGCGGGGGGGCGCGCCAGCGACGACGCGATTCGCTCGCTGGTGATCTCGTACAAGTTGCTCGGGACGCGGGAGTGGTTCGTGATACACCATTCGAACTGCGGCATGGAGCTGTTCACCGACGACATCATCCGCGAGCTGCTCGCGTCCAGCCTCAAGACCGCCGCTTACGATGGCAAGGACTGGAAGGACCCCGGCCCGGGGCCCGGCTCACGCGACGGCGATTTCATCGACTGGCTGACCATCCGCGATCAGGCGCAAAGCGTGGCCACCGACGTTCAGCGAATTCGCCGCCACGCCCTCGTGCCGGCCGAGATTCCCATTTACGGCTACATTTACCAGGTGGAGAGCGGCAGGTTGATCGAGGTCCCCGAGGCGACTGCCATCGGTCGTCCCCACGTGGCGGGCGCGTCCTGATGGCGGAGCGACAGGACAAGCGGGCGTGACCGCCGCCTTCACGCCGGTGCGGTCCCTCCTCGGCGGCGCGCTGATCGGAATCAGCGCGGCGACGCTGCTGCTCGGTCCGGGGCGGATCGCGGGCATCACGGGGATCCTGGGCGGCGCGCTTCGGGCGCGGGCGGGAGATCTGGCGTGGCGGCTCTGGTTCTTGCTGGGCCTGGTCGGGGGCGGGGTCGTGCTGGGACGAGTCTGGCCGGCCACCTTCCAGGGGCAGCTCGCCCGGTCCGGGCTGTGGTTCGCGGCGGCGGGGCTGCTCGTCGGCTTCGGGACGCGCCTTGGAAACGGGTGCACGAGCGGTCACGGGGTGTGTGGGGTCGGCCGCTTGTCTCCGCGTTCCCTCTTGGCGACGGCGGTGTTCATCCTGACCGGAGCGATCACGGTGTTCGTCGTCCGACATCTGTTGGGGGGCCCCGCGTGACGGGCCGGCGTCCGGCCTGGCCCGCGATCGTCGAGCTCCTGGCGGGGGCGGTGTTCGCGCTCGGGCTGGCGGTTTCGGGGATGACCCAACCGGCGAAGGTCGTCGGCTTCCTGGACTTCTTCGGGTCCTGGGACCCCAGCCTGGCGTTCGTCATGCTGGGCGCCGTCGCCGTCTACGCGCTCGCGTACTGGCGGGGCGCGCGCAGGATGGGCAAGCCCCTCTTCGCCGAGCGCTTCTCGCTGCCGACCCGGTCCAAGGTGGATGCGCCGCTGGTGGCGGGCGCCGGCATCTTCGGGATCGGCTGGGGGTTGAGCGGGTTCTGCCCCGGGCCGGGCCTGGTGGCGTTTGGCGCCGGCGCGCGCACGGCCTGGTGGTTCGTCCCCGCCGCGGTCGCCGGCATGCTGCTCCAGCAGCTGGCCGCCCGCGATCCGGCGCGCGGCGATGGCTGATCTCCGTCCTCCCGCCGACCGTTCCGCCCGACGACCTCGAGACACTACCGGTCGGGGTCAGTCGTGGGGCCGCGCGAGGTCGGGGCGGGTGTCGCCGCCTGCTGGTCGGAGCCGGCCAGCGCTGGCTTCGCAGTCCTTCAAGAGCTCACCGACCTCTCGCAGTGACGACTTGATTCCATCGACCTCGTCGGCGGACAGGAGGTGCTCCCCGGACGTCTCCACCGCCCGAACCGCCGGTCCCAGGCTCTCGAGCGCCCGGCAGAGGTTCAGGACGGCGAACGCCAGCGGATTGTTGATCTCGTTCCCCAGCTCGCCAACGAACGGACCACGCACGACCGGCTGCTGGGGGACCTGGTGGTTCACCGGGCGTAAGCCCTTCGCCGAGAGCACCCGCTCGATCGTCGTCAGCAGCTGTCGCGCGTCGACGGGTCTCTGCAGATAGGCCTCCGCGGAGATCGCCGCCGCCCGGGCGCTGCTGTCGGCCGAGATCGCCACCACCGGGATGTCGGCCAACTTTGGATCGCCCTTCTGAATCGCCCGGAATTCCCATCCGTCCATCACGGGCATCCTCAGATCCAGCGCGATCACATCCGGGAGAAGCTGCGTGTAAAGGAGCGTGAGCGCCTCGTGGCCGTTCTCGGCGAAGGAGACGTCGTAGCCCTCCTCCTCGAGCAGCAGCCCCAGCGATTCGCGGACCAGCTCTTCGTCCTCGACGATGAGCACCCGGGGCTTGCCTGAAATCCTCGACGCAGGCCGGGAGGCGCAGTCGCCACCCCGAGCGCCTTCCGTTCGCGGGTCCCACGGCACATTGGAGAAGCTCATTTCCTGTAACTCCCATCCGCCCGCAAGCTTTGGCCGTCCATTGCAACGACAACAATCGACAATCTGATGATGATTCATTGCGCGTCAAGGGCGAATCTGCTGGTGTGCGTCGTCAACGAGCCCGGCCAGGCGGGGCGGACAGCAGGTCGAGATCGACGGGCTTGGTCAGGTGCAGCTGAAATCCGCTCGCGAGCGGGCGCTTCCGGTCGGCGTCCCCCGCCAGCGCCGTGAGCGCGGCGGCGGGCGCTGTCGGCGCCGAGGGCTCTGACCTTGGTGATGAACGTGTAGCCGTCCTCCACCGGCATCGCGATGTCACCGACCAGGACGTCGGGATGGAGCTCCCCGAAGGAAGAGGGTCCAGATGTTGAATCAGGACGAACGCCATGCCGGTCTCGGCGGGGAGCGCGCGCAGGAGCTGTGTGAAAGCGTCGAGCCCACCGGCGGACGCACCGATCCCGACGCCTTCGAAAAAAACGCCCTCGCTCACCATGGCCCCCTTTCCCCGGGGGGCAACCAGAATGACTGGCGAACCTCCTCGGGGTCCATCGAAATGAATGAACGACAGGTTCATCTTGATGGGATGACCCGCTCGCGTCGCCGCGACGCCGCGACAAGTCCGCGTCGTTGCTCTCGTCGGGGGCCTGGCGCGAATGCTGCTGTGAAGCGGTCCAACAACGCGGCCGACCCAAACCGCCTCACGAAAGGAACCCTGCCATGAAAATACTTATGATGTCGACGGCGGCTCTGGGCCTGCTGGCCTGCGCCTCCGTCCCGATCCCCGCGGATCACCTCGCTCACTCCGAGGCGAGCATCCGCGGCGCCGAGGAGATCGGTGCGCTCGGGGTGCCGGCCGCCAAGCTTCACCTCGAGCTCGCCAAGGACCAAACCGAGACGGCGAAGCACATGGCCGCCAACGGGGACAAGCGGGCGGCGCTGGTGCTGGCACGCGCCGAGTCGGACGGCGAGCTGGCGCTGGGCCTGGCCCGAGAGGTGGCCGTCCACAACGAGGCGCTTCACGCCACGGAAGATCTGAAGGCGCTCCGCGCTCGCGGCAATCCCTGAGGCCTCACCGCTGCTTTTCCACCCGCAAAGGATTTCAAAGATGAAGATCGCAAATATGAGTCTCCTGGTGACCGCCCTGGCCGCGTCGACGATCGGGGCGTGCGCCACCACCGCGCCCCCGCAGTTGCTCGAGGCGCGTGACGCCTACGCGGTATCGAACAATGGCCTGGCGGCCAAGTTGACGCCGACCGACCTCTACGACGCCAAGAAGGCGCTCGACTCGGCGAACAAGGAGTTCGAGGAGAACGGTGATACCCCGACGTGCCGGGATTACGCCTACATCGCGTCCCGCAAGCTGGAGCTGGCAGACGTCAAGGCGAGGACCGAGCAGGATCGCCAGCGGATAGCCGAGGCGGTCAGGGCCGGCGTGGTCGTCCGCGACAGCCAGGTCAAGAGCACCGAGACGGCCCTGGCGGCCACCCGGGAGCGTCTCAAGGATGAACGCCGCGAGAACAGCAGCGTCACCAAGGAACTGCGCGACACCAACAACGCCCAGACGCAGGCGCTGCAAAAGACCGCGGCCGACCTCGAGACCGAGAAGCAGGCCCGGACCACAGCGGCCGCGCAGCTCGAGACGGAGAAGCAGGCCCGGACCGCGACCGCCGCGCAGCTCGAGACGGAGAAGCAGGCCCGAATCGCCGCCGAGGGCAAGCTGGCCGGCGCGATGAAAGACCTCGCCGCCATCGCCGCGGTGAAGGAGGAAGCGCGCGGCGTCGTGATCACGCTGTCGGGGAGCGTGTTGTTCGCGTCGGGGAAGTACGCCCTCTTGAACACGGCGATGACGAAGCTGGATCAGGTGGCCGAGGCGCTGAAGGCGCAGGACTCCGACAAGCGCATGGTCGTCGAGGGTCACACCGACAGTCAGGGCCCGGAGAGCATCAATCAGCCGCTCTCCCTCAACCGTGCCACCGCGGTGCGCGACTACCTGGTCTCGCGCGGCGTCGACCCGAACAAGATCTCGTCGATCGGGATGAGCTCGAGCAGGCCGATCACGGACAACCGGACCCCCGAGAACCGCGCGAACAACCGCCGCGTCGAGATCGTGATTGGTCGACCCCCGATGGGCTTCGGCGGCTGAGCCCGAGCTCCCGCGCGAAAGAAAGGGCAACATGACACCGCAAGCGTTCTTGATCTGGATAGTGGTCGGGCTGGTCGCCGGATGGCTGGCTTCGGCGGTGGTGGGTGGGGGCTTCGGCCTGGTCGGCGACATCGTCGTTGGTGTGGTCGGGGCGTTCCTGGGGGGCGTCATCTTCCGCGGGCTGCACCTGTCGGTCCCCCTGGGTGGCCTGCCGGGAACGATCTTCGTCGCCTTCATCGGCGCCGTCGCGCTCCTGCTGGTGCTTCGCCTCATCAACCGAGGAAGAAGCAGCCGCTCTTAGAGGTGTTTCACCGCTCCCGGCGGGATGTCCGCCGCTAGCTTTCGCAACCTTGGAGGAAATCATGAGTTTTCTATTTGGAAAAGGACCCTCAAAGGGTCCCTTAGATCCCCCGCGGAACGGCGCCTGCCAGCGAAGCTCGCACGCGCCAACGCGAGTGCTTGCCCCGCGACGCTGGTCGTCGTTTCGTCTGGTAGCCACGTTCGCGGTGCTGCTCGGTCCAGGGCTGGTCATCGCGGCCAACCCGTCGGCGGCCCTGGCGGCCGTCCCGACCCAGGTGGTCCCCTCTGCCACGTCGCCCCGCTCGTTACCCTCGCGGGCGGCGGTGCCCTCCGCGGCGGACGATTCCTACGCGGCCCGGGAAGCCCAGGCAAAGCCTCTCGAGAAGTTCAAGGGTGGAGACACGACCATCATCCTGGGCGGCAGCGTGCTGGTGATCGTCCTGATCGTCGTGCTGATCGTCGTCCTCATCTGATGCGCTCGTGAAGCGTCACGACCTCACGGGCGCGGCCACCCTGTTGGTGCTGGTCGCCGCCGGAGCGCTGCCCGCCTGCTACCACGGCTCGGCGCACACCGTATCGGCGCGGGACCTGAATCGCGAGGCGGGGTGGGTGCTCGTCAGCGGGGTTCCGATGGTCCGGCAGTCGTCGCTGCGGGACTGCGGCGCGGCTGCCCTGGCGATGGTCCTCGGGCGGTGGGGGACGCCGGAGTCCTCGAGCGCGGAGATCGCGAAGGCGCTCCCGGTCGACGCCGCGCACGGCATCGCCGCGGGCGCGCTTCGCGACCTGGTTCGCAAGAAGGGATTGCGCGCGTTCTTGATCGCCGGTGAGCTCGCCGATCTGGAGAGAGAGATCGGGCTCGATCGTCCGGTGCTGGTCGGGCTCGTCCAGCACTACGGCGACAAGGCCCTGTCTCATTTCGAGGTGGTCGTCGGGATCAATTCACACGCCCGGCGCGTGCTGATGTTCGATCCGGCGCGCGGACAGCGCGAGGATGGGTTCGAGGGGTTCGCCAGCGAGTGGAACCGCGCCGGACGGCTGGCCATCGTCGTCGCGCCCGCGTCCGTGCCAGGATGACCGGGTGGGTGTTCGAGGAGGCAAGACAGGCGTCGCCAGGTCGCCAAGGACTGTCACGACGACGGTCGCGACGTTGTTGGCGTTGACCCTCGGCTGCGGCACCAGCTACCAGCCTCGGCCGAGCGCGCGGCTGACAGTCGTCATCCACCATGGCGCCGCCATGTACGTCGTGAACGGTCAGGAAACACCGGTCGGGCCCCTCGGCGGCAGCCTCGAGAGCCTGGTCGGCGCCGAGCCCGCCGCCGCGGCCGAGGCGCGCACCGCGCGCACGGAGCTCGCCGTCGGGGTTCCCTGCTACCTGGGCGGGATCGCGGGCGTGGTCGTGGGCATCGCGGTCCTGAGCGGGCCGGTCGGCTGGGTGGTCCTCGGTGTCGGCGCCGCCACCGCCGGGACGGGGCTGAGCTTGATGGGCGCGGGGTTCACTCACGCCGTCGACGCCGTGAACCTCCACAACGACGCCGTCTCGTCCGTGCCCCGGGCGGCGCCGCTCGGTGCGCCTTCGCGATAAATACCCATGGCGAAGTGGCCCCGTCCGGGCCAGGGTGTCGACCATCAATATGAAGGACCTGCGCAATCATCTCGAAGGAGTCGCAAGAGTGGTCACGTGCACGTCGAGGATCTAGACCACGAGGAGCTCCTCGAGCTCGATCCAGAGGGCGGCGTGATTCGCTTCGCGGGCCAGCGGGCCCTGCTCCTCGACGCCGTGGCCATGGGGCTGTTGCGCAAATACCTGGTCGAGAACTTCGGCCTGACGGCCGCCCGCACGGTGCTGACCCAGTTTGGCTTCGCCCATGGATGGCGCATGGCGGAGGCGATGCAAGCGGAGTTCAAGTGGGACAGCGACGACGACTGGCGCCGCGCGGGCACACGAATTCACGCCCTCGAGGGGCTGTTCCGGGTCGAGCCCGGCGTCGAGGGGCCGCTGTCGAAGGCGGGGATGATGCTGGAGGCCTCGTACGAGGCGGAGCAACACCTGCTGCATTTCGGTCGCTCGGACGCGGCCGTCTGCTGGACGATCTGCGGGCTCACGAGCGGTTATCTGAGCCGCAGCGCCGGTAAGGAGGTCTACGTCGTCGAGGGCCGCTGCATGGGCAAGGGGGACGCGGCCTGCCACCTGTTCGGGCGCGCGCGTGAAGAGTGGGGCGCCGAGCGCGCCGAGGAGCTGCGCTTCTTCGAGGCGAAGCACCTCAAGGAGAGCCTGGACGTGTCGCTCCAGCGCGTCACCGAGACGTTGAAGTCGGCCGAGCGCAAGCTCCACGAGCATCGCCGCGCGCTCGTGCGCGTCGCCCGCGACGTCGACGAGCCCCTGGGAATCGTCGCGAAGAGCCCGCGCATGCGCCAGCTCGTGGACCTCGCGCGCCGGGTGGCCAAGGTCGACTCCACGGTCCTCATCACCGGGGAGAGCGGCTCGGGCAAGGAGCGCATCGCGCGGCTGGTTCACGAGGAATCCACGCGGGCCGCCGGCCCCTTCATCGCCGTCAACTGCGGCGCCATCACGGAGACGCTCCTCGAGAGTGAGCTGTTCGGGCACGTGCGCGGGGGCTTCACGGGCGCGACCCAGGATCGCCCCGGGCTCTTCGAGGCCGCGAACAGCGGGACATTGCTGCTCGACGAGGTCGGCGAGGTCTCGCCGGGAATGCAGGTCAAGCTGCTGCGCGCCCTGCAGGAGCGCGAGATCCGGAGGGTCGGCGAGAGCAAGAGCCGCCGGGTCAACGTGCGCATCGTCGCCGCCACGAACCGCGACCTCGCGCACGGGGTGGCCAACGGACAGATTCGCCAGGACCTCTACTACCGGCTGAAGGTCGTGGAGCTCCACGTCCCAGCCCTGCGGGAACGCCGCGACGACGTGTTGCCGCTGGCGCGCGTCCTGCTCGCGGACGCGGCGCTGCGAATGAAGCGCAAGATCACGGGGCTGGCCCCCGCGGCCGCCGATCAGCTCCTGCACTACGAGTGGCCCGGCAATGTTCGCGAGCTGGAGAACGCCATGGAGCGGGCGGTCGCGCTCGCGCGAGGCAGCCGGGTCGAGCTGGAGGATCTGCCCGAGGAGGTCCGGCAGGCCTTCCCGCGACCCGTGGCGACGCAGGGAACGGTGCGCCCGCTCGGGGAGATCGAGCGAGAGTACATCCTGTCGGCGCTGGAGCTGAACAAGGGAAATCAGACCCACACCGCCGAGCAGCTTCGGATCGGCTCGGCGACGCTGTACCGGAAGCTGAAGAGCTATGGCCGGATTGCCGGAAACCGCGGCGCGAAGCGGGCGCGTTCGACGAAGCGCTGAGCCGGCCCGCCAGAAGCATCATTTCGACCGAGTGGCGCGCGGCGAAGCGTTCAAGGGCCGGGAAACTGGCTCGGTGGCGCGGCTGGCCCACAACGTGCTCCTGCACATGAGGATGCCCCCCCGTGAGCCAAGCCGGTGATCGCGCTGCGGAGAGCGAATCGTCGCCACCATGACCGCCGCAACGGGCAGCACGGGTGGCACACATTCTTCCCCGACGAGGGGCCGGACGCGGGCGCCGGCGGCTTCGGTGTCCTCGAGGGGCTCAACGAGCACTGGCTCCCGCCCGGTACCAGCGTCCCCCGACGACCGTCCGGTGACTCCGAGGCGCTCACCTACGTTCACGAGGGGGCGCTGGCCCAGGAGGACTCGCTCGGGCGGTCGGGGGTCGTCCAGACCGGAGAGTTTCAGCGCATGACCGTGCGGCGGCGCATCCGTCACAAGGAGGCGAACGCCTCGCGGACCGAGCGCGCGCATGTCTACCAGCTGTGGCTTCGACAGGCGGAGGCCGGGCTCGACCAAAGCTACGAGCAGCGGCGCTTCAGCACGGCGGACCGGCGCGGCGTTCTGTGCGTCGTCGCGTCGCCCGACGGCCGGCGCGGCTCCCTACGCATCCACCCGGACGTGCTGGTGTATTCGACCCTGCTCGACGTCGGCCAGCACGTGATTCACGAGCTCGGTCAGGGACGGAGGGCGTGGGTCCACGTCGTGAGGGGCGAGGTGATGCTGGGTGACGCCGTCCTCGTCGCGGGCGATGGGGCCGGTGTGTCGGGCGAGCGCGCCGTCTCGCTGACCGCGCGGCAGGGGGCAGAGGTCCTGCTGCTCGACATCGAGGCGGAGCCGCCGGAGCCGACGAAGATCGCGTGACAAGGCCCGGCCATCAATCGTCGGCGCTGAAGGTGTCGCAGGCGGCCGGATCGCCTGTGCGCATGCCCACCCCGAACCATTTCTGGCGCGCGGCGGCCGAGCCGTGGGTGAACGTCTCGGGCGTCACGCGGCCGCGCATCTCCTTCTGAATTCGATCGTCGCCGACGGCGGCCGCCGCGTCGAGCGCGTCGGCGATCTCCTTGTCGTCCACCTTGCCCTGCCCGTAAGCGGCATGGCCCCACACCCCCGCGTAACAATCCGCCTGCAGCTCCGTGCGTACGGACAGCGGGCCGCGCTGGTCTGGACGTGCCCGCTGCAGCGCGCGCACGCGCCGCTCCGTGCCGAGCACGTCCTGAACGCGGTGCCCGTATTCGTGCGCCACCACGTACGCCTCGGCGAAGTCGCCGCCGCGCGCGTGGAAGCGCTGCTGGAGCTCGTGAAAGAAGCCCAGGTCCAGATACACGCGGCCGTCGGGGGGGCAATAGAAGGGACCGGTGTCGGCGCTGGCCGTGCCGCAGCCGCTCGGGGTCGCGTCCGTGAACAGCACCAGCTTCGCCGGGCGGTAGCCGGAGTCCGTCCGCGCCAGCTCGCGCCCCCAGAACGACTGGACGTTGCTCTCGACGCATACGATGAACTTCGCCGGATCGTTCGTCGAGTCGACGCCGCGACAGCTCCCCGCGAGCCGCGCGGTGTCCCGGGTGGGGGCGGCCGGCGCGGTCGGCGACGTGGTTCCCTGACTGTCCCGGATCAGGCGGCTGATCTCGCCGGCGGTCTGGTTACCGCCCTGCGCGAGGAGCTGCAGGCCGACGTAGATGAGCCCGCCCACGAGGCCGAGGCCCCCCACGCCGGCACCGACCCGCCCGCCCGGAAACCGAGCGCCGCGCCGATCCTCGACCTGAGAAAGATCCGCCTGATCGGAGTCGTCGAACTTCACGGGGCCAGCATGTCGCGAGGCGCGCTCGATTGCCAGACCGAGCGCGCCTCGCCTTCGCCGGGTCCTAGGGCGCGGCGGCGAGCGCGTCGGCGCTGGCCAGCAGCGCTTGCGCCTGGCCGACCCAGGCGAGCAGCTGCATCGGATCGATCGGCAGGCCCGCGAAGGCGCCCGCGTCGAGCGCGTCGCGGATCTGCGAAGCCAGGTCGTCGCGCGTCGCCGTCAGCGCGGCCACCGAGGCCTCTTTGGACGTGTAGGTCGCGTCGGTCGGGTCACTGCTCTTCAAGGCCTTGGTCGAGGCGGCCAGCATGTCCATGGAGAACTGCCCGAAGGGCGCGTTGATCTGCTTGTACAGGCTCCCCAGCAGCTCGACCGACGGCTTGTCGGCGCCGAGGGCCCCGGGGACGGCGCCTGGCACCAGCGCCTGGGTGATCACGCGGCCATCCGACGGATAGACGTCACGCAATCCGAGCAGCGCGTTGATGGTGGGGCGAACGTCCGTGTGGTCGGTGAACGCCATCTGGTCGGGCTGGGCCGAAACGCCCGGACCGACGAACCCGACCCACGTCTGGCCGATCTCCTTCTGGATGTCGCCGTGGTTCCAGGCGAAGGCGGGGTTGATGCACGTCTCGCAGGTCGACGCGGGAAAGTCCGTGATGAAGTAGTTGGCGTCCGCGAAGTAAGCGAACGTCGGGTTGCGGGCGGGGTCTCCGGCCGTGAACATGTGCATCGCCTTCATCCCCGCCTGGTCGGCCATCTGCACCATCAGCGGATCCGTCGCGCCGGTGAACGGGTTGACGGCGGTGAGCCCGGCCACGGCGCGCTCGAAGGCACGCGTCGCGGGATCGGTCTGGCCCAGCGCGCCCACGCCCCGCTTCGCGAGATAGAACGGGGGGGCCGAATCGCCGTGCACGGTGAACGTGTTCGGGGCGCCGGGGGCGAGGAAGCTGGCGAACAGCGACGGAAACTGATGTTGCACCAGCGTGTCGATGTTGGCGTTGAGCTCGCCGACCTGGTTGGTCCAATCACAAGGAACGTTGACCCCATCGCAGTCCACGGGAGTGGGAGAGCCGCCCGAATAGTGATCCCCCTCGTCCACCGTGAAGACGAACAGGGTGTTGGTCTTGTCGATGCCGTCCGCGGCCAGGCGGGCGAAGAAGGCCGCGAAGGCGGCGTCGTAGTCGCGCAGCTGTTGCTCGTACCCTGCCTGGCCCGGACCGTACGCCAGGTGCGCGTTGCCCGAGACGCCGTGGAAGTCGTGCGCATCCGAGACATACGCGTACGTGATGGGGATGCCCTGCTCCTGCATCGCCGCCACGTAGGCGAGGGACACGGCGGCCGACATCCCGTCGAAGCCGGGGAAGCCCGGCTGACCGAACGGATCGACGATTGGATTTCCGAGGAGGTCAGTCAGTGGAACGGCCGGGGGCTGTCCGGTCAGCAGGGGGTTGATGGCCTGGGCGCCGAACAGGCCCTTGTACCCCAGATAGCCGCCCGGCTCCCCGGGCAGCAGATCCGTCTGGCCGGCTGCGCACCTGGCCGAGCCTTGCGCGCAGTGAACCGAGAAGCCGACGAAGTCGGTTTGCGCTCGCGCGCGGGCCGCGGAGCTCGACGTGGCGGCGTTCGAGGTCGTGGCCTCGATGAACTGTGGCGATCCGGCGCCGAACACCTTGAACACGTCGCCGCTCGCTCCGGTCCCGGTGTTCTCGAGCACGATGTTGGCCGTGGCCACCGCGCCCACGTCGCAGCCGGCGCGGGTGTACGAGACCCACGGGGCAGGCGCGTTCGAGCCGTCCGGCGTCACCATGTTGGGGACGGTCGAGCCGGCGACCGCGGGGTCGGTCCAGTAGCCGAACGAGCTCGGAAACGCGAAGGTCCCGGTGGCGCTGGTGCGGACGTAGCTGTTGCTGACGGTCTGGCCGTGGCGGTCCGGGTACACGCCCGTGAGCGACGACAGGATGCCGCCGGCGGTGTGCGAGATCAGGATGGTGTGATCGTTCGCCATCATCGTGCCGTTGCCGCGGATGAAGTCGAGCAGGTGAGGCATCTGCTCGAGGTCCGAGGGAACGGCGGCGCGATCGCGGAGGAGGTGGGTGTTGTCGAACTGCACGTAGATGACGTGCTTGATGGTCCCGGCGCCATTCCCCAGCACGCATCCATTGCTGGCCATGGGCGAGGTGCAGTTGACGGTGACGGTGCTGCTGTCGGCGCAGGTGGCGTTGGCGTCGCCGTCCGACACGGTGAGCGTGAGCGTCGCCGGGCCGGCGGTCGTGCAGGTGAACCGGGTGCTCGCGGCGGAGGCGTCCGTGACCACGCCGGTGCTCGCCGTCCAGCGGCACCCGAGCGCCGAGGGGGCGTGGTCGGTGTCGTGCGCGGCGGCGGATAGCCCGATGGACGCGCCCACGATGACCTCGTCGGGGCTCGCCGACACGCCGTCGATCTGCGGACATACGTTGAGGCTCCCGTTGACGAGGACGCTCCCCGTGCGCGCCGCCTGGTGGCACAACAGGTGGACCGACACGGCGGTGGTCACGTGGGCGGTGACGTCGAAGGTCGCCGCGCCGCCACAGGTCTCCGTGCCGTCGACCGAGGTCGCCGCCAGGCTGATCGAGAACCCCACGCCGACGGGCAGCGGGCTGATCACCGCGGACAGGGTGGTGCTGCTGCTGACGTCGATTGTCCCCGTCTTCGAGAAACCGGCGGGTCCCGAGATGCTGTAGTTGAAGGCGCTGATGCTGACGGCGGGCGGCAGCACCAAGCCGAGGGAAACGGTCCCGTCTTGACCCCCGACGTTCCCGCCGTCGGCGGGAGTCGAGGAGCAGGCACCGACGAGCGCGACGCCGGCGAGCGTCGCAAGAGCGAACACGGAGAGCGGGATCTTCCGGTTATTCACGTTGCGTCTTCCTTCGGTTTGTGGGTGCTGTGAACGAGATCGATCTCTGCCCTGGAATGCAAGGAGAGTTCCGCGCGCTCGGCGCTGGAGAACGGCCGCCACCTGGCGCGGTTGCGTGGCGCGCGCGCTTCGTGACGCCAAAGTCTTCGCCGATTTTCGGAGGCCACTCGCCGATTTTCGAAGAATGTGCTCGGACGGAAGGCCTTCTGGCGCGGCCTCAGCCGCTCATCGCCGAGCCATCCTCCAGGAGCGCAGGCGGAGGCGCATGACGGGTCGAGGGCGATGACTGGGCGAGGTCGCGGCGGCGGGCCTCGATGAGCGCCCGGCACACCGCGGCCACGTTGCGGGCGCTGGTGCCGCCGTTCTGGACCGGGCACAGGCGCCGCAACTCCGCGCCATCGAAGAAGGAGTGGACCTCCTTGCCAAGGGCCAGGCCGACGTAGGCGGTAGACGAGTACTGTGTTACCAGCACCGCGCAGTTCGCGATCATCTCCTCCGCGCTGCCGTGTTCGTAGATGAGCGCCTCCGGGGCCAGCGCCGCCAGCTCGGCGCGCGCCCGCGTAGCGTTCTCGTTGGGGTGTAACTTCCAGATGACGGGGCGGCCAGCGGCGATGTGCAGCACGTCGCGGATGAATCGCGGCCTGTCTTCCCAGCGAGCGGTCTCGCGAATGTCCGAGCTGCAAACGAGCAGGAACCCGTGGTGGGGGAAGTCGTTCGTCCGAAACCGCTCGCAGTCGTCGAAGTTGGGAATCCCGGTCACGACGATGGTCTCGGGTCGGGCGCCCTTCTTCTCGAATAGCTCCCGGTACCCGTCGCTGGCCACGCAGAGCCGATCGTAGGCGTGGCTGAGGCCAGTGGCCGCCGAGGTGATGGCCAACCAAGGGGGAAGGCGCAGGGCCCGCACGAGGCGAAACACGAGGTCCTCCGGATCGGTCATCCCCTCTTGCAACAGCACCAGCGACCCGGAGGTGATGTTCCTCGGCACGGTCATGTCCGAGCAAGTGATGACCAGGTCGTAGTGTCCCCGTTCGCCCCCGAGATCCAACGGGAGCGCATGGGCGTGAAGGTAGGCGAGGCAGCGTGCGCGCAGCTTGTCGCCAAGCGCGGTGCTCCTCAGCCAGCCGAGGCGTCGAAAGGCCTCGAGGACGCCATCGCAGTAGTACCAGGTGAAGGCGTGCTCGAAGTCGGGGAGCGCGGCGGCCACCTGGTGCAGTTGCGTGGTGTGGTTCAGTGTGCCGCAGATGAAGAGGATGCGGGGCGTGGCGTTGCGGCGGGCGGGCCCCGAGGTGACGGCACGTGAGCGGCCGGCGACCAGACGGGAGATCGTGCAGGGCACGGTGGCGAGGAGCACCAGCAGCAGGCGGCCGACCAGGACGGCCAGCGCCAGCGCGCGGGTGGCTACCAGGCGAAGCAACTCTCGGTAACGCAGGGTCTCGAGCGCGCCGATGGTGGACCCCACGCGCCGCGGCCGGCCACGGGGGCGCCGGAAGGCGAAGGCTTGTTGCCCCAGGAACCCGCGCGGGAAGCTCCCTTCGTAGAGGCCGTAGCCGACGGGTTTGCGCGCGGGCAGGCATGCGGTTCGGAACCACCAATCCCACACCGCCAGCTTCGTCGCGAAGTTGATGCCGTCGCGAATCTCGACAGCGTGGTGCCAGCGGTGCATCTCCGGGCCGTTGAAGATCAGCTGCAGCCGTCCGCTGCGCACATCGATGTTCGAATGAATGAACATTCCCCAGACGGCGTCGATGGTCAGCTTGATCAGCGCCACCTCGGGCGCCGCCCCGAGCAGGGTCAGCGGCGCGAACTCGATGGTCTGGTTGATCAGGATCTCGAGCGCATGCGAGCGCGAGCCGGACAGCCAGTCCACGTCCGCGGTGGCGTGGTGAGCCTCGTGGATCCGCCACAGGAACGCGCTGTGATGCTGCAGCCGGTGGAAGAGATAGATGTAGAGGTCATGAGTGACGACGAAGAATCCCACCTGCAACGGCACCGGCCACGCGGAGACGAGATGGAGACGAGACAGTCCGGTGGCGCCGTCCATCCAGCCGATGAACCTCGCGATGACCAGCCCCAAGAGGTAGCTCTGGATGAGGGCGTAACCAACCAGGTCGTTCCAGAAGCCAGG
>CAYUFS010000048.1:0-42954 GCA_964443975.1 uncultured Myxococcales bacterium | reverse complement strand
GGCGCTTGAAGTTCGACTCGGTGCCGTTGCAGTCCAGGTCGCCGATGGCCTCGGCGGTGAAGGTCGAAGCGGAGCCCGAGCCGGCGCTCGTGTACTTGGGCTTGTAGATGAAAGGATCGGGAATCGAGAACGACAGGGCCACCCAGCTGGCGCTCTGCCACTCGGTGCCGCCGCCGGGGCACTTGCCGGTGGCCTGACACGAGCAGTCCTGCCCGGGGACGTTGTTGATGGAGGCGGGGAATTGCTTCGGCAGCATCACGCCCGCGGCGTCCACGTGGTCCGTCTCGAAGAAGGCGACCGAGCCGGCCCACAGCTTGTTCAAGTGACCGGCCGCCTCGGCGGTCTTCGAGCGCTTGATGTACTTGCTGAATGCCGGAATGGCCACCGCGGCCAGGATGCCGATGATCGCCACGACGATCATGAGCTCGACGAGCGTGAAACCAGAGCCGCGTTTTCGAGAGCGAACCATGAGAGCCTCCGTTTGGATTTTCAGGGACATTGGGCTGCGACTTGAAAACATCGGCGGAGTGACGCCGGGCTTTAGCCGTTTACGAGCGGGCGCTCACCGCCCGTCGTTGAACGTGCGCAGCGTGGGCGACGTGCTCGACAGGCCGAGGACGGTCACCTCCGACGAGAAGCCGGCCGGACCGTTGAGGTTGCAGGCCGCGAGCCCGTAGAACCAGGGCGAGGCGACGCCGGCCACCAGCTTGCCGCCGAACGGCGCCGTCACCGGCACCGCCTGGCCCGCCCCGCCGGCGTTGGTCAGGTAGGTGCAAAACAGGGACGTGTCGCGCGGGCTGACCCCGACGGCCCTCCAGGCGGCGGGCCAGCTCGCGCTGTTGGCGACGCTGACCGGGGTGCGCACGGAGTCGAACGCGGCCCCGTTCGGATCGCTCGGGTAGAACGCCGCGCCCGGCTCGTCGGGGCTGGGCACCGTGGCGTTGCCGTCCGCGCGAAGCGGCAAGAACGTCCCGAACTCCATCCGGTAGGACTGCTCCTTGCTGTTCATCTCGCCGAGCATGGTGACCGCCTCGGTCATCCGGGCGCGGCCGATCCAGCGTCGATAGCCGAAGCTGCCGATCGCGGCGAGGATCGAGATGATGGCGACGACGATCATCAGCTCGACCAGGGTGAATCCTGAGGTCCGTGCGCGCATCTCCCGGTGATCGGCAGAAGTCGCCGACGTCTCAAGCCGCGCGCCCACCGGTTTCAGCTCGACGGCCGGAGGCCGTTCAAGCGCGATCGAACGTCGCGACGACCTCGACGTGAAAGGTGTGAGGCATCAGATCCAACGCCACGGCCCGGCCGAGGACGAAGCCACCCTCGCGAAGCCTGGCGGCGTCGCGCCGCAGCGTCTGGGGATCGCAAGACACGTAGACGAGTCGCCGGCGCGCCTGCAGGCCAGCCCTGACGTTCTCTCCGTCGAGCCCTTCGCGCGGTGGATCGACCACGATGGTGTCGGCGTCGACGACGGCCGGTGGACGCCGCAACCAGGTGGCCCTCGGGACCTGTCGCTCGGCGCGCGCGACCGCGGGACCGTCGGCATCACAGGCCGACACCCGGTCGCTCACGTTCACCAGGTGGCGGGTGAAGTTGCCTGACCCGGCGTAGAGCTCGAGGACGGAGCCCGGGGACGGTCCGACGGCACCCAGCACCTCGCCCACCAGCGCGGCGTTCGCTGCCCGTCCTACCTGCGCGAAGCCGCCGGCGGGGATGCGCAAGGGCGGCCCGCCCGGCTCCGATACGTCGATGTCCGGCTCACCCGCCGTAGGGGCCGACTCCACGCCACGTTCGTGAATGGAGACGCCCACCACGCCACCTGCCCGCCAGGCGCCAAGCCACCGCGCCGCGAGGTCGCCCGGCGCGGGGATCCCGCGTCCGGCGCGGCGTGAAGCCATGCCCCCGCGCACGGCGACGTGGACGCCCGCCGAGCCCGCCTGCAGATCGAGCTCGGTCCCCGGCGGCATCGGCGGTGCCGATGCCGCCGACAGCGACGTCCGGATCGCCGCGAACGCCGCCGCCGCCTCGGGCCCGAGCAGCAGACACCGATCGACGTCGACCACGTCGTGACTGCGCCGCGCCCGAAACCCGAGCGCGCCACGTGCGCCCACGACGACGCGCGCCCGATCACGATAGCCCGCGCCCGAGGTCGCCGGCGCCCGCACGCCTTCGAGCTTCACGGCCAGCGCACGCTCGACGATGTCCTTCTTCGCGGCGCGCTGGCCGTCGAGCGCGACGTGCTGCCACTGGCAGCCACCGCACGTTCCAAAGAACGGGCACGGCGGCGCGACCCGCGCCATTGACGGCGCGCGGACCTCGACCAGCTCGGCCCACGCGACGCGCGGCTGCTGGCGGACCACGCGCGCGCGGACGTCCTCCCCCGGCGCGGCGAGCGGAACGAACGTCGCCCGCCCGTCATGCGCCCCGCCTTGCTGGCGCCCGACGGCGTCGCCCCCCGGCGCCAGCGCGTGCACGCGAACGTCGATGAGCGCGCCCGGCTGGTCTTCGCAGGCGCCGGTGCTAGCTCCGGTGGTCACCGGCGTAACCTAGCAGACCCCACGAAATGGCGATCTCCGCGCCGGCGCGGTACAAAGACGTGGGCGCGCATGGACAAGACCGTCTCCTCCGCCGACGAAGCCGTCTCCGACATTAGGGACGGCGCGACGCTGATGGCGGGCGGGTTCGGCCTGTGTGGCATCCCCGAGAACCTGATCGCGGCGCTGCACCGCCGGGGCGTGAAGGACCTGTCGATCATCTCGAACAACTGCGGGATCGACGGCAAGGGCCTGGGGCTCTTGCTCGACGCCGGACAGGTCAAGAAGATCACCGCCAGCTACGTGGGCGAGAACAAGGCCTTCGAACGGCTGTTCCTCGACGGCACGCTGGACGTGGAGCTTTGTCCGCAGGGGACGCTGGCGGAGCGGATTCGCGCGGGCGGCGCGGGGATTCCGGCGTTCTACACGGCGACCGGCTACGGGACGAAGGTCGCCGAGGGCAAGGAGACGCGCGTCTGGGACGGGCGGAACACGGTGCTCGAGACGGCGCTGGTCGCCGACTTCGCCTTCGTGAAGGCCTGGAAGGGCGACCGCTTCGGCAACCTCGTCTATCGAAAGACGACGCAGAACTTCAATCCCATGATGGCCACCGCGGCCCGCATCACCATCGCCGAGGTCGAGCACCTGGTCGAGCCCGGCGCGCTCGACCCTGACCAGATCCACACACCTGGGATCTACGTGAAGCGCATCGTCGCGGGGTCGCGCTACGAGAAGGCCATCGAGCAGCGCACCACGCGCAAGAGGGTACCTTAGGTGGCGCTCACCCGTGATCAGATCGCGAGGCGCGCGGCGCAGGAGCTGCGCGACGGCATGTACGTGAACCTTGGCATCGGCATGCCGACGCTGGTGGCGAACTTCATCCCCGCGGGGATCGGCATCATGCTGCAATCGGAGAACGGCCTGCTCGGGATCGGCCCCTTCCCATTCGAGGGCGAGGAGGACGCCGATCTGATCAACGCCGGCAAGCAGACGATCACCGAGATCGCCGGCAGCGCGTTCTTCTCGTCGGCGGAGTCGTTCGCCATGATCCGGGGTGGCCACATCGACTGCGCGATCCTGGGCGCCATGCAGGTGGCGGAGACCGGCGATCTCGCGAACTGGATGATCCCCGGCAAGATGATCAAGGGCATGGGGGGCGCGATGGACCTCGTGGCCGCCGCCAAGCGCGTCGTGGTGATGATGGAGCACGTGGCCAAGGGCGACGAGAAGAAGATCCTCAAGCGCTGCTCGCTGCCGCTCACGGCGGTGGCAGCCGTGCACCGGATCATCACGGACCTGGCGGTCCTCGACATAACGCCCGCGGGGCTCGCGCTCGTCGAGCGGGCGCCGGGCGTCTCGGTCGCGGAGATCCAGGCGAAGACCGAGCCCACGCTGATCGCGGCCGCCTCCGTCCCCGAAATGTCGCTCGGAGCCTGACCGCCGATGTCCGGCGAACCGCCCGACGAGGCGTCCGACGCGGTGAAGCCGCCGGCCAGCGCGGGGCCTGCCAGGCGATCTCCTCCGCGCGAGACGACCTCGGGGATCCCGCTGCCCGAGCTGTTCGACGCGGCGACGCTGGCGGCCGCGAACCCCGCCTTCGAGCCGGCGCGCGAGCTCGGCTCGCCTGGCGGGTTTCCCTTCACGCGCGGCGTCCACCCGACGATGTACCGCGGCCGCCCCTGGACGATGCGGCAGTACGCGGGCTTCGGCTCCGCCGAAGAGACCAACCGGCGGTTCAAGTTCTTGCTCGCGTCCGGACAGACCGGCCTGTCCGTGGCCTTCGACCTCCCCACGCAGATGGGCCGCGACGCCGATCACCCCATCGCCGCCGGCGAGGTGGGGCGCACGGGCGTCGCCATCGGCAGCCTCGACGACATGGAGCTGTTGCTGGCCGACCTGCCGCTCGACCGCGTGTCGACGTCGATGACGATCAACGCGACCGCCGCCATCTTGCTCTGTCTGTACGTCGCGGTCGCCGATCGGCGCGGGGTGCCACGCGCGGCGCTGGCGGGGACGATCCAGAACGACATCCTGAAGGAGTACATCGCCCGCGGAACGTACATCTACCCGCCGGGACCTTCGATGCGTCTCACCGCGGATCTCTTCGCGTTCTGCCGCGCGGAAATGCCACGATGGAACCCCATCAGCGTCAGCGGTTATCACATGCGCGAGGCGGGATGCGACGCCGTGCAAGAGGTCGCGTTCACGCTCGCGGACGGCATCGCGTACGTCGAGGCGGCGCTGGCGGCGGGTCTGGCGGTCGACACGTTCGCGCCGCGCGTCTCGTTCTTCTTCAACGCCCACGCGCAGCTCTTCGAGGAGGTGGCGAAGTTCCGCGCCGCGCGCCGGCTGTGGGCGCGCATCATGCGCGACCGCTTCGGCGCGCGCGATCCGCGTTCCCAGATGCTTCGCTTCCACGCTCAGACGGCCGGCTCGACCCTGACGGCGGAGCAACCCTGGAACAACGTGGTGCGCACCACCATCGAGGCGCTGGCGGCGATCCTGGGGGGAGCGCAATCCATTCACACGAACGGCTTCGACGAAGCGCTGGCGCTGCCCAGTGAAGCGTCGGCCCAGCTTGCGCTCCGGACGCAGCAGATCCTCGCGTTCGAGAGCGGCGTCGCCGACATCGTCGATCCGCTGGGGGGCGCCTACGCCGTCGAGGCGCTGACGAACGACCTCGAGGCGCGGGCCCGCGCCCTGATCGACGGCATCGACGCCATGGGGGGCATGATCGCCGCCATCGAGGCCGGGTACCCGCAGCGCGAGATCGAGCGCCAGGCGTTCGCGCATCAGCGCGCGGTCGAGCGCGGCGAGCGCGTCGTCGTCGGCCAGAATCGCTTTCGGGACGCTCCGGCACCGCCCGGCGGCGACCCCGCCGCGCCCGCGCTGCATCGGCTCGGCGCCGGGGTGGAGCAAGCGCAGCGAGACCGCCTCGCGCGCCTGCGGGCCAGCCGCGACCAGGCCGACGTGGACCAGGCGATCGCCGCGGTCGAACACACCGCCCGCGGCGCCGACAACCTGGTGCCCGCGATCCTCGCGGCGGTCACCAGGCGCGCGACGCTGGGCGAGATCTCCGAGGCGCTGCGCGGGGTGTTCGGCTCTTACCGCGCGCGGTGACGACACGTCATGAAAACCCCGAAGCTCTTCCCCCTGGCTGGCATGGCGGTGATTGGCTTGATCCTCGCGGCGCTGGCGCTACGTCCCGGGCATCCGACGCCTGTCGCAACCGTCGATACCGAACCGCTGCCGATCGCGCCGCCGTCGCCGTCGCCGACGGCGCTCCCCCCGGCGCGGCGTGAGGCCTCTCCCCTCCCACCCGCGCAGGCGCCCCGCCCCGCCGCCGCGGACGCGGTGGCGGTCGCGCCGGGCCCCGCGCCGGGCCCGGCGCCGAGCGCGCCCTCGCGCACCGAGGGCGACCTCATGGCGCGGCTTCGCGACCTCGCCGGGTCTAACCCGGAGCTGTCGCTGAGGCTGGCCCGCGAGGGGAACCACCGGTTCGGTGACAGCGCCGACGCGGCGGAGCGCGCCTGGTTCATCGTGCGGTCGCTGATGGACCTCGGGCGCCCAGGCGAGGCGCGCACGGAGTCGCGGGTCCTGCTCGACAGGTACCCCACGTCGAGCTGGGCGCAGGACGTTCACCGTCACATGTTCGTCAATCCGCCCTCGCACCCGCTCGAGCGCGGCTACGGGAAGCAGCTCGAGCTGGAGTAGCCCGGGGCGGCTCGGAAGTCAGAACTTGGGGAGCAGATCGCGGGTTATCGTGTAGCTGCTCGAGTAGGCCATCTTCAAGCTCGCCACGGTGTTGTAGGTGACGCCGTTCTGGGCGGCATTCTCGTAGGTGCACCAGATGTTCCACAGCAGCCACGGGGCCGTCGACGGGAACATGCTGGCTGGCTGCGGTACGGCGCCGGTCTCATGGAGCGGCATCGGGATGCTGTTACCGACGGCGGTGCGGGCGGCGGTGTAGTTCGAGGTGAACGGCTGGCTGTTCGCATTCGCGTACTCGTCCGGGCCCGAGAGGTCAACCCAGTCCTTGCCCGGAAAGTAGGCGGCGCTAGGAGAGCCGCTGAACGGGCACAGCCAGATGACGTTGTGGATGCCCTTGGTCTTGGTGAGGTAATTGAACGCGAGCTGCCAGAGTTGCTTGAACTGGTCACCGGTCCCCTTCGCCCACCAGAACCAACCGTTCGGCTGGACCTCATGAAACAGCGCGAGGATGACGGCCGCGTTCCCGTCTTGCAGCGTCTTCAATTCTCGGGCGAGGTAATCGAGCTTCGAGAGCAGCGCTGTGTTCTCGGCGGTTCCCGTCGTGAGCACGTTCGCATAGTTCGTCGACATCTCGGAGTTGGGATACGTGTCGGCCAGGGGAGGCGCCCCCATGTGGTAGCGCATCATGGTCAAGCCTCCCGCCTGCCAGTAGGCGAGCGCGCGCGACGTGGTTCCGCTGGGGTAGAGGTAATCCCCCCCCAGAATCGCCGGATACTTGCCGATGTTCGTCGAGTAGTAGCTGATGTCGCCCGCAGGATTGGACCAGCTCGTCTCTTGCTGTCCCGAGAGGACGTGGTTTCCGTTGATGCTGTTCAGATAGCAGAGCAGGCTCTTGACCTGGGCTGTCGCCGCCGGATCCACAGGCGTCACGTTGCAAGCGCCGGAGCTCCCTCCGCTCGCCGCGCCCCCGGTGCCGCTGACCCCGCCCGTGCCCATCCGTCCGGCGGTGCCGGCTCCGCCGGTCGCGCCGCCCTTGCCCGCTCCACCCTGGCCTTGCGTCCCGCCCGTCGCCGTCACGCCGCCGGTGGCGGTCATCCCGCCCGTGCTCGCGCTCCCCCCGGTGCTCGTCGCGGGAGCACCGCCGCTGCTGATCCCCGTGGAGCCCCCGGTGCGGGCCCCTCCCGTCCCGCTGGCTCCGCCTGTCGAGACGGGAGATCCGCCACTGCCGGCGCTGCCGCCACCCGTGCCTCCCTGGGTGCTGCCTCCCGTCTCGGAGGCGCTGCCGTCGCTGCTGCCGCCGCAGCCAGACAGGGCAACCGCCACGAACAACAGAAGCGCCGGGCCGGCCCCGACCCCGACATGGTGGAGAGACGCGCTCGCGCGCTGAAACGACCGGAGCCTTCGCATGGTGTGTCCTTCGAGGTGGCGGTCCACTGCGGGTTCGAAAGGGCCGGAGCGCCGAGGAACCTTCAGGCTTTCAAGGAGATCGTGGTTATGGCCGACTCCTGGCGGTTTCGGCGCGCCTGACGCGCCCTGGGGCTACGCGCCGCCTCCGTTTCGGTGGTGTTTCCTGTCCCGCGGCGACGGCAATTCGATTGCGCGCGCGACCTCGTTGGGGTTACCGTTTATATGCGTTTGGAGTGGCGGCGATGACGAAATCGGACTTGATCAATCAGCTGGGCCGCGCGCGAGGTATCTCGGCGGCGCGGGCGGAGTCGATCGTGAACGCGATCTTCGACTCGATCGAGGCGACGTTGCGGCGCGGCGAGCGGATCGAGATTCGCGGCTTCGGCAGCTTCGAGATCCGCAAGTATCGCGCCTATTCCGGGCGAAATCCCAGGAACGGGACCAAGGTGGCGGTCGCCGCGAAGCATCTGCCCTTCTTCAAGGTCGGCAAGGAGATGAAGGACCGCATCAACCGCGCGCCCGCCGACGCGCGCGCCGGGAGCGCTGCGCAAGCCACGACGGCGGCGACTCACCAGCCGTCGTCGTCCGGAAACGCAAGCACGCTGCTCTCGGAAGCGACCGCAGCCCTGCCCTGACCGGCCCCCGAACGCGTCGACCAATTCCGCGGCTCACGGCGCGGCAGGCGCGGCCAGGGCGCGCGCGGCCCGGGCCAGTCGACGCAGCCGCAAGGGCGCGATGAGGGCGTGGCGCGCGAACGCGGCCCCCAGCTTGACGGGCTCATCCGCCAGCACGGTCGAGCCGCACACGCGCGCGGCGTAGAGCTCCGCCATTCGCCGATCGAACATCACGAGCGAGAGCCAGAAGCGATATCCCTCCCGGCCGTAGAGCATCCGGGCGAGCCGGCCATCGAGCGCCAGCTCACGCCCCACGATGTCGCCGCGGACGGCTTCCCCGTAGTCGGCGAACGTGTGATCGCCCGTGTCGAGCGCATGGCAAATCGCGGACGCCGCGAGCGGCGCCTCCTCCAGCCCGACCGCGATGCCCTCGCCGGTGAGGGCGTCGATCCCGGCGGCGTCCCCGACGCACAGGACGTGGGGTCCGGCGACGCGCCCCGCTGGCACGTAGGGCCAGGCCGGCCAGCCGCGCGCGGACGGCAGCGTCACCCCGTGGCGCGCGAGCGTCTTGGCGAGCAGGCGCACGATCTCGGCGCCACCGAGTCGCCGCGTCGGGGTGTGCATCGCCCCGACGTTCAGCCGATCCCCCGCCACGGGAAACAGCCACACATAGCCCCGCATCCCGTCTTGCATCGCCGAGAAATCGTAGATCATCTCGGGGGCGAAACGGCGGGGCGCGGGGACCTCCAACCTGAACAGCTGCAACGGACGCGCGGGTGACGCCGGGTCGTCCTCGGTCAGCTGCTTTCGAATGCGGCTCGAGGCTCCGTCCGCCGCGACGAGCACCCGCGCGCGCAGCGTCCTCCCCGCGGAGGTTCGCACCGCTACCCCGCTCCCGTGCGCGTCGATGGTGTGGTCTTCGACGCCTTCGCCCTCCACGATCCGAACCCCGAGCGCCCGCGCCTGGGTGACGAGATCGGCGTCGAAGTCCTCACGACGGACGACATCCACCGGGCGCTCGAGCGCCACCTGGCGGGTCTCGCTGCCGTAGACGATCCGCCCCGTAGCGCAGGACACCGCGGGGACGCGAACCAGCAGCCCCAGCTCGGCGAGGGCGGCGCGCGCCCGTCCCGTCAGTCCTCCCCCACAGGGCTTTTCTCGGGGAAATCGGGCCTT
This sequence comes from uncultured Myxococcales bacterium, assembly GCA_964443975.1. Taxonomy (GTDB): domain Bacteria; phylum Myxococcota_A; class Polyangia; order Fen-1088; family Fen-1088; genus DASYCK01. Next base: position 33,512 of record CAYUFS010000048.1, on the reverse strand, counting down.
GTCGAAGCACACCAGGCGCCCGTCCCGCACCAGCTCCGGCCGCCTGCGGGCCAGCGCCACCGCCGTGGCGACCCCCGCCGGACCGGCGCCGGCCACCACCACGTCGACGATGGGTGCGATCTCCTCCCCGCTCGCGGCGATCACAGGTTCGGCTTCACGGACAGGGTGCCGGAGATGGTCAGCGTCAGCGCGCCAGTGGGGGCCGGCGTCCCGCCTGGCACCACGACGCGCGCCCGGGAGAGGAACACGAACGGCGTCCCGAAGTTCTTCGCGATGTTCTCGAAGGCGGCCTTCCCGGCGGGGTCCAGATCCACCTTCCCCGGGACCGTGGACCCGGCGGCGATGACCGGCACCTTTCCAAATCGGATGGCGGCGGGGTCGGAGGCGGTGGTCGTGCCCTGCGGGGCGACGAACAGCTCCACCGGCGGTAGGTTCACGTTCAGCGTGTTCTGAGGAATCGTGTAGGTGATGCTGCTGACGCTGATGTCGAGGATGCTCTGGCTGCTGTAAGGCTTCAGCTGTGGCGCCTCGTTCTTGAGGTTGATCATCTGCGGAGGTGTCTCCACGACCACGGCGAACGCGCACGTCTGCGTGGGCGCGTCGCAGATCAGCATGCTGCAGTCGATCCCCGCGGCGGTGATCAACGGCGGACAGCAGTCAGCGTCCGCGGTGCACGCGATGGGCGGCACGGTCGCGAACGCCCCGGATGTGCCGCCGTTCCACCCCGCCTGACTGGTGTCGAAGCTGTAGGTCCGCGACGGCAGCGGGAACGTGATCGTCGCGATGTCCGAGTTGATGAGCCCGCAAGCGGCCCCGCAGAGCAGTGGCCCAAGGACCAGGGTGACGCGCGCCGCCAGGGTGAGGGTTCGAGATCCACCGTTGCCGGGCCCGGGCGTCAGATGCCTCATCCCCGTTAGTATCCTCCACGAAGGCGGTCCATCAAAGCGTCCACCGCAGATTTCGGGTCGAGGCGCCCGGCCACCAGACCCTCGACGAGATCCGCCGCGATCCCCCCGGGGCGAAGCGCGCGACGAGCGTCGGCGGCGACGCGCGCGACCAAGAGGTGTTCCGCCCGCCTCGCGGCGTCGTGGCCCCGGCGCGCGCTCGCCGGGGCGATCCGGGCGACCTCGAGGGCCGCGAGCAGCTCGTCCAGACCTTCGCCGGTGGTGGCCACGGTCCGAAGCAAGGCGACGTCGTCCGCCCCGGCGGCCCCAGTGATTCGTCGCAGCTCGAGCATGCCGCGCAGGTCGGCCAGGCTTCGCTCCGCGTCGGCCCGGTCGGCCTTGTTGACGACCAGGATGTCGGCGATCTCGAGCAGCCCCGCCTTCAGCGCCTGGACGTCGTCCCCGAGGCCGGGCACCGTCACGACCACGACCACGTCGGCCATGGCGGCGACGTCGACCTCGGCCTGTCCGACCCCGACCGTCTCGAGCAGGACCGTCGCGAAGCCACCGGCGCCGAGCGCGGCGATGACGTGCCCCGCCGAGGCCGACAATCCTCCCGACGCCCCGCGCGTCCCGAGCGATCGAATGAACACGCCCGGATCGGTGGCGTGCGCCTGCATGCGGATGCGGTCGCCCAGGATCGCGCCGCCGCCGTTCGGGCTCGACGGATCCACGGCGACGATGCCGACGCGCTCGCCCCGCGCCCGAAAGCGGGCGCAGACGCCATCGACGAGGGTGGACTTCCCGGCGCCCGGCGGCCCGGTGATGCCCACGACGAACGGCGGCTCACGCCCCGCCTGCAGCGCCGCGAGCTCTGCGGCGGCGCCCGGCCGTTCGTCATCGAGATCGCGAATCAAACCGGCGATGGCCCGGTGGTCGCCGGCGCGGATCAGCTGGCCGCGGTCCATTCCTTCAGCAATTCGCGCGCGATCACCATCTTCTGGACCTCGTTCGTGCCCTCCCCGATCTCGGCGAGCTTCGCGTCGCGCATGTAGCGCTCCACGTCGAACTCGCGAGAGTAGCCGTATCCCCCGTGAATCTGGATGGCGTTCGTGCAGGCCCGCATGGTGGCGCGCGCGGCGTAGTACTTGGCGATGGACGACTCGCGCGTGGTGCGGGCGTGTTGATCTTGGAGCAGCGCGGCCCGCCACACGAGCAGACGGGCGGCGTCGAGCTCGGTGGCCATGTCAGCGAGCATGTGCTGGATGGCCTGAAACTCCGCGATCGGTTTGTCGAACTGCACCCGCTCCTTGGCGTACTTCTTCGACGCCTCGAACGCCGCGCGCCCGATCCCCACCGCCCACGAGCCGATCCCGACGCGCCCCTTGTCGAGGATCTTCAGGGTGTCGAAGAACCCCTGGTTGATGTCCCCCAGCCGCTGGCTGTCCGGGAGCTCCACGTCCTCCAGGACGAGCTCGGTGGTGTCCGACGCGTGCAGCCCCATCTTTTCGATGCGGCGGCCGGTTCGAAAGCCGGGCGTGCCTCGCTCGACGATGAACGCCGTCAGCCCCTTCTGCATCAACGCGGGCTCCGTCGAGGCGAGGATGACGTAGATCTCACCCACCGAACCCTGCGTGATGAAGGTCTTCGTTCCTGACAGGCTCCATCCGTCTCCCCTGCGCACGGCGCGCGCGCGGGCCGCGCCGGCGTCCGAGCCGGAGCCCGGCTCCGTCAGGCCCCATCCGCCGAGCACCTGACCGCTCGCCAGCCGCGGCAGATATTTGTGCCGCTGCGCCTCGTTGCCCGCCAGGAAGATGTGTCCCGTGCACAGGGAGTTGTGAGACGCCATGGTCAGGCCCACGGAGGCGTCGGCGCGCGCCACCTCCTCGAGCGCCACCACGTAGTCCATGAACTTCATCCCCGCACCGCCGTATTCCTCGGGGATCTGCATGCCGAGCAGGCCCATCTCGCCCATCGCCGGAATGATCTCGTGCGGGAAGTGCTCCTCCCGGTCCCATCGCGCCGCGTGCGGGATGATCTCCCGGGCGCAGAATTCGCGCACCGATTGCTGCAGGACTATTTGCTCGTCTGAAAGCTCGAAGTTCATGGTTTTGGCTCGGCGATCATGCTGGTCTTCGACTACCTCTTCGGCGCGGTCTTGTAGCGCTGCTCCGGCCCCGCCGGGGCGAAGATCTGGAGCGCGACGGTCTTCTCGGACCCGGTGAACTTGACCGCGTGGGGCTGGCCCTCGGGGATGTGGATGACCTGGTCGGCGCCGAAGCCGATCTTCTCGCTGCCGATCTGCACGTCGCCCCGGCCCGCCAGAATGTAGATGATCTCGGCCGAGCCTTCGTGATCATGCCGCGCGATCTCGCTCCCCGGTGCGAACTCGACGACCGAGGCGGAGGCCGCCTCGCTGCCGGTGTTCGCGGCGTCGAAGAACGCGTGGACCCTGACCTTGCCACCGGCCACCGCGTGAACGGGCGCCTTGTCGAACGACTCGACCACGAAGCGCGCGCGCCCCGGGACCACGGCCTTCCTGGGATCACGGATGACGTCGAACGCCGCGCGGCCCTTCTCGTCGGTGGGGTCGCGATACACCCGCTCCGGACCCATCGGCGCGAAGACTTGCAGGATCTCCACCGAAGCGGAGCGGACCATGTTTTCGATCACGTGGGGCATCCCCGCGGGGATGAAGATTGCGCTGCCCTCCGCGAGCACCTCGGGGCTCACACCGCTCGGGCCGAGCACGCGGGCGCGGCCCTTCTTCACGTACAGGATCTCGACGCCTGGGTGCTTGTGCATCGCGATGCGGTTCGCGGGCGCGATGGTCAACAACGACAGCGACGCCTGCCGCGCGCGCATGGTCGCCTCGTCGACGAGGACCTTCACCGAGAAGGCGGCGGCGGCGGCGGGTCTGCCGGCCTTGCCCGGGCGGCCCTTCGCGGCCGGCCCGCGCTCCGGGGCATCCGCGGTCTTGAGCGAGAACTGGGCGTGTTGGCCCTCGAACGCCAGCGGCAAGATGACCGTCGTACCCGCCCCGACCCCGGGGATCACCCAGCTGGCGGTGCTGGCCTCGAGGCACGCAAGCAAGACCGGCGACGTGGCCGTCTGGTCGAGCGCCACCGCCCGGGTCACCTTTCCTTCCTCGCCGACGTCCACCGACAGCTCGACCTTGCCGGACACGTCGAGCGTGTCGGCCAGCGCCTTCTCGAAGCAGCGGTTGACGTCGCCCCCGTGCTTCTCGAGCGCGCTCTGGAGCGCACGCGAGATCAGCTCCTCCTCGGTCTCGGTGTTCGCGAACGCGAGCGAGCGCGCCGGGAGGGCCAAGATCAACAAGAAGATCAACAACGCGATCGAGGCGCCCACCATGCCGGCGGTGCCCGTGGCCACCAAACCGGCGACGCTCGTCTGGACGCCGTCTCGAAGGAATACCCGCTTCAAGCCGCTGCTCCTTCCGGACCTTCCGGACCTGCCCGACCTGCCAGACCCGCCAGACCCGCAACACGAGGTCGCAGGTGATGTTCGACCCAGTCAACGATCTCCGACGTCGACGCGCCGGGGGGAAACAGCGCGGCGACCCCGAGCAGCTTCAGCGCTTCGCTCTCGGCAGGTGGGACGATGCCGCCCCCGAAGACGACCACCTCGCTGGCCCCGCGCGCCGACAGCGCGGCCAGCACCGCGGGAAACAGCGTCATGTGTGCGCCCGACATCACGGAGAGCCCCACCGCGTCCGCTGACTCCTGAACCGCGGTGGCCGCGATCATCTCGGGCGTCTGGTGAAGGCCCGTGTAGATGACCTCGTGCCCGGCGTCCGCGAGCGCCCGCGCCACGATCTTCGCGCCGCGATCGTGGCCGTCGAGGCCCGCCTTGGCGACGACGATCCGGAGCTTTCGGGGGGACGGATCAGGCACTTCCGAAATTCTAGTGCACAGCCGTCGAAATATCATCATTGCCGCGCCATCGACACGCCATCCACCGCGCCGACGATGCCCGACCCCGCCACCAAAACTCCGGCGCCGACGCCTCACTTGGCGTACAAATAGCTGCCGTGACGGTCGCCGAAACCTCCGACCCGCCTACCCGCCCTTCACCGCTTCACATCGTCAATCCGGCCACGGGCGCCCTCCTCGCCGAGGTCGCGCCGACCTCCCGTGCGGAGGTGGACGCGGCGCTCGCCCGCGCGCGGGCCGCGCAACCCGCCTGGGCCGCCCTCGGAGCCCGCGCGCGCGGTCGAGCGCTGCGCCGGCTGGCGCGCGGCATTCGCGATGACGCCAGGCTCACGGAGACGCTCGTCGCCGAGAGCGGCAAGCCCCACTACGAGGCCGAGGGCATCGAGGTCTTCTACACGCTCGAGCTCACCCGCTACTACAGCGGGCGCGCCGGCCGCCGCGCGCTCGCGGACGTGCTTCGTCATCCGTTCGTGTTCGCGAACAAGCGCGCGCGCATCGTCCACCACCCGCGCGGCGTGGTGGGAGTGATTGGGCCCTGGAACTGGCCGCTCTTGAACAACTACGCCGACTGCGTTGCTCCCCTCCTGGCCGGCAACGCGGTGCTGTTGAAGCCGTCCGAGATCACTCCCCTCACCTCGCTTCGCATCGCCGCGCTGTGGAGCGAGCTCGGCTTGCCCGCGGGCGTGTTCCAGGTGTTGCCCGGGCGCGCCGAGGTGGGACAGGCGCTGTGCGATCTCTGCGACATGATCTTCTTCACGGGCAGCGCCAAGGTGGGGCGCCAGGTGGCGTCGAAGTGTGGCGAGCGGTTGATCCCGGCGGTGATGGAGTTGGGGGGAAAGTCGCCGCTCGTCGTGCTCGGCGACGCGGATCTCCCGCGCGCCGCGCGGGCCGCCGTGTGGAGCGGCTTCGCCCACAGCGGGCAGGTGTGCATCCGAACGGAGCGCGTGCTCGTGGAGGAGTCCGTCGCCGATCGCTTCACGGAGCTCTGCGTGGCGGAGGCGCGCGCGCTCCGCCAGGGCGGCGCCGCGGCGCCCCCAGCCGACGACGCCATCGACGTCGGCGCCATCACCTTCCCGCCCCAGATCGCCCGCGCGGAGGCCCAGATCGCGGACGCCGTCGCGCATGGGGCCGAGATCGCGGTGGGGAGCGCGCGAGCGGGAGCGCCGACGGGCTCGTTCTACCCGCCCACGGTACTGACCGGCGTCACCCCCGCGATGGCCGTCGCGAGCGAGGAGACCTTCGGCCCCGTGCTGCCGATCATTCGCGTGCGCGACGCCGAGGAGGCGCTGCGGATCGTGAACGAGTCGCCGTTCGGCCTGTCGGGGAGCGTCTGGACCGCCGACGAGGCGCGCGGACGCGCCTTCGCGCGGCGCATGGTGGCGGGCTCCGTGTGCGTGAACGACGTGCTCGTCAACTACTTCATCGTCGAGGCCCCGCTCGGCGGGGTGAAGGGCAGCGGGCTCGGGGTGCGCCACGGCCCCGAGGGCCTACGACAGTTCTGCCGCCTCGAAACGATCGTCGAGGATCACCCCCTGCTCGGCTGGATGTCTCCCGTCATTCAACGGCAGTTGATGTTCCCCTACCGGCCGAGGACCCTCCGCCTCTTGCGCTGGTTCATGCGCAAGCTGTACTGACGCCGGCCTCACGATGGACGACCTCAAGCTGACGGCGGTGGCAGGTCGCCACGACAAGCCGGGCATCCGCGTCTCCCCCCTGCTGCTCGAGATCGCCGCGCTCGACGTGCCGGGGGCGTACGCGCGGCTGCAAACGCGGGCCACCGGACTCACCTCGGACGAGGCGGCGGCGCGGCTCGCCGCGCACGGTCCGAACGTGCTCGCGCGCGACCAGCGTCCGGGATTTCTCCGGCTGCTCGGGCGCGCCGTCATCAACCCGCTCGTCATCCTGCTGGGCGTCCTCGCGGCCGTCTCCTTCTCGACTGGCGACCCGCGCGCCGGGGCGATGATGGCCCTGATGATCGTCCTCAGCGTGGGGCTGAAGCTTTACCAGGAGGCGAAGGCCGACAGCGCCGCCGCGAAGCTGAAGGCCATGATCTCCGTCAACGCCACGGTGCTACGCGACGACAAGCCGGCCGAGGTCCCGCTGGCCCAGCTCGTCGCCGGTGACGTCGTACACCTGGCCGCCGGCGACATGATCCCCGCCGACGTTCGCATCGTTCAGGCCAAGGACCTTTTCGTCATCCAGGGGTCGTTGACCGGCGAGAGCTTCCCCGTGGAAAAGCACTCGTCCGCGGGCGGCGGCGCGGGGACCGCGCCCCTGGACCTGCCCACCATCGCGTTCCTGGGCACGAGCGTGGAGAGCGGCGCCGCCGCCGCCGTGGTCGTCACGACCGGCAGGGACACCTACCTCGGCGGCATGGCTCAGTCGCTCGCGACCGAGCGCGCCGAGACCGCGTTCGAGCGCGACATCTCCCGGTTCACCTGGCTGCTGTTGCGCTTCATGTTCGTGATGGTCCCCCTGGTGTTCGTCATCAACGGACTCAGCAAGGGCAACTGGGTGGGGGCCTTCTTCTTCGCGATGGCGGTGGCGGTCGGGCTCACGCCTGAGATGTTGCCGATGATCGTGACGGTCTGCCTGTCGAAGGGCGCCGTGGCGATGGGCAAGAAGAAGGTCATCGTCAAGCGCCTCAACGCCATCCAGAACCTCGGCGCGATGGACGTCCTGTGCACCGACAAGACAGGCACGCTGACGATGGACAAGGTCGTGCTCGAGCGCCATTGCGACGTCACCCTGCGCGAGAGCGAAGCGGTGCTCGCGCTGGCGTACACGAACAGCCATTTCCAGACCGGCCTCAAGAACGTCCTCGATCGCGCGGTGCTCGCGCACGATGAGTCCCACGCCCAAGCCCGGATCGCGGAGCTGACGAAGGTCGACGAGATTCCGTTCGACTTCCAGCGGCGCATCATGTCGGTCGTGGTCCGCCTGCCGGAGGGGGACGACCTGATCATCTCGAAGGGCGCGCCCGAGGCGATCTTCCCGCGCTGCGTGAGCTTCGAGCTCGATGGTGCGCGGTTGCCCATGGATCATGCGCACATCAAGGACTTGCAGCGTGAATACGACCGCCTGAGCGCGGACGGATTCCGGGTGCTGGCGCTCGCCACCAAGCAGGTCCCGCCGCGCGCCACTGCCGCCGGCGCTGTCACGCCGTACGGAAAGGCCGACGAGGCGGACCTGATCCTGAGGGGCTACGTCGCGTTCCTCGACCCGCCGAAGCCGACCTGCGCCGCGGCCATCGGCGCGCTGCAGGCGCACGGGGTGACCGTGAAGGTCATCACTGGCGACAACGATCTCGTCGCTCGCAAGATCTGTGGAGAGGTCGGCCTGAAGGTCGGCGCCGCCCTGCTGGGCGCCGACGTCGACGCCATGAGTGACGACCAGCTGGGCGAGGCGGCGGAACGCACCACGCTGTTCGCGCGGGTCTCCCCGGCCCACAAACAACGAATCATCAAGTCGCTGCAATCGCGCAAGCATACCGTCGGGTTCATGGGCGACGGCATCAACGATGCGCCAGCGCTGCACGCCGCCGACGTCAGCGTCAGCGTGGACACCGCGGTCGACATCGCCAAGGCGGCGGCCGACATGATCCTCCTCGAAAAGTCGCTCCTCGTGCTCGACGAGGGCGTCATCGAGGGTCGCAAGGTCTTCGCCAACATCAGCAAGTACGTGCGCATGGGCGCGTCGAGCAACTTCGGGAACATGTTCAGCGTGCTCGGTGCGAGCATCTTCGTGCCATTCCTGCCCATGTTGCCGATCCAGATCCTGACCAACAACCTGCTCTACGACATCGGCCAGACGACCATCCCAACAGACGCGGTGGACGCCGACCAGGTCCAGCTGCCACGGCCATGGAACATCAAGGCGTTGACCCGCTTCATCGTCTTCATCGGGCCGTGCTCGTCGATCTTCGACTACACGACCTACTTCCTGATGCTCTACGTCTACGGGTGTCGGAACACGTCCACGCCCGCGCTCGCCGCCCACAGCGCCAGCCTGTTCCAGACCGGTTGGTTCGTCGAGAGCCTCGTCACCCAGACGCTGATCATCCACGTCATCCGCACGAACAAGCTTCCCTTCATTCACAGCCGCGCCGCATGGCCGGTGCTCGGGATGGGGCTGGCCATCATCGCTGTGGGCGTCGGGCTGCCGTTTTCCGCCGCCGGCCGCTACCTCGGGTTCACGGCGCTGCCGTCGACGTACTGGCCCCTGCTGGCGCTCACGCTCGCCGCCTATCTGGGGGTGACACAGCTCGTGAAGTCCTGGCTGCTGCGGAAGCGCTGGATCTGACCGCGCCGCTCAGGCGCGCGGGTGGAACTTGTCGTAGACCGTCCTCAGGTGGCGTCTGCTGAGGTGCGTATACATTTCCGTCGTACCGATGTCGACGTGTCCCAGCATCGCCTGCACCGACCGGAGATCCGCGCCGCGTTCGACCAGATGGGTGGCGAACGAATGCCTCAGCTTGTGCGGGGACATGCGCTTGCGAATTCCCGCGACCGTGGCGTACCGCGCGATCAGCTTCCAGAACCCCTGCCGGGTCATGGCCCGGCCCCGCTGGGTGAGGAACAACGTGTCGATGGCCCGGCCCCGCGTGAACTTCGCCCGCGCCGTTTCGATGTAGGTGCGCAGTCCGGCGATGGCGACCTCGCCGATGGGGACGAGCCGCTCCTTGCGACCCTTGCCGAAGGCCACCAGGTAGCCGGCGTCGAAGTTGACGTCCCGCAGGCGAACGCGGATGAGCTCCGATACCCGCAGGCCGGTGGCATACAGGGTCTCCAGCATGGCGGCGTCACGCAGCCCGCGTTCGTGCCGGCGATCGGGCGCGGCCAGCAACTGATCGACCTCATCCACCGTCAAGAAATTAGGCAGCTTCCGGCCGAACCGTGGCAGATCGATGTCCTCCGTCGGGTTCGTCTCACAGAGGCCCTCTGCCTTCAGGAAGCGGAAGAACTGGCGCAGCGCCACCAGGTGGCGCGCCTGCGAGCGGGCGCTGAGCTTGTCCGCGGTCAGCTTGACGAGGTGCTCGAGCACGTGAACGGGCTGGACGGCCCGCGCTTCCCCCACCCCCCGCGCGCGCGCGAACGCCGCGAACGCCGCCAGGTCCTGACCGTAAGCGGCGACGGTCGCGCGCGCCAGCTCTCGCTCGACCCTGAGGTGATCGAGAAATTGCTGAATCGCCTGGTCCAGGGTCACCCATTCATGGTCTGCCGTTTCGGGAACGGCGCAAGTTTCGCTGACCGCCTCACGCGCCCCGAATCCAATCGACGAGCTCCTTTTGAACGGAGGCCGCATCCACCACGGTGAGCCGCTCGAACCAGCCCCGTGTCTCCTTCGCCCGTGCCTCGGCCAGGATCAGGTCCAGGGCGCGGCGCGCCGGGAGCGCGTCGACGTCGCGCCCAGGCGGGGCCAGCGCGACGTCATGGACGCCGATCCCCCGCGCCGCCGTGAACAAGCGCAGCAAGGCCTTGCGAAAGCGGGCCCCCGAGAACCCCACGCGCGGACCGAGCCCCATGACCATCACGAACCGCCACGGTAGGCGGCCCGCCGACGGAAGCAGCAACTGCTCACCCTCGGCCCCCGTGAGCCGGCCTGACTGGATGAGCCCCGACACCTTCCCGCACAGTCGCCAATCGAGCAGGCCGGCGGCGCCGCGCAAGGGCCGCACGTCCTCCCACATGTAGACGGCCAACAGGTCGCCACGGCCGTCCCGATCCCACCGCGCCAGGTCCACGGAGGTGACGGCCAGCGTCAGCGTTCCATTCAGCGGCCGGGGCTCCACCGTCGCCATCTTCGTCGCCGCCCTCGTCGCTATCTTCGTCGCCCTGTTGCCGGCGTCGCTCAGCGGCGCAGGCTCAGCTCGGTGACGGCGCGATCGAGCAGCCCGTTCACGAACGCGGCCCCCTCCGCCGTCCCGAACCGCTTCGTCAGCTCGACGGCCTCGTCGAGCGCCACGTTGGTCGGAACGTCCACGCCGAACTTCAGCTCGTAGAGCGCCAGCCGGATGACGTTCCGTTCGACGAGCGCCATCCGCTCGAGGCGCCAGTTTCGCGACAGCCCCTGCACGATCTCGTCCAGCTCTGCGCGTCTCGAGGTCACCCCCTCGACGAGCGCGTCCACCATCGCGCGATCGGCGACCGCCGTCGCGGGGGCCGCCGGCGCGCTCGCGGGCGACGGCCGCGCCGCGCCCCACGACTCGGCGTCCTCCCCGGACGCGTCGGCCGCCAGGTGGTCGAAGTAGAGCCGCAGGCCGTCCTTCGCCGTCAGCTCGGGGCTGACGTCCATCTGAGTCAGAATCTGCAGCGCGATCTCTCGCGCGCGCCGTCGCGGTCCAACCATCGTCGATCCGTTCTACTCTACTTTTTGCGACGTGGCGGAGCCGCGCCGGTGGCCGGCTTGGCCCGGTCGATTGAAGCGTACAAGTCCGCCATCTCGATCGCGACCAGCGCCGCGTCCGCGCCACGATTTCCGGCCTTGGTGCCGGCGCGCTCGATCGCCTGCTCGATGGTCTCGCAGGCCAGCACCCCGCAGGAGATCGCCACGCGGCCCTGGGCCGCGAGGCGCATGATGCCAGAGACCGCATGATTGACCACCAGGTCGAAGTGCGGCGTCGCCCCCCGGATCACCACGCCCAAGCAGATGACGCCGTCGAACCGATCGGTGTCGACCACGCGCTGAAGCAAGCCTGGAATCTCGAGCGCACCTGGGCAGCGGAAGATCTCCACGTCCTCGGGAGCCCCACCGGCGCGCCGGATCGCGTCGAGCGCGCCGTCGACCAGGCGATCGCCGATGAGCTCGTTGAACCGCGAGGCGACGATCGCGAACTTGCGTCCCGCGGTCGTCAACACACCCTCGTGCGAGACTGCTGCTGTCTTTCCCGTTGCCATGAGGATCAACCTTCTTGTTCTCGAAGAGGTAGCACCTTCGCGGCCCCCCGGATAGGCAGACACTCGACGATATCGAGGCCATAGCCGCTCGCGCCCACCACTCGCCGCGGGTTGTTGGTCATGAGGCGAATCTTTCCGCAGCCGAGGTCCGCCAGGACCTGCGCGCCGAGACCGAAGTCCCGCAGCCGGTTGCCCGCGCTCGCCCCCACGGCGGTGGTGACGAGCGGCTTGGGGGCCGCCCCGCCCTGCGCCCCTGCGGCGCCGAGCTGCGCCTCGAAGTCGGCCAGCAGGCTGGCTCGCCCCCGCGGAAACACGTACAGCAACACGCCCCGTCCTGCCTCTTCGATCATGCGCAGGGAGGCCCCCACCGAGGCCGCCGCCGGATCGGCCGACGTCGAGAACACGTCCCGCAGCACGCTGGCGGTTTGCACGCGGACCAGCGTTGGCTGCTCGGGGCGGGGCTGCCCCAGGACGAACGCCAGGTACTCGGTCTCCTCGACGTCCGTCGTGTACACGGAGGCCCGGAAGTCTTTCGAGAGCCCCGGGAGATGCGGCCGGACCTGAGCGTCGGCCACGCGGTGCACCAGCACCTCCTGGGACAGCCGATATTCGATCAGGTCCGCGATCCTCAGGACGGGCAGGCCGTGGAGCTGTGCGAACGTCACCAGGTCCGGCATGCGAGCCATCTCGCCGTCGTCGCGCATGATCTCGCAGATGACCGCCGCCGGCTCGCGTCCCGCCAGCCGCGCCAGATCCACCGAGCCCTCGGTGTGCCCCGAGCGCACCAGCACCCCTCCCCGTCGCGCGCGCAGCGGAAAGATGTGCCCCGGCGTCACCAGATCGTCAGGGCGGGCGGCGGCGGCGACCGCGACCCGCACGGTCTCGGACCGCTCGCGCGCGGAGATACCGGTGGTCATCCCCATGCGCGCGTCGACGCTGACGGTGAACGCCGTCGACCGCGGCGAGCGGTTGTCGGCAGCCATCATCGACAGGCCCAGCTGCGCCACCCGTTCCTCCGTGAGCGACAAACAGATGAGGCCCCTCCCGTGGCGCGCCATGAAGTTGATGGCCTCGGGCGTGACCAGATCGGCCGCCATCGCCAGATCGCCTTCGTTCTCGCGGTCCTCGTCGTCGACCAGGATGACCATCCGGCCGGCGCGGATCTCGGCGATACCGTGCTCGACGGCCGCGATGTGCTCGGCGGGCGGCACCGGGCTCATGGCGTGGTTCCGGGGACGCGCAAGTAGGGGGCGACCAGGCGATCGACGTGCTTGGCGATCAGGTCGGCCTCGAGGTTCACCCGCGCGCCCACGGCGCGCTCCGCCAGCAACGTCACGTGCATCGTGTGGGGGATGAGCGTAACACCGAAGCGATTTCCGTCGACGGTATTGACGGTCAGGCTGACGCCGTCGACCGCCACCGAGCCCTTGGGCGTGAGATAGCGGGCAATCTGCGGGGGCGCCTCGATCTCGAGCTCCAGCGCCTGTCCGCGGGCCCGGGCCACGACGATCTCCCCCAGGCCGTCCACGTGCCCCGAAACGAGGTGGCCCCCGAGCGGGTCGCCGGCCGCGAGCGGCGGCTCCAGGTGGACCCGGTCGCCCACCTTCCGGAGGCTGAACGTCGTTCGCGCCAGCGTCTCCGGGCCGACATCTACGGCGAACTGACCGGCAGACCGCTCGACCACCGTCAGACAGACCCCGTCGACCGCCATGCTCGCGCCGAGCGGGAGGTGCTCCACCGGGAGGCTCGTCGACACGACCAGGCGGCGGGTGTCGCCCCCGGCGGCCCATGCGACGATGGTGCCGACGGACTGCACGATTCCGGTGAACATGAAAGGCTGCGCAGTATAGCAGCCGCTCCCGCGCCCACCTGCGTCGATCGACACTAGTGCACCGCCGTCGAAATAGCGTCAACGCCGAGGCCGACAAGCCGCGCCGGACGCGAGGCTCTTCGACGGCGGTGCACTAAGCTTCTCCGTGACCTCAGCCTCGCGAGCCGCTCGCTCGCCCGCGGCGGAGTCCGTAGCCCACGTAGAGCACGAGCCCAACGCAAAGCCAGATGCCGAAGCGCCACCAGTTCGTGGCGGGCAGCCCCAGCATCAGGCCGAACGAGGTCACCATCGCGGCGATGGGCGTGAACGGGTAGCCCCAGCAGCGGAAAGGACGCGGCCGGGATGGCTCACGGATCCGCAGGGCGATGACACCCCCGGCGACCACGATGAACGCGAACAGCGTCCCGATGCTGGTCAGCTCCAACGCCTGCGCGGGCGTCAACAGCGAGGGCATCGTTGCCACGAACCCGCCCGTCACCACGGTACCCATGACGGGGGTACGCCGCCGCGGGTGCAGGCGCGCGAACCCTGGCGGCAGGAGCCCGTCCCGCGACATCGCCAGCAGGATACGCGTCTGCCCGAGCTGGAAGACCAGCAACACGGCCGTCACGGCCACCACCGCGCCGAACGCCATCGCCGTCGCCAGGTGTTCGAGGCCCGCCCGTCGCAGCGCGAGCGCGAGCGGATCGCCGGTGGCGAGCTCGCGGGACGGCACCAGCCCAGTCATCACGACTGCCGTCGCGATGTACAGCACGGCGCAGATACCGAGCGACAGCAGCATGGCCCGCGGCATCGCGCGTTCGGGCGCGCGGGTCTCCTCGGCGGCGGTCGAGATCGCGTCGAAGCCGATGTACGAAAAGAACGCCAGCGACGCCCCCGTCCAGATCCCCCGCCAGCCGCCCGGCGCGAAGGGACGCCAGTTCGCCGGCACCACGTACGCGGCGCCGACCGCGATGAACAGGACGATGAGCGCCAGCTTGAACAGGACCAGCAAGCTGTTGACGCGCGCGCTCTCCCGGATGCCGGCGACGAGCAGGATCGTCAGCACCGCGGTGATGGCCGCGGCGGGGAGGTTCATCGCGACGGCGTGACCGAACAGCTTCGGCGCCGCCGCCCGCACGGCGGGGTCCGCAGCGGCCGTCTGCAGGTCGGTGGCCAGCCAGGCCGGCAGGTCGAGGCCGGTCACCCCCCGCAGGAAGGAACGAAAGTAGTCCGACCAGCTCTGAGCGACGTAGACGTTGCCGATCGCGTACTCGATGATCAGGTCCCATCCGATGATCCAGGCCCAGATCTCGCCGAAGGCCGCGTACGCGTAGCTGTAGGCGCTGCCCGCGGTGGGGACCAGCGCGGCGATCTCCGCGTAGCAGAGGGCGGCCAGGCCGCACGCGACGGCGGTCAACAGATACGAGACCACCAGCGCCGGGCCCGCCCCCGGCGCGTCCGCGCTGCCCGCGGCCATCTGGCCGATGCTGGAGAAGATGCCCGCCCCGACGATGGCCCCGACCCCGAACAGCGTCAGGTGCCCCGCGCCGAGCACCCGATGCATGCCCGCATCCGACAGCGCCCCGTCGACCACCCGCTCGATGGGCTTGCGGCGAAACGGATCGGGCCGGGGCGACACGACGGCGACCTCAGCTCGAGACGACGTCCGCTTCCATCAGGATGTCGTCGCCCAACCGACGAAGGCGCGGGGGCCCCAGCTTCAGCGCGTCGGCGAGCGACCGGCCCGCGCCGGCGGCGATGGCAATTCCACCGCCCAAGAGCCGAGGGGCCAGGAACAGCGCCACGCGATCGACGACGCCCGCCGCCACGAACGAGCCGTGCACGACAGCGCCTCCTTCGACGAGCACGGATTGCACATCCCGGGCCGCCAGGAGCGCGAGCGCCTCGCGAATATCGAACCTCCCGCCGACGGTCGGCAAGGCCGCCACCTCGACACCGGCGGCCCGAAGGGCCTTGCTGCGCGCCGCGGAGGCGCCGGTCCCGACGACCACCAGCGTCTGGGCGTCAGCCGCGGAGCGAAACACGGCGGCGTCGGGCGGCGACGAGAGCCGCCCGTCCAGCACGACCCGGAGCGGCTGGCGCCGCGATGGTCCCCCGCTCGCCGCGCGCGCGCGCCCGCCAACCGGACGGCGATCGGTCAGCCGCGGATCGTCGGCTCGAATGGTGCCGGCGCCCACCAGCACGGCGTCGTGCGCCGCTCGCATCGCGTGCGCCGCGGCCCGCGCGCCCGGACCCGTCAGCCACGCTGGCGCGGCGACCGGGCGCGGGCGGCCGTCGGCGATGAAGCCGTCCCACGTCGCGGCCACCTTCAAGGTCACGAGCGGACGCCGCTCGGTCACCCAGATGAAGAACGCCCGGTTGATGGCTCGGGACTCCCCCTCCAAGCAACCCACGTCTACCTTGATTCCCGCCCGCCGCAGCTTCGCGATGCCGCGTCCGTTCACCAGCGGATTGGGATCGCGGACGCCGATCACGACCCGGGCGATGCCGGAGGAGAGCAGCGCCGTCGTGCAGGGAGGCGTCCGTCCCGTGTGGGCGCAGGGCTCGAGCGAAACATACATCGTGGCGCCCGGCGCGCGGCCGTCCAGCCTGGACAGCGCCTCGATCTCCGCGTGCGGCCCCCCGGGCCGGCGATGAAAGCCCTCGGCGAGCACGCGGCCCGCGCGCACGACGACCGCGCCCACCATCGGATTCGGTCGGGTCGTCCCCGCCCCGCGCGCCGCCAGCCGGAGCGCCCGGCGCATGAAGCGGACGTCATCCTCGCCGAACGACGCCGTCACCGGCGGGGGCCTCCGCGCGCGTCGACCAGCGCCTGGAGCTCATCCATCAGCTCAGCAACGTCGCGAAACGATCGGTAAACAGAAGCAAATCTCACATAGGCGACGTCGTCGATATTGCGCAACGCCGCCATCACCGCATCGCCGATCCGGGTCGTCGGCACCTCCTTCTCGCCGCCGTCCTGAAGATCGCGCTCGATCCGATCCACGGTGCGTTCGATGGTCTCCATCGACACCGGCCGCTTCGAGCACGCGCGCTTCAGCCCGGTCAGCACCTTCGCCCGATCGAAGGGCTCGCGCCGTCCGTCCTTCTTGACGATGAGGGGCAAGATCTCGTCGATGCGCTCGTAGGTCGTGAAGCGACGCTCGCAGCTCGAGCACTCACGGCGGCGGCGGATCACCTGCTCGTTGTCGGACGGGCGGGTGTCGACGACCTTGTCCTCGATGGCCGAACAGAACGGGCAACGCATGGCGGATCGGCTGCTGTTTAACACGCGGCCGGCCCACCCTGTTGTATGTTTGGCCCGATGAGCGAGCTTCACATCACGGTCAACGGCGAGGCCCGCGCGGCGACGGCCGGCTCCACGGTCGCGACGCTGCTGGCCACGATGGGGGTCGAGCCCTCGCGGGTCGCCGTCGAGCGGAACGAGGAGGTCGTGCCCCGCGCGACCTGGGCTGCCGCGGCGCTCGCGGACGGCGACCGCCTGGAGATCGTGGCGTTCGTCGGCGGCGGCTCGGGAGCCGCCCCGGCCCCCGCCGGGGACGAGCCGCTCGTGATCGCCGGCCGTTCGTTCAAGTCCCGGCTGCTGGTTGGCACCGGGAAGTACCGCTCCATCGAGGAGGGCCGCGAGGCCATCCTGCGCTCCGGGGCCGAGATAGTGACGGTCGCGCTCCGGCGGGTGGACATGACCCCCGGCAAGCCGAACGTCCTCGATACCATCGACCGCGAGCGCCACACGATCCTCCCGAACACCGCCGGTTGCTACACGGTCGAGGACGCGCTGCGGACGTGCCGGCTGGCCCGCGAGCTGGGGATGGGCGACATGGTCAAGCTCGAGGTCATCGGCGACGCGCAGACGCTGTTTCCCGACGGCGAGGCCACGGTGGCGGCGGCCGCGATCCTGGTGAAGGAGGGGTTCGTGGTGCTGCCCTACTGCCTCGACGATCCCATCGTCGCCCGCAAGCTCGAGGACGTCGGCTGCGCGGCGGTGATGCCGCTGGCGGCACCCATCGGCTCGGGGCTGGGGATCCGCAACCCTTACAACATCCGCATCATCCTCGAACGCGCGAAGGTCCCGATCATCGTGGATGCGGGCGTCGGGACCGCGTCCGATGCCGCGGTCGCCATGGAGCTCGGCTGCCACGGCGTGCTGATGAACACGGCCATCGCTGAAGCCCGCGATCCGATCTTGATGGCCGAGGGGATGCGCGACGGCGTCGTCGCCGGACGGAAGGCCTTTCGCGCCGGGCGCATCCCACGCAAGCTGTACGCCAACGCGTCGTCGCCGCTCGGCGGACTCATCGAGTGACGGCGCCGACAGTGGCGGCGGCCGTGACCACCGGGCCGCCCCGCCTCTACCTCGTCACGGATCGGCACGCCACCCGAGGACGTCCGCTGGCAGCCGTGCTCGATGTGGCGCTCGGCGCCGTGCAGACCGGGGCGTTGGCGCCGGGCGCGGTCGCCGTACAGCTACGCGACAAGGATCTGAACGCCCGTGACCTGCTGCGGTTGGCCAGCGAGCTCCGCGCCATAACCGCCGCTCGTGGCGTTCGGTTGTTCGTGAACGGGCGCATCGACGTCGCCCTGGCCGTGGGCGCCGACGGCGTCCACCTTGGCGACGGTGCGCTGCCCATCGACGACGTCCGCGCCATCGGGCCTGGGCTGCAGATCGGGGTCTCGACCCATTCCGCCGCGGAGGCCATGCGGTGGGCCGCCGACTCGCGCGTTTGCTTCGTCGTCTTGGGTCCGATTTTCGAAACGCCATCGAAGCGCGCCTACGGCCCCCCCCTCGGGCTCGAGGTGCTCCGCAGGGCCTGCGCGACGGGCGCGCGCGTGATCGCCATCGGCGGAATCGACGCCCCTCGCGCGCAGGAATGCCTCGCCGCCGGGGCGTCGGGAGTTGCCGCGATCCGGGCCGTTCTGGCCGCGTCCGCTCCGGACCGCGCCTTGACCAGCTTTTTCGGAGCGATTGAAAGGACTTGACAGCTTTTCCAAGCCTTGTACCTTGCCGTCCTAGAATTCCGTGGCCCGCGGCCCCGGAATAAGCAACTCAATGTTCGAGGAGGGCAGTAAATGGCAACTGGCAAGGTGAAATGGTTCAACGATGCGAAGGGGTTCGGGTTCATTGCACGTGAGGACGGCCCGGACGTGTTCGTCCACCACTCGGCGATCGTCGCCGAGGGTTTCCGCTCGTTGAGCGAAGGACAAGAGGTCGCGTTCGACATCGTCGAAGGTCCGAAGGGCCTTCAGGCCGCGAACGTTCGTAAGGGTTGAGGGCCGAGCAGGGTCAATCCCTCAGATCGCTTTCGTAAAAAAAGAAGACCGGGTGTCTCACGATACCCGGCCTTGTTTATTTTTGGCCGCGGTACAGGATGTCGAACGCATCCGCGAGGGTCCTGGAAAGGTTCCAGAAACAAGTCGTTGACCTGGTCAGCGTTCGCAGGCACCATTCCCGAAATCTAGCCATGGCTGAAAACGACGCGGATCCCCGCCGCGGATTTCTGAAATTGGTCATTGGCGGCACCACCGCCGCGGTAGGCGTCCTGGCGGCCGTGCCAGGCGTCGGCTTTCTCTTGCACCCCCTGCGGGCCAAGCTCGCGGCGGCGGCGGCGTCCGGCGGAAATGAGCCGATCCGCGTGGCCGCGGTGCCCGCCGACCTGAAGGTCGGCAAGCCCACGCGGGTCGAAGTCATCAGCAACGTGAGCGACGGCTGGGCGCGCCTCGAAAACGTGAAGCTCGGCGCGGCGTGGCTGATCAAGAGCCCCGAGGGACGCGTACGCGCGTTCTCGACGGTCTGTCCTCACCTGGGGTGCGGGATCGACTGGGACGAAAAGGGCGGAACCTTCAACTGTCCCTGCCACCAGTCCGGCTTCGGGACGGAGGGACAGTGTCTTTACGGTCCCTCGCCACGCGGGCTGGACGAGCTGGAGGTCGTCGCCAGCGACAGTGAGATTCGCGTCCGCTACCAGCGCTTCAAGGCCGCCACGAAGTTGAAAGAGCCGATCTGATGACCGAGCCCCCCACGCCCCGGGCGCATCCCCACCATTCATCGTCATCCCGATCGACCGCGCCGAAGAAGACGAAGCCAGGAGCGACCGCTCTGGCCCGACTCGGCGCCTGGATGGACGATCGCACCGGCTACTCCGCGGTCGTCAAGCTGATCACCGACGAGCCCATCCCGGGCGGGGCAAGGTGGTGGTACGTCTTCGGTTCGGTGCTGACGTTCCTGCTGGTGCTGGAGTTCATCACCGGCATCCTGCTGGCGGCCTACTACGACCCGTCCGTCAGCGGCGCCTGGGCGTCGACGGCGTTCATCCAGGACACGCTGACGTTCGGATGGTTCATCCGGGGCTTGCACAGCTTCGGCTCCTCGGCGCTGATCGTCCTCGCCGCCGTTCACGCGGCGCAGGTGGTGATCTTCGGCGCCTACAAGGCCCCTCGCGAGATGGGCTGGCTGAGCGGCCTCGGGTTCATGGGGCTGCTGCTGCTGTTCGCGCTGTCGGGTTATGGCCTGCCCTGGGATGAGAAGGGCTACGCCGCCAAGCAGGTGGACTTCATGATCACGGGGACGGCTCCCATCGCCGGTCCCTGGCTGCAGCGGCTCATGCAGGGCGGCGAGACGATGGGCAACTACACGCTGACCCACATCAACGCCGCCCACACTTACATCCTGCCGGCGCTGGCCGTGTTGATCCTGGTCGTTCACATCGTCATCGTCAAACGCCACGGCGTAACCCCTCGCTGGGGCACCGACGAGGTCCGTCTGGCGCGCGCCACTCAGCCGTTCTGGCCGTATCAGGCGTCGCGCAACGCCGTCGCTTGCGGCGTGACCTTCGTGATCCTGGCCCTGATCGTCATCAAGATGCACGGCGCGGAGCTGGCCGGCCCCGCGGATCCGACCGGGAACTATCAGGCTCGACCCGAGTGGTACATGCTGCCGATCTACCAGGTTCGGAAGTACTTCGAAGGTCCCCTGGAGATGCTGATCGTCGTGGTCTCGCCGGCGGTGATCTCGCTGCTGCTGGGCAGCCTGCCCTGGCTCGACCGCGCGCCCGATCGCGACCCCCGTCACCGCAAGCCCATCCTGGTCGGCGCGGCCATCGGCGCCATCATGCTGTGCGTGCTCGGGTACCTTCCCATCAGGCGCGACGGCAAGGACACCGCCTTTCAGCAATCGCGTGCGGAGGCCGAGGAGCGGGCCCAGCTCGCGCGCACCCTGGCCAAGAAAGGGGTGCTCCCGGAGGGCGGGCTGGCCGTCTATCGCAACGACCCGGCATTTCATGTCCGCGAGCTGTGGGGCCAGCACTGCGCGACCTGCCATTCGTTCACCGGCGCTGGCGGCAAGGATGGCCCTGACTTCAAGGGCTACAACTCGCGCGAATGGATCGCCGGCTTCCTGCGCAACCCGGCGGGCCCCGGCTACATGGCCGGCGCCAAGCTCGAGAAGGGCATGAAGCCGGTCACCGGCACGGATGAAGAGCTCGCCGCCTTGACCGAGCTCGTGTACGCCGAGACCGGCGCCAGCGACGCCGATCGGGCGCTCGCCGGCAAGGGGCAGGGCCTGCTGTCCGAGAAGGACTGCGACTCGTGCCACGACTTCGACGGCACCAGCGGGAACACCGGACCGAACCTCAAGGGCCGCGGGACGCTCGCCTACCTGATCGACGTCATCGGGGACGCGGGCGACGACCGGTTGTTCGGCGCCAAGAACAAGATGCCCCGCTTCGCCAACAAGCTCTCCCCCGAGGAGATCGGCGATCTCGCCCGCTTCGTCCTGGCCGAGTCGCGCCGCCAGCCCGCGCACTGAGCCGAGCGACCGCGGCCGGGAGCCCAGCCGGGAGCGGCGAAGCTGCTCGTGCCTCAGACCCGAAATGGCTGTCCAGGATCGCGCCGGACTCGGCGACAAGGACGAGGCGCGAGGAGGGCGCATAGCCGTAGCTATGTAACCGACGAGCAACGAAGTCATTGGCGTCGAGGACAAGCGAGGCTGGATAGGCATTTCGGGTCTGAGGCACTAGCATGTCGGCAACGATGCGGATTCGGTCGAGCCTCACGTCGATCTCCTGGATTCCGTCCGAGGCGGTGTCGGGCGCCTACAAGGTGCCCTTCGCCATGGGCATCGCGCATTACGACCAGCCTCCCCCCGATGCCTTCGCCGATCTGGAGACGTTGCGCGCGATGGTCGCCGAGGACCGCTTTCGCTTCGCCAACCGGCTGTCAGCCTGGATCGACGTGGACGCCGGCCGCGTGGTCGATGCGGGCCTCGACGGGGAAGGCGTCGTCTGCTCCACCACCTTGCGGCTCGGCGTGGGGTCGGTGACGTTTGCTCCTACGGTGTTTCCAGCGTTGCGCGCGACGCCCGAGCGGTGCGCGGATGGGAGCGTTCGCTTCGTGCAGACGTGTGGAGGCCGGACGGGAGTGCCGGCGCCTCGCCGGGTGAAGCGGCCGCCGTGGTTCCAGCTCGCCGCCGCCACCGCCTGGACCACGCTCGAGCTCGTGCTGACGCCCGACGGACGGAGCACGGGCCGGCTCATCGGCGCCAGCCCGTTTCCGCGTCACTGGATCTACGACGCGGGCGGAAACCTGGTGCAGAAGAGCAGCCTCACCGACTTCAAGACCTGGAACACCGCCAGCTTCGGTGACCAGACCCCGTGGGGGGCGTCCGACTCGCCCGCCATCGTGCACGCGGTCGAGACCGCGCTCGAGCGCCAGCTCGCGGCGGTGATCATGCGCGAGGGCCAACGACCGACCTTCGTCCGGCTCGGCAAGGGCGATGTCCTGTGCGAACAGGGCGCCCCTGGCCACGACCTGTACCTGCTGCTCGACGGGGTGCTGGAGGTCCTGGTGGACGGCAAGCAGGTGGCGGAGGTGGCACCCGGCGCCGTCCTGGGCGAGCGCGCCCTCCTGGAAGGTGGCACGCGCACCTCCACGCTGCGCGCCGCCACCCCCTGTCGCGTCGCCGTCGCGCCCGAGGACAAGGTCGATCGTGCCCGCCTGACCGCGCTCGCCGAGAGCCACCGCCGAGAGGACACGCGCTGAGACCTCGCTGGCGCCCCTTGCGGCGAGCGCTCGCTATCCCGGCATCAGCGTTTCGCCACCCCCGGGCCCGGCGACGAGCGGTTGGCTGAAGAACTCCAGGGTCGCGACCCGCGCCACGCGCACCAGGCTGCCCGGCTTGATCAGCGCCTCCATTCCCTTCGGGATGGGGATCCCATCCACCTCGGTGAGCTGCTCCGAGACCGGCCGCAACCTGAATCCATCAGGATACCGCCGCAGCTCGAACTGCCACCGCGAGATCTTCAGCGTGTCGGCGGCGTCGGTCAGGGCGAGCACGACGTCGTTGGCCGCGATGCCCTCGTTCTCTTGCAGCCGCCCGAACGAGATCGTGTCCTGCGAGGGCAGGCGCACCTGCCATCCGGTCTCGCGAATGCGGACGGTGTCGGGAAACAAGTTTCGATCCCGCCACTGCAACGACAGCAAATCCACCGAGCGGAACACCCCCTTCAACGGCACTGGCCCGAGCATCCGGCTCGACAACCGGTAGTAGGTGTTGGAGAAGCGGCGAAACGCGTCCATGGTCAACCGGATCTCGCCGGGCGCCGCCGAGGCGGTGACCCGGGAGGTCAGATTGACGGCCTCGCCCGTCACCTGCACGCCGTCGGTGAGCACAGGTCCCCAGTGCAGCCCGAGACGAAGCTGCAATTGATGTTCACGGGGCCGCGTGACGTTGTCGACCGAGGTCATCGTTTGCAGCTCGATGAACGCCGCCGCGGCGGCCTCGACCGCCGAGAACACCAGAAACGCCCCGTCGCCCGCCGTGTCGACCACCCTCCCGTCCTTGCCGCCGAGCGCGCGCTGAATGAAGTCGAAGTGTCGCTGCTGCAGCTTTCGCCCGGCCTCGTCGCCGAAACGGGTGAAATACTCCGTCGAGCCGGCGATGTCCGAGAACCCGATCGCAAGCTCCTTCTCGAAGCGAACCTTCAGCTCTTGCGACAAGAGATCCTGCATGCGGATGATCTCCGTCATCGACATCAGCCGAATCGATTCCGTCACGCTCCCGGGCTTGTCCGACCCCATCACCGGAAAATACTACGGATCGCCGCCCATCCGACAAGGGGGCGACGAGACCGGCCTCACTCGAGGAAACGCGCCCGGTTCTCTGGCGAGGGGAGCGTGCAGGCGTCCAGTCGGCCGAAGATTCGGTAGCGGTTGTTCGCCACGAGGTTGTATCCCCAGTCGCGCACGACCCGCGGCAGCGCCAGCAGCAGCGCCAGCGCCGGCCAGGCGCCCGGAAGCGCGCGGAGGATCCGCAGCGCCGCCGTCGAACGGAAATACAGGCGTTCCTGCGGGGTGTCGGGGAACTGGACGAGCACAATCGTTTGCGGGTCACCAGGCGGCGGGACGACGCCGTGGCGCGCGAGGATGGCGGCGGCCAGCTGTCCTTGCAACGCGGCGAACCGAAAACGGCGACGGCGATCACGCGGCAACAGGAAGCTGACGAGCCGGCTACACAGGCCGCAGACGCCGTCGTAGAGGACGACGAGCTCGTCCGGCCGCAAGGCGGTTGGCGCCCGCGCGGGCTGTGCCTCAGGCATGGCCGCCACGGCGTTCACCTCCGCACGAATTTGCCACGCCGCAGGGATTGCGCAAAGGGATCCTCCTCAATCAGTGTCGCCCAGCCAGTCGGTGCGAATTCCCGCGCCCATCCGCGACTCCACGCGCACCCGAAATTGCTTCTTCAGCTTGTCGGCGATCTGCCCCATGCGCTGCTTGGAGACGCCGAACCGGGCGCCGATCTCACCGAGCGAGAGCGGCTCCTCGGCCGCGAGGTGCTCGCTCCACACCGCCCGCTCCCGCTCATCCGTGAGCGAGGCCACAAACTCGTCCATCACCTCGTGCAGGTTCCCGCTCATCTCGGCGTTCGCAGCGCTGTCCTCGGGCGAGGCCTGCTCCATCGGAATGCGCTCCGCCAGGGGATATCCTTCGTCGGAGTCCGCGCCGCCGCGCGGATCGAAGGACACCTCGCGCGAGTCCAGGTGGCGCCCCACCTCCTCGAGATCGTGCTCGCTGACGTCCAGCTTCGCGGCGAGCAACTTGGGCGTCGGATCGAACCCGGCGGCCAGCAGCTTCTGCCGCTCCTTCTCCAGGCGAAAGAACAGCTTGCGGCCGGCGCGGGTGTTGCCCACGTGAATCAGCCGGGAGTTCGTCATCAAGAACTTCAGCAGGTACGCCCGGATCCAGTACGCCGCGTAGGAGCCGAACCGGGGTCCGAGCGACGGCTCCCAGCGCTTCACCGCCTCCATCAACCCGACGCTGCCCTCTTGAAACAGGTCCAGGATGTTGGCCCAGGCGCGCCGGTAGTGGTTCGCGATCGACATGACCAGGCGCAGGTTGTGGACGACCAGCCGCCGGGCGGCGTCCATGTCACCTGCTTCGCGCACCGCGCGCCCGAGGCGCCGCTCCTCTTCCTCGGACAGACGGGGATACCGGCGGATCTCGGCCAGGAACCGCGCGACCGGATCGCGAGGCCCCGGCGCGACCAGCTCAGGGGCAACCGGCAACAACGCACCGCGCGCGGTCACCGGGGCCGCCTCGACGAAAGGCGGCTCCTCGCCATCGAGGGGCCCCTCGCCGAGAGTGACCTCCTCGTCCTGGGCCTCCTCCTCCGTCGCCGGCTCGCTGGGGGCCGACTTCTTGGCGCGCTTCGGATTCGTCATGGGCCGTGGTTGTCGCATAGTATGCCGCTGTTGCATGCGCTTGCGGCGCCTCACGACATTTTTCCTGGCGCTCGGCGGCCTCGCCTGTCTGGAAGGGTCGTGCAGGCGCAGCCCCGTGCCCCCGCCGCTCCCCAAGAGCGCGGACGCGGCCTCCGGCCGACCGGCCTCCGATGCGTCAGCCGAGATCCCGGAGACCCGCGCCGAGCGCGGCACGCATATCGCCCTGCTCTACGCCTCGGACCTGCAGGGCGAATACGAACACTGCGGTTGCCCGTCGCACCCGCTCGGGGGCCTCGTGCGCAGGGCGACGATCGTCGATCGGGCCCGGGCCGAGGCCGACGGCGTGCTGGTGGTCGACGCTGGCGACATGCTGATGCCTGCCCTGTTCCACTCCGACAAGCTGCGCCCACCGGCGGCGGGAGAGCCCGAGCGGCGCGCGCGCTTGATCCTTTCCACGTACCGACGCATGGGGATCACCGCCGTACTTCCAGCCGAGCGAGACCTTGCCGTTGGACCCCAAACGTTAAAGCGATTGTTTAAGTCTATCGGGATCCCCGCCGTCGCGTCCAACATCGTCGACCGGGCGGGCCGGCCCGTGTTCGAGCGTGACCGCATCGTGATCGTCGCGGGCGTGCCCACCGGCATCTTCGGCGTCGTCGCCGCCCAGCCCGACGACGCCGCGCTCTGGAAGCGATGGGGCCTGCGCGCGACCGAGCCCGAGGCTGCCGCCCGAGCGGAGGTCTCCTCCCTGAAGGCGCGGGGCGCGAAGATGATCGTGGCCCTGCTTCACCTGGGCGCCATGGGCGCGGCCAACAACCTGCTGGCCGCCGTCCCCGGCATCGACTGGGCGGTGGAAGGGCACGCGGGCGCCCAGCTCCAGCCGCCGTCCGTGGTGGGACAGGCGCGGCTGCTCGACGCCATGCCGATGGGCAAGCTGGCCGGACGGCTGGACATCCACATCGTGGGGGGCAACCTCTCCTGGAAGGACCGTGGCGAGCGCGCCCAGTTGCTGACCATCGCGGCCGATCATCGCCAGCAACTGGCGGATCTGGCGAGGCGCGCCGCCGAGGACAAGACCAACCAGCTTCAGGACTTCTATCGACAGCGGCGAGAAGCGATCGGGAAGGCGCTCGACGCCGAGCTCGAGGGCGCCCGCCGCCTGCCGGCCGCCATCGAGGGGAGCTGGTACGAGGGGCGCATCATCCCCCTCGATGAGTCGATTCCCGATCAACAGGCCACGGCGCAGCTGGTGGCCGCCTACAACGCCGAGAACGCCCGGCGCGCGGCCGCCGGCCTGGGCGTGGGGATCGCGCTCACCGACCCCGGTGCACCCAGGGCCGTCGCGGCGCAAGGCCAGCCCGGCGACGCGGGTCAGGAGAAGCCGACGCGTTACGCGGGCAGCGCCGCCTGCGCGTCCTGCCACCGCCCGGAAGCGAGCTTCTTCGCCACCACCAAGCACGCGCATGCCATGGCGGCGCTGGCAGGGAACGGACACGAGCGACGGGATCGCGATCCGACCTGTGTGGGCTGCCACTCGACCGGGTTCATGCTGCCCGGCGGAACCTGGAGCGTCGGCATCGCCGCCGGCCGCCTGAAGGACGTCGGGTGCGAGTCCTGCCACGGCCCCAGCCTCGGGCACATCAGCCTCGACGACAAAAAGACCACCACCCACCGCCTGGTCCCCGAGGAGGTTTGTCGCGGCTGCCACACGCCCGACCAGACGAACGGCGAGTTCGACTACCCAAAGTTCAGGGCCGCGATACTGGGTCCCGGCCACGGAGCCTGAGCCGGCCGTCCCTGCGAATTGCGGCGACGCCCCCGGCGCTCGCCCCCAAGGTGCAGGGCCTGATCATGGAAATACGCGGCCCCGGCCGCGTGGCTGGCCCGGCACGGTCGTTGCCTCAGGCAGGGACAAAGGCGGACGACGATGTACCAGCAGGCAGTGACCCTTCAAGCAACCTGGCCTTCGGAAGACGGGAGACGACAACTGGATGGATGGCGCCTGAACGGGGCCCGGCGTGACGGCAGGCGCCTCGCTTCGCTACGCCGCGTGGGCGTCGCGATCCTGATCCTCACGGGCGCGGCGATCATCGTGTGTAGCCAGTTCCCGGGCGCCACCAGCAGGGCGGCGCTCGTGACGCTGGGGGTAGTCTGGCTGGTCGTCCTCCCATTCACGGCTGCGGCGCTGCGCGCCGAGTCGCACACCGCCCGGCGGGCCGACGAGCTTCGCGCGGTCACGCACGGAACAGCGCTTCTTACCCGCTGATTGCCCCCTCCCCGCGGGAGGCCGCGGGTGGGGCGAGGTGGAAGAGCTGAAAGCGCCAAGCCTTCGCGTTCCCTCACGCCTTCGTGGGAATACCTCTGGGGTTTGAGCCCGCCGCCAGGCGGCGCGGCCGCTTGAAGGACAGCGCAGTGACCGACAGGAGGCAGGCCCAGGCGAAGAGATCGCCGATGTGCGCGTAGAGGCCGCCGCGGTCGAGCAGCGCCGTCTCCACCAGCATCTTCATTGGTTCAGGCGGCGGGTCGGTGTCGGGATCCGCGGCCGGCAGCGACGCCCGGACCCGCCCGACCGCATCGATGTGGGCGGAGACCCCGGTATTCACCGCCCGCACCATCTCGAGTCGATTCTCCACCGCGCGGAACACGGCGAGCGCCAGGTGCTGGTAGGGCTCGAACGTCTTTCCGAACCACGCGTCGTTCGTGATGTTCACGAACAGGTTCGGATCGAGGGTGGCCGTCCGGCGCGTGAACCCGGGCAGGATATCCTCGTAGCAGATGAGCGGCCCGAGGCGAAAATCGCGTCCGCCCAACCGAAACGGGAAGCTCCCCGGCTTCTGGCCCCGGTTGAAGTTCGACGCCTCCGGGAAGAGCTTCGTGAACCAGGGAATGCGGTCATAGAAGGGTATGTACTCGCCGAAGATCAGCAGAAAGACCTTGTCGAACTTCCCGCTGATACGCCCCGACTCGTCGAGCATCAGGGCGGTGTTGTAAGGGAAGCGATCGCGCCCCGTCCGCCCCGTCCCGCGATTGGGCTCGAGGGTGACAGCGCCGAAGATGGTGGGCGTGGTCTCGGCGCCGCGAATTCGCCGCGGATCGCCGAGCGGGTAGTCCGCGACCATCTCGCGGCTGAGGGCATAGGGGTACGACGACTCCGGCCACACGATGAGCTGCGCGCCCTCCCGCGAAAGCTGGGAGGAGAGGTCCTGATGCAAGCGCAGCAGCCGGCCGCGTTCGTTCGGATCCCACTTCTCCGAGATCCCCACGTTCGCCTGCACGATGCCCACGCGCGCCTTCGGGGCCGCCGCGCGGCGGGCGTCAACCTGGTGAATGCGCGCGAAGCCGTATCCGAGCACCGCAAGCACGATCGCCACCGGCACGCGCAAGGCGCGCCACGCCACACGGAGCCGAGGCGCAGAGCCGAGCGCCCCACCCTCCCGGCTGACCACCCAGGCGGCGCGGCCCGCGTCGTAGAGCGCGCCCGTCGCCATGACCAGGACGAACGTCACCCCCATCGGCCCGGTGAGATCGGCGATCTGGATGATCGGGGGAACCCAGGCCTGCGAGATCGCCAGGTAGAACGGAAAGATCTGCGGGACCAGGAGCTCGACCACCACCATCACCAGAGGGGCCGCCCAGGCAAGTGGCAAGCCGGGTCGCCGCCGCGCCAGGCGATGCACCCCCCAGGCCCAGAGCCCGAACTCCAGCCCCTGGTAGGTGGTCAGCAGCATCATGATCGGGATCGCTTCGATACCGGGCATGTGGCCAAAGCGCTCGAGCAGGCCCTTCATCCAGTAGAACGCCGCCGTGTTCGCGACGATCCCCGTGAACCACCCGTGCAGGAAGGCGCGCCGCGGGGTCGCGGCGGTGAGCGCCACATGAAGCGCGGGCAGGAGCCCGATCCACATGAGCGGCCACAGGTCGAACGTCGGCACCGAGAGGACCATCAGCACGCCGGACAGCGCCGAGAGCCCGAGGCGAAGTGGCAACCGCATCAAGGGGCGCAGATTACCTCACGAACCTCCCGCATGAGCGCCTCCGGCGCTCGGCCGGTGCGACGTGCTGCCCCTCGCGTCGCTCTCGCTATTGTCTTGACAGAGCGGCGCCCGATGGCGCACTTTGAGGCCCACGTCGCGATGGCGGTGGAGTCCCAAAGCGATGCCGTCCCGCCCCCGTCGGCGCGCCGCAGTCGCGGGTCCATCCTCGGCGAGTGGATGCTGCTTGGCTCGCTGGTGGGAATGCTGTGCGGCACGGCGTCCGCCCTGTTCTTGTGGTTGCTCGAGCTGGCCACGCGCTTCCGGCTTGCCCACCCCGTCATCGTCTACACGCTGCCCATCGCTGGGCTGGGGATAGGCGCCCTGTACGAGCGCTTCGGGCGGTCCATCAAGGGCGGGAACAACCTCATCATCGACACCATCCACGACGACGGTCCCGAGTTGCCGGTCCGGATGGCCCCGATGGTGCTGCTCGGCACCGTGCTGACGCACGTCTTCGGCGGCAGCGCGGGGCGCGAGGGCACGGCGGTACAGATGGGCGCCAGCCTCGCCGATTGGGTATCGCACCGGCTTCGCGTCGGCGGCCACCTGCGCCGCCACCTGCTCGCCGCGGGCGTGGCCGGCGGCTTCGGGTCGGTGTTCGGGACGCCCATCGCAGGCGCCGTGTTCGGGTTGGAGTTCATCGTCCTCGGGCACATCGAGTACGACGCGCTCGTGCCGGCGCTGGTCGCGTCGATCGTCGGCGACATGACGACGCGAGGGCTCGGCATCCAGCACACCCTGTACCCACCGGCGCCCCCCGTTGCGCTCGATCCGCTGCTGCTCCTGAAGTGGTTGGTGTTCGCGGCGTGCGTCGCGGCCGTGACCACGGCCTTCATCGAGCTCACGCATTGGCTCAGGCGCCAGGGCGAGGCGCGCCTCACGCCGCTGCCGGTTCGCATGTTCGTCGGCGGGCTTGCCGTCGTCGCCCTGTGGCGCGTCGTGGGCACGGGGGACTACCTCGGGCTGG
This sequence comes from uncultured Myxococcales bacterium, assembly GCA_964443975.1. Classification (GTDB taxonomy): domain Bacteria; phylum Myxococcota_A; class Polyangia; order Fen-1088; family Fen-1088; genus DASYCK01. The sequence goes on along the minus strand of CAYUFS010000048.1, from coordinate 3,230 downwards.
GCGTTCCGACCATCGTCCGCGCCTTCGAGGATCCGGACCTGCCGAGGACCGCCTTCGCGTTGAAGGCGCTGTTCACGGCCATCACCCTCGGCGCTGGCTTCCTCGGGGGCGAGGTCACGCCGCTGTTCTTCGTGGGGGCGGCGCTCGGCAATGCGCTGGCACGGGTGCTGGGAATTCCGCTCGCGCTGGGGGCGGGGGTGGGGATGGCGGCCGCCTTCGCGGCGGCGTCGAACACGCCGCTGGCGCTGTCCGTCATGGCCGTCGAGCTGCTGGGCGCTTCGGCGTTTCCGCACGTGGCGATCGTCTGCGTGTTCGCGTACGTGCTCGGCGGTCACCGCAGCATTTACAGCGCCCAGCGCCTGCGAACGGAGAAGGCAGGCGCGCGCCTTCAAGGTCCAATCGCGCTCCGGGATCTCCCCCGCGCGAGGCGCACAAAGGCCGCGAAATCGGCCACGAAACCGCCTCAGATCTCGTAGCGAAGCAGGCGCACTTCCAGGGGACCATTGAACAGGCGGTGCGAGATCACCGGCTTTCGCCGCACCTCCCGCGTCCACAGTGGATTGCCCGACAGCACCACCACGCCCCACCCCGGGAACCTCTCGAAGGTCTCGCCGAGCCCGCGGTAGAGCCCCGCCAGCTTGAGCCCTTGAACGTGCTCCTGACCGGCCGGCGACGCGCTGAACGCCCGTGACTCCGGGCGGGGCGCGCGGCCTTCCCCCGGCTCGGGGGCCCCCATCAGCCGCTCGCCGTAAGGTGGATTCAGCACCAGGTTGCCCTCGGGCCAGCGCGGCGTGGCGTCGCGCGCCTCGGCGACCTCGAAGGTCAAGTCCGCCTCGACGCCGGCGGCCGCGGCGTTCTGGCGAGCGGCGTCGACGGCGTCGCGAAACCTGTCCGCGCAGACGATCGGCGCGGGCGCGCGGTCGAGCTCGAGGGCCTTGGCCTGTTCGCGCAGCCGGTCCCATGCACGCCGGGAGGACTCCGCGCCGAACGAGGGCCATCGCTGAAAACCAAAACGTCTGCCTCGCCCCGGCGCGATCCGGCGCGCGGCGAGCGCCTGCTCGATCGCCAGCGTCCCCGAGCCAGCCATCGGATCGACGAACGGGAGCTCGATGTCGACGCGCCCCAGCGCCAGCATGGCGGCGGCCAGGTTCTCCTTCAGCGGGGCGTCCGTCATCGCCACGCGATACCCGCGTCGGTGCAGGGGCTCGCCCGACAAATCCAGGAACAGGCGCGCATCGGTGCCGCGCATGTGCAGCCGCACCGCCACGTCCGGATCGCGCGGGTTCACGTTGGGGCGGACCCCGAGGTTCTCCCGCAGGGCGTCCACGATGGCGTCCTTCACCTTCAACGCGGCGAACCCTGTGTGATGGAGGGCCGGCTGGTCGCTGACGTCGGCGCTCACCGCCAGCGTGGTGCGCGCGTCGAGCCAGGGGCTCCAGTCGACCGCGCGAACCCCGGCGTAGAGCCCGTCGGCGCTGTCGGCCTGGAACTGCCCGACCTCGAGGAGCACACGCATCGCCACCCGCGCGTGCAGGCAGACCGCGAATCCCATCTCGAGCGGCCCCTCGAACCAGACGCCGCCCATGTCGCCCCGCGCCCCCGCGATGCGGAGCGCGCCGATCTCCCTGCGCAGGGGCCCTTCGGTGCCGCGCGCGGCGGTGACGAAGAATCGATGTCCGCTCCGGGGCGGCGCGGCCCGGCGTTCGTCCGGGTTCGGGGGTCCGGGGGCTGGGGCGTCGTCGTCGGTCAGGACGGGTTCAGTCTGGCGGCGGCGTCGAGCTGCGCCTGCAGCCAGTCACGACGCACGCACAGCGCCTTGTACGTCCCGTCGAGATCTTGCTTCCACGCGGTGATCTCGGCCTCCAGCTTCGCGAGGTCGCGCGCCGCCGCCGCGCGGTCGACGGCCGACGCGGTCGACGCGCGGTCCACCAGCACCAGCACCCGGTCGGTGTTGTTGCCGGCGCCCACGACCGGCGCGACCTGCAGGAACCCCTCGCCCACCGCCAGCGTGGCCGCGCGCTCGTGCGTCCGGTACGTCAGCACCCCAGGCTTCAACGCCGACATGAGCGGCACGTGCCCCGGCAGCACGCCGAACTCGCCCAGCAGGCCGGGGGCGGTGATCTCGTCCACGTCGGTGTCGACGATCGCGCCGCGCGGGGTGGTGACGGAGAGACGCATCGCTCAGGCGTTCTGCTTGGCGAGCTGTTCGGCCCGCGCCCGCACGTCGTCGAGGCCGCCCTGCATGTAGAACGCCTGCTCGGGAAGGTTGTCGCACTTGCCCTCGACGATCTCCTTGAAGCCCTGGATGGTGTCCTTGACCTCGACGTACTTGCCGGGAGTCCCCGTGAACGTCTCCGCGACGAAGAACGGCTGCGACAGGAACTTCTCGATCTTGCGCGCGCGCGCCACGCTGATCTTGTCGTCCTCCGACAGCTCGTCCATTCCGAGGATGGCGATGATGTCCTGGAGCTCCTTGTACTTCTGCAGCACCTTTTGCACGGCGCGCGCGACCTGGTAGTGCTCGGCGCCGACCACGTCCGCCGACAGGATCGTCGAGGTGGAGTCCAGGGGATCGACGGCGGGGTAGATGCCGAGCTCGGAGATGCGGCGTGAGAGCACCGTGGTGGCGTCCAGGTGAGCGAACGCCGTGGCGGGAGCCGGATCGGTCAAGTCGTCCGCGGGCACGTAGATCGCCTGCACCGAGGTGATCGAGCCCTTGCTGGTCGAGGTGATGCGCTCCTGCAACGTGCCCATCTCCGTCGCCAGCGTCGGCTGATAGCCGACGGCCGAGGGAATGCGGCCGAGCAAGGCGGACACCTCGGAGCCGGCCTGCGTGAACCGGAAGATGTTGTCGATGAACAGCAGCACGTCCTGCCCCTCGATGTCGCGGAAGTACTCGGCCACGGTCAGCGCCGAGAGGGCCACGCGCTGCCGGGCTCCCGGCGGCTCGTTCATCTGTCCGTAGACGAGCGCCGTCTTCGAGAGCACCGACTCGCCGGTCGAGAGCTTCGACTCACTCATCTCGTTGTAGAGATCGCGCCCCTCGCGGGTCCGCTCGCCCACGCCCCCGAACACCGAGAACCCGCCGTGCTTCTTGGCGACGTTGTTGATGAGCTCGAGCATCGTGACGGTCTTGCCCACGCCCGCGCCGCCGAACAGGCCGATCTTGCCGCCGCGCCGGTAGGGGGCGAGCAGGTCGATGACCTTGATGCCGGTCTCGAACATCTCGA